>CAWISU010000066.1:0-124437 GCA_963838765.1 uncultured Acidobacteriota bacterium | reverse complement strand
CCAGCTTGATTTCATCGACTAGGCCAGGGGACTTGCGGATGTAATCAGTGGCGCCGCCGGCTTTGACGGCTTGGACGGCTGCCTCATAATCATCGACCGCGGTGATCAGAATGACCGCTGAATCTGGAGAAATCTGGTGAGCATGGCGCAGCACCTCGATCCCGTCGATATTCGGCATCTTGATGTCGGTCACGATGACATCGTACAAAGCGCCGTCAAGTTTTCTTTTGGCGGCCTCGCCGGAGTTTGCAGTTTCTACTTTGTGGCCCTCGCGGCGCAGGGCAATGTCGAGCATTTCGCAGATGGAGCGCTCGTCGTCGCAAACCAGAATGTTACCCACGCGCGCCTCCTGCCACCACGGCCGCGACATTGATTCCATCGAGCAAACGTGATTGCGTTTGATCCGTGGAACCTGCGGGTGGAGAAGCCAGCGTTTCTGCTACCGCGAAGCGGCGTAAGCGTAGCACAAACACGCTGCCCTGCCCCAGCTTCGAGCGAGCCCAAACCTTGCCTTCATGCGCCTGAACAATCTGGTACACGATGGCTAGACCGAGGCCGGTGCCGCCTTCGAACTGCGACTGGAATGGCTCGAAAACTTTTTCGATGAGCTGCTGACTCATCCCTGGACCGTTATCGGCAAAATTGATCTGCCAGTCTTCTCCGGAAGATTCGAGCGAAACTGTGAGCGTGCCTCCCGTGGCCATCGCGCGCACAGCGTTTTCGCAGAAATTCCAGAAAACTTGTTTTAGCTTGTCTCCATCGGCCGAAGTCCATGCTTCTTTCACGCTGTATTTTCGTTCGACCCGGATGCCCGCATTTTGCGCCGCCAGGCGATGTTCGAGCAGCGTAAGTGTGTCTTCAAGAAGCGGGAGTAAATCTACCTTTGCGAAGCGGTACTGGCGGCCCCGCGAATAAGCCAGAAAATCAGTGATGATGCCGTTGAGGCGTTCCGACTCCCTGGTGACAATTTGCAGCAGCTGCCGATGTTCATCGCCCAAGTCGGGGATTCCCGACAGCATGCTTACAGATCCCGCAATCGAGGTCAGCGGGTTGCGGATTTCATGTGCGATCGCTGCCGCCAGCCGACCCACAGCGGCCAGACGGTCCTGCATGCGGACTTCGCGCTCCAGTCGCCGGATTTCGGTCAGATCATCGAAGGTGTATACGAAACCCAGCGTGCCCCGCTCCGGCACCGCCAGCGCCGAAACCAGCACGCGAAAAGTCTTACGATAGCCGTTGGGCGCTACACATCGGACTTCACCGTGCGCTGGTTCAGAGTCAACTTGCGGCAGAGGATCCAGAAAAAGCTGACCGACCGGCTGTCCCAGCAAATCCTCTTCCGACCGCTCTAATAGCTTCTGGGCCGCGGTATTGACCAGCGTAATGTGTCCGTCGAACCCGGTGGTGATCAACCCTCCAGTAATGGACTGGATGATGTTTTCGTGCAGGGCCTGCAGATTCTCCAGCGCGCCGCTGGTGTCCTTTAGCTTTACGTCTACCTGCCGCAACTTGTTTGCCAGCAACCCGGCGAGGTAAGAGACTGCCATGTAGCCGAACAAGTTGACGAAGATGATGGCTTGCAGTGCCTTCAGTTCCGGATGGGTGGTGGAGTACGAACGAATGATCGCGAAGTAAGTCAACTCCAGAACCGTTCCATATAAAATGAAGGCAAACGCGGCCGTGAGATAAGCCCAGACTCGCGGCAACAGAATGCACGCCACGATGATAACCAGCGGATAAAGAAAATTGAGCGAGCTGTCGACGCCTCCCGTGGCGTAGACGACCAGGCTGACGAAGGCAAGATCGGTAAGCACCTGCAGCACCGCCTGGACGCGGTACTCCCGCCAAAACGATAGCAGCAAAACGTAAAAGATCGAGATCGCGTACCACAGCAGGATGATATTAACGAACAGCCGCAGCGGCAACGGAGAGGGAATGAGCCGCGAGATGGCCAGCTCGATTCCGAGGAGCAGTGTGAGGATCAGGATGCGAACCTTGACCAGCCAAGCCAGCCACAGCCGCTCATCGAACATGGATTGCATGCCTAACCCAATTTCCCCTGGTAGAGCGCTTCTCCGCCGAGCGGAGCCCACTGGCTGGCTGGTGGTTGTCCAGCCCAGGACCCCGCCCAGAATTTTTCGTTAGCCGGCCATCTTGGCGATCAGCGAGAACAGCGGCATATACAGCGAAATAACAATGCCGCCGACCGCAACACCCAGGAAGGCGATCAAGACCGGTTCCAGCATGGCCAGCATGTCTTTGGTCGCGGTATCGACTTCGTCTTCGTAGAAGTCGGCGATCTTTTGCAGCATCGCATCCATGGCGCCGGTAGCTTCTCCCACGCCGATCATTTGCGTCACCATGCTGGGAAAGACTCCGGATTCGCGCAGCGGATCAACGATGGTGCGGCCCTCTTCAATGGCCTTGCGCACCTTCATCAATGCCTCTTCGAGGACGGCGTTTCCCGAGGTTCTGGCGGTGATGCTCAGGCCCTCCAGAATGGGTACGCCAGAGGTGATGAGTGTACCCAGCGTCCGGGTGAAGCGCGCCACGGCAATCTTGCGCAGCAACAGGCCAATGATGGGCATCTTCAGCATGGCATAGTCCAGGTAGTACCGGCCTTTGGGGTTTTTGCGGATCTGTCTGACGGCAAAAACCATGGCGCCGATGCCAACGATGAAGAACCACCAGAACTGGCCCACGAAGGCGCTTAGCCCTACCACGACGCGGGTCGGCAATGGCAGAGCCACGCCTAATCCAGCGAACAGGTTGGCGAAGATGGGAACCACCCACTTCAGTAGCGCAGCCACGATCAGCACTGCCATGCTGATGACCGACACGGGGTAGATCAGGGCGGATTTCACTGCCCCTTTCAGTTTCACCGCCTTTTCGACGTACTGCGCCAGGCGCTGCAGAATGATGTCGAGAATACCGCCGGTCTCGCCAGCCTCGATCATATTGGTGGAGAGGTCGTCGAAGATCTTGGGATACTGACGCATGGCATTGGCCAGGGTCGAGCCGCCTTCCACCGTGGTGCGCACGCCGGTGAGCGTCTTTTGGAATGCCTGGTTCTCCTGGTTGGCCGCCAGGATTTCCAGACACTGCACCAGGGGCAAACCGGCATCGATCATGACTGAGAACTGGCGGAAGAAGATAGCAATCTCCTTGGTCTTGACCTTGCCGGAGCCGAAGGTGGGCATGACAAACTCTTTGCCCTTTTCCCGAATGGCTGCGGCGTTGACCCGCTCCTTGCGTAGTTGAGCGGCCAATGCTTGTTTATTGGGCGCAACTCTCTCGCCGCTGACTTTCTCGCCGCTCTCGCTCTTCCCAGAAAATGTAAAAACTGGCATGGTGACCTCTCCTTGCTTCTCTGACATTCCTTCCAGTGCGCCTGCTCGTTCGCGCTCCGGATGACCACTTCGTACCGCTGCGAAATTTGTTTAGCGCTTTCCCGTTGCCGCGCCCTTGACCGCGGTGGGGGACTGATTTCGATTCACCAGTCCAGCGCCCCGGTTGATCATCTCTTGCAACTCGTCCATGTTGCTGGAGCGGGCCATTGCCACTTCAAGCGTGATCTGCTTCTGGAAGTAAAGTGTGGCCAGCGCCTGATTGAAAGTTTGCATACCAAACTTGTCCTGACCCGATTGCATGGACGAATAAATCTGATGGATCTTGTCTTCGCGAATCAGGTTCCGAACGGCTGCGTTTGGCACCAGGATCTCCATACCCATTGCCCGGCCCTTGCCGTCTGCGCTGGGCAACAGGCTTTGGCACATGATGCCTTCTAGCACCAGCGACAATTGCGCCCGAATCTGGGACTGCTGGTGCGCCGGGAAGACATCGATAATTCGGTTAATGGTGGATGATGCGGAGTTGGTGTGCAGCGTGCCGAAAGTGAGGTGGCCGGTCTCGGCGATACGCAATGCCGACTCGATGGTCTCCAAGTCGCGCATTTCACCGATCAGAACGACGTCGGGATCTTCACGAAGCGCGGCTCGCAACGCATCGGTAAAGCTTTTTGTGTCGGCATGCACTTCGCGCTGATTGACTACGCAATTCTTGTTCATGTGTACGAATTCGATCGGGTCCTCGATGGTGAGGATGTGGTCGTGGCGCTCGGTATTGATCTTGTCAATCATGGCGGCGAGCGTGGTGGATTTGCCCGATCCCGTCGGGCCCGTAACCAGCACCAAACCGCGAGGTTTGTCGCACATCTTGCTCACCACGACTGGAAGTCCCAACTGGTTAAAAGACTTGATCTCAAAGGGAATCAAACGGAAGACGGCCGAAGTCGCGCCCCGCTGGTTAAATACGTTGGCGCGGAAACGAGCCAGTCCTTTCAGTCCGAAAGAAAAATCCAGCTCCAGATTTTCTTCGAACCGATGCTTCTGCGAATCGGTCATGACGCTGTATGCCAGTTGTTTGGTTTCAGCCGGCGTCATCTGCGGCAGGTCCAGCGGCACCAGGTGCCCGTGTACGCGGATCTGCGGTGGCGAATTCGTAGTAAGGTGAAGATCGCTTCCCGACATCTCCAACATTCTTTTCAACAAATCACTTAATGCGAGCGACATCTTTTTATTCCCTTTCTTTTTCCTGCTGCCTCTAGTGAATCGTTTCGCGAGCCACTTCCTCGAGCGTGGTCATGCCCGCCGCAACTTTTATGAGCCCGCTGCGGCGCAACGTAATCATTCCGCGTTCAATTGCCTTCTTTTTCAATTCGACTGCGGATGCGCCGACGAGAACCAGTTCCTTGATCTCATCATCCACTTCCATGACTTCATACAAACCGCAGCGGCCTTTGTAGCCGGTGCTGTTGCACACTCCGCACCCTTTTCCCTTTTGAATTTTTACGGTCTTGGCTTCCTCCGGGCTGAACCCTTCTTCGATCAGGGTTTGATGGGGGACGTCGACCACCTCCGTACAGTCCTTGCAGATTCGGCGCACCAGTCGCTGAGCGCAGATCAGGTGGACTGAGGTTGCCACCAGGAAAGGTTCAATACCCATGTTCATGAGCCGTGTAATCGTCTCTGGCGCGCCGTTGGTGTGCAGCGTGGAGAGCACCAGGTGTCCGGTGAGCGCAGCTTTAATTGCGATTTCTGCGGTTTCGAAGTCTCGGATTTCGCCGACCAGAATGATGTTTGGGTCCTGCCGCAGAAAGGCGCGCAAGGCGGTGGCGAAATTCAGCCCGATCTGCTCCTTCATCTGCACCTGGTTGACGCCTGCCAATTGGAACTCGACCGGATCTTCCGCCGTCATAATGTTGGTGTCGGGTTTGTTCAATTGCGAGATGGACGAATACAAAGTATTGGTTTTGCCTGATCCGGTTGGCCCAGTCACCAGCACCATTCCATAAGGCTTCAGAATGGCTTTCTCAAACTTGACCAGCGACTCTGGCTCGAAGCCAAGCTTGGTCATATCCAGGCGGAGGTTTTCCTTATCGAGCAAGCGGAGTACGATTTTCTCTCCCCACAACGTGGGCAAGGTGCTGACGCGGAAGTCGAGTTGCTTCTTACGTCCGCCAATGTTCATCTTCAGCATGATGCGGCCGTCTTGCGGCAACCGCTTTTCGCTGATATCCAGCTTCGACATAATCTTTACGCGCGAGATAATGGCATCCTTCAACTTAAGCGGTGGCGTCATAATGCTTTGCAGCACACCGTCGATACGGAAGCGCACGCGGAATTCTCTTTCGTACGGCTCCATATGAATGTCGCTAGCTCCGCGCTTGACCGCGTCGGTCAACACCAGGTTCACGAGCTTGACGATAGGAGCTTCATCGGCTGCCCGCTCCAAGTCCGCCAGTCCTAACTCCGCCTGGTCTGCCTGCAATTCGACGTCGGATTCATCCATCTCCGACATCGAAAGCATTACCTGCTCGAGGTCCTCTTCCTTGGTCGCTCCGTATGCTTTATCGATACCTTCGAGAATCGAACTTTCCGAGGCCACCACCGGCTCGATATTGAAGCCGGTCATGAACTTGATATCGTCCATGGCGAACACGTTGGTGGGATCCACCATCGCGATCGTCAAGGAGGCACCGACTCGGCTCAGCGGCAAAATCTGGTAGCGTTTGGCGGTTTCAAACGGAATCAGCTTGACTACAGCGGGATCAATTTCGAAGTACGAAAGGTTGATGGCGGGAACGCCGTACTGCCGGGAGAGGAAATTAGTGACGTCTTCATCAGTCAGAAATCCCAGCTTCACCAGGGCGGCGCCCAGGCGAACGTTGGTTTCCTTCTGAGTCTTCGTTGCTTGTTCCAACTGCTCTGGGGTTATGACCTTCTCTTTGACCAGAAGATCACCCAGCCGTTGAGACATACCTCGATCTCCTATCTGAGCGGCAGAGGGATGACGTCGACTTCGCTTTGCTCGCGCGGCACTGCTGCTTTTCGGGGGAAGAAGTTGCAGCCTATCGCGTTGACATAAATTGTCACAGCACAAGCGTTACTTCAAAAGTTACTTCGGTACTTGTACTGCGCGACAGGCGGCAGATAAGGCCTTTACGCCTCGTGAAATGCCCGTTAGACGTGCTTTTGCGGAGTTGGTGCGTTCAGATGGGCATGAACTTCGGTAAGCCCGACGGTCACGCAGTCCGACCGGGTTCCGCGCATTAGAGTTCTCTAAACTGGGACGGCTCGAACTTGCATTTCCTTTGCACTGGACATCTTTTTACATGACTCCCGCCGGGTACAAACAAATTCGCGTCGAGCCATCGTGGAGGGCAGACAGCTCGACGACATCCCCCTTGAAGCAAGCGTCCGCTTATAATGGGCGAGACAAGCCTCCGTCATCATAGGCCAGCGTTGGAGGCCACCAGCAAACGTGTCTGCTCCCAGTCCAATTCGACCGGATCAAAAACCTTCCAGCCGGAAGAAAGTCATTATCCCGCTGGCAGTGGGGATTGCTCTACTTTTTGGCGTGCTGCTTTCGCTAACCTCTTTTGACCTGCCTCTGAATCCGGGGACCAACCAGCAGTTACTTTTTTTTGCTTCGCTTTCTGCATTGATTTTTCTTCTGTTCGTTGCGCTGACGTTCGTGCTGGCGCGAAATCTGCTCAAGCTTTTTGCCGAACGCAGACTTGGGGTTCTGGGATCGAAATTCCGCACGCGTCTGGTGGTGGGGAGTCTACTGCTGTCGTTCCTTCCGGTAATCGGCATGTTTTTCTTTGCCTATGTGCTGATGAACCGGTCGATTGATAAATGGTTCTCCAGTCCAGTGGAGGAAGTGCGGCGGGACACAGCGACCATGGCATCGCTGCTTTCGAACTACGCGGCACAAAACACGCGAGCCGAAGCCGAAGCCCTGGCGTCTACCCCAGAGACGCAATCTGCGTTTGCCACGGGCAACTTTTCCGCATTGACGAAAGCGTTCCAGCGTCACGCCCCCACGCTACAAGGAGGCTTCGCCCTGGCGATCGTTGATGGTGACGCTCAGACCAGTTTTGGCATGCCCGCTCCATGGCTTCAACTGAAAGCCAAGCTTCCCCTGGAGCACGTGAAGTCAGAGACTCCGACTCCTTTTACCTGGGAGCAAACCGAGTACATTCTGGGCGCGGCGCCGGTGGGTAATCATGGTTTGATTCTGGTGGGCATACCCTTGCCCAAACAATTTTCTGAAACCGTTAAACAGGTCGAAACCAGTCAGCAGCGCTATCTCGATCTTGCCCGGGAACGCAGGCTGGTTCGACGAACCTACATGGAAGTATTACTGCTGCTAACCGTGACCGTACTTTTTGCTACCACCTGGTTCGCCTTATTTCTCTCCAAGCTGGTTACGCGTCCCATGGTCGCGCTGGCCGAAGCGACGCACGAGATTTCTCGCGGGCGGCTCGACTATCGCGTGGAGGTGCGTGCCGCCGATGAGATTGGTGATCTGGTGCACTCCTTCAACCGCATGGCCGAGGAACTGGAATCCAGCCGCCGCCAGATTGACGCCTCCAGCCATGAACTTAGTGCCGCAAACGTCGCTTTAGAACAGCGGCGTCGTCACATTGAAACCATCCTGGAAAGCATTCCGAACGGAGTACTCTCGCTGAATGCGGATCGACGCATCACCCATGTAAACCATGCTCTGCTTCGGTTGTTCCATCCTGCGGGCGCGGAATCTGGGACGCCGGATGTTTTGATCGGCGCGCCACTGCGGGATGTTTTCGGCGCTGACGTTTTGGGAGATCTTGAGCCGCTGCTGCGCCGAGCTGACCGCATGGGTAGCACGACCACGCAGATGGAAATGCTGGTGCAGCGTTCCACGCTTAACGTCGCGGTTACGGTGGCTACTCTCAAACACGAAGGACAGGGGCTGGGATATGTCCTCGTCTTCGAAGACCTCTCGGAGTTGCTCAAGGCACAGAAACAGGCTGCCTGGCGAGAAGTCGCACGCCGCGTAGCCCACGAAATCAAGAATCCGCTGACCCCTATTGCGCTTTCGGCGGAGCGCATCCGCCGTCATCTGCAGCGTGGTTCTCGTCCCGACGCGGCTTCGCTGCAGGTAATCCATACTTGTGCTGAAACCATTGCCGGCGCCGTGGAAACGGTCCGCACCCTGGTCGACGAGTTTTCCACTTTGGCGCGATTTCCCACCGCACGGCCAGTGTCAGCGCAAATTAACTCCATCGTGGAAAGCACGCTCGCCATGTTCAACGGGCGCCTGGACAACATACGCGTGCGTACGTCTCTATCGCCGGAGTTGCCCAATGTGATGGCCGACCCCGAGGCGATCAAGCGAGCCTTGGCCAATCTTCTTGACAACGCGGCGGAAGCCATGCAGGACGCTCTCTTCCGCGAGATTCAGATTTCGACTGCCCTGGTGGCGAGCCGCGATGTAGTCGAGATCACCGTCGCCGATACCGGCCACGGGGTTACGAGGGAATTAAAAGAGCGGTTGTTCCTACCCTACTTTTCGACCAAAAAGCGCGGCACCGGCCTTGGCCTTGCCATCGTAAACCGCATCGTTGAAGATCACCACGGCTCCATTCGTGTAGAGGAAAATAAGCCTGCCGGTGCTCGATTCGTGGTGGAATTGCCGATTGTTTCCGACGCCGTGGCCGCACCCTCGCTCAACCAGCATGCATAACATCCTTATTGTTGATGATGAAGCTACGATCCGCCAGTCGCTCAAGGGCGTTTTGGAGGATGAGGGTTTCAAAACCGCCATGGCGGAAAGCGGCGAAGCTGGCCTGGAAATCATAAGCAAGAATGCATTCGATGTGGTGCTGCTGGACGTGTGGCTGCCCGGGATCGATGGCCTGGAAACCCTGGGAAAAATCCGCGAAAGGGAAAACGCTCCTGAGGTCATCATGATCTCCGGGCACGGCACCATTGAAACTGCGGTTCGCGCTACAAAACTGGGCGCCTACGACTTTCTGGAAAAACCGCTCTCGATTGATAAGACCCTCATCCTCGTCAAGAATGCGATTGATGCCAAGCGATTGCGGGAGGAAAACCGGGAGCTTAAAAAGCAACTCATACCGAAAAGCGTGATCGTGGGCGATAGCATCCCCATGAAAGCGCTACGCCAGCAAATTCAGATTATGGCGCCCACCAACGGACGCGTCCTCGTTTATGGCGAGTCGGGAACGGGAAAAGAATTGGTGGCCCACGCTATTCACGCCCAGGGCTTGCGCAAGGACGAGATGTTCGTCGAGGTGAACTGCGCTGCGATTCCCGAGGATCTGATCGAGAGCGAACTGTTTGGTCATCGCAAAGGATCGTTCCCCGGAGCCACGGGGGACAAGGAAGGAACATTCCAGAAAGCTCATGGGGGCACGCTTTTCCTCGATGAGATCGGCGACATGAGCCTGAAGACACAATCGAAAGTTTTGCGGACCCTCGACGAGCAGCGCTTTGTACCCGTCGGCAGCGACGAGTCGATCACGGTCGATGCCCGTGTGATTGCCTCAACCAACAAGGATTTGGAAGAGGAAATCTCCCGAGGAAACTTTCGTGAAGATCTATTTTACCGTCTCAACGTCATCCCTTTTTCGGTCCCGCCGTTACGCGAGCGCAAGGAAGACGTTCCGCTGCTGGCACGTCATTTCCTCAAGGAGTTTTCGGCAACTTACGGGCGACGGCTTCGCGAGATCAGCGATGATGCCATTGACACGCTGATGCGCTATTCCTGGCCGGGCAACGTGCGGGAACTGCGCAATGTGATCGAACGCATCGTGATCATGAATCCCACGACCATTCGATTCGAACGCAAACACCTGCCACCGCTGGTGCATCGCGATGGCTCGCGCCGCGGCGCGGGAGGCGACTTCTCTACCCTGCACCAGGCTCGCGCTGCCTACGAGCGCGACTATATTCTGAAAAAACTAGACGAGAATCATGGCAACGTTACCCGCACTGCGGAAGTGCTGGGACTGGAGCGCAGCCACCTTTACCGGAAGATGAAAACGCTGGGCATTGCAGCCAAGGAATAGGATTCTGGCACGGTTACTGGAAAATCTTACCGCTTGATCATGTGGATCTCAGTGCCGTTCTTTAGAAACTTTACCTCATCCATAAGCTGAGTCATCAGGTAAACCCCGCGACCGTGGCCGTTGTAGATGTTCTGCCCCACTATCGGACTGGGGATCGCAGCGGGATCAAAACCGTCTCCAGGATCGCGCACCACAATCAACAGGCTGCGGTTCTGATCGCAGGCGACATCACATTCGACGATTTTTGAAGGATCAGACTTGGCTCCGTGCACCACAGCATTGGCGAGCGCTTCCGAAAGGGCTAATTCAATTGCTTCTTCCTTTCCCCGCGCACAGTCTTTCTCGCGAATGGAGGTCATGATTCTTTGAACAACCGAATCCACTGCTCCTTTGTCCGCAGCCAGCGTGACCTGCAGTTTGAAAAGCAACTTATCGGCCAGGAAATCGAATGTCGGCTCGGAGTTGGTGGACATTAATTAAGAGCGTCCCAATGCTGAGTCGCAGCCTTGATCTCTGCGATTCTACAGACCAAACCTGAGCCCGGCAATGACATTCCTCCCATTCCGAGCGGGGTCGAGGAAGTTTCTCGAAAGTGACAATCGGAGATATGTCGCTTTATTACGCACTGCCTCAAGAAGTTTTTACGGGATGCGTTAACAATTCCAACTGCCGTCGCCAGTCCAGTTCCTCGATGAACGCGTGTGACTCGCGCCAGTCCGGGCTTACTTTCACGAAAAGCTCGAGAAACACACGGCTGCCAACCATCTTTTCGATTTGCAGCCGGGCAGCGGTGCCGATTTTTTTTAACATCTGCGCCTGTTTGCCGATGAGAATCCGCTTCTGCCCTTCCCGCTCACAGTAAATCGCAGCAGCAATTCGCGTGAGTTTTGCGCCTTCCTCGAACTGTTCGACTAACACAGTGGTCGCGTATGGAACTTCTTCGCTGGTCTCCACCAAGACTTGTTCGCGAATGATCTCGGCAACCATAAAGCGCGTGGGTTGATCGGTTACCTGGTCTTCCGGAAAATATTTTGGACCCTCGGGCAAAATCTTGATCACACTTTCCAGCAGAAGATCTAACCCTTCCGGTTTTCGCGCCGAAAGCGGAATGATTTCCTTGAAAGCGTGAAGCTTGCGGTATCCGTCGATGATGGGCAGCAACTTGTCCTTCTGATTTCGTAACAAATCGATCTTGTTCAGCAGCAGGAAAACGGCTGTTCCGGATTTCTTGGCCATATCGAGAACGGCCTGATCATCCTGGCTGAATTTGCGGGTTACATCGACAATGAGCAAGAGCAGGTCGCAGCCTTCCAGCGCTTCGCGCACCTCCGACATCATTTTGCGGCCGAGTGAAGTGTCTGGCTTGTGTACGCCCGGCGTATCGATGAGGACGATTTGCCCGCCTATCTTCTTCTTTTGCTGGGGAACCTGAACAATCCCCAGAATGCGGTTGCGCGTGGTTTGCGGCTTGGGGCTGACTATGGCCAACTTCTCTCCAACGAGCGCGTTCAGCAGCGTAGACTTGCCCGCGTTGGGACGGCCCAGAATGCAAACGAATCCGGAGTGGAAGGCCATAGAGACAGGCTACTAGCTTTAGCTTCTAGCTTCTAGCTACTGGCTGCTAGCTGTCAAGATTCAGGTCTGAGGGGTGGTCTCGACCTCAAGTGAGGACAGGGGTTTTTCTTCAAGACTGCGGGACCTGGTATACCTGTTTGCTTGAAGCTACTCGTAGCTAGTAGCTAGCAGCTTCCTTCATATCAGACGCATCTGTTTCGGCTGGACCACCGAGATTCGAACTCGCTCGACTCGCCGCTCGGTCGAGTCCAGCACTTCGAAACGCAGGCCGTCTTCTTCGATCACTTCACCCTTTTGTGGAATCCGGCCAGCCATCTCACTCACCAATCCCGCCACCGTGGCCGACTCTTTGCCTTCTGGACGCGTCCCCAGCAACTCATCCAGCCGATCGACATCCATGTTTCCAGGAACAATATAGGAGTGATCACTCTCGCGCACGACTTCCGCTTTCTGGTGCTCGTCATCAATCTCACCCACAATTTCTTCGACCAGGTCCTCAATCGTGACCAGTCCCGCCACTCCACCGTACTCATCCACCACAATCGCCATGCGGATATTGTTCTTCTGCATCTCACGCAGTAGTTCGCTTCCCAGCTTGCTCTCAGGCACGAAATAAACGTCCTTGCGCATCAGCGTGTCCACCGTGCGCGTGTGGGCCTCGGTGTCCGGCACCTGAAGCACGTCTTGCGCGTAGACGATCCCTTTGATGTTGTGGATGGTGCCTTCGAAAACCGGAACCCGCGAGAACGGCTTCATGCGCAGCAACTCAATGAACTGCTCGACCGTCGTGTTCGTGGGAACTGCGACGATTTCCGGCCGCGGCTTCATGGCCTCCCGCACCGTCTTTTCGCCGAATTCCACCACTGACTGAATCATGTCACGATTGCTTCCGTCCAGAATGCCTTCTTCCTGACCGGCTTCAATCAGCGCGTCCACGGCTTCAGCCTGGCTTTCCGGCTGCTCCTCCGAATGCTCCCTGGTCAGAGACGCGACTGATTGTAAGAAGCCCAACACCAGGGTTACCGGCAAAACCAGGTATATGAGAATTCGCAAGAAAGGCGTCCAACGAACGAGCCATTGCCCCGTGGTGCGCGAGAAAAAAACAAAGGGCAGAAACTGATTACAAACGATCACGACCAGAATCAAACTCAGCGTGGCTTGCAGAATTTCGTAGATGCTCCAGGCGCGGTCACGAAACACGGTAAAACCGACCAGCATCGCAATCGCTGCCATGGTCATTTGCGTGAGCACCGCCATGGAAAGCGCCGTGCGGGTGCGGCTGACGTGCAGCCTCGGTTCCACGTCATGTTCAAACGCGTCGATATTAGCCTGAAACTCGCGGGACAGGAACTTACCAATCTCGGTGTAAAGCCGGTCCACGTAGGAGACCAGGGTCAGCAGCCCCAACAACATGAGGAAGACGACGGCGATTATGGCGTTCATGGTGATGCCCGTTTGGCGCGGGAAGGCGTACCAGCTTTGGCTCGTGCGGAGCCAACCTGCGTTCGCACCCGAACCCTCGCCCGGCACTTGTCAGATCTCAAAACCTCTCCTGCCGAGCGCGCAGTTCTCTCAATCAATCCGACCGGCAATCCGAGCGACCTTCGCAAACGCGCTTCCGCACGTTCCATTTCCCCGTGGTCGCGTTCGTGATCGTAGCCCGCAAGATGGAGCATTCCATGTAAGGTAAGAATTCGGATTTCCTCTGCTGCTGTGTGCCCTAGTCGGCGTGCGTTACGGGCCGCAATCTCCGCCGAGATGGCCACATCTCCAGCGAAGCTCCGCATCAGCCCGGGCAATGCAGGAAACGAAAGCACATCCGTTGGTTTATTCTCACCGCGGAAGCGATGATTCAATCCTCGCAACTCTCGGCTGCTCGTCACCAGCACACTCACGGCCCCTTGAAGTCGGGTCAACCGTCGCGCACGTGTCACAAACTTCGCCAGCGCCGCCTCACTCAACCCAGGCACCCTTTCCTGAATAATAACCAAGCTTTCTCCGTGAGCACCGCGTGCAAAATAAACAGGAGGGCCATAAACGCAGCCCTCCCACCAATCGCGCTCGCTTTATTCTTTCGCGTCCGCTTCCGCAGGCATCGCAGTATTCTTCTGCAGAGGCGCGCTGTCCGCCCCGTTGGTCTTGCCGTTCGCACTGCTCTTGGGCTCGAGTAACGAGAGCTGCTGTTCCGCCAGCTTTGTCTTGTGCTCGTCGTAAGCGCGGATGATGCGCTGCACCAAGTGATGACGCACGACGTCGCCTTCATCGAAGTAGACAAAGGTCAATCCTTCGACGCGCTTCAGAATATCCACCGCTTCCAGCAGCCCACTGCGCCGCGCATTGGGCAGATCAATCTGAGTGACATCGCCGGTGATCACCGCCTTGGAGTTGAACCCGAGTCGGGTGACAAACATCTTCATCTGCTCGGAGGTCGTGTTCTGCGCCTCATCCAGAATCACAAATGAATCGTTCAACGTGCGCCCGCGCATGAAGGCAATCGGCGCAATCTCGATGACATTTTTTTCCAGGTAACGATCCACCTTTTCAGGATCAAGCATGTCATAAAGAGCGTCGTAGAGCGGGCGCAAATACGGGTCGATCTTGTCCTGCAACGTTCCCGGCAGGAATCCCAAACGCTCGCCGGCTTCGACCGCCGGACGCGCCAGAATAATCCGGTTCACTCTTTTCGCCAGCAGCGCCGAGATGGCCATGGCCACAGCCAGATAAGTCTTCCCCGTACCTGCGGGGCCGATGCCGAACACCATGTCGTGGTTTTCAATGGCATCGACATAACGTTTCTGATTCAGGCTCTTGGGCTGTACTGTGCGCCGTCCGAATGAGCGCTGTCGTCCAGCCTCAGCCAAACCGCGCAGTGTGGCTTTTGGGTCCGCGATCAGCACGCGGAGCATGCTGTTGAGGTCGCCGTTGTTGAAGGTGTGTCCAGAGCGCTGCAGATGGTCGTAGTCGGCAAATACTTGCTCGGCGCGGGCAACATCTCGCGCCGCACCTTCCACTTCAATAGAGTTCGAGCGCAGATCGATGTTGATGTTCAGCCCGTCTTCCAGCACATGCAGGTTCTCATCCCTGGTACCGAACAGGGCTTCAATGTGAGGAGTAATCTCAATGCTCTTCTTCATTCAGTTTTGGCGCATCCCTCCCTCGCCAGCTATGCCTTGTTTGGCACGCCGGTGCTTAAATGGCATCGCCGCGATGTGAGCACACCGATGCCTGTCTAGCGACGACAAAACTCTTCTCTCCCTGCAGGTGGAACCAACCGGAATGCTCGCGAGGTGCAAGCCACTACCATTGAGGTAAGGGTACCCCCAGCATCGGACAGGAGTCAATGCGCAAGGAATTGCGCAACCAAGGTCATTGGGAGGCAGACTTTGTGGCGACGCGTCTTCCGCCCATCCGCCGGATCAAAGACGCCGCCACACGAACCCGGGTGCGACCATATCCATTTGACCAGCAGTGATTTACTCCCGTAAAATAGACATTCGTATCCACTCGAAAATCTCCTCGCCGATACCAAGCTTGGGGAAACAACCAGAAAACGAAGGGTAAACGAACTACATGGCAAATCATTTTTCAGCGCTGAAACGCGCACGTCAGACTGAGAAGCGCACCGTCCGCAATCGCGCCAATACTTCTCGCCTGCGCAGCATGCTGCGTGAGTTGCGCGAGTCGCTCGCGAAAGGCGACCAGCAGGCAGCCGATCAGACTTTTCGGCAGACCGTCTCCGCCCTCGACAAAGCAGTACAAAAGGGCGTGCTCCACGAAAACACCGCCTCGCGCTATAAGTCCCGCCTGAGCGCCCGGGTGAAAGCGGTCGCCAAGAAGCCGTAGTCTGACGGTAGAGACGTATCCAGCTACTCTCTACCGGCTGTTCTCAGAGCACTACGTCGAAGTCCTCTTTCAGCGCCGCCCGCCACTCCGCATCTGATGCGAGCACACGTTCGCCTCTGCTCCCATTGCGCGTGAAGATCAGTTTCCGATCCGCCACGGTAATTCTTCCGTCGGACGTAGCCATTGAACAAACACTCTTCCGCGTAAACGGCGACTCGGGCGACGTCTGATGGTAGTGGCACATGGCGGCAAAGTCGTTAAGGCTTCGCGGCGTTAATGTGAAAGAATATTGCCGCTTCCACACCCCATCGCGGTCCGCTCTCTCCATGCACAGCGAGTTCCCGCAATCCACCAAACGATACGTCCAACCGCCCTGCGATTGTTCGGCGACAGAGCGAAGCGCAAGCGGCTCAAGGAAGGAATCGCCGAATCCCACATCCGCAAGCCAGGGTTCATCCAGATCGACTCTCAGCGCAAGATGATCGAACTCGGGGCCGTCGCTGCCATCGTCGCGGGGCACGCGAGCCGAGAGCAAAGTAACCTGAAACCCAAGTGCTCGCAACAGCGCAGCAAACGCTCCGTTCAATTCGTAGCAGAACCCGCCGCGTCGCCGCTGCACAATCTTTTGAAAGAAAGATTCTTCGTCGCACACGATCTTTCGGCCAAGGGCAATGTCGAGATTTTCGAAAGGCACGCTGAGCATATGATCCCGATGCAGGTTGCGCAGCACGGGCAGGGTAGGCGTGACCGGTCCGGTGTACTTAATTCGCCCGAGATAAGCGAGAAGGTTCAGCATGGCGGGTTGCCGAGCTTCGCTCGGCCGGACAGCCCGGGGGCGTCTGTCCCCACGTGGGCATTGATTACACCGGGAGTTCTTCCTGCATCCAGCCAGCTTCGGGTTTCGGTTCTGCTGTCAGGTCCATCACCAATTTCTCCAGCACAATTCGCTTGCTCGGCGGGCTCGAACGCAAGGCCAGATCCGTCTTGGCCACCAGCCGGATGGCGCGCGTCAACTCTCGTTTCGACTTATAGCGTCGAGCCTGTTTGATGATGTCATCCGCGGCAAACGGCGGCACGCGGAAACCTTGCCACAGCGCCGCCCACAACATGCGTTGGTCGCGCACATTTCGCTCCAGAATCACCAGCATCTGGCGAAACGTCTTGGCCAGCATGTAGAGATGCCCGATGGCAGCTTCGTCGCCTTCGCCGGTAGTGAGTATCGCATCCAGCATTTCCAGCGCCCGCACCCGGTCTTTCGCAGAGATCGCATCGGTCAACTCATAGAGCGACCTTTGCTTCGCGGCCAGCACCATTGTCTCCACATCGCCCAGCGTGATGCGCTTCTTTTCGCCGACGTACAAAATCAGCTTCTCCAGTTCGTTGGAGACCATCATCATGTCCCCGCCGAGAGCGTCCACCAGTTCGCGCGCCGCGTCGGCATCGATCTTGACGTTTCGTGTAGCGCCGTATTCTCCAATCCAGCGCACCGCCTCGCTTTCTTCCACTCGCGCCAGTTCCACTATGGCGCAGAACTGCCCCATCGTCTCGCGAATGCGCTCGTAGCGTTCTTTGTCAGTCAGCTCCATGCGCCGCGGATCCGCGGGAATGCTGATGTGGTCGGCAACAAAGATCAATACCGCGGCAGGATTGGGATCCTTGCAGTACGCCTCGATCGCCGCCAGTTTCTCTTCGTTTGAGCCGCGTCCAAACAGGTTTTTGACTCCGCGGACAAAGAAAACTTGAAATGGCGCCATGAGCGAGGGCGTACGTGCCCGATCCAGCACTTCCACCAGATCGGTTTCTGCCAAATCAAACTCAAAAAGGCTGAAGTCCCGCAGATCCGGCGTGACCAGGTGCTCGATAATAGCCTCCCGGCAACGTTGACGAAAAAATACTTCAGCCCCCACGAACACGTAAGCTGGACGCAGCTTGCGGGCTTGCACTTCCGATACAAAGCGATCGGTCTGGGCGAAGGCGCGCATCAGAACCCCTCCAGAATATTCGAGACCAGAGTTTGCGCAAAGTCCCGCGACAGGCGTTGAAACGCCGGTGTGTCCTCCTCGAAAAAGCTGTTCACATCCCGCGGTACTTCGTACTGCTCGCGAAACAAATACGAGGGATTCTGATAAAGAACTTTACCCTGCTTGTCGAGCAACGAAACTTTCATGGAGATCACAACCAGCACGCTCGCGGCGCGACCAGTCTGCGAATCGTAAGTCAGCGGCGTGGTGTAAGTCGCAAGCACAGTCCCATGCAGCGTCGCATCCGCATCATCATTCACCTGGTTGATGACGTGGTAGTGAGTTCGCGTCACGAACTCGCTCACCACCGCTGCCGTAAGCATCTGCTCGATTTTGAAAGTTTGAGTTTGGTTCACGAATGCAGGGATTGCAATGGTTCGAACGTTGTCAGGCAGAGTTACCGCGTGACCAGAGGCGTGATAGCCGCACCCCGCGCCGAAAGCGCAGAGAAGCAAGGCCAGCGCCATGCGATGGCTCACTGGATTTGGCCTCTCGGCCGGCTCGCCGCCATGGCTTCCGCGCACTCCACTGCATTCGCCGCGGCGATGCGCAAATTATCCGAGGCCGCCCACAGCCAAAGCCCATTCGGCTGACTGGCGTCCGCGGCGATCGACGCTTGAATGTCATTCTGTCCAGCGGCGTTTACGTTTGTGGGAGCGTCTTCGGCGCCATGCGTCAGGTTCACATGCTCGCCAGCCAGCGCTCGCGCAACGCTTTCCAAATCCGCCACCTGACTGAGTTCGAGGTGCACCGCAAAAGCGTGCCCGTGAAAAATAGGAGCCTGCACCAGCAGCACCGAGGGCACGGGAGCATACTCGCCAACAATTCGCTGAAAATGCTTCAACACCCGGCGCTCTATGGAAGCCAACGAAGGCACCGAGTGCTCACCATACCGCGCCACCATGTTGAACGCTACCTGCACGTCGAAGATATTCTTCGGCATCTGCTGGAATGACAGCAAATTCACCGTCTGCTCGTGCAGTTCGTCCATCCCCTTCTGACCGTGCTCGGAGGCGGGCTCAAACACCGTGGCCACAGCCCGCTTCACCGGAGCGACATTCTGCACGCGCAATAGCAGCAGCGCAAGCACGATCGCCGCCGGATGCGCCACTACCGCCGGGCCGGGCTGCAACTCGGGAATCAGCGGCTTCCCCAATTGCCGCTCGATCCATGGCGAACGTACCACGGCGTCGGGCTCATCTTCCAGCGCACCAGAAAGGTCAACAATGGCGCTGCCCGCCCTTCGCGCTGTCTTCCAGTTCTTGCGGGTAGACTCTGGGTCGGAGGCAAAGAACGTGAAATCTATATTCTGAAATTGTTCCGTGCGCACATTCTGAATGAACGTGACCTCGCTGCCCACGGCTTCCAACTTCCCCAGCGACTCATCGTCATCCAATAACTTGACATCAATCGAAGGAAAATTCCGGTCATTGAGCACGTCCGCAACTTCTTTACCTTTGAGCGTACCCGCACCAACGATGGCGAGGCGGTAGAAATTGCCTGCACGCACAGGTTCAGCGTGTGACACTGGGGCGGGCTTGAAATTCGAACTCATGAAGTCTGCGAGGCCTCGGTATACGGGGGAGGCGGCGGGTTCCGCTTGCGCCGGAAAATCCACTGTAGCCGCCAGAATACTCCCGAAAACATGTAAGTCAGCGCAATGATGAAAAGCACCCACTGCGAGAAAACCCAGACAGCCGCGAACAGCAACCCCAGCAGGATAACCACCTGAAAGGGCTGCCGGGCGCGGAAATCAATATCCTTGAAACTGTAAAACCGCCACGTGCACACCATCAGATATCCCGCCGCCACCACGATGAGCATCCAGGTAATGCAGCTCCACAGTGAAGAAATCGGATCGCCGCCGGAAAAGTGCACCACGGCAGCAACGACTCCAGCGCCTGCTGGAATCGGCATTCCTACGAAATACTTTTTTCCGGGACGCCCCGGGTTCGAGGGCTGCGGATTGGAAGTAATATTGAAGCGTGCCAGACGGCTGGCCCCGGCCATCAAAAACAAAAAGCTCGCAATCGAGCCCAGTTGAATCATCTTGCCAGTTAACTCGCTGGATCCAAGAAACACCGGCAACTGGCGGAATCCCCACGCCCATGCGAGCAGCGCGGGAGCAACCCCAAATGTGATGACATCGGCTAACGAATCCAACTCACGGCCAAAGTCGCTGCTGGTGTGTGTCATGCGGGCAATGCGTCCATCCAACCCATCAAACAAAACCGCAAACCCAATCGCCTTGGCCGCGAAATCAAAATGCCAGGGTTCCGCAACCGTGGCGTGCGTGGTCTGCAGGATGGCGTAGTATCCCAGCGCAATATTCGCCGCGGTGAAGAGCGAAGGCAAAATATACAAGCCCTTGCGCAACCGTCCCGAAGGCCGGTCTTCCTTTCGCCGTTTCGGAAATACTGAAACCTCTGGGTCCATTAGAGTGCTCCTCGTCGAGCCTGTCCCGCACTACCCGCGAGCGGCCGCTCAACGTTCAGATAGGCCAGCACGCTCGATCCGCCCTTCACTCGATCCCCAAGTTTTACTTCGAGGGTCGCCGATGCGTCCAGCAAAACATCCACGCGCGAACCGAACTTAATCAAGCCAACCCGCTCCCCCCGCTCCACGCGATCCCCGACCTTTTTAGTAAAAACGATCCTGCGCGCCAAAAGACCCGCAATCTGTTTGAAGACCACGGTCTGGCTGTCCCCTTCGACGGTCACCACATTCTGCTCGTTCTGCTCGGCCGAAGCGGCATTCATGGCATTGACGAACGTCCCCCTCTGATACCGGACCTCGCGTATGATGCCGCGAACGGGAGAGCGGTTCACGTGCACGTCAAAGACATTCAAAAATATGCTGATGCGAAGGCGCGCGACGCCATTCAACGTAACCGGCGCAACATCCGTCACCTTGCCGTCAGCGGGCGACACAAGCGCCCCCGCCTCCGCTGGGATTACGCGGTCGGGATCGCGAAAGAACCACAAGAAGAATGCAGCCAGAAGCAATGCCGGCAAAGCCCAAAGCGGACCGGCGAACCAACCGATCAGCCCGGCAGCAGCCAGAAGCGGAAACGCGTAGTAGTAGGCGTCACGAACCATTTTGAGATACAAAGAATTATAGTGCAGGTCAGGGCGCTGCTCAGCGTATCCCGATTAAATGCAAATAAAAAAGGCGCTTAAGAGCGCCTGGGGTGGAGACAGGTAACCCCTCCCGCGGCTGAGCCGCACAGGATTGGAGCTGGATTAAGCGACCTGGTTCTGCTGCGGCTGTCGCAGGTACTGCCGCTGAATACTCTCCATCTGATCCTTAAGACGGAGCTTCAGTTTTTTCAGCCGCACTTCTTCTAGTTTTTCGTCGTCGGTGAGATAGCGTTTTTCTGTGAGTGAATCAAGACGTTTTTCGTAGAGTGTATGCTCCATGGCCAGCTTCCGAAATTCATCGTGGCTGGTTAAGAGCTGGTCCCTAGCAGTTAGCATCCAGCAGACCTCCTAACCGGGTTGTCAGTGTTAAAAGTTATCACACTAATTTGCCTGCTTCAATGTGAAAGGTGAATAATCGCACCATTTATGTGACCTCTGACGTGCCGGCGGCGGATACTGATCGCCAGAACCCGGTCGAATTCACCCGATTTCTCATGGACTTCCAAGCAATTGCACAACGCCTGATGCAATTTTCAGGCAAGACCCAACTGGTAAATGACGGCGTCCTCTTCAGGCACCTGATAGTAGCCCTTGCGCCGACCGCTCTCTACAAAAGCCCACTTCTCATAGAACCGTCGCGCCGCCACATTCGATTCCCGGACTTCCAGAAAGATCTTCTCTGCGCTCTGATCGCGAGCTAACTCAAGAAACTCTCCCACCAGGCGCATCCCGAACCCACGGCGCCGTATGCTCTCCGCGACAACGATGTTCTCGATTTCCCACTCTTTGTCCAACGCTCTCCCGGCGATGAATCCCTGCACCGCCGATTCTTCTTCAAGGATCAATACAACTCGTGGTGGCTTGCTGGAAAAGACGGTTTCATACTGCTTCATGGACCAATGAGCGGCGGTAGCGGCGTGTTTTTCGAGCGCCATCAAGTCGGGAATGTCTGCCGCAGTGCCACGACGAATACGCATTTGTAGCGCTCGCATCCTAGCCGCCCTTCACGAAAAGCTCCGCCTCCGACCGCCCAACATACGTCGCTTCCAGCGCCTCCGGAGAAATGGTTTCTCCCGACGCAATCTTTTTCCATCCGAGCTGGGCAATAGAATCGCTCCGCGGACGCTCCACTTCTATCACCTGCACCGCCTTATCCCGCGCCGCTTCCGCAAGGTTTTTGTCGGGAGTCGCGATCGCTGCATCAACAGCTGACTCCAGCCATTGGTCGCGGGCGAACGAGCGCTCGCGAATCAGGTGAGTGCCTTCGCTGCTAACTTCATACTCTCCCAGAAAAACCTCATTGCGCCCGCCATCGAGCGCAGCCAAAACTCTTCCCCTCGAACCACCGGCACTCGCCACAGCTTCCAACAGCGAAACCGCAGCAATCGGTTTTGCCAAAACCTCCGCGAGTGCCTTAACCACCGCCAAACCAATTCGCAGCCCGGTGAAGGACCCTGGCCCGGTAACCGCAGCAAAGCCGCCAATGTCTGCTTTGCTGAATCCATGCTTAGCGAGCAAGGCTGCAATTTGCGGAACCAGTTCCGCGGAGAATGTCCCTCCCGTAAGCGCGGCCACCTCGATGACCTCGCAGGCATAATCCGGGGCGCATCGCGCCAATGCGATGCTGCCATGCTTGCCCGAAGTGTCTACAGCCAAAAGAAGCATGGACTCAATTTGTGCCGCGTGATGCGTGCCAATGCGTGGCTGGGGTCTCAGTGCGCGGCTTCGACCAACTCCAGCAGCACTCCTCCCGCGCTGGCAGGATGCACAAAGACATATCGATGGCCGCCCGCACCAATCTTGATGTCATTCGAAACCAGCCGGACGCCATCGTTCCTGAGCCGTTCAACCACCGCAGTCAAATCCGGAACTCGCAGGCAAACATGATGCAGCCCTTCGCCGCGTTTAGCGATGAATTTCGCAATCGCAGAACCTTCCGACGTCGCTTCCAGCAACTCCAATCGGCTCTCTCCGACGGGCAACATCGCGACTCGCACCTGCTCGCCCTCGACAACCTCTTCTTCCGACGCGGCCAGCCCCAGGTTCTCGTAAAAACCCTTCGCCGCCGCCAGTGATTTCACCGCGATGCCAAGATGGTCAATAATAAACATCGAATCCTCGTCGATCACTGTTCTTCCTTTGCGGTTCATTTCTTCCCTGTCGTTTCCTGTCATCCCGAGTGACGCCCGAGCCGCGCTCGCGCGGTGCGGGCTAAACGAGGGATCTGCATTCTTTCTAGCCGTGAAACTGCAGATTCCTCATGGGCTGACGCCCACTCGGAATGACAATTTACTAAGGGTGCAAAGTCAAATAACCTGCCTTAAGTCAGGAACCCGCCCTTCCCTATCCTGCCAACGATCTCTTCCACCAGCGTATACGGATCGCGCTTGTGCTCGGCAACTTCCGCGGCATACCGCGCCACGTTGCCATTTTCCATTTGTTCGCGAGCCTTATCCAGCAGCGCGTCGCGCAGCATCTCAATCAACCGCTCCTGCCAGTTCTCAATGTTGTGCTGCAGGACCAGGTTTTCCTTTTGCAGATAAGCCTCGTATTCCGCAATGGCCGCGACTAGCTCGTCGACCCCAGTCCCGTCGCTGGCCACAGTCTTCACAATCGGCGGAGTCCAATGATCGCTGCGGTTCGCCAGCGACTGCAAGGCGCGAATCTCACGCTCTACCCGTTCGGCCCCCTCGCGGTCGCTCTTGTTGATCACAAAAATGTCGGCAATCTCCATGATGCCGGCCTTGATGCTCTGCACATCGTCGCCCATCCCCGGCACCAGAATCACAACCGTGATGCCGGCCAGTCGCACGATGTCAACTTCATCCTGCCCAACTCCAACGGTTTCGATCATGATCAAGTCGCGCCCGGAAGCATCCATGACGGTCGTCACGTCGGCCGTGGTCCGCGCCAACCCACCCAGCGAGCCCCGCGTAGCCATGCTGCGAATGTAAATCCCAGGATCAGAAAAATGATCCTGCATGCGAATGCGATCCCCCAGAATCGCCCCGCCGGTATAGGGACTCGTGGGATCCACTGCAATAATCCCGACCGTACGATTTTCTTTTCGATAGTGCTTGGCCAGTTGATCGACCAGCGTGCTTTTGCCAGCGCCGGGCGCTCCCGTGAGGCCAAGAATCCGCGCGTGCCCGGTTTGCGGAAACAGGGCTTTCAGGAGCTCCGCCCAGCCAGGCGAGCGGTCCTCGACCATGCTGATGGCCCGCGCCAGAGTCCGCACATCGCCGGCACGCAAGCGCTCAATCAATAGTTGGAAGTCGAAGCTCAATCCGTCAGTGTAAAGCAGATGATGACAAGGAAGAAAATCGTGGTACTGTCCCCGAAATTGCATCGTTAGCCGAGGATTGCCGGGATGCACTATCGTCATACTATTATTCATACTTGGTTCATACCCAGAAATATGGTACAATCGCTGTGCGGAATGCCCATGCCCAGATCGAATACAGCACGCAAGGCCAAGAAGACGTTTTCACTTTCCCGCCAATCGGTGATGTACTTGGAATCTCTTCGCAAGGAGAAACGAAGCAAGTCTGTCTCCTCGGTTCTAGAAGACATCATCCGTCAACAGCAGCAGGCGAAAGAGTTGGAGCGCATTTCGGCCTCGGTGACCCGTTACTACGATTCTCTCACCCCTGAAGAGGTCGCCGAGGATCGCGCCTGGGGCGAATTTGCCGCAACCCAATTTCCCAGCGAGGACTAGCTATGAGGCGAATGCCTTTGCGTGGAGAAGTCTGGTACGTCAAGCTTCCAACCGACCCGCCAGAGAAAGCCGCGAGGCCCGTAATCATTGTTTCCATGGACGCTAGAAACCGGCATCCAGGCGCCAGCACGGTACTGATCGCACCCTTAACTGGGTCTGTCGAAAAAGACGTCGAAACCCACATCCAGCTCTCGCCCGGGGAGACCGGCCTTCATGCTTCCAGCATCCGGTGTGAGGATCTAACGGTCGTGAAGAAAGAGTTCCTGGTCGAACCAAAATCCCAGCTACGCACGTTGAGCAACACAAGAGTGTGCCAAATCGCCGACAGGGTGCGGATTGCGATGGGCTGTCCGCCAAAGTAGGCGCGCCTTCGACGACCCTAGGCCCGCCGAAATCCGAGAATCCCCGAACGCACAATTCAGTCAATGACGGAAATGTTGGTACCGAGCTTCTCGAACTCCGCACTTGAAACCCAAGTGAGATTGTACAGAATCCTCCCAGGTAGATCAGGCGGGAGGTCCCCTGGCGTCGGCCATCGCTCCACAGCAGCAAGCGCGTCAGAAGCGCCCCGCTCGACAAAGTGCAGCCATGGTTCGCCAGGTTCGCGCGTCGTCTCCCAGGGGTACGCGCCCGGAGGCCCATGCCGCTGAGGGATGACGCCAACCCAATCTGCAAATCCATCGCGCACCCACCACAATTCCCCACCGAGAATCCCGACCCGGTCAGCGCGGAGCACTCCGACAACCACAGGAATCTGCGCGCGAGTCCATCCGAATTCGCCATTGCTGGCTCGAAACGCGTCCCGTTCGAGCTCGAGTGGAAACATGAGTTCGTTAGTCCTTCAGCAGCTGCCGCGCGATCACCAACCGCTGTACCTCGCTCGTCCCTTCGCCAATCGTACACAGCTTCACGTCGCGATAAAACTTCTCCGCCGGATAATCCTTGATGAACCCATACCCGCCGTGAATCTGCACGCCCTCGTTAGCGCAGCGCACTGCCACTTCGCTCGCGTACAGCTTCGCCATGGACGACTCCAGCGTACTCTTCGATCCTGCATCTTTCAGCGAAGCCGCACGGAACGTCAGCAGCTTGGCCGCCTCGATTTCGGTCGCCATATCCGCCAGCTTCCACTGGATCGCCTGGAATTCGCTGATCGCCTTGCCAAATTGCTTGCGCTGTTTGGAATACTTCAGCGCCGCCTCGTACGCGCCCTCAGCCATGCCCAGCGAAAGCGCCGCAATCGAAATCCGTCCGCCATCCAGCACCCGCATCGCGTCGATAAAGCCGGCCCCCTCTATGCCCAGGAGATTTTCCGCCGGAATCACGCAGTCTTCAAAAATCAGCTCCGCCGTATCGCTAGCCCGCAGTCCCAGCTTGTTCTCTTTCTTCCCCGGACGGAATCCTTTCGCACCCTTCTCCACAATAAACGCCGACAGTCCGTGCGTGTGCGCCGCGCGATCAGTCACCGCAATCACCACCAACACGTCGGCGTAGTGTCCGTTGGTACAAAAAGTTTTGGTGCCGTTCAGTACCCAAGTGTTTCCCTTGTGCACCGCGGTCATACGCGCACTACCCGCATCCGACCCGGACGACGGTTCCGTCAGCCCCCACGCGCCAATGTGCTCGCCCGTCGCCAGTGTGCTGACGTATTTTTTCTTCTGCTCCTCGGTGCCAGCCAGAAAAATGTGGTTCGAGCACAGCGAAGTATGTGCCGCCACAATGATGCCCACCGACCCGTCCACGCGAGAAAGTTCCTCAATCGCGGTGACGTATTCGATGTACCCCATCCCCGCCCCGCCGTACTCCGTCGGGAAAATCGCCCCCAGCAGGCCCAGCTTGCCGAGTTCTTTGACCGTGGCCATGGGGAACTCGCCCGCCTCATCCCACTTCATAACGTTTGGTGCGATCTCGCGCTCGGCAAACTCGCGCACGCTCTTCTTGAGCTGAAGCTGTTCTTCGTTCAGTAGAAAATCCAAGGTTCCTCCAAATCAAGTACGGGGCGGCCGCGTGTAGGTCCAATCCTCACACAGCAGATGCGAAACATTCGATTAGAACATAGCAGTGAGCGCGAGTGAAAGTAATCGGCCGCTGCGATCTGTTGGCGCACTCCTATCGTTTTAATCGGCCTGTTTCAGCCCCTCAAGGGCTTTGCGCGCTTCCCCAAGTTTGGGGTTCAGTTGAAGCGCCTGCTGGTAGGCAGCGCGGGCCTCCCGCGCACGCCCATCTTGCTGGAAGAGCTGACCCAACCGGAGATAGCCTTCGCCGGAGGGTGACTCAACCAAATTTCGGATGGCGTCGGAAATCTCAATCTTATCTAACGCGTTCCTGGCACTCACTTGCTGAGGATCGATCCGCAACGCTTCCTGGTAACTCGTCCGTGCCTTGTCGTAATTTCCGAGTTGGCTATAGAGCCTCCCGAGAGTCGTGTATGCCGAGAGCCGCATCCCCGGATCGGAGGTCAAAGGAATCGCGGCCTCGTATTCGAGGACTGCTTCCCGCGGGCGGTCGCTGAGAGCCAGGTCCCCGCCCAGATTCAGATGGGGACCCGGATCCGAAGGCCTCAGCTTGACCGCCCTTTGGAAATGCGGCAACGCCTCCGCGTAACGGTCCGAGGCCAGAAGCGCCGCGCCCAGGTTTTCCTCGGCAAGGAAATTGTCTTTGGTAACGTCCACGGCGTGCGCCCAGAGATCGACGGGGCTTTGCCAGTAGCGCAGCTGGTCAAAGGTAAAGAGCGAAAAAATTCCCAGGACGATGGCGGCGCTCCTGGCGCGCAAGCGGAAGCTGAGTTCGCGCCTGTCGGCCAAGTCACCCGCGCCCCACACTGCCATCACGAAAATTCCAATCAGCGGGACATACGCGTAGCGGTCGGCGATGGCTTGTTCTCCCACCTGCACGATTCCAATCACAGGAACCAGCGTGCCCAGAAACCACAGCCAGCCGATGAGCAGGTATGGCCGCCGGGCGCGATGCAGCCACGCCAACACTGTAACGGAAAGCATAAACACCACCGCCAGTGCTAGCTTCCAGACAGCGAGCGTGGCGCCCGGATGAGGATAGAAGACCGCCAGCCACACCGGCCAAAACGCTTTCCAGACGTACATCGCGTACGCGTAAATTGCGTTTTCGAGCCGGACGCCGAGAGGAAGCACCAGACGCATGGCGCCCCCCGAGCGTTGCGCAAAAATGGTAGCAGCACAGTCGGCAGCGGATAGCGCCAGAAGCGGCAACTTTTCCAGAACCAGGCGCGAGAACGGAGCCTTCGCGACGGAAAGCGGAGTCTCAGGAAGCAACCGTCCCCAGCCTTGAATTCGTCGTAACGGCCAGTAATCGAGCAGTAACAGGACGAAGGGCAGAGTGACTGCCATGGGCTTGGAGGCGAGCGCCAGCACGAACAACGCGGCTACGGCGACGTAGCGCTTCACATCCGGCTTAAGCGCGTACCAGCCATACGCACCGATTGTGAGCAAGAAGAAAAACGTGCTCAGCACATTCTTGCGTTCCGCGATCCAGGCCACGGATTCCACATTAAAAGGATGAACCGCGAACAGCGCCGCCACCAGAAAGCTGCGTCCCGCGGCCCCGGTTGCGCGCACCAGCAACAGGAAACAGCAGCACAACATTCAGCACATGCAGAAGCACATTGGTGAGGTGATGCCCGTGAGGATTCAGACCATAGAGCGTGCAATCCATAGCATGCGAAAGCCAGGTCGCTGGATGCCAGTTAGAGGACTCGGTCGAAGTCAAAGCCCAGCGGACGGTCTCCGAAGTCAGGCCTGCCTTCACGTGTGCGTTGTTGTTGACGTAAAGGTCGTCGTCATAATTGAAAATGAAAGGATGCCCAATAGCAGGCATGTAGAGGACGAAAGTTGCCACGGCGAGCAGAAGGCAAATGGCAAGGTTACGCTTCCCCGGCGAGGCCATCACAAATGTCTCGAACCCTTGTCGGACATTTGATCTTGTCGGCGCCACGGTCCGTGACCGCGTGGGTTCGTTGCCCGTTCTCGCGCTGGGAGACACGTCTAGCAGGATACGACAAACCTGCCCGATACGTGGCGGCTAGACCTTTCGGATGTAACCGGCACACCGCAGGACCGGCAGACGAGGATACTTAGGAAAGCTGGGATCAGTGTCCGATAGTCTGCAGCGGTAGAATGTCGACCCGCGCGAAGACTGAATCCGTTGCGCATGCTGGCAGTCGAAGCACAAGCCAACCCGTTCACGTTCATCTTTTTTGGCTGCTTCACTCACATCCGCAGCATAGCGTAATCCCGAGGGACCGACAGCCTCCGGCCCCGCCCCGCGCAGAAAAACTCGTCCCGCATTCAGGTATACTTTATTCGTTTCATACGTACTCAACCTGACAGATCACGTCCTCGAGAAAGGCACACCTATGGCTTCCCCGGCAGTCGATTACGCTCGTTCGAATCAGCAGCGCTTCCTGAATGAACTGAAAGATCTGCTTCGCATCCCCAGCATCAGCACCTTGGAGGAGCATAAGCCGGATGTGCGCAAGGCCGCCGATTACGTGGCCAGCGAACTCACCCGAATCGGAATGGAGAACGTGGAACTCATCCCGACCAAAGGCCATCCACTGATCTACGCCGACTGGCTGCATGCCCCCGGCAAGCCCACCGTGCTCTGCTATGCGCATTACGACGTGCAACCTCCCGACCCGCTCGACGAGTGGATTAGCCCGCCTTTCGAGCCTACGGAGCGCAATAACAATATTTATGCCCGCGGCGCCGTGGACGACAAAGGCCAGCTCTGGATGGAGATTAAAGCGATCGAAGCCTTGATGAAAGGCCACGACGGCAAGCTGCCGCTGAATGTGAAGTTCATTATCGAGGGCGAAGAGGAAGTCGGCGGCGAATCCATTGCCGAATATGTGCGTAAGCAGAAAAGCAAGCTGAAGGCCGATTTCGCGCTGGTCTGCGATACCGAACTGTTCGCGCCTGATCTTCCAACCCTCTGCGTCGGCCTGCGCGGGCTTGTGTACACGGAAATCGAGGCATTTGGGGCGAAGACCGATCTGCACTCCGGCATGTACGGCGGCGCAGCGCCCAATCCGTTTTTTGCATTAATTGAAATCATCAGCAAACTTAAAGATGCGAAAGGGAAAATTTTAATCCCGGGCTTCTACAAGAACGTGAAGGCTCCGACCGCAGCCGAACTCAAGGCATGGAAGCGGCTGCCATTCAATGAAGAGCACTATCGCAAGACCGAAGTCGGTTCCAAGGTGCTGACCGGGGAGCCCGGATACTCGGTGCTGTATCGCACCTGGGCGCGACCCACACTCGAAGTTCACGGCATGCCCGGCGGATTTACCGCGCCCGGCGCCAAGACCGTGATCCCAGCCAAGGCGTCGGCCAAAGTTTCCATGCGCATGGTTCCCAACCAGGATCCCGACGACATTCTCAAACGCTATACGGCCTACGTGAAAAAGCTCACGCCCAAGGGCATTGAGACCAAAATCAAAGTGTGGAGCAAAGGTCCCGCCTGCGTGGTGGGCACAGACAACAAGTATGTAAAAGCATCGACCGAAGCAATGCACGATGTGTTCAAGAAAGACACAGTCTTCATTCGCTCCGGCGGCTCGATTCCAATCGTGACCGATTTCCAGGATGTGCTGAAGATTCCCAGCGTGATGATGGGCTTCGGCTTGCCCGACGACAATCTTCACGCCCCCAACGAAAAATTTCACATCCCGAACTTCCATCGCGGGATCGAATCGATCTGTTTATTCTTCGAGAAGCTGGGCGCGTAAGAGGCGGCGGCAAAAACAGTGTGGAGCCGGGTCGGAGCCTGACCTGAGCAAGTCAGAGGAACCGACTGAGCAACGCTCAGCCGAATCACCTCGCATCCTCACCAACTGCGAGGCAACTGGATCACAGACACAGTGTTGCTATGCCGATTGGCGACGTAAACCCGTTTCGTCGCCGCGTTCACCGCCACTCCGGTAGGAAACTCCCCCACCGTTACTCGTTTCCTCACGGCAAAGGTTGAGGCATCAATGAAGACCACACGGTTGCTTCCCGTATCCGGTTCCACCGCAAGCGTGGTACCCGGTATCGCAGCCACTTCATTGGGATAGTGGTGATCGCGGACCTTGCCCAACACCGTCCCATTGATCGCATCGATCACATAGAGCCCCCTGTTTTCGTCAGTGGCGTATGCAAGATTATGTTTCCAATCCAGGGCAACCCCTCCAAGCAACGACGAACCGGGCAGACTGATCGTGTTGGTTACGACGTTCGTAATGCCGTCCACTACAGAAATCTCCCCGCACCCGCAAAGGAAGTCCGCCACGTAGATCTGGTTCGCATCGGAATCAACCGCCACGCCAAGCGGATAGGGAGGAAGCGGAATCGAGGCGACGAGCTTCCGCTTTTTCCCATCGATCACGTCCAGAAATCCATTCCGCCCTTCGAGCGTCACATAAACCCGGTTGGTGGCCGCGTTGACCGCCACTTTGGCCGGAGAAGAACCCAACCACAGCGTAGAAGTTGTCAGCTTTGTCCCATTGATGATTGACAGCGATCCACCAGTCAGATTGGCCACGTAGATCGTGTTGGTTTTGGGGTTGACTGCAACACCGTTGGGATTGTGGCCCACCCTTACCGTACCCAGCACCGTATTCGTGGCGCCGTCGATTACCGACACCGTCTCATCCGCCTGGTTGCTCACGTATACGCGATCGGTTTTCTCATCAGCGGCAAGATAGATGGGCTCGTTTCCTACCGCGATATTCGCGATCACTCGTTGGCAGAAGGCAGGCGTGAGGCAAGCGACAACCAGGAAAGCAACCAGACCGGAAAACGGACGTCGCATAAGTACCCTCAGTATCGAGACGCTTGGCTAGCTCTGGGGAAAGCTCGAATCCAGGTCCACTATGATGCGCCCCCTATACGGCGTGGGTTGTCTGATTCTACCGCAATCGGCTGAAACCCCGCTCGGCCAGCCTTTGCCCTGTAGCCTGCCAGCGCCCTTCACGCTGCCGGGATCGCGATCCTCGGATTGCACCGCTTGCGCCGGACTCAGTTAATGCGACGGCACATTCGAAATCTAACCATTGCGTCGACTCCCGGCTTGCGCTAGGCTTATTTGGCTCTCGCGATTCTCCTGCCTCCTTTCGAAACTCCAGACTCTTACGCATAGATGCTGCATTGTGTGTGCAAAATGAGGGGGTTGTGCAAAAGCCTACCCCATATATGGTGTTTTACTACTTGACCCGGGTGCAATTTCACCGTTACAGTAGCTCCAATCTGTGCCCGCCCTGTCCAGCCAAGGGAAGGCTTTTTCGGAGCAAACGGTGGAGGAATCTAAAAAGTAAATGCGACGGTAAGGCGCACCAGAACCAACTCCTAAGGAGTAGAAGTTGCTCAAACTGAAAAAGCTCCAGATTCTCGGCTTCAAATCTTTCTGTGACCGCACCGAACTCAAGTTCCACGGGGACGGTATCGCGGCCATCATCGGCCCCAACGGATGCGGCAAGTCCAACATCGCCGACGCCATCTCGTGGGTTTTAGGCGAGCAGTCGGCCAAAACTCTGCGCGGTTCGCGCATGGAGGACGTCATCTTCGCGGGCACGCGCGACCGCAAGCCCACTGGCATGGCCGAGGTCGCACTCACTTTGATTGATCCCGAAGTGTATGACGGCCCCGACGCCCACGATCCCACCGAGATCGAAGTCCAGAATGAGCTGCCCGCAATCGCCGACGACTGGGACGAAGCGGACCTGCGGGCCCGCGCCGCCGAGGAAGTCGAGCGCCTGACCGAAGAAGCACAACCCGGTGTCACCGATGGAGAGACGGACGTCTCGCCCGTCGAACCGGACACGAATACGAATCACTCCGTCGATCCAAATCAAACCGCAGGACCGCAAGTCGTCCTGAAGATCCGCCGCCGGAAATTTCAGACTCAGTTTCGCGCAGGAGAGATCGTCGTAACGCGCCGTCTGTTTCGCTCCGGAGACAGCGAATACCTGCTGAACGGCAAACTCTGCCGCCTGCGCGATATTCAAGACCTGTTCATGGGCACAGGCCTGGGACCGGAGTCATACGCCCTCATCGAGCAGGGACGTATCGGCCAGATCCTGAGCAGCCGTCCCACCGATCGTCGCGCCATCATCGAAGAAGCCGCCGGCATCACCAAGTTCAAAACCAAGAAGCGGCTCGCCGAAGCGCGCCTGGAAGATGCCAAGCAAAATCTGTCGCGGGTGAACGATATTTTCGAGGAAGTCACGCGGCAGATGAACTCCCTCAAACGGCAGGCATCGAAGGCCGAGCGTTATGCCAAGCTGCGCGAAGAAATGCGCGCCAAGCTGCGCCTGGTGCTGGCCAGCAAGTTTGCCCAACTGGATCGCGAGAGCCTCGAACTCGACGAGCGCATCAACTCGCTGTCGGAAGAAATGCGTCAACGCACCGAGACCGTCCAGCAATTAGAAGCCGAACATGCCGACCGCACTCAGCGTGGATACGCCATCGAGACCGAGATTCGCGAAAACCGCGAACGCCTCAACCAGATCAAGCTCGAAACCGAACGCGCCCACGCCCAGCGTCGTCACAACGAAGAACGCTGCGCCGAACTCGCAGTGCGTTCGGTTTCGTCCGAAGCTGAATTGACCCAGGCGCAGCACCGGCTTACCACACTGGAAGCTGAGCGCGACTCCAATCGCCAAGTATTGCAGTCGGCAGCCGCTGATGTGGCTGCCGCGCACCAGGAATTGGCACAATGCCAGCAAGAAGCTACTGATGCTGCAAACGCGCTGGCCGAACTGGAACATCGGCAGGAACAATCTCGCACCGCCATCATGGAAGTGGTCGCCTCCTCTTCCAATCTGCGAAACTCGCTCACCCAGGCGGAAGAGCGTCTAGCCGCCATGGGTCGCGAGGCACAGCGTTTGCAGCTTGAAATGTCGACCGCAAACTCGCAGGTCGAAGCATTCGGCGGCCAGCGCGGACAATTTGCCCTGGAATTCGAATCCGTCTCCCAACGCGTCGCAGGCTTGACCGAAGAAATCTTCAAAACCCGTCAATCGATCGAGTCGAAACGCCGCGAAGAATCCGAAGCCAAGAGCCGCCTCGATGGCCTTCGCGCCGAGTACGCATCCGCGATTGGCAAGAAGGGATCGCTCGAAGCCGTAATCGCCGAACACGGCTACTCCACCGAATCAGTGCGCCGGCTATTTCAATCCGAAGTGATGAATAGCGGATTGGCTCCCGCCGGCGTATTGGCCGATTTCCTCGAAGTCGAGCCGCGCTACGAAGGCGTAGTCGAAGACTTTCTCCGCGATGAACTGAATTACGTCGTGGTCAAATCCTGGGACGCGGCCGACGAAGGTTTACGCCTGCTGCGAACTGACGTGGATGGACGCGCGACCTTCCTGGTGCACCCAGAAGATTCGCAGGCCAAATTTTCATTCGCCGTGGACGAGGTCGCCCGCGCAGCCACGCCCGGCCACTCAATCGTCCCGCTGAAGCATGCGATCCGCGTGTTGAACGGATTCGGCCGGTCCCTGGAAGTCATCCTGCCCAAACTGCGCGACGGCTACATCGTTCCCGACCCCGCAGCCGCCCGCGATCTCGCATTGTCGAACCCGGACGCATTTTTCCTCTCGCAGTCCGGCGAGTGCTTCCACAACGTCACCGTCACCGGTGGCAAGCAGCGCGCCGAGGGGCCGCTGTCGATGAAACGCGAACTGCGGGACGTGATGCGCCTGTTGAACGACCTGGAGTCGGCGCTGCGCAATGACGAAACCCGCGTGCTGACCTTGAGCCACGAGATCAAAGAACTCACGACGCGGCTCGACCGCCTCGAGACTGAAAAGCGCGAGGCGGAAAAACAGGCGATGACTTCAGGTCACATGTTGCAGCAGCTTGATTCGGAAATGGCTCGCGTAAATGAGCGGCTGAGCACCTGTCGTCACGAGATCCAGCGCCTGGCTTCAGAGCGTGCCGAACAGGAGACGTTGATTAATTCGCGGCAAACTGAATTGGCCACTCTGCAAAAACAGCGCGAGGAACTGGAAGCGCTGGCCGCTTCAGCCAACGAAGAACTGGCCAGCGTGCGCGAGCGGCGCGACTCGGCCGCCCAAAACGCCTCCCAGCATCTGGCTCGCGTGGCCACATTAGAGGAACGGCACAGGTCCGCAACCGCTGTGCTGGAGAAAATCGAAGCGCTGGTCGCGGATATGGACGCGCGAGCAGAATCGTTGCGTTCGCAGATCGACGCCTCGGCGGTAGAAAAACTGCAACGCGAAACCGAGAATCAGCGGATGACCGCGCAACTGGAGGAATTCGAAGCCGAGCGCAACACCACCGAAGCTCGCGATGGCCTGCTGCAATTTGAATCCGACCAGGTACGCGCCCGGCTGGCCGAAATCGAGGACGCTCTGCGCGACGCCCGTCAGTTACTCGATCAGGCTCGCGACCGCCGCGCCGAGCTCTCGGCAACCGCAGCCAAACTGCAATCCGACGCACAGTACATGGCGGAAACCTGTCTCAACGAGTTAGGCATACAGCGCCACGAGTTGATGGCCGACGCCACAATTCCCCTTGCCAGCGGAGAACAGTTAACAGCCGAAGACCAGGCTTATCGCGATATGCGCACCCGGCTCGATGCTATGGGCCCAGTCAACATGATGGCTCTCGAGGAATACAAAGAAACCGCCGAGCGGCATGCATTCCTCGACACACAAAGAAAAGATCTGCTCGATTCGATTGCTAACACCCAGGCGACCATCAAGGAAATCGATGCCTTCTCGCGGCAAAAGTTCGAAGAGGCCTTCCACAAAATCAACGAGAACTTCCAAACCACATTCCGCAAGCTGTTCGGCGGCGGGCATGCTTTCATGCGCCTGACCGATGAAGAGAACAGCGCGGAAAGTGGCATCGACGTTGTGGCTTCCCCTCCTGGCAAGAAACTGCAGAATGTCCTGCTGCTTTCCGGCGGTGAGAAAGCGCTCACCGCATTGGCGCTGCTCGTAGGAATCTTCCAATATCAACCCAGCCCATTCTGTATTCTCGACGAAGTCGACGCCCCGCTCGACGAAGCCAACATCGGCCGCTTCACCGAACTCGTGCGCGAGATGAGCATCCAAACCCAGTTCGTCCTCATCACTCACAGCAAGAAAACCATGAGCATCGCCCCAGTGCTGTACGGCGTCACCATGCAGGAACCAGGCGTCTCCAAACTGGTCTCGGTGCGCTTCGGGGCGACCGCGTAGAGCAGCCTGGTAGATCCGGACATTTACATTCGAATACAGATGATGTAAACTGTATACAGGAGCCAATATGCCGGAATCTTCTGTACTGACCTTGCGGCTCGAGCCCAAGCTAAAGAAGCAACTGGACCGCTTGTCGCGGGCCATGCGCCGCAGCCGTTCGTTCGTGGCGGCCGAAGCAATTCGGGAGTACGTTGCGCTTAATGACTGGCAGATCGAAGAAATCAAGAAAGGCCTAGCCGAGGCCGATCGGGGGGAATTCGCCAGTGAGAAGGATGTGGAACGCACGCTGAAGAAATGGACGCGTCGTGCGGGTTAGATGGCTCCGCGCGGCATTGGCAAACTTGGACGCTGAAGCCGAATACATCGCGCGTGACAATCCTGCGGCAGCAGCTCGAGTTGTGCAGGCGATCACTGAGGCCGTCGATTACCTGAAACAATATCCCGCAATGGGGCGCCCAGGAAGAATAACTGGAACCCGAGAATTGGTCGTTTCCGACACCCCGTATATCATCCCCTACCGTATACGCGAGAACGAGGTGGAGATGATACGTGTCTTTCACGCGGCCCGCAGATGGCCAACTAAGCTCTGACGTGTACGCACGTTGCTTGCACCCTGAAGTTTCCCTTCGTCCCAGTTATCCTCTGCCATCCTCAGCTTTTCCACAAACCGGACCCTCTCAAATACCGCACGGGAAACCGATTACGAAGCCCTCACCGGTGGTCAACACTCTTTCTTTCAAGGGAATGCGCAGCGTCGATCTTCGATCCAAACTTAAATCGTTGACAAATATTTCTGGCAGGTTAAAATACGCGACGTTTTCTAACTGTAAAATTTAAACATGAGCCCCCAGCTTCTCGACTCCGTCCTGCTTCGCTCCGACTTCCCCGAACTCAAGCTCCACGCCAGCGGTAAAGTCCGGGACGTGTACGATCTCGACAGCGAACATCTTCTCTTCGTAGCCACTGATCGCATCTCTGCTTTCGACTACGTACTCGCCACTGGCATTCCCCACAAGGGTCGCGTACTCACCCAGATTTCTCTCTTCTGGTTCGATTTCCTGCACGATCTCGTGGTCAACCATGTGGTCACCGCCGATGTGAAACAGTATCCCGCGGCCGTCCAGAAGTATGCCGATCGGCTGCAAGGCCGATCCATGATGGTAATGCGCGCGGAGATGATCCCGGTTGAGTGCGTAGTTCGCGGATATGTTTCCGGATCGGCATGGAAGGAGTACAAAACCAGCGGCCGCGTGTGCGGAATAGAACTTCCCGCCGGGCTGAAGGAGTCCAGCAAGCTGCCGCAGCCTATTTTCACTCCGGCCACAAAAGCGACAACCGGGCATGATGAGAACATTCCCTTCGATGAGATGACCCGCATCGTTGGAGTCGAGTTAAGCCGCCAACTCCGTGACCTCAGTCTGAAGATTTACAGCAAGGCGGCAAACTACGCTCTGCAGAAGGGCATCATAATCGCCGACACAAAGTTTGAGTTCGGCATGACCTCCAAGGGCATCACCCTCGCGGATGAGGTTCTTACTCCCGACTCGTCCCGCTTTTGGCCGGCGGACAAGTACCAGCCCGGCCGGGCACAAGATTCGTACGACAAGCAGTATGTTCGTGATTACCTTGAGCAAATTCGCTGGAACAAGCAACCGCCTGCGCCCGGCCTTCCCGCGGACGTGACGCGCCACACCAGCGAGAAATACCTGGAGGCTTTCCACCAGCTCACCGGACTCGAGCTGGATGTTTAGCGCAGCAATCCGTTGGGGTAGACGATGACGGCGGCAGACTGGGTCATCGTAGCTGTAGTTGCGGTGTCGGTAATTCAGGCCGCGATCTCTGGCTTCTTTCATGAAGCCTTCGGCATTGCGGGCCTGGTCCTCGGGTACCTGCTGGCAGCCTGGAACTACCAGCGGCTGGCGGCGCGGTATGCGCCCTACCTGAAGTCCATGTGGTTGGGGGAAATCGTATCTTTTCTGGTTATTTTTTTGGCGGTCTTGTTCCTCGCAGGAATCGCGGGGCGCATCACCCGTCATATCGTAAAAGAAGCTGGGCTCAGTTTTGTCGACCGGGTCTTGGGCGGAGCATTGGGACTGCTGCGTGGCGTTTTGATGGTCGCAGTGATCCTCATGAGCATGGCGGCCTTCACCCCTACCTCGACCTGGTTGGAAGGTTCGGAATTGGCGCCGTATTTTTTGGTGGTTGGACGCGCCGCCATTTGGCTGGCGCCCTCAGAATTGCGGGCCCGTTTTTATCAAGGACTCGATTTGCTGCACCGTGAACAGCAACATATGTAAATGGCACGTCTGCAGCCCGCAGCGAAATCTGGCAACGAGAAAAGCGCAGGCAACAGCTTTTCAAAAGAAAGAGGGATGCCGTGAGAGATCAGCTCGAAGCACTCATCCTGCAAATGTATAAAAGCAATATTCTGTACTCCGAGGCCGTACGCGAATTCAAGAAGCGGTTCATCCTCACCGTGCTGCAGGAAAACAACGGAAACCAGTGCCGGGCCGCCCGTCAACTGGGGATGCATCGCAACACCCTAAGCCGCACTATTTCCGAACTAAAGATTGACATACGGCAACTACGAGCCGGGGTCAAGCGTCCCCCGCGCAGCGCTCGCCCCACCGCCTACGACAAAAAAATAGTCCGCTGAAAATCCATCCCCTAATTTTCCCGGGGGAACAAAAAGTTAGGGCAGCGTTAACTGCGCTGCCCTGAAAGCTGACCATCCATTTGTCATCCCGAGCAAAGCGAGGGATCTAGGGTTCTTCGTCATGGGCAGAAAGCCCAGGTTCCTCGTCGCTTCGCTCCTCGGAATGACGCCAGGTTAACTCAACCCGCTGCCCAGCTCAATCCTATCCGACCGAGCTTACTGAGACGGACGCTTATGGACGGGTTTCTTGGATGGCGGCGGCGCCTTGGTCAGCAACGCACCCTTCTCCATGGTCATCACAAACGGGTTCGGCGTATAGGACACCGGCGTCCCTTCAAAATCTAAAGTAGACGCCTCCGCCGGCATCAGCTTGGCCGGAATGGTTCCACCCATCGTGACCACAATATCCGCCCGCTTCTGATCGATGTCATCCTGACTGGCCGCGATTTGCAGTTCGGTCGACGACGCCTTGATGACCGTGCCTTCCATCTGCAAAGGAACCCCTTTAATCGCCGCCCACACTTTGTCTGCATCCGCCTGTGCGCCGGCGGAAAGCACCAATTCCCACTCCGCGAAACTCATGTCCTTCGGAGCCTTGCTCTTCACTAAGTCGGCCGCTTGTTGCGCTGGCGTAGGAGGAACATATTGCTGGACGGTGAAACCCGCTGGTGGCATAGGGTTGGCCTTAGCCGATGCCAGCACATCTGTCCAGCCCTGGTCGGAGCCGTGGTACTTGGTGTATTGACTCTTGCCATAACTCTCGATCTGCGTCTGACCCGCCGAACCAGCCGCCAGATTCGCCGCCCGGGCAATGAAAAATAGCCCCTCCACCTGATTCGGCGGCGTCCCCGTCAAGTCCGCCAGCGCCAGAGGATAAACGTTCCGCAAATCGTTCGGATCCGCTTCCACCGCCGCCCGCAAACGCTGCTGCGCTACCGGATAATTCTTGGCTTGCAACGCGGCCATTCCCGACGTGCCGTTAAAGATCGCGCTCATTTGCGACTTCATTTTGGTGAAGTCCGCATCGGAAGTCCCATCCGGCTTGGGCGCGGTTTGCAGGGCTTGCAAGCCGCGATCCGCAAATTGAGCCCCCTGGGTCAGGTTATTTTGGGCATCCTGACCGGCTTCGGCCTGGGCTCGCTTAATGTAGCTGAGCAAAGCCAGCGCCCGCAAATTGTTGGGATTCGCTTGCAGAATGCGCTGCGCCGCGTCCAGCATCTTGGCCTGATTATTGGTCTTCTGGTAGGCCACCATCAGACGTTTCCAGCGCGTCTTCTTTCATCACGCTGTTGGGGTACTGAGCCAGAAAAGCTTCCAGGCCGCTGATCTGTGCGGCCGGATCCTTCTGCTGAATCGCGCCCACGTAAGCGTTGTACTCCGCCGGATCTTTGATCTCTTTCTTCTGTTGCGGTTGCGACGCGGCGGGCTGCGTCTGGGCCGGTGCCGCGGACTGGGTTTGCGGTTGCGTTGTGGCTTGCTGACCCGAGGCGATTCCAGCAAACGTAATCACAATCGCTGCTAGGCTTGTCTTCATTTTGAAATGGCTCCTTGAATTGTCGGGAAAACGGACGGCACTCGTACCCGGGTATACCCCTGCTCAATCCCCGGCTGCTCTAAGCACGAACTTCACTCGCACCTGCGACAGGCCCGGAAAACTCAAGCGCCCGCCCAGTAACTTCAACCAGGCCAAGAACTATTTCCGGTGAGCCGGATTATAAGTATGTACCTCGACGAAGGCAAGCTTACTTTCGTAGACGCCCTCACCCATCTTGTAAGATGTGGCTCGACGCTCTTGTGGTTGCGCACATCCAACATAACTATCTTAGAGGGAGAGTTCCCATGAATGGAACTGGTAATAACACTAGTTTGGCAGGCCAAGTCGCAGTGATTACCGGCGCAGGACGCGGCATCGGCGCCGCCATTGCTGCCAAACTCGCCAGCCTGGGAGCCACAACCGTGCTTTGCGGACGCACCCGCGAGCCCCTGCAATCTACCGCTGACGCCATTTCGAAAGCCGGCGGCCAAGCCAAACCCTTGCCCTGCGACGTCACCGACCTGCACTCCGTCGAAGCCGCCGCCGCTCAAGTCGACCAGACTCTGGGACGAATCGACATTCTGGTCAACAACGCCGGCGTCGGCGGCTTCGGAGGTCCCCTCCACCAGTTGCCACCCGAATCTTGGGACCAGGTCTTGAACACAAACTTGCGCGGAGTCTATTACGCCATTCGCGCATTCGCGCCCATCATGATCCGCGCCCGCACCGGACACATCATCAACATCTCCTCGCTGGCCGGCAAAAATGCCCTGCCCAACGGCGCCGCCTACGCCGCCTCAAAATGGGGACTGAACGGCCTGAGCTACTCCGTAGCCGAAGAACTGCGCACCCACAATATTCGCGTCTCAGTAGTCTGCCCCGGCTCAGTAGACACCGACCTGAGCCCGCACGCAGGAAAAGATAAAGCAAAAATGCTGCAACCGGAAGACGTAGCCCACGTCGTCGCCATGCTGGTGACGCAAGCCCCGCAATCCTTTGTCAGCGAGATTTTACTGCGCCCAACCCAGAAGCCATAAGATTCGTGTGGCGCGGGCGCCCCCGCCCGCGGGCCGTTGGCAAAATCGCGTAGCGCGGACACTCTTGCCCGCGGGCGGTTAGCGAGAATTTCGCCCACAGCGGTGTATGATGCCAACGCTGCAGCTGTAACCAGTCACGCTGACGACGCCAAACGCGGGAGCTTCGTTCATGAAGGTCTTTATCCGTTATGCACTATGCCTGACGCTGGTCGTCATTGCCGGATTTGCTCAAGACACAACCCACGCCGGATTTCGATCCATCCGAGTAGATGCCGGGAAAGTCATCGGAGAAATCCGCTCCTTTCAAGGAGTGAACGGTCCACCAAGCCCTGTAATGGCGGGACTTCCAAACCTCGTCGAGCACTACAAAGATCTCCGCATTGATCAGGTTCGGACGCACGATTTTATGGGTCCCACGGAAATCGATTCACAGTTCGTGCTCGGCAACGGACTGCTCACTTGGCTTATTCCCGACAACGCGCAGCGCGCCGGCACAGTAAAAGCGGGGAACGCGAGCATAATCTTTCCTGACTGGGGAGCCGATCCCGAGAAACCAGAAAGCTACAATTTTGTTCCAACCGACAAAGTGGTCGCTGCCATCCGCGCCGGCGGCGCGGAAGTCTACTACCGTATTGGACGCAGTTGGGGCGCCAACATCAATCCGCCGGATGATTTCGACAAATTTGCCAGCGTAGTGAAACACATTGCCATGCACTACAACCAGGGCTGGGCAAACGGCTTCCATGATGGCATTCGCTATTGGGAGTTCTGGAATGAGCCGGAGGCCTTATTCTGGTCGGGCACCCTCCAGCAGTTTTATTCCCTGTACGAAAAAATCGCACGAGCCCTGAAGTCTGTCGATTCCGCACTCAAAGTTGGCGGCGTCGCCAAGGCTTTCCCGTCCGACGATGGAGGCTACCGCGAAAGCTTCATCGATTACTGCGCCTCGCATCACGTGCCGCTCGATTTTTATTCCTGGCACACCTATGCCAACGGTTCAGCGGACCCCTATGACGCCATCCGCATCGCCAAGGAAATTCGCGGCGTCCTGGACACCCACGGCTTCCCTCACGCCGAAAACATTCTCTCGGAATGGAATCTGAGTGCCGACTTTACTGAATCCGAGAAGGCCGAACTTCAGGGCGAACATAACGCCGCCTACATCGGCGCGGTGCTCAGCTATTTGCAGGATACCTCCATTGACCACGCTCACTTCTATCGTGGAGATGCGGCTTGGATGGGACTCTTCGGCCTCGACGGCAAATATTTCAAGACTGCCTATACGTTCAAGGCAATGGGCAAAATGCTGGACACCCCGCAACGCCTTCCGGTCGAGGGAACGGATACTTTCGGCTTCGCCGCGCTTGCGGGCCGCTCCGCTAACGGCAACACCGTTCAGATCATAATCAGCAACTATGCGATTCCCGCCAATTACAAACCGGACCTCATGCCCATGCCACCAGAATTACAAAAAGCCGCACCGCCCATGCCCGATATGTCGAGAGTCAAGTTCCTGCCGCTGCGCACTGACATCGCTTACCGCGATAACCTAGGCTATAACTTGACCGTCCGCAATCTACCGTGGGGAAAAGCTGCATTCAGCATAAAACGCTACCGAATCAGCAAGACCCAGAATCTCGACTTGGTGGAAGAGGAATCTGGGAAGGAAGGTGCTTTGAATTTGTCTAATCCGCTCGCACCCGACACTGTGGAACTTGTCGTCCTCACCCGCCGGTGACGGCCCGTTCGCAATTAAGAGGAACAACGGAAGACAAGTAAGCATCCCCGCCACAATAATGTGGCGCGGACACTCCTGTCCGCGAAGAGTTGTCGATGTAGGCGCGGGCGTGCACGCCCGTGCGGCAGCCACGTTCAACTACGGGACCGTCTGAAGAAAAACCGTCGTCTGCTATCTCGCTAAGCGACCGCCAGCTCATTATTCGAAGCATCGGAGAGCGGAAAAGCAACCGCAATGGTTGTTCCTATTCCATTGTGTCATCCCGAAGGTCCGCACTTTCACCAGCCCGGACATAATTGACACAGGATACATGCACACATATACTGTGTTAATGAATGTAACTTTATCAATCGATGAACAGCTCGTTGCCCGCGCCCGGAAAAAGGCCGATGCCCTAGGCAAAAGCCTGAACCAGTTGATCCGCGACTACCTGCAAAAGCTGGCGGGAGGCGACGACCCGGAGCAAAGTATCGAGGAGTTCAGAAAACTTTCCGGTCGTGGCCACTCCCGCGGCTGGCGCTTCAATCGGAATGAAATTCATGAGCGCCCGTAGCTTCTTCGACACCAACGTTCTTATCTATGCCGACGACAAAGCTGCGCCAGCCAAGCAACGGCGCGCCCTCGATTTGGTTGCCGAGCACCGCCGTGCCGGCACGGGCGTTGTATCCTTGCAGGTGCTCCAGGAATATTTCGTCACCGTCACTCGCAAACTGCACCTCGATCCCCGCATCGCTCGCCGCAAAGTCGAACTGCTGGCAGAGTTCGATGTCGCCGCACCCGACGTCGGCGACATCCTGGCCGCTATCGACCTTCATCGGCTTCACGGGTTTTCGTTTTGGGATGCTCTAGTCCTGCGCGCCGCCAAACAGTCCGGCTGTCGCGTAGTTTTCTCAGAAGATATGCAGGAAGCCCGAGAGATCGACGGCGTCCACATCGTAAACCCATTCCTTTAGCATGGGTCGCCCACCCATTCAAAGTGCAAGTTAAATCACAAACAAAAACGGGTGGCCCACCCTTCCGCGTTCTGTGCGGAAGGGGTGGAGACGAGAATGCCCATTCCCGACTATCGATATTCATCCTCAGCAAAAAGCTCCACAACCGCATGTCGGCGCACCCACTCGAACCCCAGTTCCGCAGCTATTTTCCTGTTGACCGCAAGCCTCACCACCGGATAACCTAATACCACTTACATTATCTGTAAGATAATAGCCGGTCTTTGACAACCTGATCCAGCGCCAGGGCGCCGCCAGACCTTCCGCCCAAAGGTGCCAGCGCAATCCCGAACTGGGAATGCCTCCCCGCCAGCAAGTCCAATGTTCTCTAGATTTTGCGTGTAACTCCTTTAAACTCAAAGATCTAGCACATAGTCGTAAAATAACTCGTTTGTTTTAGAGATTTTGCGCATGAACAGGGGGGAGGGGGTACCGGTATTCGACAGTAAACTCCGTCCCAAAGCGGGAAAAGCGCTCAGCCCTGCAACTTACTTCTTGAAGAGATTCTCGAAGGCAGTTCGCGCATCCATGGGCCGCGCCGAACTCGGCGTAGAAGTTTCCTTCTCCACCCGGACCCGCATGGAATAAAACGTACATGGATTGCGCTCATCTTTACGCGCAATCCGCTCCGGAATGGGCTGCGTGCATTCGAACCGGCTCGAAGTATCGAAATAGGTGCACTGCCGGCAGGAGTGCAGTTCGAATCCGCACTTGGGGCATTTTCCAAGCGGTTCAGATACGGATGTCAGCAAGGTCCCGCATTGCGCGCAGCGCGAAACCGTGTGTGAGCCCGGCATCTGCAACGCCCGCGGGCCAAAAGTTTCTTTCTTGACCGGACGTTCAGAAGATTGCTTTGGCCGGGCTTCGTCTGCGCCTCGCTCCCTGTCGCGGTCCTGGTAGCCGTGTTGGCGATACTTCTGTGACATGAATATCCCTCGCGCAAGCCGATATTGTCTCGCTTCGCCCCGATCTCTACAAGTCACTTGCACCAGGAAAACAAGCATCTGAAAAAAAGAAGAAAATTCGGCCTCGGAATTAGTCCTGAACCATGTAAATCGCATCTCAACCAAGCGAATTATCGTAGCCGGCACTGATATCGTTCATTGGCCCACTACAGCGATGTGCGCCCCGTCCTACTGTGTCCGCAGAATTGTAATTCGCCATTACGGGTGCTACCATCCGATTAGTAATATCGCGATTTGGAGGCTTCATTTATGGCTGAGAGAGATGGCAATAGTTTTCTGTGGTTTCTTGCGGGGCTGGGCATCGGCGCCGTCGCTGGAGTTCTGTACGCCCCACGCTCGGGCGACGAAACCCGTGAGGCGCTACGCTCGAAGGCCGAGGATGGTCGCGAGTTCGTTCGGGATCGCGCCCGCCAGGCGCGCGAGCAGGCCGCCGGTTGGGCCGATCGCGGTCGCGAGGTACTGAACCAGCAGAAGGAGCAGTTCCGCTCCGCCTATGAAGCTGGAAAGCAGGCGTACCAGGAAGCAACCGTTTCCGAGGGTGGCGGCCCAAAAAATCCGTGATGCATCGGCTCTCCGTACCGCCACTCGCTCTAGCGCCGTAACGCGGAGGAACACTTATGGACTATCTGCCTATTTTCATCGGCGTTACTGCGGCGGCCGTGGTAATCCAGGCCGGAATTCTCGTGGCCATGTACCTCGCCCTCCGCCAAACCTCAGCGCGTATGGAAGCCTTGGCGGAAGACGTCAAGACCAAGGTCATGCCCGCGGCCGAGACCGCCTACTCCATGCTGGTGGAGTTTCGCCCCCACCTCCAGACCTTGGTGACCAATATGACCGAGTCCAGCACACTGGTTCGCGCCCAAATCGAGCGTCTCGATGCCACCGTCAGCGATGCCATCGACCGTGCGCGCTTGCAGGTGATCCGCGCCGATGAACTGCTCAATCGCACTCTGGACCGCGTGGAGAACACCACGAACTTAGTGCATAAGACCGTGGTTTCCCCGGTCCGGCAGCTGGCTGGATTAGTCCAGGGCGTCACTTCCGGCCTGGAGTTCCTGATCGGAGCGAAACGTCGCAGGCACAACGGCGTTGGCGTTCCGCAGGACGAAATGTTTATCTAATTCGAGTTTCGCGCAAAGTAAAAAGCAGCGCTGATGCGCTGCTTTTCATTGAATGTGTTGGCCCACCCTTTATGAAATAACGCGAAGAATCATCTGCGTCCCGCTGTCCAACTTCACATTGTGCTTGGGCGAACTCAACAACGAATCCTGCGCCGCTCCCGTACTCAGCGACACTCCCGCCATTCCCACCACGCCTTGGTCTTTAGGAGTCAATTGTCCGTAGCCCCCCGTCGCGTCCGTCCCCTCCGGAGTTGGAGCCGCCCCGTTCCCACCGGGCGCAGTCCCACCCGGAAGCCCCCTACCCGCCCCGTTAGCAGCGCTGGCGGTGGATGGCACCGGGCCACCGGGACCACTGGGTCCGCCCACGGGCTGATAGGCCGAGGCGGTATTCGACTGCGGCCAGCCAATGGCTTGAATGGAAGCCTTGAGCGGCATGTCAGTTCCATTCTTCAGGACCATTTTGTCGAAGGCGATGCCCAGCGTAGACGCGGAATCACCCTGGTGTGGCGACACCTCGGCGACATGACCCACAATCTTCGATCCCCGGGACGCGAGCACTTCGTTGCTGTCCGATCGAAGGTCATCCATGGTCTTGGCAATCACCTCATCACCCACTTTGGCCTTCTTGGCATCGACTGTCTTTGCCAGTTCGACCCGGATGATCGTGCCCGGAGCCAGCCGCGTGCCATTCTCCTGAGACTCCGCTCCGCTACTTTGCTGCGCCTGGTTTTGCCCGAGAGAAGCACTCGCCAGCAACACTGCCGTCAGTAAGGAAATAAGAAGCTTCATAGGTCTTGTCCCCTTTCTTTACTAGTCGAGAAGCGTTAAGTTTGCCAAAGGTTTCCTCCAAACCGATAATTTTGTTGGTCAAGAGTGGGGCGCTCTAAGTCGTGCTATTCATCCGGATTTCGAACGGCGAAAATATCGAAAGCGAGATGCGGACTTTCCCACTTGATTGTCTTTCAGACGATCCAGCCCCCACCCACTACGATGTCTCCGTCATAGAAGACGGCGGCTTGGCCCGGTGTGATCGCACGCTGCGGATCGTCGAAGGTCACCAGGACTTCGTCGTGGCCTGCCTTCTCTAATAACGCGGGCGCTCCTTCGTGGCGATGGCGGATCTTCACCCGCACCCGCACGGGCTCGCCCAGATCCTCCACCGCTACTAGATTCACGCGGCGGGCGCGCAGCGTTCGTGAGTACAGATCCTCTTGGTTGCCAACCACCACTTGGCGCTGGTCGCCCTTGATCTGGATCACGTACAGCGGCGAGCCCGTCGCAACGCCCAAGCCCTTACGCTGGCCTACCGTGAAGTTGTGGATGCCGTTGTGTTCGCCGATTACCTGTCCGTCGGTGGTCACGAGTTCGCCGGCAGTGTCAGGCAGAGACTCGCCCTGTTCCGCCAAATAGGCATCGAGGAACTTCTTGTAATCGCCTCCGGGAACGAAGCAGATCTCCTGCGAATCCGGCTTCGCGGCGAGAGCCAGGCCGTGATGGCGCGCCAGATCACGAACCTGCGGCTTGGTCATTTCGCCGAGAGGAAACAGGGTGCGGCTGAGCTGATCTTGTGTGAGACCGAATAGGAAATAGGTTTGGTCCTTGGAGGAATCAGCCGGACGCTTGAGCAGCCAGCGTCCGCGCTTGTCATCGAATTCCACGCGAGCGTAATGGCCGGTCGCCAACGCGTCCGCGCCAATCTGCTGCGCCACGATCAACAGCTGATCGAACTTGAGATGGTTGTTGCACAGGCTGCAAGGGATGGGCGTGCGTCCCGACAAATACTCCTCGACGAACGGCTGCACCACGTCGCGCTCGAAGCGGTCTTCGTGATTGACGACGTAATAAGGGATACCCAGCGTTTCGGCGACGCGGCGGGCGTCATAGACATCGTCGAGCGAGCAGCAACGCCCGTGTACTGCTTCCGGCATGCCGACGTGTCCCGCCAGCCTTCGCTGGTTCCAGAGTTGCATGGTCAGGCCGATGACGTCGTGTCCCTCCGCGCGCAGCATGGCCGCGACGGTCGAGGAGTCGACTCCGCCTGACATGGCTACGGCGATGGTTCTAGAGTTCAGCATTTAGCACTTAGCAGTTAGCATTCAGCCCCTTCACATTTTCGCGGAGGTCGGGAAAATTCCGTCGAAACCTTGGGCGTTCGCCACGATTCCGCACGAGCTAAATGCCAAGTGCTAATTGCTAACTGCTTGTCTATTGTAAACCGGCGATAGGTCCCGCAGGCGGGCGACGGTTTGCGGGATGAGTCCGAGAGCGAATTGAACATCTTCCGGAGTGTTCTGCTTGCCCAGGCTGAAGCGGAGGCTGGCGCGGGCTGTTTCTGCGGGCAAGCCCATGGCGGTTAGCACGTGGGAGGGCTCGATTGCGCCGGACGAGCAGGCTGCTCCTGTCGAGACTGCGAGTCCTTTCAGATCGAGCGCGATTACCAGCGATTCTCCTTCGATGTAGTCGAAGTGAATGTTGGTGGTGTTGGGGACGCGTGGAGCGCCTTCTCCGTTTACGCCTGTGGCTTCTACCTTGGACAGAATTTCTTGTTCGATGTGATCGCGCATTGCCGCCATCTGGGCCAGGTCGCCTCGCTCTAAGTGCTTCTCTGGCCAGTTCTGCTGCCTTGCCCAGAGCGATGATTCCGGGGACGTTCTCCGTGCCTGCGCGGCGGGATCGCTCGTGGCTTCCGCCATGAAAAATTGGCTCGAGAATGGTTCCCTTTCTTACGTAGAGGGCGCCCACCCCCTGGGGCGCGTGCAGCTTGTGGCCGGAGATGGAGAGCAGGTCGCAGCTGAGACGGTTTACGTCGATGGGGATCTTCCCTGCTGCTTGCACCGCGTCGGTGTGGAAATAGATGTCTGCTTCGGCGGCGATCTTGCCTATGTCTTCGACCGGCTGCAGAACGCCGGTTTCGTTGTTCGCCATCATGATCGTGATTAGCTTGGTGTGCGGACGCAAAGCGCGGCGAACGTCCTCGGGATCGACCAGTCCACGGCCATCGACGGGAACGTAGGTGACTTCGCATCCCGTGGCTTCCAGGTGCTTGCAGGAGTTCAGCACCGCGTGATGTTCGATGGTCGAACTGATTATGTGGTCGCCGGGGCGGGTTACGCCTGAGATGGCGAGATTATCGCTTTCCGTGCCGCCGCTGGTGAAGACGACCTCCGCGGCTCGGCAGCCGAGTAACGCTGCCACCGATTCGCGGGCGCGCTCGACTGCGGCCCGGGTCTCCTGCCCGTGATGGTGGATGGAGGATGCGTTGCCGAAGTGCTCGGCGAAGTACGGGCGCATGGCCTCGAAGACCTCGGGAAGGAGCGGGGTGGTGGCGTTGTTGTCGAGATAGACTCGGCGCATGTCTTAATTCTACGCCGCGGAGTGGCTCCTAGCTTCTGGCTGCTAGCTTCTAGCAAGAAAGTCTCACCGCGAAATTTGGGTATACCCCCTCCCCCCCGGTGATCTTTTGGAATCATGGGGTTACGGTCAGACCACCCTCAAAATCTTTGAGGAATAAGGACTTATACGTAAAATATTCCGGAATAAGGAGTTAGCTCTCTCCAGCTTCCAGGTGGCCCGACTTCCACTAACGCCTGTAAGCTAATGTACATCGATATACAATATCCTCGTGGTAGCCGGAAGTAAAGAGTTTCGGGAAATGGAGCCGCGGACTTATAGGGTGAGTTTGAAGGCTACGCCGTAGCCGCCGGTGCCGCCGGTGATAGTGTTGCCGTAGAGATTGCCTTTGTCGTCGAGAATCAGCTCGCCAACGGGTTGGGCGCCGTCGGTGCCGACGAAGGTGTGCAGAACCTTGAAATTCCACTTGCCTTCGGCAGCCCGGCGAAAGCTTGTACACCAGGCCGCATTCGCAGTTCGGGCTGCCGCCGGCGGTGGTTGTGCCATAGAGATTTCCAGCTTTGTCCATGACCACGCCGCCGCCAACGCTCTGTCCGTTCGCGCCTCCGGTGAAACTATGAATGATTGTTGACTTCCAGCGACCGTCTGATTGCGGCGTCAGTTTATAAACGGCGCCGTCAGCGTAGGTGCCGCCGCCAGCGGTGCCGTACAGGTTACCCATTTTGTCGAGCATAAGCGGCCCTTCGGGGTAGGCCATGTTGTCGCCGCCGGTGCCGAAGTCATGGAGGATGTGTTCTTTCCACCCGGCGGACGTGGGCTGAAGTTGGTAAACGGTCCCGCAGCCGCCGCCACAGCCCGTACCTGTGCCGCCCATTGCGGTCTCTCCATAGAGATTGCCGGCCGCATCCAGGATCACGCTAGCGTAGGCACCGAAACCGTCGCCGTTCTGGCCCGTAAACTCGTGGAGGATGATCTCCTTCCAACCATGGGGGCCGGGCGTCAACTCAAAGGCGGAGGCCGGAGCGGTGCCGTAGAGATTACCGGCCGCGTCCATGGCCAAGGCGGATTGGGGATCGCTGCCGTAGTCGTGTTGGCTGAAGCGGCGAAGCACGGTCTCCTTCCAGCCAAGGGTGCCCGGCGTCAACTCGAAGACGGTGCCATATTTATAGGGCCCGCCGCCGCCCACAGTCGTGCCATAGAGATTTCCCTCCGGGTCGAATATCAGCCCACCCATCGGGCCTGATCCGTCGTTGCCCTCGCCGAAAGTGTGCAGCACCTTCAGACTCCACTTGCCATTCGCGTGCGGCGTCAGCTCGAAGGCCGTGTTTATCGCTGTGCCGTACACGTCGCCTTGTTTATCAAGCAACAGGCCGCTATACAGTCCACCGCCATCTTTGCCTCCGGTGAAAGCGTGTAGCACTTGATACTTCGGGGCACCCGGGGCGATGATGGGTAGCCCGAGGGCCAAGGCGGACATTGCGACCGCCATGAGTAACGAGGATAGCCGCGTTGATCGCATTCGATACCGCCTTTTGCCGAGAGGCTCGCGCCAGGAAGGAAGAGCTTGGCAAGCGCTCTCGCCGGGGCACAATCATATCACCGAATCTCAACCGATGCATCGGCGGGCGCCGGTTGTGCTTGGGCCAGCGCCCGCCGTGCAGTAAAGCAATGCCTTCAGCCCCCTACTCGGCGTCGTCGTCATCATCGGGATTTGTGGGGGTGAAGCTTGAGCCGAAGCAGCCCTGTGCGGTAGGGGTGATGAAGCATTGAGTTGGATAGTTTACTCCCTGGGTAAAGGGCGTAAATGTACTTGCGCTACCGCCAAAGTTGAAGAAGTCGGATAGTGAGTATGGGCAGGTTGTCGCCCCGCAAACGGTTGGCCCGTCCGGGGCGAAATAGTCCGCATACTTGTAAGAGGGACTGATACCCTGGCCGGGGAAGCCTGGCAAGCTCAGCGGAACCCCGCCCGTCCCGAAGGCGTACTCGATGAAGTTGAGAACGCTGCCGAAGTCGTGGATGTATTTCTGCTGCTCGTTTGGACAGCTATATTGTTGCCCGGGGCCGCATGCTCCGGAGATGTATCCGGTTGCGCCTTGCGGACGGTAGTTGTAAGCGGAGACGGCGAGCAACGGGACGCGGAAACCGTAGACGTACTCGCTGCCGCCGCCGTCCAGTCCACCAGGATAGCCACTGCAGACCCCGACATTGTTGCAACGCCACGGCAGGATGTGGTCGTACCAGCCGCCCCAGTCGTCCCAGGTAATCAAGATCACAGTATTTTTCCAGTACATGGCACTGCCGTCGGGGTTCTGGCAGGAGGTTCTGTGCTGCTGGCGGTTTATGTCGTAATAGTAACCGCCAACCGCGTCGACGATAGCCGCCACCCAGGACGGTCCCCCGCCGTCTGGGTCCTGTCCAGCATGGTCGGACCAACTCCCGTCGGGAACCACCCAGCTTATTGCGGGAAGCGTGCATTGCGGCTGACTGGGATCCGCCCCGAGGTCAGTCAGGATGGGTGAGTAGCTGTGCGGATATCCGGCGGCGTTGGGGAAGACGCTCTGCACGTAGTTTATCCAATCGTAGCCCGTGCATATCGTTTGCTGCCCGCCGAGAGGCATACAGATGTCATAGATCGCATTGGGCGCGGTCCAGAGATCCTTTCCCACCGGCGCCGCCTGCGCATAGTACTTCCAGCTGATCGCAGGCGTCTGGTCCAGGAGGGTCGCCAGGCTGTTGTGGTTGTAGCACGGCAAGCCCTTGTTGTATGCGGCGGATTCGTTCCCATTGGGGGCAATATCGTCGACCACAGTGCTCTGGGCGGTGCACCCGTACGGGTCGCCTTTCTTGTTGTTGTTCTCCGCCGCGAACCACTGGTAGCAGGGATAACTGTGATTGGTTAGGGGGTCGGGGCAGAGGGTGGGATCGCTGGGCAAGGTGGGCGCCGAAGTCCCGGAGAGCAGGAACTGATGCGCGGGGAAACTCGGTCCCTGGTTGGTTTGAAACATATAATTCGCGTAGCCGTATTGCTGAGCGATTTGGAAATACGGCCCCACATTCGACGACTGGACGTAGCTGTACTCGGGATTGCTGATGCCGGTGCACTTGGCTGTGGGGATGGTGCAGGCGCCGTCCATTTTCCCGTTATCGTAGGTTGGCAGCCACGCAGCCTCGTGAAAATGATTGGGACCGCAAGCGTTTCCCAGATTCAGGGACTGCAGGGTAATTGTTTTCTGTGCGGGGTTGGAGCAGTTTCCGATTTGGACCAGGTCCGCGCCCGGCAGCTGGCGGGTTTGGGCAAAGGCATCGCTCCCAAACAGATTGTCTGGAGTGCGATTCTCCTGGACGAGAACAATTACGTGTTGAACCTGCGGAATGTTGTTGGTCTGGGAGTAGGCCAGGCTTGCGGCAGACGAAACGGACAGCAGCAGAATCTTAACGATGAACCTCATGTCGAGTCCTCCTTGGTTAATGCAGGGTTGGTTGACTGGATGTGAAGGTTGGGAGGACAACAGGGGCCCGGTTACAAATCGCGGAAGCATAGCGCTCTTGGCGACGCGGCAAGTAAGAATTGTGAGATTGTTACGAAATCGGCACAAAAGCGGAAAAGCAGGTTTGTCGACTCCGCAGGAACATCCGCGTTCGCGGATGCTCCTGCTGCGTTCGAAATGACAGTGAGGAATTGAGTGTCACTGTAGTAGTCAACACTCAGCAGTAAGCGCGCGCTTCTAACTGGCGGCGCGGCGGGCTTCGGCTTCTTTTTGCGAAACGTAGCGGAGCAGGATGTCGCGCAGGGAGACCAGGCCCTTTAGCTGTTTGCCGTCGGTGATGGGCAGGTGGCGGAAGCCGAACTCGCGCATCAGGAAGAGGCAGTTGTCGACGGTTTCGTCCACGCTGACCGATTTTGGGTTGGCGGTCATGACTTCGGAAATCTTGGTGGTTCCGGGCATGCGTCCGAGGGCGACTACGCGGTTCATTACGTCGCGCTCGGAGAAGATGCCGACGATTTCTCCGTTGCGCAGTACGGGCAAAGCGCCAATGCGATGTTCCATCATGAAGCGGGCAGCTTCGAGCACGGTGCTGTCGGCGTCAATGGAGTAGACTCGGCGGTCTTTCACGATTTCGTAAACTTCTCCCATAGCTGACTCCTTGGGAGCGGCTTTGGCAGGGTGGGTGAGCCCCGCCAGCCGCGAGATTCAACACTTTATCACGGAGTGGGGTCCACTCTCTACCACAGAGACACAGAGTCACAGAGAACTTCGTCTTTTCTGATTCTCGGTGGCGCTGTGTCTCACTCGTGCATTGGCCGTGCGAAGTTTGGTGGCTTCTGCTATCTTCTTGGCTTCATATTGATCAGCACAATTTTGCTTTCGTTAAGGAGTGTGGATGCCCGAATCGGTGCGGCCTGAGCCTTCCCCGTTGTATCGCTGGATGGTTCTGATCTTTCTCAGCCTGGCGATGTTTGGGAATTATTACGTTTATGACGCGTTGAGCCCTTTGGCGGACGTGCTTAAGCAGCAGCTTGGCTTTACGGATTCGAATATTGGGCTGCTGCAGGCCATCTATAGTTTCCCCAACATATTTACCGTGGTGATCGGCGGGGTTTTGATTGACCGGATTGGGTTGCGAAGGTCGCTGATGATCTTCGGGGTGCTCTGCCTGATTGGGCCGGCGATAACCGTCGCGTCGGGACACCTTTGGCTCATGGCGACCGGGCGGTTGATTTTCGGCATGGGGGCGGAGTCGCTGATTGTGGCCGTCACGGCGGCTCTGGCGCGGTGGTTCAAAGGCAAGGAACTGAGTTTTGCTTTTGGCATCAACCTGACCATTTGCAGGCTCGGTTCCTTTGCCGCGCTGAACTCGCCCACCTGGGCTCGGGCGGCTTATGCGAACTGGCGCTGGCCCTTCCTGATCGCACTGGGTGTTTCCTCCTTGTGCGTGATTGGTGCGGTTATTTATTGGGTCATGGAGGTACATGCGGAAAAGGTCTATCACCTCGGCGAAGTCTCGACGGACAAAGTGGTTTTCGCGGATTTATTCAAGTTTGGGGTGAGCTATTGGTACATCGTTGCGTTGTGCGTGACGTTCTACTCGGCCATCTTCCCTTTCCAGACTTTCGCGGTAAAGTTCTTTATCGAGGCGCATGGAACTTCGCGGGAGTTTGGGGGTTTCCTCTCAAGCACGCTGACCCTGTTTGCCATGATCGCTACGCCGCTGTTCGGGCTGATGGTGGATCGAGTGGGTCGACGCGCCATCTTGATGATGCTCGGTTCGCTGCTCCTGATACCGGTTTATCTCATGATGGGGTATACCCACATCAATCTTTACGTGCCGATGGCAATGATGGGGGTGGCATTTTCGCTGATTCCGGCGGTGATGTGGCCTTCGGTGGCTTATATTGTTGACCAATCGAAACTGGGGACGGCGTATGGGTTGATGACGATGATTCAGAATATTGGGCTGTTCGGGTTCAACCTGGTGATTGGCTGGGCTAACGATTTCGGGCATGCCAGTGCTGAGAATCCGGGGGGGTACCATCTGGGGATGTGGATTTTCTCGGTGCTGGGTTTCCTGGGGGTGTTTTTCGCCTTTCTTTTGCACGAGCGGGAGACCGGGCCTCATGGGCATGGGTTGGAGACCATTACGACGGCTTCGGCGTCGGCTTAGGGCGGAACTGGGAAATTACTTGCTTTTGACATGCTTCCTGGGTCTTTCCCCCGCCTCCTGAATCTTATACAGACGGGTGATTTAACCAGCCTTGACATAAAAACTGACCGTGGCAGGGTGGTATAACCAAGGTCATGCGGGAAATCGGAATCAGGGAAGCCTATGGGCTACAACCTCTTGCCTTGTTGACGTTCTTGCGTGGCTCGAAGGGTCTGGACGAAGGGTAGTACCGACGGTACCTGCAAGCAGTACAACGAAAAGAGACTTACGCCGCATCTGACTCAGTGCGGCCGGAAAAGACGATTTGACGGACGCGAAAAAACAGCAGGGCAAGCTTTCCGAAGCAGAGGCAATTGAACGGGCAAAGCAGGGGGATGCGGCCGCCTTCGAGGCACTGTATAACCTGCACAAGCGCCGAGTTTATTCGCTATGCCTTCGCATGACGGCCAATACGGCGGCGGCTGAGGATCTGACCCAGGAAGCGTTCCTGCAGTTGTTCCGCAAGATTGGAACTTTTCGCGGCGAGTCGGCTTTTTCTACCTGGTTGCACCGGATGGCGGTGAACGTCGTCCTGATGCAACTGCGCAAGAAGGGTCTCGCCATAGTTCCGCTCGAGGAGAATATCGAGACGGAGGAGGAGACGCCCAAGAAGGAACTGGGCGCGGACGACCCGAGGCTGGCTGGATCCATCGATCGGATGCAATTGCAACGGTCGATTGCGTCTCTGCCGCCGGGATACCGGATGATTTTTTTGCTGCACGACGTTGAGGGTTACGAGCACAATGAGATCGCCGAGATGGTGGGATGTTCGATCGGCAACAGCAAATCGCAATTGCACAAAGCGCGGATGAAGTTACGAGAGATCCTCAGAACGAGCAGAGCTGAAAAAGCCACAAAGCCGTGAGGACTACTTAAGAGACGTTGGGGAGGTAGTATGACCTGTGAAGAGTTTGAACGGGTCCTGCCCGAGCTTGGGAGCGGACACAGTATTGAGCAGGACGAACATTTGAAATCCTGCCCCGCGTGTTCGGATCTGGTAGCGGATCTGGACGCGATTTCACGGCAAGCCCGGCTGTTGCAAGGTTCCGAGGAGCCCAGCCCGTGGGTATGGAACTCGATTGAAGTCGGGGTTACGGCAAGAGGGGCTGATTCGTCAGCCTCAGCATGAACGGCCTTTCATTCGTCCCGCCCGGCTTAACTGGCGGTTGCGTTGGCTGGTACCGGCAGCGGCCCTGCTTCTGGTCGTTTTCGGAGTGCTGCTGCACGAACGGGGAACGGGACCGGCAGACATGGCAAAATCTCTGCCTGCTGGCGTGGTGAAGACTGAGCTTCAGCATCCGAACCAGGCTGATGTCATGGCTGGCGACGATCAGCAATTGCTGGAGACGGTTGCCTTGCGTATGCCATCCATGCGAGCCGCCTATGAAGAGAATCTGCGGGCGGTCAATGCCTACATCCGGGATGCGGAGCAATCGGCGCACAGCGATCCGAACGACGAGGTCGCGCAGCAGTATTTGCGGAACGCATATGAGCAGAAGGCCATGGTCTATGAGATGGCCTTGGATCGTTCTCTGCCGTAGTAGAATAGCCGAGGGTCGGGGCCAGCGGGGCAAGTGCCCGCGGGCATTGGGGAGATGTTGATTATGTACCGCAAGCAACGCGTAGCAACTTTGGCCGTCGTAATGATCCTCGTCGTGGCTGCCTTTGCCGCAGCCGAAACCACTCGCAAGGAAATGCATTTTAAAGTCGGCCGCCGGGCCAACGTTTCCATCGTCAACCAGTACGGGCCCATCTCGGTCAAACCTGGTCCAGGGAAACGGGTGGTGGTGACCGCGATTTTGTACTCCGGCAAAGTCGAGATTGATCAAAGCAAGAGGGGAAATCGGGTCTCGGTTCTTTCGCATCTTCTGGAAGGGGCAGACGCGAATAGCGGACGCGTCGATTACGAAGTGCTTGTGCCTGCGGATGCGAATGTGACTCTGCATTCTACGACCGGGCCTTTGCATGTTGAAAAGGTCCACGGCGATGTGATCCTGGAAGGCAGTACTGCCACCGTAGACGTGCGCGACGTGAGTGCCGCGCATCTTCACGTAAAGACGCTGAACGGCCCTGTAACCCTGACGAACATTAGCGATGGATACGTGGAGGTCACCTCGGTCAGCGGCGATGTGGCGCTGAACGCGGTGAATGCTTCCCAGGTCCACGTCAACTCGAGCACCGGCAAAATCCATTATGACGGCGACTTCGGGCAGGGTGGGCAATACTCGTTGACCAGCCACAGCGGAGATATTGAGGCGATCGCCCCGTCTTATGCCTCGATCGAAGTCGTCGCTCGTTCGGTCCAGGGAAGAGTGGAAAACGATTTCCCTTTAGAGCCGGAGCACACTTCCTTTGTTACCCGGGCCGGGAGTGCCTTCGCAGGCACCATGGGCCAGGCGGCATCCTCGGTTAAGTTGCTTTCCTTCAGTGGTAAAATTCACCTTAAGAAACGCGAACAATAAACGCTGAACCATCGGACTGGGCGGGTGCAAAACCGTTTCAGGAAATCGAGGAGTAGACCCGGTTTGCGCCCCGCGGTCAATCCGGTGGTGCGCGACCGTGCACGCGAGGTGCGAACGGTGTTTCTCGTGGGTTTCATGGGCGCGGGCAAAACCACCGTGGGCCGGGCATTGAGCCGCCGCTTGGATTGTCCGTTTGAAGATTTGGACGATCGCATTCAGCAGCGGGAAGGAAAGACCATCGAGCAGATTTTTGGCGTATCCGGAGAAGCTGAATTCAGGAGAGCCGAAACCGCCGCATTGCGCGAACTGCTTGGAGAGCTGGATTCGTCGCACCGCGTGGTGGCATTAGGTGGAGGCGCATTCGTCCAGCCTGCTAACGCCGCGCTGATCAAAAAAGCGGCGGTACATTCCGTGTTCCTGGATGCGCCCGTGGATGAATTGCTGCGGCGATGCGAGGAAGAACCGAGGAAACGTCCGTTACGGCGGGACTCAAAGCAATTTCGCGAACTATATGAAGCACGGCGGGGAGCCTACATGAAAGCGGCTGTCCGCATTGAAACCAACGGCAAAGATGTGGACACGATCGCGGCGGAGGTGGCATGCAGTCTCGGGCTGGAGTGAGCAAGCCGGCATTTAAGGGAATTGACTTATTGGTGAAAACATTTTTGGAAGTGGCAGGCCTATGCCTGCTGGTCGTGTCTACTTCCGCAGCCACTGCGGACAAGAATGATAAGGCAGGGCCGGCTCAGATGGTGGATTCGGGGTCGTTTGGAGTGTTCATGAGTGGACACCGGGTGGCCACGGAAACCTTCTCCATCCATCAAAACAGCGGCGGCAGCTCAATTGTTTCAGAATTCAAGAGCGAGGCCGGAACCGATAAAGCCGATCAGACATCCGAGTGGCAAATGGCCACGAACAGCGATTTGCGGAAGTACGAGTGGAAGGAAGTCAGCCCGGGACAATCGCAGGCTGTGGTGCTACCCGGCCAGGATTTCCTGATCGAACGCTACCGGAACAGCCCGCAGGATAAGGAACTGGAGAAACCGTTCCTGCTGCCGGCATCCAGCAGTATGCTGGACGACTATTTCTTCGTGCAGAGAGAAGTTCTGGCGTGGAAATTCCTGGCCACCAGTTGCAAGCAGGACAAGGGCGCGCTGCAGTGCCCGTTGAAGCAACCCGTACCATTCGGCGCGTTGAATGCGCACGCGCGCTCTTCGGTGTCGGTAACGGTAGAGTTTGCGGGCAGAGAAAAGATTCCGATCCGCGGCGCGGAACTGGAACTGAACCGCCTGGACTTGAAGAGCGAATCGGGCAACTGGACGCTTTGGCTGGACGACCAGTTTAAGCTGCAACGAATTCTGATCTTGAGCGACAACACCGAAGTGGTTCGAGACTAGGTCGGCATTGGCCCTCATTGACACACGCACGGTACGGGTGCTGGCGACAACGCTGTTTTTCGCGCTGGGTCTGGGCTTTTTGTACATCGCCCGCCGCACTTTGATTGCGTTCCTGTTCGCGATTTTCTTTGCGTACCTGGTCGATCCGGCGGTATCCAGCTTGCAGAAGTGGACCCGCGGCCGCGGACCCGCCATCGGCGTTATTTATCTTCTGTTTGTCATCCTGCTGGTTACACTTTTCTTCTTCGTTGGGCCACGGACTGCGCGCGAGGCGCGACGACTGGGCGAGGCCTGGCCGTCGCTTACGGAGCGGGTCAGCACCGGCGATCTGGCCCATCAGATTGGACAAGAGCGGGGATGGAGCGGTGAAACCACCCAACTGCTCCAGAAGATTATGTCGGATCCGCGTCTCTCCGGCATAGCGCAAGCGGCTGGACTCCGCATCGCCGAAGTCGCACAACAAGCCTGGCTCCTGATTGTAGTGCCCATTCTGGCGATATTTTTTCTTAAAGATGGGCGAGGCTTTAGCGAAGTCGGGCTGTCTCTGGTGCAGAGCCGGCCGCAACGGGAATTCTTGCAGGACGTCCTCACCGACCTCAACCAGATGTTGGCGCAGTTCATTCGCGCTCAACTCGAACTGGCCGCATTGTCCATGATTGTTTACATCTCTTTTATGGCCGCAACGCGCGTGCCCTACGCGCTGGTGCTGGGAACAGCGGGTGGCATGATGGAATTCATTCCCGTGGTCGGTCCGCTGGTAGCGGGGGTGGTGATTCTAGCGGTCGCGCTGCTCATGAGTTATCCGCATTGGGTGATGCTGCTGGCTTTCCTCATCGGGTGGCGCTTGATTCAGGACTATGTAGTTTCGCCACGCATCATGGGGCAGAGCATGGAACTGCATCCGCTGGCAGCGATCTTTGGCGTATTGGCAGGTGCGGAAATTGCCGGCGTGCTGGGCGTGTATCTTTCGATTCCGGTCATGGCGAGCCTGCGCATCGTGTGGCGACGATGGCGCTTGTATGCAGAGAAGAAACGTTTCGGGCCGCTGAATGAGTATTCGTTTGGAACCGAGATCAGCCCCAAGGTGTGAACTGCAATCCATTGTCGTTCCGAGCGTTCGCGAGGAATCTGTAGTTGCTCGGCGACCGAAAATGCAGATCCCTCGCTTCGCTCGGGATGAAAAATGTGTTCCTGGTGTCAAACAGCTTATTTTTACCGCAGCTCTTCCATTACCTGTTCGAGCACTTCTCTTCCCGGGCGCGTGACTGACTCAGGCAGCGTAGCCAGCGGCTCTTCGGTCACATTGAGCATGTCGATGAAGCTCGGCGCCTCGGGGTTCACATAAAAAAGTCCAGTCAGTACTTCGTTCTTTTCGTGGGCTTCATGCAAACGGCTGATGGCCTTGATTCGATTTGTGGCATCGTAGTCTTCTTCGAGTTTGGTAAGCCGCAGCCGCGACCCATCATGCATGGTGACTTCCGCGGTGGTGCCGGGATCGTAGTCAACGTTGATTTCCTCGAATGCGGGGACGAAACTGATGTCCTGCAGCGGCTCTTCGTGGTCTTTCATGTATTTGTAGGATTTCGTCGAGCCCTCGTGATCGTTGAAGGTGACGCAGGGTGAGACCACGTCAAGCATCACTGTGCCTTTGTGAGCAATCGCCGCTTTCAGCATGCTGTGCAGCTGCCGCTTGTCACCGGAGAACGAACGGCCGACAAACGTCGCGCCGAGAGTAATGGCCATAGCGCAGGTATCGATGGGCGGAAGATCGTTGAGCACGCCGCTTTTCAGCTTGGAGCCAAGATCAGCCGTGGCCGAGAACTGGCCTTTGGTCAGTCCGTATACGCCGTTGTCCTCGATGATGTAAATGATCGGCAGATTGCGCCGCATCAGGTGGACAAATTGGCCGATGCCGATAGAGGCGGTATCGCCGTCGCCGCTGACACCGAGCGCAATCAGTTTGTGATTTGCCAACATGGCGCCGGTCGCAACCGAAGGCATACGCCCGTGGACAGCGTTGAAGCTGTGGGAGCGGCTCATGAAATACGCCGGACTCTTCGAGGAGCAGCCGATGCCGCTGGGCTTGATGACGCGTTCGGGCTGCACGCCCATTTCGTACATGGCGTCGATGATGCGCTCGGAAATCGCGTTGTGGCCGCAGCCAGCGCAGAGCGTCGTCTTGCCGCCGCGATAGTCGAGGACGGTCAGGCCGATGCGATTGATTTTCGGCGCTGGGGTTGGGGTCGTAGTGGTTGCCACGTTATTTGCCCTCCATGCTGGTGAGTTCGTCGGTTACCGAGCGCGCATCCAGCGGCAGCCCATGAATGTGCGCGATGCTGCGGAGGCGAGTGACCAGCTCCGGCTTGATATCGAGCTTGATCATGCTGAGCATTTGAGCGTCGCGGTTTTGTTCGACCACGTACACCCGCTCGTGCTGTTCGATGAATTCGTGCATCTCGCGGGAAAACGGATAGGCCTTCAGACGCAGATAGTCGGCTTCGATGTTGTACTCGTCGCGGAGCTGATCACGTGCTTCGAGGATGGCCCAATGCGAAGTGCCGTAAGCGATAATGCCAATCTTCGATTTGGATTTGCCGTTGCTCATCAATTCGGGACGCGGGACAAATGCTCGCGCGGTCTCGAATTTCTTGTTGATGCGCTCCATGTTCTTTTCGAAGTCGTCAGGGCGCTCGCTGTAGCCTGAATGTTCGTTGTGTCCGGTGCCGCGGGTGAAGTAGGCGGCCGCCGGATGGTCGGTACCGGGCAGAGTGCGGTAGCCAATGCCGTCGCCGTCCACGTCTTTGTAACGTTCGAAACCTCCCAGCCGGTCGAGATCTTCTTTGGTGAGCACCTTGCCTCGGTTGATCGGCTCTTTGGGATACTCGAACGGGTCGGACATCCAGTTGTTCATCCCCAGATCGAGATCCGACATTACGAACACCAGAGTCTGAAACTGCTCGGCGAGATTGAAAGCATCCTGCGCCATGCTGAAGCATTCAGCCACGGAACTTGGCATGAGCAGGATGTTCTTGGTATCGCCGTGGGAGAGGAAAGCAGTAGAAAGAATGTCGCCTTGTGACGTGCGCGTGGGCAAGCCCGTGGAAGGGCCGACGCGCTGAATGTCCCAGACGACGCCGGGAACTTCAGCGTAGTAGGAAAGGCCGGCAAACTCGGCCATCAGCGAGATGCCCGGCCCGGCAGTCGCAGTCATTGATCGCGCGCCCGCCCAGCCTGCGCCGAGGACCATGCCGATGGCGGCGAGTTCATCTTCGGCTTGCACGATGGCGAAAGTGGCCTTGCCTTCTGGGTTGATCCGATACTCCTTCATGTAATCAATCAGCGTCTCGACCAGCGACGACGACGGCGTGATCGGGTACCAGGTCACCACCGTGACCCCGGCAAACATGCAGCCCAGCGCGGCTGCCGAGTTGCCGTCGATGATGATCATGCCCTTGGTCTTGTCCATGCGCTGAATGAAATAGGGATCTTGCTTGGTGAGATTGGCGCTGGCGTATTCGAATCCGGCCCGAACCGCAGCCAGGTTCAAATTTGCTGCCTTTACTTTGGTGGCGAACTGTTTGCGCAAGGCCTTCTCGACCTCGGCCATGTCGATGCCAAGCAACTGCGCTGCGACGCCAACGTAAATCATGTTCTTGACCAGCTTGCGCAACTTGGCTTCCGGACAGACGGGCGCGACCAACTTGTCGAAGGGTACGGGATAGAAAATCAAATCACTGCGCAGTTTATTCAGGTTCAGGGGCTCGTCGTAAAGCACGATCGCGCCTGCGGCCAGTGACATCACGTCTTCCTTGGCCGTCTCGGCGTTCATGGCGATGACGAAGTCGATCTCTTTTTTGCGCGCAATGTATCCGTCCTTGTTGGCGCGGATGGTGTACCAGGTTGGCAGGCCGGCGATGTTCGAGGGAAACAGGTTCTTGCCGGAAACCGGGACGCCCATTTGAAAAATACTGCGCAGCAGCACGGTATTCGAACTCTGCGAGCCCGACCCGTTCACGGTCGCAACCTGAATGCTCATGTTGTTGACGACGCGCTTCGGCTCCGGTTGCCCATAGGCTTCATGGAGCGCTACATCGGTGGTGGCCATTCCTTAATCCTTCCTTTGACTGAGCGAGTCTTCCGCCCGCTCGGAGTGTTCTTGGAGTAAACGAGGCGTAACTTTGATTATACGGCACAGAAGTAGTTGCGAACAGGCGCGGACGGCGCGATTTCAGGCACCAAAGTACCTGCCTTAACAATACCGTTTCCAGTCCTGCTTATTCCGAGCGCAGGAACTGCGCCATGTTGCGGAATTTATTATATCGTGATGCGACCAATTCGTGGGCGGAGATTTTGGTCAATTCGTTGAAATGTTTCTGCAGCGCGGCGTCGAGCAGAGCCGCGGCGGCTTCGTGATCGGTATGGGCGCCGCCCTCGGGTTCGGGAACAATGTCGTCGATGCAGCCGAATTCAGACAAATCTGCAGCGGTGATGCGCAGCGCCTGCGCCGCCAGTTCTTTCTTGGTAGAATCCCGCCACATAATCGCGGCACAGGATTCGGGCGAGATTACGGAATAGATGGCGTTCTCCATCATCAGCACGCGATCCGCCACCGCGATCGCGAGCGCTCCGCCGCTGCCGCCTTCCCCGGTGATGGTCGTAATGATTGGAACTTGAAGGCGCGCCATCTCGCGCAAATTTCTGGCGATGGCTTCGGCCTGGCCTCGCTCCTCGGCGCTCAGACCGGGATAGGCGCCAACCGTGTCGACGAAGGTGAAGATCGGACGCTTAAACTTTTCCGCAATCTTCATTACCCGCAGGGCTTTGCGATAGCCTTCCGGATTGGTCATGCCCCAGTTACGGTAGACATTTTGCTTGGTATCGCGGGCTTTCTGATGGCCGATGACCACGACTTCATGGCCGTGAAAACGAGCCATGCCGCAGACCAGCGCGTGGTCGTCGGCGAAACCACGGTCGCCGTGAATTTCGCTCCAGTTGGTGAAGATCCGCTCGACGTACTCGAGGGTAAGCGGGCGTTGGGGATTCCTGGCTAATTCCGCCTTTTGCCAGGCGCTGAAGTGGGCGGAGACCTGAGCGCGCAAACCGTGAATGCGATCGTGAAGCTGGCGGATTTGGCCGCGGACATCATCGTCCTGCCCGGGCAGCGATTGCAATCGCTCCAGTTGCTGCTCGATTTTTCCCAGCTCTTGCTGCGCCCTTAGTTGCGATTCCATCTTGCTGCCATCACCATTCCTGGCGGCCCAGCGCGTCTCCACCATGGAGAGCAAAAACTCCGTGCCCGTCACCACCAGCATCGCATTTGTGGCCGTCGAGGCCGTCGTGGTTGGCAAACTTACACTCCTGGGAACGGAAGCTCTCATCCGCCGCATGTCTCAGTCCGTTTGTAGAAACATAGCTACCTATGTTTCTACAGGTACATCTTAGTCAATGACCCTCACTGCGCCGCGGCCGCACAACTCTTCGACCCGGGCCACAAAATTGCGGTCTGGATGGACATTATAGCCCTCCGCCTCCATCACCACCATGAAATCGCCCTGGCGTTCGACGTCGAACAATACTTTGGCCTCACCTTTTCGCTGGGCACAAAGGGCGTGTAACTCGTCGACCACGGACTCATTGGCGGTCTCGAGCGGAATGCGAATGCGCAGCGAGCGCGGCAATGGGACTCTGGCATCTTCAAGCGGGATGATGTCGTTGGCCAGCAGCTTCGGGTTTACCCCTTCTTCAATTCGCAGGCCGCCGCGTACCAGTACTGGAACCTCGAGTTTCACTTTATCCTGCAGCTTGCGGTAGGCTTCGGGAAACACAATCATTTCGACCGAGCCTGCCATGTCTTCGAGCGCGCCCTGGGCGTAGAAGTCTCCTTTTTTTGATTTCAGCACGCGCAGGTTGGTGATGATGCCGGCGGTGCAAATGTTTTCATCTTTGCCCGGTGGAAGCCTTGATGCCAGCGATGTCGGCGGTGCTCAAAGCGCGCAGGTCTTCCAACTTGTCCTTGTATTTTTCCAGGGGATGGCCGGTGATGAAGAAACCGAGAATTTCTTTTTCCGCGGCCAGGCGCGTGTGCTCATCCCAATCGGGTATATCGGGTAGCTTGTCGTTGTGGGCATAAGCTTCGTCGTCGGAATACGCCAAACAGGCCGTGCTGCCCGAATTCGGCATCGCGCTGGGTTTTCCGCGCGCTCGATCATGGCCTTGTCGAGTACGGACATCAATTGAGCCGCGCTGCCCGAGCGAATCCATGGCATCGCTCTTGATCAGCGATTCCAGAACACGTTTGTTGAGCAGCCGCAAATCTACCTTCTCGCAGAATTCATAAATCGAGCGATAACGTCCCAGTTTCTTTTCGACCAGCCACGATCGATTGGATGGCGTTGTGGCCAACGTTCTTCACGGCTGCTAAACCAAAGCGGATTGCGGCGCCGTGCGGCGTAAAGTTGGCGTCGCTGACATTGATGTCGGGCGGTTCGACGGCAATTCCCATTTCGCGGCATTCGTTGATGTACTTCACCACGTCATCGGTGTTGCCCGTCACCGAGGTCAGCAGTGCCGCCATGAACTCCACGGAATAATGAGTCTTGAGATATGCCGTGTGATAGGCCAGCAGCGCATAGGCCGCCGCGTGCGCCTTAGGAAATCCATATTCGGCGAACTTGGCCAGCAGGTCGAAAATCTTTTCGATCTTCTTGGGCGGATAACCGCGCTGCACAGCCCCTTCGACGAAGCGCTCGCGCTGCTTAGCCATTTCCTCGGGCTTTTTCTTGCCCATGGCGCGCCGCAGCAGGTCGGCTTCACCCAGCGAGTAGCCGGCGAGGCGATTCGCGATCTGCATCACCTGCTCCTGGTAGACGATCACGCCCCATGTGCCTTCCAGGATTTCCTTCAGTTCGGGCAGTTCGTACTCGATGCTCTTGCGTCCATGTTTGCGATCGATGAAATGGTCGATCATGCCGCCCTGAATCGGCCCGGGGCGGTAAAGCGCATTCAAGGCGGTGAGATCGTCAATCGAGTTCGGCTGATAGCGGCGCAGCACATCGCGCATGCCGTGAGATTCAAACTGAAAAATGCCCGAGGTCAGCCCTTTGTGAAAAACGCTTTCGTAGGTTTTATTGTCCTCGAGTGGAATGTCATTCAAGGTTAGGTTCTGATTGCGTGTCTGCGCGATCAGCTTCAGCGTGTCATCAAGAATTGTGAGCGTAGTCAGGCCGAGGAAATCCATCTTCAACAGGCCCATTTTCTCGATGGCAACCATGTCGAAAGCGGTAACGATTTCGTCGTTCTTGGTCTTGAACAGCGGAACCAGGTCGGTGAGCGGCCGCGGAGAAATCACAACCCCGGCCGCATGAACCCCTGCGTTGCGGACCAGGCCTTCCAGCTTGCGCGCGGTATCGAGCAACTGGCGCACCTGCGGCTCGCTCTCGTAAGCCTGCTGCAAGGCGGGCGAATCCTTGATCGCCTGCTCCAACTTGATGTTGAGCGTGGTCGGAACCATCTTGGCGATGCGATCCACGTCCGCGTACGGAATATCCATGGCGCGGCCCACATCTTTGATCGCAGCCTTGGCCGCCATCGTGCCGAACGTGATGATCTGCGCAACGTTCTCCCGCCCGTATTTGCGGGTGACGTAATCAATCACTTCGTCGCGGCGGTTCATGCAGAAATCGATGTCGATGTCGGGCATCGAAATGCGTTCGGGATTCAGGAAGCGCTCGAAGAACAACTCGTGCTGCAGCGGATCAAGATCGGTGATGTTCATCGAGTAGGACACCAGCGACCCCGCCGCCGAGCCGCGGCCCGGCCCCACCGGAATGTTATTTTCCTTGGCGTAGCGGATGAAGTCCCAGACAATCAGGAAATATCCAGAGAACTGCATCTGCTGAATGATGGCGAGTTCCCGAGCCAGACGCTGCTCGTATTCCGCGATGCTGTGCTTCACTCGTCCCTGCGCCTGCAATGCTTCGCAGCGATTCCAGCCGCCGCGCGAAGCCTTCCCGCGTGACGTGCTCGAAGTAACTGTCGAGCGTATAACCCGCAGGCACGTCGAAATGAGGAAAGGGGTTGCTGACTTTCTCTAATCGCGTGCTGCAGCGCTCGGCGATGGCCAGAGTTCGCGTGAGCACATCGGGCGCGTCCTTGAAGACGCGAAACATTTCGTCGTGGCTCTTGACGTAGAAGTCCGTGCCATGGAACTTCATGCGATTGGTGTCCTGGATGGACTTGCCGGTCTGAATGCAGAGCATCACATCCTGGGCGTGGGCATCGTCTTCGCAGAGGTAGTGGCTGTCGTTGGTAGCCACCAGCGGCAAGCCCAATTCTTTTTCCAACTCGAACAGATGAGGATGGATGCGGTGTTCCATCTCCAAACCCTGGTCTTGAATCTCCAGAAAGAAATTGTCCTTGCCGAAGATGTCGCGATAGAAGACAGCGGCATCCCGCGCGGCTTCGTACTTCTCTTCCATCAACCTTTCGGCAACTTCGCCTTTGAGGCAGCCGGATAGTCCGATCAATCCTCTGGAATGCTCCGCCAGAAATTTCTTGCTTACGCGTGGTTTGTAGTAGAAGCCATGCAGCGAGGCTTCCGAGGTGATCTTCACCAGGTTGCGGTAGCCTTCTTCATTCTCCGCCAGCACCAGGAGGTGGTTGTACGTATCTCCGTCGGGCGGAGTGCGCTCGATGTTGTGGTCGTCTTTCTTGCAGATGTAGAGTTCGCAGCCGATGATTGGCTTGATCCCGGCTTGCTTGGCCGCATTCACAAAATGCACGGCGCCAAAGATGTTGCCGTGATCGGTCATAGCAACCGCAGGCATGCCCAGCTGTTTCGCGCGCTCGCAGAGTTTGTCCACATCGCAGGCGCCGTCGAGCATCGAATAATCAGTATGGAGATGAAGATGGACGAATTGGGACATGGGGGCTCGGAGTCGATTCTACGTCACGCTCATTCTAATTGGAGATTGCGCAGGCGAAGGCGGATAGTTATCCACACAACACAGCGGCCGTTCCACAGATTACCCACAACGAGTTGTCATCCGAAGGAGCGATCAACCGGGTAGCTGAAACTCTACCCCACGATCATCATTCGCTTTCTTGGTGGCGGGAATATCCAACTCGGTGAGCGGGATCTTCCGCGCCCGCTGCGCGTTCAACACCCACAGGGTTTGTCCCACGATGGCGTAGTTCTGGATTTCCTCGGTATGTTTGTCGCGGAAAACCAGCTCAGTCGGTTGCGAGTCGGACTTTGAGCGGGCTTGCGACGACTGGGATTCGCGAGCTTCCCGCTCCTGGCGGAGGCGGTCAACCTCGTTTTCGAGCCGATCGATCGCTGCCTGCTGCCGGTCGTTCTCGATGTAAGCACCGGAATAATCGGGTGGGGGATAGTTCTGATAAGAGTCCGCAGAATAAGAATCGTCGCCGTACCAAGGATAGCCGTAATCGTAATAAGGATACCCGTAGCCTGAGTAGTAGGGCCATCCCCAAGAGCGGCCACGTTGATGGAAGAATTGTGAGCGGCCGGGGCGGCCAAAACGACCCATCACAAAGTTGACCCCGCCTCGTTGAACACCTGCAAAAGAAGGAGAACGATTTATCGCGGGGCCGTGGCCGCCAACCATGCCATGGCCTCCCGAAAATCCGGCATGTCCGGCGAAGCCTCCTGAGCCTCCTCCGTGCCGTTGCGCCCACGCTGGTAGTGCAAGCAAGAGCGCGCCCAGAGCCGCAAGTGCCAGCCCGCGTTGCATACCCTCATTATAGCGCTGCTCTGAGAACTCGGGAAATTATTAAAGATATCTCCTGGGCAGCCGATCTTAAAGTTGACCGGCTTTGTAAGTCTGCCGCAATTCTGTAGAGAGGCCAGATGCCATCCCTTGGTTTGGCGATGATCGTCAAAAACGGCGCCGAGACGCTGCGCAACTGCATTGCCAGCGTTGCCGGGGTAACCGACCAGATCGTGATCGCGGACACCGGATCGATTGATGGAACGCCCCAACTGGCGCGCGATTTAGGGGCCGAAGTTTTCGATTTCCCCTGGCAAGACGATTTTGCCCAGGCTCGCAATGCAGCGGTGCAGGCGCTCACTACGGACTGGGTGCTGGTCATGGACGATGACGAAGAACTCGATTCCAAGGCGCGAGACGGGATTCCAGCCCTTCTGAGCAATGCCAGGATTGGCGGCTATTTGGTTACGCTGAGAAACTATATTTTTTTCCGGTTTGGGGTAGGCGCACACGCGGCCTCGACCCATCCGGTAGACTCGGCGATTCGGGGCGCAGAACGTGCCCGGGCCTATGCCGACTTCCCTTTGTGCCGGCTGTTTCGCCGCCGTCCGGAGATATATTACGTGGGCAGAGTGCATGAACTCGTGGAACCGCGCATTCATGCCCTAGGTTTGGAGCTGGCGCCCGCAAGTTTCATGATCCATCATTTCGGCCATCTGTGCTCCCCGGACGAATTGCACGCGAAAGATGAGCTTTACCGGAAGCTGAGCCACCTCAAAGTCAAAGATGCGCCTAACGATCCGCAATCCTGGACTGAACTCGGGCAACTGGAGTACGAACGGTTTAAGAACTACACCACCGCTATCGAGTGCTTCGAGAAAGCTTTGGCCCTCCCGCGCCACTCGAATATTCCCTACCTTTCACTTGCCAGTCTTTACCTCGAGATCCAGGCGGACGATCACGCCCTTGCCCTGCTCGCCGGGGTCGCTATGCGGGGGCGGTCAGCGGGAGTGAAAGAAGACATTTGTGGCGATGCCCTCTATAACCTGGGACGTTTGAAAGAAGCTCGGTCCGCCTACATCCGGGCTCTGCGCATTCTTCCGCAAGACGCGCCAATCACCAGCAAGTTGGGATTGACCGAAGTCCGGCTCGGACTGAAGAAGAATGGTTTGGCTCGGCTCACCACGGCGCTGAAGACTAACCCCGAGATCCTCGAAATGCACGACCGGATGGTCAAGGCCTACATTCTGATGAATATGTTGCCGCAGGCGGCCGAAGCCGCCGAGCGTTTAGCCATCGAGTTTGCGAATCCCACAACCATCCTGCGTGCCGCCAGCATTCGCGCCCAGATGAAAGAGTGGAAGACTGCCGAAAACATTATCCTTTGCGGCCTGCAACGTTTTCCCCAGAACCGTGGATTGCTACAGGCGAGGACGGAATTGGCGCCGGAGACCGCGCCGGCTGTGCAGCGTCGTCCGCAGCATGCGGAAGCCATTCCCGGCTCTTAGTTTTGATCCCCACCGCCGTGCTTCTGCCGGCAGAGCTTGCAATAAGTCGGCGGCTCCGAGTTGTCCACGCGATGTTTCACCGGCTTCACTGTCTGCAGATAGGCAAAGATTGCTTTCAGATCGTCGTCAGTAAGGTTCTTGAATGCTCCAAAGGGCATGATCGAGTTCAGTTTTCTCGCCTTTACGTAGCCGGTGCGCATCACTTGGAGGAACAGCGCCTCGTCGTAATAGCTGATGCCCGACGGATCGGGCGTGATGTTAGCCGTGGCGACTTCTCCCCACGGACCGCGCATCAGCCATCCTCCCGCGTACGCGAAGCCAGCGACCGGTTGGCCGCGCTCTTGCGGCGTATGGCAGTCTTCACAACCCCCTATAGTGACCAAGTATTGGCCGTACTTGATGCGGTCGGACGGATCGGGGCTGGCTACCGGGGTTTCGACGGGTTCCGGCACACTGCGAATCAGGTACTTCACCGGAAAGTTGATTTCCGTTTTTGCCAACTGATTATGTACGGGAGGCAATGAACGCAGATAAACCACGACCGAGGCGAGATCCTCGTCCGACATTGTGCGGAAGCCTGGGTACGGCATCATGGGAAAGAGGGCGCGCCCGTCGTGCCCAATTCCTTCGCGAATCGCTCGCGCAAATTGATCGTCGGTCCACCCACCCGCGCCCGTCTCCAAGTCAGGCGTCAAGTTCGGCGCAACAATGTGCCCGGGCAGGTCGGGCATGTTCAACCATTGCCCACTGCCTTCCGTGCCGGAAATCACCGGCGCCCCATGGGTATTCCAGTCTTGTTGCGAATGGCACCCTCCACATCCGGTCAGTTCGAACACATACCGCCCGCGTTCCAGCCGCTGCGGCGTCGCTTCGAATTTCCGTGAGGTCAGAGGCCGTGACTTTGGACCAATAAACGGCCGCCAGCCGATAGTCAGAGTGATAACTGCAATCAGAAGAAGTACGCCCGCGATCCCTAGATAGAGAAGAACTTTGCCGCGCTTTTTCATTTGTGCGCCCTGCGCAGGACCCAGTTGCGATACACGCACCGAAAACGTCGCGCAAGTGGACCTTGGTTATCGTCCCTTTTTCTTGACTTTCGCCTTCTTCTTCGCGCTTGCGGTTTTCTTCGAAGGTTTCGCTGTTTTCCTCGGAGCTTCGTGCTTCTCGGCCTTCGGGGGATTGGAGGCTTTCACAACCGGAGTCTTCGAGACTTCGGCTTTTGCGGTGGGCGGTGGTACAGGCACCGCCGCCGGCACGTTCTTTCCCTTTTTCTTGCCCGCGACGGGAGCAGTCGCAACGGCCGCCTGAGGCGCGTTGGCAGCGGCCTTGGCTGCCCGCCCACGTTTGGGTGGCGGAGGCGGCGGAGGCGGTGGAGGGGGGGCCAGCGGTTTCAGGAACTTCAGAATCTCCGTCCGCGAGCGCATTTTCCCGTCCAGCAACAGCATGAATACATCGTGAGCAATCTTGGGATACTCCGGCATTTGCGGCGTGATGCGCAGCTCTGTCATTTCCAGCAATGGAATTTTCTGCTGCACCTGCCGCCACTTGCCGAAGAAGTTCTTGATCTTCTGCGCCACCGCTTGCTGCTTGGCGGTGACCTCAAGGAAGAGCACCATCTCCGGCCGCGCGTCCGAGAGCAACTTCCACGTCCGGGAAGGCGTTGCTGCCTCCTTGCCGGTCAGGCGCTTGGCTAAATCCTTGGCGTTGTCCTCGAGATCCTTCCACGCCGCCACCAGATCCTTGCGCGGAATCAGCTTGCGCATGTCCGCAATATCCTTGTCGCCCAGCCGCGCCGTGAGGAAATACAAAACTGCTGGCGAGGGGTCGGTGGTATATCCCAACTGATTCATCTGCTGCCGGGTCTTCATGAGTTCTGACAGCCCTGCCGCATCCACTTTAGCCGTGGTCCAGTGGGGATTGAGCACCTTGAGGTACTCTTCCTTTTCCAGCACCCGGACGATATGCAGCGGGTCGTCCTCGTAGGCCAACTGTTCGGTCTCCTGGCCAATGGCCCGGTCGGTGATGTACTCGATATAGTTATTTTCCTTCGCGGACTGCACCCGGGCTTGGGTGCGCTCCTCGAGTGGCCAGTGAAAGCGCGCCGCAAAGCGGGTGGCGCGAATCAGCCGCGACGGATCCTCCATGAATGAATAGTTGTGCAGGATGCGAATCAGCTTGGCTTCAATATCCGCCGCCCCATTGAACGGATCCATCAGCAAGCCGCGCGATCCTGGATTCAGCGACAACGCCATGGCGTTGATGGTGAAATCCCGTCGCCGCAGGTCTTCGATAATCGTGCCTGGACCGATGATCGGAGGCTTGCCGGTCTTCTCGAAGCGCTCGGTCCGGGCCATGCTGATCTCGGCGCGGACGTTGCCGGGCAGCACCAGATATAAGGTTTTCAGGTCGTCGTCCGCCGCCGCCACCACGGCGCTGGCGTGTTCGAGTTGCTTTTGTAGTTTGAGAGGATTGCCCTGAACCGTGAAGTCCAGATCGCGAATGGGAAATCCGCTGATGATGTCGCGGACGGCGCCACCCGTCAGGTAAATGTTCATGCCCGCGTCGCGGGCAATATCTTGTACCAGCGTGACCCCGCGCTGCTGGTCGGGGGTCAGCCGGATTTCCATGGTGTAAATGTAGTCAGCCATGCTATTCAGAATTCAGAGTTACCAGGTTGTAATTCCCCTGAGTCGGCCGAAGCAAGATTTCCACAGGCCTAATCCCACCGGCCCGGCGGCCTTCGGCACGTCCTACGTAAACTGCTCTGCAGACTAGACTTAGATGATTCAAGTTGGATGGCAGCAAACTAAAGAAAATACCACAATGTTAACAATTTGGCTACTGTGAATGAGATGACTCACTATGTTCGACGCAAAAGTGTGAGAATCTGGATTAAGCTTGGCGCGGAAAGCCGCCGCCTCAGCCCACTTTGGCCAATCCATGCCTTCCACTCACAAAAAGGTGGTAGTCCGGAAAATGGATCGCGATTCCATCAACGGCTACGTCGCTCCCGCCGACTTTGTGCGCGAAGGCAAGCTGGAATTGCTCAATACCGCGGGCAACGTGGTAACCATCGAGTTGAAAGATATCAAGGTCGTCTACTTCGTGCGGGAATTCGGAGACGCCGACTCCCCCAGCCGCAAGACTTTTACAACTCGCCCGCGCACCGAGGGACTGTGGGTCCGTCTGCGGTTTAAGGACAACGAAGTCCTCGAAGGCATGATGCCCAATGATCTCTCCCTGACCACGGCCGAGGGCTTCCTGATCAATCCGCCAGACCTGCGCTCGAACACGCAACGCATATTTGTGCCCCGCAGCGCGCTCGAATCTCTAACCGTGCTGGCCGTGATTGGGGCAACTCGACGCCAGCGCCGGGGCGCTGCCGTCGATGCTGCGCAGGTGCCCATGTTCGAAGAATAACGTTTGAAGAGTAACGCCGGCAAAGGAGGATGCCTTGCACGTCCGCTTATCCGCCAGAATGAGCCTCAGCGTGGGGATGCTTCTCCTTGGATGGAACCCAATAAATCTCTTCTTTCAATCCTTCTTTAGTGAATCCGATACGGTGCAGAATTCCCTTGCTATTTTCAACCATGGACGGATGGCCGCACAGATACGCGACCGCCGTTGGCCCCAGACCCCACAGGTCGGTGTACTTGCGCAGAATGTCGTCCACGCGGCCGGTTTCGCCGGTCCATTGTTTATCTTCCCAAGGACGGCTAACCGTGGGCACGTATTTGAACCACGGCGCTTCCTGCGCGAACTTCTGCAGCTCTTCCAGGTACCCAAACTCCCACGAGCGGCTGGCTCCGTTCAGCAAAAACAACTTGTGCTCTCCGGCAAACCTGCCCTCTTTCCAGTCGCGATACAGAGTGCGAATAAAGCTGACGAAGGGAGCCACGCCGGTTACGGTACACACCAACAGATGAGTGGTGCGGCCGCTCTGGGTATCGAGCACGAACCGTCCCTTAGGAACTTTTCGCATGAGCACTTCGTCGCCCGGTTGCAGTCGGTATAGCAATGGAGTGAGATCGCCGGGCGGAACCAGTTCGAAAAAAAACTCGAGTTCGCTCTCATGAGGCGAGGACACGATGGAGTAGGGACGCTCCCGGTGCTTGTCCGGAGCTTCCAGTGCCAGAGTTGCGTACTGGCCGGGCGCGAACTTGAACTCGCCGTTCGGCTGCAGGCGGATCATCCACAGCTCGGGCGCGATGTCCACCCGTCTTGTAATTGTGGCGCGATAAAATTTGTCTGCGTTGCTGCTCATTGAGGCTGATCCCCGAGGCATCGTGCTCAACCGGGGTTCCATAGTTTACCGTACGTACTGGGCTACGCAACCTCTCTTCGATCATCGATTTAATCGATTCGACCTATCTCCTCATTCGATTGACAGCTGTTGGAATCAACCGCTACTTGCCGACAACCAGCACCACGAAACTATCGGGCAGAATTGCGTGCCGAGGATGCGGCTGCTCCGGCGTCGGAGCCGGTGGCGGCCCGAATTTCGCGGTCACCACAAAGATCTCGTGGGTCTTTTCATCGAGCGCCAGAGTGCGGGCGCCATCCTGCGTCTTAACATTTTCCGCGACACTGAATTTGCTGGGCGAATCTTCGCGAACTACCGTCAACACACCCTCGCCGCAGGAAGCGAATGCCAGGCTGGTGCCTTGGTCGAAGGCGGTCGCATCAACGCCCTCGCCGATTGCGGGCGTAGCCAACACTTTCCCACTGTCGGCGTCAACCACGGCCATCATCTTATTGTCGCAGCCGGCAAACAGGCGGCGGTTCTTGCGGTCCATCGAAAGGCCGCTGGGTTCCTCGCAGGGGGCCAGGGGCCAGCGCGATTTTACTTCGAGTTTGTCGGGATCGATCGCGTCCAGTTGACTTTTGTCTTCGATGTTGACGAAAATTTCTCCCTTGCCGTCGCTGACGGCAAACTCCGGTTTGCCCTCCAGCTTGATCGTGCCCAGGACCGTGCCTTTCGCGGCGTCGATTGCGGTCGAGTCGTGACTCTTTCCGTTGAAAGTGAAGACCCGTTTGGTCGCGGGATCGTAGAGAATCGCGTCTGGATTGTCGCCCGCTTTGACTTTCGTGATCGGCTTCAGCGTCTCAATGTCAAAAATCGTGACTGTGCCTTCGCGCCCATTGCTGACAAAGCCGCGCCCGAGTTCCGGGGCCAGCGCGATGCCATGTACGCCGGGAGTATCCGGAATATCGCCGACAGGCTTGCCCGAATCCGCGTCGATCACGATGACGTGCGTGGCGCGCGAGATGTAGAGGCGCCGCGAAGAGCTGTCGAGGTTAAGATAATCCCATCCGCCCTCGCCGCCTAGCTTGTAAGTCTTGATCACGTGATAGCCAGGATCGGCCGCGACGGATAACGTCGCCAGCAAACCAACGAACAACGCCAGCCCCAGCCAAGTCGAACCGGAATGTTTCATATGGGTGCCTCGTTCTTGAAGATGGTTTTCCGCTGAGCCCTTACGCTAACGCCGGCTAGCTGAAGCCAAGCTTAACGCAACGAAGGTCTCTCCACAGCCGAAAAAACTGATATTTGTTCGGGAGAACGGGCAGGCTAACACTCAGGTACGATAGTGGTGCGAACTGTTCGGCGCTGCATGAAAAAAGTTTCCCACTTCGACGCTCCCAGGGAAAGGTATCTCTGTGACGCTGCCATTCTCTGGTGCTTCGATAATCGCTTTGAACTTTGAACTGGGCTTTCACAAGTTCCTCAAGCGTATTGGGGTGGTCCACTCCGACCCCATCAAAATTGCCGGAGGAGCCAAGTGCCAGCAACGATTCATGAGCACGAGTGAAAATCTTTTCATCCTTGCGCAGCGCCGAGATCGACGTACAATGGGTCCCGCTCTTTGCAGCCCGAAGAGCGATTGGTGCGAATTCAATTCACCAATAATCCCAGGGGAAAATGGAGAACACAGACGTGAAAAAAACACTGGCAGCTGCGTTACTCGCTTTCATGGTTCTTGCAACGGCGGTGAGCACCTTGGCGGCGGACCGCAGCAATCTGATACTCGGTGACCGAGAGGTAATCGTCAAGCATCCTTCCAATGTCATTACGCCGGCGGCGCCGCACGATCCCAGCCTGAGCACCATCGCCGGCACCCTCAGCGATTATCCTTATGGCGTGTATTTTTGCTGCTACACCTATTACATTACTGGGCTGACCAACTTGCTCAATGTGGTTCCTGAATATTGGCAAGGAGTCCCTTTCACGCCTGCGGCAAACATGACGGTAAAAGAGGTTGAAGCGGCGGTGGTATGGGCCGAAGGCACCAATGCGGTGGTTTTGAGCCTGAATAGCGATTCCAACGGTCTGCCGGGGAAGGCAATTCACACTTGGAATGCAAAAAATCTTCCGACCATCGGGAGTTGCTGCCAGCTCGCCACCGGGAAAAGCAAGACTGGCATCCCAGTGACCAAAGGCACCCAATACTGGCTGGTAGTACGAACGAACGCAAACGACACCAACATTTTCGCCGCTTGGGCTCTCAACAGCACCGATATGAGATCGCATCCTTTTGCTTCATACTGCAATGACTCCAAGCAGGGAAGTTGCAACGGGATCAGCGGTACGTGGAGCGCGGTCAGCGGCGTGCTCCCCGGTTACGCCGTGCTCGGGCAGTGAGCTTCCTGGAGCTGGCTTCAATCTAGCCTTGCTGCGCGGTCGATAGGTTTGGCCGGCATCTGAGAGAATACTTTTTTCAAGGATAGATCCGTGCGAGCCCAATTCCTCGAAAAACTAGCTCTCCAGATCGGCGCTCTAGCCCTCCTCACTCACCCGTGCCTGGCCCAGACTCATCCCGCTCCGCCCAACGCATCTCACAAGCTAGAGATCACGGTAACCGACGAAAACGGCATTGCCGTCCGTTCCGCCATCGTCCTCCTAAGTAACGCCTCGCTAACTAATCCCCTACGTTGCGAAACCGACTTCGCCGGACACTGCACCTTCACAGGTTTGCCCGTGACCACCTTTCAGCTTCGCGTCGAGAAGCAGGGCTTCTATACAGCAGCCTTGCCATCAGTCCAGCCCCAGGCAACCGCCGCAGTGGACGTCACGCTCTCCCATCTCCAGGAAGTTCACTCGGTAGTCAACGTAAGCGAGTCACCCTCCGCCATCGATCCCGCTCAAGTCTCCTCCAAAGAACAAATCACCGGCCTCGACATCATCGATATCCCGTACCCCGCGACCCACGACTACCGCAACGTCCTGAATTTCATTCCCGGCGTAGTGCAGGATGCCTCCGGCCAACCCCACGTAGCCGGCGCGCAAACCTATCAAACTCTGACTCTGCTCGATGGCTTCAACATCACGCAACCCGCCAACGGCCTGCTCCTGGCTCGCGTCAGCACCGACGGCTTCCGCTCTATCGAAGTCGAACCCAGCCGCGAGCCCGCGGAATACGGCAAAGCGTCAGGCGGCATCCTCGGCCTGAACACCGGCATCGGCGACGACCAGTTTCACATCATCGCCACCAATTTCATTCCCTCACTGCAAAACAAGAACGGCATCGCCCTCGACCAATGGACGCCGCGCATCACGCTCTCCGGTCCGATTCGCGCCCGCAAAATGTGGTTCTTCGACGCACTCGAAGGCGAGTACGACAACTTCATCATCACCCAACTGCCGTCGAACGCCGATGCGGACCATTACTGGCGCGCCGGCAATCTCGCCAAAGTTCAAACCAACCTCACCTCGCGCAACATCCTCACCACCAGCTTCCTCTTCAACTACCTCGACGACCAGCACGCCGGCCTCTCCCCACTCCAACCAATCTCCACCACGCCGAGCGACGTCGAATTCGCTTATGTCGGCACCGTAAAAGACCAGCACTACTTCAGCGGAGGCGAACTCCTCGAGACTGGCTTCAACGTTACCCAATACAATCTGCAGCTAACCCCACTCGGCACCCAACCCTACTTCATAACCCTAGACACAGCCGGCGGCAACTACTACCTCCACTCCCAAACCCATGCCCGCCGCTGGCAAGCCCTCTCCAACCTCTATCTACGCCCGCAGTACGCCCACGGCCGCCACGACATCAAACTAGGCATCGACGTAGACCGCATCGACTACGACGCCCAATTCCACCGCCAGCCAATCTCCTTCTGGCCGGGGCAGACCGCGACCACGCAAAACGGCGCCTGTCCGACGAGCGCCAGCGGAGTCCCGATCGTACCTTCGCCGTGTGCGCGCTACTCCGTATTTTTCGGCGGCAACTATTCCCCCACGTACAACTTTGAAACTAGCGCCTACGCGGAAGATCGCTGGCAGCTCACCAACCGCTTTCTCGTCGAGCCTGGCGTGCGTGTCGATTGGGATGAAATTGTGCGCAACCCGCTGCTCTCGCCCCGTCTCGCCGGAACCTACGTCCTGGACAATTCCGGCAACACCAAGATCTCCGCAGGCGCGGGATTGATTTACGACGCCACCGACCTCATCCTGATCGCGCGGCCGAACGCCGGAGAGCGCCAAGACTACTTCTTCAACTCCGCCGGCCAACCCACCGATCTCAGCGGCGCAGCAATTCCAACTCCATCGCCAGTTCTCTCAACTTTCACGGTCAACCGGCAGAACCTCGAAGCACCGCGCTTTCTGAATTGGAGTGTGGCTCTGGAAAAGAAACTGCCCGCATCGCTCTTCATGAAGGCAGAATTCCTGCAGCGCCGTGGCACGCGCGACTTCGTCTACAACACGCCCAACAACTTGCCCGGAGGCAACTTCATCCTCGAAAACACGCGCGACGATCGATACAACGCTTTCCAACTGACGCTGCGCCGAAGTTTCCGGCAACGCTACGCAATCATGGGCTCATACACCCGGTCCAGCACGCATTCGAATCAGGTCCTCGATTTCAACGTCGACGCACCCATCCTCGGCCGCGTCCTCCCGGGCAACATCATCGGCAGCCCGCAAGCCCCCGGCCCCGCCCTTTGGGACGCCCCCAACCGCTTCCTCTCCTGGGGTTTTCTACCGTTCTTCCGCCTGCCCATCATTCACGAACTGGATCTCGCCTACTCCGCCGAGGCGCGTACCGGATTCCCCTTCAATGTCTTCACCGATCAGCAACTCCTCTTCGGTGCGCCCGGTTCGTATCGGTTCCCGACCTATTTCACTTTGAATCTGCAACTGGAAAAGCGCTTTCACCTCTTCGGCTACTACTGGGCGCTACGCGGCGGCTTCGACGACATCACCGGCGCCTCTAATCCGGTGGTCGTCAATGCCGACGTCAACTCTCCCCAGTTCCTGACATTCAGCGGCTACAATCGGCGCGGTTTCACCTCCCGCATCCGTTTCCTCGGCAAACAGTAGCAGTGTGGGGCAAGCACTCCTGTCCGCGCTTCGTGCTGTCCAAGCGCAAGCTCGCTCATCCTGCGTCTGAGCCGCGCGGGTTTCGTCTGCAGAATCCAAATAAAAACATGCGGACAGGATTGTCCGCGCCACACTTCGTCAGTAACTAAGCAGGATTCTAAGGTCGCGCAAATTGTTGCCAGTTGGCCCGGTCATGATCGTGTCCCCTAAGTTATCAAAAAAGGGATACGCGTCGAACCTGAGCAGGCTGGCTGACGGATCCAATCCGCGAGATCTGGCGCGTTCAAGAGTGGTTCCGTCCACGATCGCGCCAGCGGCAGGACTATTGCCATCGATCCCATCCGTGCCTGCGCTGAGTACCGTGATGTTTTCGCCCGCAACTTTCGCTGCGCAGGCCAAAGCAAACTGCTGGTTACGCCCGCCCACACCTCCATTGCTAACCTTGACCGTAACTTCACCGCCGGAGAGGAGACAGACCCGTTGCGATTTCTTCCGTAATTCACTCAAGCGCTCTAACAGATAATCGGCTGCGCGCACGTAGTCCCAGTCATCGCAACTGTTATCCACCTCGACGGTGAAGCCATGGCGCTCGGCTTCCTTCTTGCAGGCGTCAAGTAAAGTTGAGTTCGACAGCACCGTCCACCAGCGGCTGCGATGAAAAGCCGGGTCATCGGATTTCGGAGTTTCCTCGAGCGCATGACGCCGGAACAATTCGCGCACCGACGCGGGAAACTGCTCGATCATCCGATGCTTCGCAGCAATCGCATAACAATCTTCCACGCTGGTAGAGTCCGGCATGGTTGGACCGGACGCCAAAGCATCCGGCGTACTGTCGGGGACATCCGAGACCAGAATCGAAACTTGCTGTGCCGCCAATGCCGCTCGCGCTAATCTTCCCCCTTTGATCGCCGACAGATGCTTGCGAACAGCGTTGATCTCGGCAATTGGGGCGCCGGAGTGCACCAGCACGCGGTAAGTGGCAATCAGTTCCTGTAAAGTGATTTCGTCATCAATGGGCTTTTCCGCAATCGAAGACCCGCCGCCGCTCAGCATAAAGATCACCAGCGACGAAGCATTCTGCGCGCTCAACGACTTCAGCATGGCTTCAGCGGCGCGAATCGATTCCTCATTCGGCGTGGGGTGTCCGCCCTGAAAGTAACGGAACCCGCGCGCCTGCGAGTTCGGCGGCACTGAGCTAGCCACGATTCCTTCAAAATTATCTCCGGCTTGAATTTGCAAGGCGCTCACCATCGTGTGCGCGGCCTTGCCGATGGAAACCACCAACACGCGGTTGTAGGAGTGAAGATCGTAAAGGTCTTCGCAGACGCGCAACACCCCGCGTTCGCAGGAAACATGCCGCTCAAAAGCTCGATCGATGCTGGATTCGCCGAGCGCCCGCTCGAACAGATTCCGCGCCGCCACGCGCATCTCGATGGCGATTCGTTTCCGGTTGCCCGCTGCCGAAGACATGGAAGGATTATAGAAAAGATTTGCTCTGAGCCAAGGGTCGCGTGGGGAGAGCCGAGGGCGGCTGTCCCCACGTGATCAATCGGGAATACTTTCTTTTATCCAACCTTCAATCGCTTCCCGCAGTTCCCGCAAGCGCCCTTCAAAGAAATGATCCGCGCCTTCGACAATGACCAATCTCTTCGGCTCGGGAAGCGCCGTCACCACCTTTTCCAACTTAGCCCGCGACGCAAACTGATCGCGCTCCCCGCTAACGAAAAGCTTAGGCTTCCCGCAATCCCGCAAAAACTCGAAGTCATAAACTCGATCATCAATCGCATCAACTGGCAAACCGATCCCAATCACCGCTACTACGCGCGCGTCAGGACACGCGACACGCAATCCCACCGCAGCCCCAAACGAGAATCCGGCGAAGATCAAAGGACGATGAAACTCGCGATCCAGCCAATCGAGCGCCGTGCGAACATCCTCTACTTCACCGTTGCCATGGTCGTGCTCGCCCTGGCTCATCCCCGCCCCGCGAAAATTAAAGCGCAACACCGGATAACCAAAACTATTCAGCGCCTTCATCGTGTGGAAAACCACTTTGTTGTGCAGTGTTCCGCCATAAAGAGGATGGGGATGGCAAACCAGCGCCGCGTGAGTGGCATGCTCCGCACCCGTGTTGAGCAAGGCTTCCAGTCTGCCCGCAGGGCCGTCAAGAAACAGAGAACGGATGGAACTGGATTGAGCATTCATTGCGGTTTAATCAAACAGAATAACAGCCCAGAGCCTTCTGCCTCGTGCCTGCACGACCTCCATTGCGTTATTCTCTTTCCCATGGATGTCGTCGCCCTCACGCGCCAACTCGTAGACATTGAATCAATCACCGGCAACGAAGCCCTTGTGGGCGACGTTGTTCACAGTGAACTCAGCCGCCTGGGATACCAGGCGAATAAGCTTCCTGTCGAAGGCAAGCGTTGCAACGTCTACGCCACTTCGCCGCAAGAGCCCAAGCCCTCCATCGTTTTCTCGACTCATATGGACACAGTCCCGCCCTTCATTCCTTCTTCCGAAGATGACACTCGCGTCTACGGTCGAGGATCGTGCGATGCCAAGGGAATCATCGCCGCTCAGATCGCCGCAGCCGAACGCTTGCGTGAAGAGAACATTCACGTAGGACTTCTCTTTCTTGTCGGAGAGGAACGCAACAGCCTGGGCGCACAGATAGCAAATCTGCAATCTCCGGGCTGCAAGTTTCTGGTGAACGGCGAGCCCACCGAGAACCGCATGGCAAGCGCATCCAAAGGCACGCTGCGAGTGAACGTGACCGCCGAGGGAAGGATGGCCCACTCCGCCTATCCCGAGCTAGGCGAGTCCGCGATCGACAAACTCCTGGAAGCTCTGCAACGTCTCCGCGCCATGACGTTGCCCTCAGAGGATGGCATCGGTCCATGCACATTAAACATCGGAGTCATCGAAGGCGGGCGCGCTCCCAATGTGATTCCGGATAAAGCGCGAGCGCAGTTGCTTTATCGTCTGGTCGGGCCCACCGACCAATTACGCCGACAAATTGAGCAGGCTGTGGCAAGCCTGGCAAAGGTCGACTTCATTTTGGAGATTCCCTTTGTCCGCCTGCGGACGCTGGACGGTTTACCCACCATGGTCGCCGCCTTCACGACCGACATTCCCGCGCTCACCAACTGGGGCGAGCCGCTGCTGATCGGACCCGGATCGATTCACGTCGCTCATACCGAAGGCGAATACATCGAGAAAAAACAACTGATCGACGCAGTAGATGTGTACTGCTCGATCGCAAAGAAACTGGTAGCCTCCATGCCCACGTAGCCCCGACGCGTCGTCCGGAGCGAAGAGCGAAGCACGGTAAAGGACGTTCTACGGGGCCGTTTGCACTGGATGGACGCTGGCTGCGGCCTTATCAAACTCGAATTTCAAGATCCATTCGCTCGGCACACTTTGACCATCGACCTGCGTCGGCTGAAATGTCCATTGTTTCGCCGCCCGCAACGACCGCTCCGCAAAATATTGGCTCGGCCCTCGCGAATCGAAATTCGCTGCCGTCACATTGCCGGATGAATCCACCGTGACTTTCACCCGAACCCTCAGCTTACCGTGAATGGTTCTCAAGGCGCTCCGGGACACGTCCGGCAAAATTTGCTGGACTACCGCCCCATGAGCCTGAGGCCCGGTGGAATTGTTGGCGGCATGATTCGTCGCACCCGTGTGAGCCCCAGCATGCGGAGGCCTCGATGGGGCGACGGGTTGCTGGCCTTGACTTGTCTGCCCGGCCTCTCCTGATCCCGCGCCCTGTTTTGGTGCGGGCTGTGGCGAGGATTCCACCGTTGTGGAGGGCCCTGCCTCTGCGCCCGGATGACGACGGAATAGTTTAGGGCTAAGAATTGCCAGCAACACTGCCGCTGCCACCATTGCCCCAATGCCCCACTTCGTAAATCCGCTCTTGGGTTGATCAACCTCCTTTGCCTGAGGCGGCGGCCCGGTCCGCTGCAATCTTGCTGCGATTTCAGCAACCGTCCATCGCTGCTGCGGATCCCGGCGCAGACAATGACTCGCGATATCGAAGAACGGCTCCGGCAACGTCTCGGGCAACACCGGTTCAGTCTGTTCGGTTTCCTGCCCTGCGGGGGGATGCTGAGTCAGAGCCTCTACCAGCGTTATGCCCAACGACCAGACGTCGGAAGCCGGCGAAATGCCTCCGCTGTCCGCGATCTCGGGCGCGGTGTAGATCGTGGGCGCGCCCAGCACTCGACTCGATTCGCCCGCTCCGCAGAGTCCGTCGCTCGTCAGCTTTACTTGATTGCCGACCGCCATAATGTTCGTGGGTTTGATGTGACCATGCACAAAACGTCTGGCGTGGATGTAAGCCAGCGCATCCAGAACACTCTGCAGCAAGTCGCGCGTTTCCTCGGGAGTAAGCGGCCGATACGGAAGAATCTGTGCCAGGCTCTCTTCGGCGTACTCGCTAACGGCATACAGCAGTTCCGTGTCATCCAATTGGCAGCGGCCCCGTTGAAAGAGCCGAAGCAAGTGAGGATGAGATAACTTCGCGGCGAGTTCCCACCACGAGAGCTGGAGTTCAGGATTCTCAGAATTCGCGAGAATGAGTTTGATTGCCACTTCCTGAGGGTCGCGGTCAGCGCGCTTGGTCAGAAATACGGCGCTGCGCTCCGACCCGCCCACGTGGCGGAGCAACGGGAACTCCTCATTGACGACGCGGCCCTCCCACTGTTTCCAAGCCTCGGGCATTATCTCCACCGCCATGCTGTTTGTATGCGAGTCAGAGTATTGTACCCGAGCGGAGGCGTGGCTATTAATCGGTTCATTCACGATCTCGGTGGAAAATGCCGAGCCTCGTAGGCCGCGATCTCGGATTTGTGCTGCAGTGTGAGTCCGATGTCGTCGAGCCCTTCGAGCAGGCAATGCCGGGTGAACTCGTCGATCTGGAATGCAGCGGAGAAGCCATGCGCGTCGTGGACTTTGCAGTGCTCAAGATCGACGGCGATCTCGTAGTTGGGGAGCTCCTGTGCTTTGCGAGCAATCTCGCCGACTTCGTCTTCGCTCAGCACCACGGTCAACACACCGTTCTTCACGCAATTGTTGGCGAAGATGTCGGCAAACGATGGCGCGATGAGGACGCGGAAACCGAAATCCTCAAGTGCCCAGACCGCATGTTCCCGCGACGATCCGCAGCCGAAGTTCTTTCTCACCACCAGAACACTCGCGCCTGCGTAGCGTGGATTATTCAGCGGGAATGACGGATCGGGTTTACCATCGCTACCGCGTCGCCAGTCGAATAGTAGAAACTCGCCAAAGCCGGTGCGCTCGATGCGTTTTAGAAACTGTTTGGGAATGATCTGGTCCGTGTCGACGTTGGCGCGATTGAGTGGTAGGACGCGTCCTTTGTGTGTGCGGAATGGCTGCATGGTTACCTTTGAAAGAATCGTGCATGACGAATTAATTGCACAGATCCTTCGCTTCGCCCCAGGATGACAGCGTTCAATAAAAATGCCAATTGCGAATATCGGTGAAGTGCCCGGCTATGGCCGCCGCGGCAGCCATCATTGGACTGACCAGGTGCGTCCGTCCGCCGCGGCCTTGGCGGCCTTCGAAATTGCGATTGCTGGTGGAAGCGCAACGCTCGCCGGGCTGCAAGATATCTGGATTCATGCCCAGACACATCGAGCATCCAGATTCGCGCCATTCGAAACCGGATTCTTGAAAAATCTTGTGCAGGCCCTCCTGCTCGGCCGCTCGTTTCACCGCCTGCGATCCGGGTACGACCATGGCCCGCACCTTGGCAGCGACGCGATGTCCCTTGGCTACGCGAGCAGCGGCCCGCAGGTCTTCCAGGCGCGAGTTGGTGCACGAGCCGATGAAAACTCGGTCGACAGAAATATCTTCGATGCGGGTGCCGGGCTCGAGTCCCATGTATTCCAGCATGCGCTCGACTGCGGGGCGGTCTGCATTCGTCTTCAGGTCACTTAACTCAGGAATGCGGCCATCGACCGGTGCGATCATTCCCGGATTCGTGCCCCAGGTGACAAACGGCGCGAGGCGCGCGGCGTCGATTTCCGCGATCGCGTCATACCGTGCTCCAGGGTCGGACGCGAGAGCTTGCCAGCCGGCGACCGCCTCGTCCCATTCGCGCGGCACAAAGCGCCGGCCCTTCATATACGCGAAGGTGGTCTCGTCGGGAGCGATCATCGCGGCTCGGGCGCCGGCTTCGATGCTCATGTTGCACAGGGTCATGCGGCCTTCCATGGAAAGGGTGCGAACCGCTTCGCCGGTGTATTCGATTACGTGGCCGGTGGCGCCGTCGATGCCGATCTGTCCAATGACCCCTAGTGCGAGATCCTTCGCGCTTACGCCCTCGCCAAGCTTGCCGCGCACATCGATCTGCATAGTCTTGGGCTTGCGTTGCGGCAGGCACTGCGTGGCCAGGACATGCTCGACTTCCGATGTCCCAATGCCAAATGCCAGTGCGCCGAACGCGCCGTGTGTGCTGGTGTGGCTATCGCCGCAGACGATGGTCATACCCGGTTGCGTCAATCCCAGTTCCGGACCGATCACGTGCACGATGCCCTGGTCGGAGGAATCCATATCGAAGAGCGGGACGCCGAAGTCTTTGCAGTTCTGCTGCAGGGCCTGAATCTGGCGCGCCGCGATGGGATCGGTGATGGGCGTGCCGCGAGGCTCAGTCGGAATGTTGTGGTCTACCGTCGCGACTGTGCGCTGTGGCTGGCGCACGTTGCGGCCGGCTACGCGCAATCCCTCGAATGCCTGCGGCGAGGTGACCTCGTGGACTAAATGCAGATCGATGTAGAGCAGCGGGAGTTGTCCGGCGGGAACACAGACCACGTGTTCGTTCCAGATTTTGTCGAATAGGGTGAACTTCTCGGTCATGGCTTTGGTTGATCCAATCTAACGCGGGAGGGTCGCTTTTTCCAAGAGTAGGTCAGTCACCATTTTGGGAAATTACTATTTGGTACTGGTACCCCCCTCCCCCCGTGATCTTTTGGAATGATGGGCTTAGAGCCAGACTACCTGCAAAATCTTTGAGGAATAAGGACTTATACATAAAATATTCAAGAATAAGGAGTTACGCCATCTCGCCAAAGAGCCGAAGCGCCGAGAGCAATTGCTACAATTAGCACATAGATAATAGGAATTTCATATATCTTAGCTACTCATGAGCTCCAGGTCTAGCGAAAAGTGGAGTGATTGTCAGATGCGCCAGGGCCAAAAGTGTGCACTTCCGGGGCCGCTTTCAGTTCCGGTGCGCGTCGAACTCTTTGCGGCGGTGTCTCACCAACCTAGCTTTTCAATTTCCGGGATTTTATTTGCAATTCCGATTAGATCGAGTGCAACCTCGCCGAGCTTATATACGATGGCGGCCCACCCCGCTCCGCTCGCCACTGCGGCCACCCACGCCAAGATTTTCCCCATCGTAATTATGAAATCCCAGCGCGAAAGATTAGCAAAGAAGTGGGAAAACAATTCATAAATGTTTCCGTATTCTTCAAGGTCTTCAAAAAACTCGAGAATTTCTTTCCATTTATGGCTGCTAAGCGCACGTAATAGTTTCGAGAATGCCTTCTTCATTCGGGGGTTTTCAAGCATGCGATCAATGATGCGGACAATCCCGTTTTGGGCACTCTTTGGCACTCCAATGCCTATAAGTCCCAATACAAGACCCAGGATTTCCAACAATATGTCGACCGCGAAAGCACCCTTGGCAGCCGTCGAATTGGAAGATTCTTCAGGTCCTTCGCCGAATAGCGTAGTTTTTCTTTCGTTCGCAAGGATGAGCCGATAATTATCGGCAAGGATAAGCGGTCCATTCTGTGCGGTTCCCCGAAATCCTCCATTTTCGGCGTTGGCTCGCATGAGTGGAACGTCAAATGAAGGCGACGAAAACCAGTCTTTCAAGAAGCCAGTGAGTTCCCGCCGAAGACTGTCGCGCTCGTCGGCTTTCAGCGCAGACCGCCCCGACGCGCGAAGATAGACAGGTATCCGCTTGATGGCATAGTCCACCGCGCGCGATAATTCAGCCTCGCTAGGACCTGATGGGAGCGCGGATATTGATCCGACGGATGACGATTCCCTGAAATCGCGATAGATATTTTCAGTCCTGCGCCCGATACGAGCCAGAAGATTCAAGTCAGTCGACGCATCGACAATAAATACCGAAGCTCCGAATTCTCCACGAGGTGAACTCTTTGCTGACTTCACGTTTCCACGAATGTTTTTCCTCATACGGGCCTTCCACCTTTCTTAGATAGCCCCGTCAAAGTCCATTGGTTCGCAACCGAAGCAACCAGGAACGTCGAAAGAAGAAAGGCTGCGAGTTTCCTGTTGCCAGTCAGTCACGCAGCCTACCACAGATTACGTCCACAGAGAGCCTTGCACCTCCCAGTATCTTTCGTGCCACGGGCCCCAGTGTTTTATGGCTGACTTAGGTTTAACGACATGGGCCGGGTTCGGCTGTGATTGCAGTCGCAGCGACTTGTGATCCGCCTCACAGAAAGGCCTCATGCCTAGCGGCCACCCACAAGGGGCGGACTGATTCCCGTCTACGGGCAAAAAAATGCCGGCGCTTTATTCGCTCGGATTTGTGTGCGGTTGAATGTTATTTTGGGAACTGAGATGGGTTCGGCATTCGCCGGGTCGAGACAGGCATCCCGGTCAGGTTGTCAAAGAACCAATATTATCTTCTAGATAATGTATCCTGGGCTATATTGTCGGGCTTGGGTCATTCAGTCAACGATAAAGCGCGGCGCGCAACTGGGCCTTTGAAAACAATCCGGGGACGGTTTGCTCGCTAAAAGCCCCAGCACTCTCGCAAAGAACGGCGATAAGGGTGGGGCACCCGGGTTTATGTGTGGTGAAAGCCTGGGCCAGCGCCCCCGAAAGGATTTATCTCAGGCCCAGTTCGCCATCGTACTGTTGGATAACTGCGTAGCACTCGCAGGCGGAGTCTTCGAGTTTCTTGCGGTTCACTATTTTCACTGCGCCACGGGTGTACTCGATGAGCTTCTTCTTCTGCAAGGCACCAGCTGCCAAGGTCACGGTAGGTCTATCCGTCCCTAGCATGGTTGCGAGAAAATCGTGAGTGATGAGCAGTTCCGCTGAATCCACTCTATCCTGAGTCATCAGCAACCAGCGCGACAGGCGCTGCTCGATATCGTGCAGCCGATTACAGGCGGCGGTTTGTGCAATCTGCATCCCTCGGATTGCGGCGTAGCGGCTCAACATCATTTGCAGGTGCGGTGTGGATTCTAGAATGTCTTGCAAGACGCTGACCTCGACCCGAAACCCATCCCCGGTGATTTGCACCACCGCCTGGAGCGTGCTCCTGCCCACGCCAACCGCCGCCAGAGTTCCAGTAAAGCCCTCAACTCCCACGATGCCGGCTTCGGCGGTTTTTCCATCTTTCATTACTACTACAAGAGAAATCAAGCCTCGATTCGGGAAATAGGCAAACTCCAGCTTTGCACCCGCCTCGTGAAGGACGAGATGATTGGGCAAGTTGACGTATTCGAGATGAGGACGAAGTGAGCTGTAGTCGTCGTCGGAGATCGATAGCAGGATTATGTTGCTGACTGGTTTGCCAGACGTATTCGTCCGCTCGCCAGACTGCACGACTTGGAGAATGCTGCTTTCCACAAAGGATCCCTTCGGGTAGTTGTTAGGCCTGGTCGCCGGGAAAAGACCTAGACTCACTCCCCGTGGATGTCGCTCCTCTCGGGGACTTCTTTCCGCGCTCACCGTCTAACGCGCGGCAAAGCTTCGCAACCAGGATCATCAGCTTCTCCGGGTCCATTTCATTGCTGGCCTGTTGTGCGATGGATTGCCAGTCTCCATCTCCGAGGTGTGGGGACATAATGAAACTCCCTTCTCATTGTCACAGCAACGTTACCGATTACTTAAAGCCGGGTCTGAGCAAAAATGCACATTCAAGCAAGAGCAACGTGCGCTGAACGCGGTCAGGGCGCCAAAGCAGGCCATGGGAGCGGCAATCAAGGTAGGCAAAAAAGTCCAGTATCGTGCGCGGGCGTTACCTCTTACTACGCGCACGCATTGCGCGCACGAAATATGAAACCGCACTTGAGCGATTCCGCGGCGACAACGAGGCCGCGAAATCGCGGCGTGCGCGAATACCAGTCTTCCAGTACGTAGGATGTCCGACAGACGACCCCAATTGGCGCAGGTAAACTTTGCCCGTCCCTTTACGCAGCTTCGGCCACGGCCAGACTGGGCGACAGTTTTCTGCTGCAATCAGGCTGCATGGCGCTGCGAAAGGAGCCGTTAATGGCAAACCAGAACGTTTTCGTCCCTTGACCGCGCGGGTATGGGTTGGGGCGCAGCGACAGAAGCGGCGATGAGCCGGAAGCTGGTATGGATTAACGATGGACCCCGAAGCGAGGAGGAAAGCGAGAATCGCGGTCTTGCTGGGAGAGATCGACGTTATCCATCGCGCCAACGAACTGTATTGGCGAGAGGCGAACCCCAGCAATGGAGCCAAGGCAGATTATTACCGCAGACAGGATCGGTTAGAAGAAATCCGGAGCGAACTTGATGAATTGCAAGAAGGATAATTGAGCACCCCACAGCGGCACACCGAGAAACGAATCAACGACACTTTCTGGACCAGGACTTCGACTTGCCTGCAAACATAATCTTTGGGGAGCAGCGACAGAGGCGGCCATGAGCCGGAAGCTGATATGGATTGAGCAACAGCGTTTTCGGGGTTTTGGTTGCTCCGAATGTGGCTGGCGGTTCAAGTCTTCTGATCCGCTCGCGGGCGCATCGTTCGATGAACTGATGCGGAACTTTGAGTTGCAGCGCGACAAAGAGTTTACCTTGCATGTTTGTGCCGATCACCCGAGAGGCGGCGCAAAGAGCAAGGGCAGTGAATAATTCAGAGTGCTGTACCCTTGCAGCGCGGGTGTGATTCTTGGTTTCCTACTAGTCTCGCTGGTCTTCACAGGCAGGTTACGTCAGGCGCAGCGTTAGCGGCGGCAGAGGCAGGGCGTCGACCTCGGCTGTCCAGAGATCGCCTTTGTCTGTCGCGTGTCCGGCGGTGAGAGTGCCGGTGCTGATGATTTCGCCGGGGGTTAATGGTTCGGTGGGGAATCGTTTGGTGATGGCTGCGGCTAGTTCGGCTAGGCATAGGGCTGGGCTTCGGAGGCTGTTCTTGCCGGATCCTTCTTCTACGAATTCGTTGTTTTTTGAGATGCGTAGCTTAAATCGGGGGAGTTGATCTGCGAGCGTGGGGATATGGTCGGGGGTTATTTTTATGCGCTCTCCGATTACCAGGGCAGCGTGGAGGCCGAAGGAGGCGACGAAATCGCTGGGTTGAAATTTCCAGTCGGGGTAGGGGCAGTCGATGATTTCGAATCCCAGGGCTAGCCAGTCGGTGGATTCGAGAGCGGTGGTGGCGTCTGCGGCTTCGGGGGGGATTGCGTTTTTCAGGCCGAAGACAATTTCGGGTTCGATTTTCAGGGAGCGGTGGTGGGGGAGGGTTAGCGTGGCGGAGTTGTTTTCGCTTTGGTGGACTGTGTCGTCGTACATGTGGGCCCAGACCAGGGTTTCGAGCTTGAGGACGCGCCACATGGCTTTGTTGGCGTAGCCGACTTTGCGGCCTACCGTGCGGTGTCCGGTGGCTTGGTGGAGGCGTTTTAGCATGGCTTCGACTTCATAGGCTTGGTTGAGATCGAAATTGGGGCGGGCAGAGGGTGGGATGGGGACCATTTGGTCGGTCTCGTAGGCGGATAGGAGTTCTTGCGCCAGGGTTTCGGCGTCGATTTGTGGCATGGGTGGTTCGTCCTCGCTGAGCTAGACGCACTCAGCTTACATCAGCCGGGAATGGAAAAGTTTGTCGGCGAGGGTCAGTTCTAGTTTTTCAGCGGAGTGGTTGGTTGATCTGAGCTTGGACGGGCGAGGACGCCCGTCCTCCTTTGAGCAAAACGATAGTAACTTACGATCGTTACCTTGCGGTTGCACTCTGATGGTTCGAAGGATGGGGTGGTTTGATATAGTTCAGCCACGATCAGGAGGATTTTCACATGAAGGTGGCGGCAGGATTTTCGGCGCGCGGCGCGGGGCAATGGTGCTTTTGCCGCTGTTTGCTCTTGGATATCTGGCTGTTGTCCTTTGTTGCTCTTGGGTTGTGTGGCGCTGCGATGGGGCAGACCGCGGTGGTTTTGGTGGGATCGGGTTCGAGCGTGCCGGCTCCTCTTTATACTCGGTGGACGCAGGAGTATGGCAAACACAACGCGCATATTCAGATGCGATATCTTCCGGTGGGGACGAGCGAGGGGATTAAGCAGATCTCGCATGGCGTGGGCGATTTTGGGGCGGGCGAGGCGCAGCTTCCGGATAAGGAACGGAAAGAAGATGGGTTGATTGAACTGCCGGTGGTGCTGATTGGGATCGTCCCGATCTATAACCTTCCCGACGTGCATCAGGAACTTCGGCTTTCGGGGGAAGTGTTGGCTGAGATTTTTCTTGGTGAGATCAAGAACTGGAATGCGGCGGCGATTGCGAAGCTTAATCCTGAGATCGCTTTGCCGAATCTTCCGATCCAAGTGGTGAACCGGCCCGCAGGCAAGGGATCGAATTTCGTGTTCACGGATTTTCTTTCCAAGGTTAGTTCCAAGTTTCGCAGCCAGGTGGGAACGAGTCCTTCGCCGAAGTGGCCGGTGGGCGTGGCGGCGGAACGTAGTGGGGATATGGCGGAGAAAGTGAAGAACACCCCGGGCTCGATTGGATATGTTGAGTATCAATATGCGGTGAAGGGAAATATTTCCCAAGTGGCGGTGCTGAATCCGGCGGGCAGGTTTGTGCGGGCTTCGGCTGAGAGTATTGCGGAGGCGTGCAAGGCGGTCGAAGAACCGCGGTGGAACAGCTTCTCGGCTTCGTTGACGAATGCACCTGGAGCCGATTCTTTTCCGATTACAAGCTTCACGTGGATTTATCTGCACAACAAGTCTACCGATTCTTCCCGGGCGGCGGCGTTAGGCGATCTGTTGAATTGGATGTATACGGATGGCCAGGAATTTGCGGTGCAAGAAGGGTATTCTGAACTGCCTCCGCAGCTGCTGGCCGCTGTGCGAAAGAAAATCAAAGACCTGGAATAACCCGTTCATCACCCAAAAGCTCTCGCGAAAACTGATAAGATTTCGCTACGTTTCGCTTGGGAGGAACTATGCGAGATTGGCTGGTCCTGGCTTGCATTGCGGGACTGATGGGTTTGGCATTGGCGCAAGAGCCGGCGAAGTCTGGGGAAAATGGGTTGTTGGGCAGCGTGTCCGCGGACTCGGGTCTGAAGGAAATGTTTCAGGGGAAAGTTAAAGCCGAATGGGAAGCGATCAAGAACAAGGATACGAAGGCGTATGCGGAATTGTTGGCGGACGATTATCAGGGAGTTGAGGTTGATAGCAAAGGCGAGCGGACGAAGAGCCAGGCTTTGAACGAACTGGCGGAAGGAAATATTTCTCATTACACATTGTGGGGATTCAAACTGATTCCGCTGGGGGCGGATGCGGCTTTCGTTATTTATGAGGTTACCTTGCAGTTTCCGCCGAAGTCTGCGGTGCGTTTTTCGCGGGTTTACATCACGGAACTTTGGGTGAAGCGGGCTGGGCTGTGGAAGGAATTGCACTATCAGGAAACTCACGTCAAGTAGCCGGTTCTGCGGTACGGATTGAAGCCAACCTTGGCAATCATCTTGCCATCCCAGACACAGCGAGAGGAGAAATCCGTATGAGACACGTGTGGTTGGTTGTGCTGATGTTTGCGGGTAGCTTTCTGCTGGCGCAAGACAGCGGGAGCAGCGCGATGAGTCCGGACAACGCGAAAGATTCTAAAGGAGAGGTGACGGTGCAGGGCTGCGTGGGCCGATCGAGCGGGGATTACATATTGACGCAGCAGAATCCGGCGATGACATACGAACTGCAGGCTACGGGCAAAACCAAGGTTGGCCACTATCTGGGACAACGAGTGGAAGTAACCGGGAAGAAGTCGCCTTCGATGAGCACAAGTTCGGACGCGATTGAGAAAATGGGGGCGCCTGCGTCAGTGACGTTGACTATCGACTCGATCAGAACTATTTCGAAGGAATGCACCACGCGCCCGGTTGCCGACCAATAAAGCGGGAAACTTAGTCACAATCTGGGGGCATGGCCGCGATCTCTGCCTCAGAGTCGCATGGCTTTTTCTTCTTGGCGGGTTCGAGCCAGGACGCGCGGCTGTAGCGCAGGATCCACAAGCCTTCGTTGTTGGTGAGATAGATCAGGCCGTGGCCGCCGTCGGGAAGCAGGCTGGTGCACGCCATTAAATTCCTGCACGGTTTTCGGATTCCGTGGGTCGCTTAAGTCGACTACTCGCACGGTTTCGGTGGGATGGTTGCTGCTGGTGAGAGTGGTCGGTTTCTTCTCAGGCGCTTCCGCGATGGCTACTTGGGGAGCGATCAGTTCTAAATTTCCGGAGGTTGCCTGATTCGGCTGTACGGTTCGTTTGAGCAGATTCGGTTTCTCGGGCTTGCTCACGTCTACCACCATGAAGCCCTGCTTGGAAGCCTGCTGCACGTACAAATACTGCTTTCCTTCATCCTTCTGCAGGAGCATCTGACTTCCCGTCGCCTGAGGAAGTGAGAGATGTGCGATCACAGTCGCGGGGACGTCTGTGGGCTTTTGGGGAGGTTCGTTCGCCGGCGATGCGGCGGCGAGAACGGCGAAAAAGGCAAGAACTGCGATTGCACTGACGACGGATTTTCGAATGCTTTTCATAAATCACACCAAGTTCAGTCTAAGCGCCGCGCGTGGAATATTCCACGATTGATTTCTGTCAGCGCCGGCAAGAACCTAGATCCCTCGCTTTGCTCGGGATGACAACGTCTATTACTGACAAACGCTCTAATACTACTGTTCGGCGAACACGCCGATGCAACCGTTGCTGCTCTGGGTGGTGCATGGGCCCCCTGCCTGCATCGGTACAAACGCGTGATTGCTGCTGGAATCGACTGCGATGCTATGCGAGTTCGAATTGGTTGAAACGTTCTGCAGCCAGGTGTTGGTTTTGGCGTCGATCACGCCCATAACCGGGCCATTGGGCATGTCTCTGGCTGCCACGTAGTAGCGGTTGTCGCCGGGGTTGTACCAGATCTCGTCAACGCCGCCGACATTGGTGATCTCGGTGATGATGGCGCCAGTTGTTCCGTTAATGACGTACAGGTTGGGCGGGAACGCCTCGCCATCATGGTCTCCGCATCCGACGAGGAAGTTGTCGCCCGGACCTTGGACGACGCTGGTAGGCATGCAATTGGGCGTCACGAAGGTGTTGACCACCACCGGCCCATTGGGATTTCCGAGCCGGGGATCGATTTCATCGACGCTTCCAATGTTGGTAATGCCGATGGAATTTGGATTTGTGAGCAGCAAGTGACCGGTGTTTGGATTCCATGCCATTCCGCCGAGCCCGGCTGGCGATAAGGCGCCGGAGCAGTTGCCGCCTGGGACAGTTTGGTTACAAAAAGTTCCCAAGGTTTGATCGACGATGGGCCCGTGGTGGCAGGGAATCGTGTACGTGCCACCGTTGGGCAGCACGCCAGCCAGACCTGGAAGACCAACCGCAGGATTGGCATTGGCCACCCCTCCCGAGACACCGCTGAATACGTGAGGGTTGGAGGGATCCGGGCACGGGAACGGGACACCGCCGCTGACGGACGCTGCCGCCGCAATTATATCTACCGGAACGCCGGGGTTAAGACCGTATGTAGCTCCTGTCCCTCCGGACGCCAGACCACCTGCGCCGTCGTAATAGACTTGACCGATGATGCAGCTCGGCGGGTTGAACGAAGTACCAGCCACTCCCGGATCCAGTATCGGCGATGGTTGGGGAATCGCAGTGCCGGAACCCTGGAAGGGGTAGCCGCTACCGGTGCCGTAGTTAGCCAGCGTGAAGGTAGGAGCGGTTGCATATGGCCCGTAAGCGAGCGTTGGGACCAGCGGCAGGCAATTGCTCGTTCTGGCAACGATGCCCGACATGTTAATAAATGTCACAAATGGCAACCCCGGATCACCGTTGATAACGGCTAGAACCTGGTGGACGGGGTCGTATGCCATTTCGTCCGCCCGATCGTCTCCGCAAGTGGCAGCCGAGCCGGCCTCGCCGTTCCAGGAAGAGATGCAAGGGCCAATGCCCAAGGGGCCATCGTAGTCGGCTCCGGTTCCAGTGGGAACGGTAGCGATTAAGGTTGGTGGGGTGGGTGGGGTCGTGGTCAAATTCATGCTGCTGAGGTCAAAAACGGCGACTGCAGCGCTGCCGATCGAGGTAAACAGGGTTTTACCGTCCGGGGTGACTTCTTCACCGTCCGGACCAGACATCGGATTCACTCCGTTCGCGCGCGAAGCACAGCACTGTGCGCCCGGGAATCCGCCGAACTTGCCGTTAGCTCCGAATCCAGAAATAAGATGAAAGGGCGCATTTCGGCATCCGAAACGGGTGAAGTTTCCAACCACGTCAACGATGGGCGGAATGCTAGGAGCGCAGGGACTGGCTCCGTTGCCCGCGTCGGTCACAGCGTTGACCCCCTGGATCGCATTGACTGCTATGTTGTTGATCGTATCCACGACCACCACGGCAAGACCAATGCGGTCGGAAACGTAGTCGAGATGCGTGGGGGTGTTGATCCAGCTTATGTCGAAGGAGTTGAACGGACCACCGGGTTCGCCGGTGGGATTATGCTCCGGTACCGTGATGTTCACGATGTCGGCGTAGCCGTCGGCGGTGGTGGTGCCGCAGACCGGGCAGTTCTTCACGTTGCCGCAGCCGCTCGCGATTACAAACAACGCCGTGAGAAGAACAGTCAGCAGAATTCTCGATCTCATCGAATCTCCTCCTGCAATTTTCCCTTTACTACCAAGGCTGCAACCGGTTCGAGTCCAGCCGAATCTGTTACGCGCACATTCATGATCCCTGCCCAAGCAGAACTTCAGAAGCGGAACTGCAACTCCTGCATCAAGCCGTAGAAATTCTGCGGCTCTTGGCCGGTAACGCTGGGCTGCTTCAGTTGATTGATGTTGACGTTGAACTGGTACTTGATCCAGTAATTCAGATACCAGTTGACTCCAAAAGTGATCTGGTCGGTGTGATAGTCGTAGGTGGGAACAAATCCCGGGGTATAGATGTTCAGGAAGTTCGCGCCGGGGGCGTTCGCCTGAATGCCGGAGTAGCGCACACCGAGTTCCCATGCGCCCAACCCTCGTCCCGTGCCTCCCGGAGTGTCTGGACCAAGCAGCGGATGCTTGACACGTGGAGTGCCGTTCTCGGGCCGTTTTTCACCGGTGAGCAGATAAGTGACGCCGGCATTCCAAGCCTTGGCCCCGACGCCGGGAAGAGTCAGGAAACCCAAGCCACCGACCTGCTCGGACCCTACGTCGTAGCGTTGCTGCTGCAGTTGCACATATTCGCCGCGCAGCGCGAACGCCGACTTGATGTAGGTGAATTCACCGTCGTAGCGTTCGGTGGGACCGTTGATCCTCAGCTGCGGGAAGAACGTGTACGTGGCATCGGGTAGCGTCGCGAGGAAACTCAAGTCTCCGTTGAGTCCGCGGGAACGGCCGTGGGTGATGGAGCCGCCAAAAGCGAATTGCTTGAACCAATCGTTCTTGCTCTTGCGCCAAGGATAGAAGCGGAGCCGTCCGACAAACTCGGGTTCGTTGGTGGCGTTGGCGGTAACGCCGTTGCGGCCGTTGAATGCACCGGCCCACCACTGCACAACGCCGCCATCGATGTCTCCGTGAAGGGTCATGCCGGGGCAGCGATAGGCGGTGCCGACACAGGGGTACAGGAGGGACTGCAAGCCGCGTTCGACGAAATCCAGGTTGGTGGCGCCGATACCAGTTTCCTGAGCGAAGGGCTCTTTGAATTGGCCGGCCTGGAATTGGAACTCGGGCCTGATTCTGACGTTGAGATAAACGTCACGCACAATTGCACCGGTAGTGGAGTTAGCGTCGGTCAGAATCGCGTAGTCGAAGTGGGAGCCGTAGTTGCCCTGGAATCCGAAGCGAGCGCGGCGAACCACGAATGTGTCGGCTGGGGCGCCGTCGCCCTTGTAGGCGCGATAGTCAACGTCGACGTAGCCGTAGGGCATGATCTGGAACTGGCCATCGGCGCTCCTGATGAAGAAATGCTCGCCGTTCCATCCCGCCGACAGGGGAGCCTCTTTTTTGGGTGCAGCCGGCGGCGGTGCCTGGCTGATCATCGCGGCTTCGATCCCAGGCTCGGGCTGAACAAGAACTGTGTTTACCAGATGGACGCCGTCGGTCCCGGCGCCACTTACGGGTTGCACAGTGGCGGTAGCAGTGCCGGTATCAGCAACAGGCTTTACGTTAGGCGAATTTCCGTCGGTGGATTGAGCCTTTGCTTCAACCAACTGTTGGACCATCGCCTTTAGCTCTTCGATGGTCTTGCGTTGGGCGGCGACTTCGCCGCGCAGTTGGTTGACTTCTTCCTTGGTGGCGCCCACGGGGGTCGATCCGTCGGTCTTGCTCGCGGGTTGCGTGGCTTGAGCATGGACGAGCAAACCTGGCGACATGAAAACGACCAGAAGCACGAAAAACGCTGTTAGCGAGCGCATGTGTTTCCTTTCCGACCATGATTTGGCCGACAACCTGCCCGTCCCAGAGCAAGCATGCACGCGCTTCAAACGCCGGGTGCCTCGGGGCGGCAATCCGAAACCGACCATTTGAAAAACCGATAACTTGTATGAAAAGCGGACCAATCCGCTGGCGGGCTTGTTTACCATGTTTGTGAGGCATGAGTCAAGTAAAGTTTTTCTTCTGGTGCGGGCAGTGCTAAAAGTGACAACCATTTTTCGATTGGGAACGATATGGAAGGAGAACATTATCGTCAGTTTCCGAGTCGCCGAGTTCGTCAGATCTAACCGGCTCACACTGTCCAAGACTCAGACTGCGGTTCAGGTTTCCGGACAATGCCAAGCAAAATCCGCCCCATGCTAAATGGCCGGGAAATCGCATTGCAGTGACCGTGGTCACACATCGTAGTTTTCGAACCACATCCACGGTGGAAGGCAGTTGACTCCATAGCAGTGCCCTGCAATGATGTGATTGTGCCGGACCGGAAGCTCAGAATCGTCCGATTCATCGGGAGCACTCCGAACACCGCGTATTGCGATGTTTGCAAGTTGGCATTCCGGACGCGGCGGGAATTTGTAACTGACGCGGATAAAGCCAAACAACAACTGCAAGCTGATTTCGAGAAGCATGAGTGCAAGCCGGAGGAGGGCGCGGTCAATGACGCGCTCGACCACATCCGGTAATTCGCGAAACTTCGCCGATCCGAATGGCGTTTGGTAGGACTGCATCCCGCGCACTGGCTTCGGCATTTATCGGATAGCATACGTGGGACTCGCCGAGGCTTTGCCACTCGCTCCCTTGCGAAGACGTTGGAGGACCTGATTCCATGGCAATACATACCCAAGACACTACTTCGCAGCATATGAATTTCGCCCCTGCGGATTTGAATCCGCATAAAGATCTTCCTCAGGGATTCTTCGATTTCCTGTTGCCGCTTCACAAGCAGTTCACTCCCAGGCAACAAAAGCTGGCTGCAAAGCGCAAGGAGGTGTTGCAGCGTTCGCATGACGGACATCCGCCAAACTATTTGCCGGCGTCCGAGGCAACCACCTCAGGCTGGCGGATCGAGGTGCCCGAGTGGTGCGCGGACCAACGCAACCAGATGACTGGGCCGGCTGACGATGCGGAGTTGACGGTGAAGTTGCTGAACTCGGGATCTCCCGCGGTGATGGTGGACATCGAGGATTCCACGGCGAACAGCTGGGAGCACATCATGCTGGCGATTAAGAATACTCTGGCCGCATATAAGTATGAACTGAGTTACGACGACAAGAAGCGGCAGAAGAAAGTCACCGTTCAGCGCTCGAAGACCGTGACTTGGGTTCGCCCGCGCGGGCTGCACCTCAGCCAGGGTGGGGTGATCAAGAACGAGATCATGTCGGCTTCCTTGTTCGATCTCGCCTTGATCTGGTACCAACTCGATCCGGCATGGTTGCCGCATAATTTCTCGGTTTACATTCCCAAGAGCGAGTCTGCGGAGGAAGCGTTCTGGTGGCGCGATCTGTTCCAGGCATTTGCCAAACACAAAGGCTTGCCTGCGGACTACATCAAGTGCATGGCGCTGGTAGAGGCGCATCCGCTGGCCTATCAGATGGAGGAATTTCTTTTCAACCTGCGTGAACACTGCCTGGGATTGAACCTGGGGCGGTGGGATTACATGGCGTCGCTGATCGATTTCATGTCGGAGGATCCTAATTGGATTTTGCCGGACCGCAATACCATTCCGCACGATGTGTCGTTTTTTCAAAACTTCCGCACGCTGATGCCAGAAATTTGCCACAAGCACGGAGCTCATGCGATTGGCGGGATGACGGCGCTCTATCCCAGCCGCACGGACGCGGAATTGAACGAGCGCGCGCTGAAAGTGCTCAAGGAAGATAAGAAGAACGAAGCCGACTGCCTGATGGATGGGGCCTGGACCGGACATCCGGATCAGAACGAAATTGCGGTTGCGCAGTTTCCGTATCCAAACCAGATTGCAAAACGGCCCAAGCTGGCGAATGCGCATCCTGATTTGCGGCCGGTCCCAAAGGGCGTAGGCAAGACGACGCTTGCGGGGACGCGAGCGGCCGCGCGTACGGTGATTCGGTATCGCAACGGCGTGCTGAATGGCAAGGGCGCCAGCCTGCTGGATGGTTTCATGGAGGATCTGGCTACCGATCGCATTTATCGCCTGATGATTGCGCAGCGGGTGCGGCACAAAGTCAAAGTTCCGGGCGACGATGGCAAGCCGGTCGAGCACAGCCGAGAATTGGTAAGCCGTATTTTTGACGAAGAGCTGGCGAAGATTCAACGCGATTTGCCGGCCGAGATTGAGTCCACGGCGGTTGCCACATTGCCAGAGGCGCGGCGCATCGCGGAGGAGATGATCGTGCAGGGACACCACTCGCCGGTTTAGCCTGAAGGAACCGATCGCGGTTGGGCTGCATTGTAAGGTGCAACTTCCGACTCGATAGGAAACGTTGATCGAGCTGATCAACAGATTTAGCTTGACGTCGTTTGCGTAATTAGTGCCCACTGACAGACTGCATGCAGTCGCACTTCGGTGGAAATTCCGAGCATTATTCGTTCCGTTATTTAACGTTTTGGGACCAGAAATGAGGGCTATGAGCGCCGTAGAACAGCAGGCTCCCACAGTTAATTTGTTTTCTCCATTACAGCCGCCGCGCCGTTACTTGTTTGGGCCGGGACCGACTATGGTCGACCCGCGGGTCTATCAGGCGCTTTCGAAAGCGATCGTCGGGCACCTCGACCCGTATTTCATCCAGGTGATGGGAGACGTTCAGCAATTGGTGAAGATGGCTTACGGCACGCGCGACGGCGCTACGCTGGTGATTTCGGGCACTGGCAGCGCGGGCATGGAAGCTGCCATTGCTAACTTCGTGGAACCTGAGACTAAGTTCGCGGTGTTCGCCAATGGGTATTTCTCTGATCGACTCACGGAGATGGCGAAGCGCCACGGAGCGAACGTTATGCGCTTCGAGAAGGCTTGGGGCGAGACCTTCACGGATGACGAAGCTAAAGAGTTCATCGGGCGTGAGAAGCCTAAGGTTGTGGCTTATGTGCATGCGGAGACGTCGACTGGAGCGTTGCAATCGGGCGAGGCGATTTGTGCTGCGGCTCACGATGCTGGGGCGCTGGTGATTGCGGATTGCGTGACTTCGCTGGGCGGAGTGCCGGTTGATTTTGATCGAACCGGGATCGACGTCGCCTACAGTTGCACGCAAAAAGGGTTGAGTTGTCCGCCGGGATTGTCTCCTATGGCCATGTCGCAACGGGCTATGGAATGGCTGCGCGGGCGGACGACTCCTTCACGCAGTTGGTATCTTGACCTCAAGCTGATTCATGACTACTCGACCGTGTCGCACCGCTATCATCACACTGCGCCGATTTCCATGTTTTATGCGCTGCGCGAGGCGCTGCTGGTCATCGCCGAAGAAGGAATTGAGAAACGATGGGAGCGGCATCGTCGTGCTCATCAGTCTTTTGTCAAGGGCATCGAGGCCATGGGCCTGCGATTGCACGTTCCTGAAGCGCACCGAATTGCGACACTGAATACGGTATGCGTTCCCAAAGGAGTTGACGAGGCGAAAGTGCGGAAACGCTTATTGGACGACCCGGGGATTGAGATCGCGGGCGGTTTTGGTCCACTGGCGGGGAAAGTCTTCCGGATCGGCGTCATGGGCCCATTGGCCACTGAAGACAATGTGCAGTTTTTTCTGAGAGAGTCTAGTAAGGCGCTGAAGGCCGAGGGTTACTCGATTTGAAGTCATCAGATTCTTTGCTCCCTGCAGGACAGCTGATGGGCCCTCAGGGCTGCGACCACAGTCAAATCGTTTCACGAACAACACACAAAATCGGCCCATCCCCCGGGACCCGCGCTAAAGGCGACAACGAATGACCTTGAAGTCGGTCGACACGCTGCTTGACGTTCTGCATTTCGCGGACAGTCATACGGCTGTTATTGTTCCTGAGCTTGGAATCCGCGTCACCTACGATTCGCTGCGGCAGCAGGTGCTGGCCATGGCGAATGCTCTGGCCTCCGCTGGCATTCGGCGCGGCGATGCTGTGGCGATCGCGTTGCCGAATGGGTTACGAGCAATTGTGAGTTTCTTAGCGGCTTCTATCGCGGGTACAGCAGCGCCGTTGAATCCGGCGTACCCGTATGAGGAGTTTCATTTTTTTCTTGCGGACACCAATGCCCGCGTTTTGCTCTGTCCGGCGGTAGGGTCGGAATTCGTGCGCGCCGCGGCTGCGGACCGCAAGATCCCGATTTTCGCGGTGGAAATGAGCGATCAGGGTAACGTGCACCTGGCGAATGCTCCCAGTGGAATTACGGCCACCGAGCCCACGGCCGACGATATTGCGCTGGTTCTGCACACCAGCGGAAGCACGGGACGGCCGAAGCGTGTGCCCTTGCGGCATTTCAACCTGGCGGTCTCGTCGGCGAACATCGCAAATACGTACGCGCTTTCCGAGGAAGATGTTTCGCTGTGCATCATGCCGCAGTTCCACATCCATGGGCTGATTGCCTCGACGATGGCGACCCTGCTTACTGGAGGAGCCGTGGTTGTTCCCACCAAGTTTAACGCACTTTCTTTTTGGCGGATGGTGCGGGAGCATCACGTGACCTGGTATTCGGGAGTGCCCACGATGCATCAGCTTCTGCTCGCCCGGACCCACCACAAACCGGCGGAAGCTGCTTCTTTGCGTTTCATCCGGTCCTGCAGCGCGCCTTTATCACCCGAGCTCATTCAAAAGATCGAAAACCTGTTTGGTGTGCCCTTCGTCGAGGCCTACGGAATGACTGAGGCTTCGCACCAGATGACCTCGAATCCGTTGCCTCCGCGACATCGGAAGGCAGGATCGGTGGGAGTGGGCACCGGCCTCCGCGTGCGGATCATGGACAAAGAGGGCAATTCTCTCGAAAACAATCAATGCGGTGAAATCGCTATTCAGGGAGCGAATGTATTTCGGGGATACGAAGGCAATCCCGAAGCTAATGCCCGCGCCTTCATTAACGGATGGTTTCGCACCGGAGACCAGGGCTATCTCGACGAAGATTGTTACCTGCACCTGACGGGCCGGATCAAAGACATCATCATCCGCGGAGGCGAAAACATTGCGCCTCACGAAATTGATGAGATTTTGTTGAAGCATCCGGCAGTCGCGGCGGCGGTTACGTTCGGCTGTGCGCATCCCACGCTGGGCGAGGAAGTGGCTGCAGCCGTGGTCTTGCACGAACCGCATGGGGCCACCGAATCAGCACTGATCAAGCATTGCCGCGAGTCGCTGGCAGAATATAAATGTCCAACCAAAATTTATCTGGTGAAAAGTATTCCCACCACTGCGACCGGAAAAATTCGCCGGCGCGCGGTTGCCGCCGCGCTCGTGGATGATCGTCGATGAAATTTCTGATCGCGGGAGCCGGGGCCATCGGCGCTTACATCGGGGCGCGCATGGCAAAGGCTGGATTTGATGTCACCCTGTTTGCGCGCGGACCGCATCTACGGGCCATGCAGGAACGCGGTGTGCAGGTGAAAAGCGCCGAGGGGGATTTCGTGGCGCGGCCCACGATTGCGGGTTCCCTCGAAGAAGTGGGTCCGGTAGACGTGGTCTTTCTTGGGGTAAAGGCGCACGGGCTGCCGCAACTCGCGCCTCAGTTGAAGTCGGTACTTGGACCAGAGACTAGCGTCGTCAGCACGCAGAATGGAATTCCGTGGTGGTACTTCCAGGGTTTTGGGGGCGAGTGGGACGGGCTGCGTCTGGAACGCGTCGATCCCGGTGGCGTGATCTCCGCGGCGATTGAAGCGCGATCGAGTGGTTGGGTCCATCGTTTACTTTTCGACTGAGATTACCGCGCCTGGGGTGATTCAGCACATCGAAGGAAACCGTATTTCGCTCGGCGAGCCAGACGGCACGCGCTCCGACCGCAGCCGCCGAATTGCGGAGGCGCTCATCGCTTCCGGTTTGCGCTGCCCGGTTACCACTCGTCTCCGGCACGAGATTTGGGTGAAGGCGATGGGCAATGCGTCCTTTAATCCGGTCAGCGCATTGACCCGCGCCACGCTGGTCCAAATGGTGCGCGATCCGGGAGTTTGTTCGGTGATCCGAAACATCATGGAGGAAGTGCAAGCGGTCGCCCACAAGCTGGGCATGGAGTTGCCGGTTTCGATCGATCAGCGAATTGCGGGCGCGGAGAAAGTTGGGGAGCACAAGACTTCCATGCTGCAGGATCTCGAAGCGGGCCGGCCAATGGAACTGGAAGCGCTTGTGGGTGCGATTGTGGAGTTGGGAGAGCGCTTGGGAGTTCCCATGCCCTGCACGCGCACCGTGTACAACTGCACCAAGCTGCTGTCGCAGAGCAACTCGGCGGCAACCAAATTGAGCCCTCCGACCGGCTGTTGAGAAAATGATATTGCGACGCAGCGCGTGAAGGCGCGACCCATCTTTACGAACTAGGTCACTGGCCGGAAGCTAAGCCCGGTCGGTGGCCGGCTGCCATGCGACCACGGTCTGCCGCGACTCGCCGAGTTGGTCGATTCCCCATTCAACCACATCGCCTGCTTTCAGGTAAGGCGGCGGATTCATGCCGAATCCGACTCCAGCTGGGGTTCCGGTGCTGATGACATCGCCGGGCAGCAACGTCATGAACTGAGTCACGTAGCTGATGAGAAAAGGTATATCAAAAATCATCTCGCTGGTGGAACTTCGTTGCCGGAAGACACCGTTAACCTTGAGACACATTGCCAAATTGCTGGTGTCCGGAATCTCGTCACGGGTCGCCAGAAAAGGCCCCAGCGGAGCAAACGTGTCTGCGCTCTTGCCCTTAACCCATTGGCCGGCACGCTCAAACTGAAACGCGCGCTCGGAATAGTCGTTGTGTAGAACGTAGCCAGCCACATAGTCGAGCGCGTCTTCCGGTTCGATATAGACGCACTTCTTGCCCATCACGACAGCTAACTCCACTTCCCAATCCACTTTTCGTCCATTCTTTGGAATGATCAGATTATCGTTCGGACCGGCGAGTGCGGTGGTGGATTTAAAAAAAATTACTGGCTCATTGGGGATATCCAATTTGCTTTCTCTAGCGTGATCGCGGAAGTTCAAGCCAATACAGACGATCTTGCTGGGGCGGGAGATCGGTGATCCCAGGCGGACGGATTGTGCAACTCGCGGCGTGGAAGAAGCGTTTTCTTTCAACCATCGTCTCAATTGGGAGGGTCCGTCACTCGCAAAGAACGCTTCATCATAGTCACGCGCGAAAGCAGAAACATCCAGACGCGTGGTGTCCTCCATGATCAGCCCTGGGCGCTCGTTGTCTGGCTCGCCAAATCGAATCAGCTTCATCGATAAATTCCCTTCTCCATCCGCCTGCATTGGCTGCGTGCAATTGAACAGCACCGCTCAAAAAAGTGGCAATGCTAAACCAACAGACTCAGCTTCGCAAGACCAGGATGTGCGGGTTCGGGAAAATGTGTGCCATTGTTTCAAAGAATAAAACGGTTTGTGGCCTGGACGCCGACGCTTGATTTCTCGTATGCATCTAAACAAAATGTGCGGGACGCCAATCCCGCCTCAACTAAACGATCGATCACTGTACAGTCAGGACGTCGGCATTTCTTTAGTGGTTCCTTTTAACATTCGTCATTAAGCGACTATGATGACTTGCGGGAGGTAGAGGCAATATGCGTCTGCTGAGACAGGTAACTTTGTGTTGGCTAGTGGTGGGGTTCTTTGCGGGCTTTGTTTTCTCACAACAGAAATTCACTACGCCACTGATTCCGCGAGAGGTGCTGTTTGGGAATCCGGAACGCGCGAATCCGCAGATTTCGCCGGATGGGACACAGCTGGGGTATTTGGCTCCGGTGAACGGCGTGCTGAATGTATGGATTCGGACGCTCGGCAAGGACGATGACCGGGCCGTTACCGCCGACAAATATCGCGGCATCCGCAATTTCCTTTGGCAGTACGACAACAAGCACATTCTCTACGCGCAGGACGTGGGCGGGGACGAGAATTGGCGGCTCTACCAGACCGACATCACTAGCAAGCAGACCAAGGATCTGACGCCATTCGAAAAGGTTCATGTCGACATCGTGGCATATGACTGGAAATTTCCCGACACGATTCTGGTGCAGATGAACAAGCGTGATGCCAAGGTGTTTGACGTAGAGCGGATCGATTTGAAGGCAGGGACGGTCGATTTGGATACGGAGAATCCCGGCGATGTTGCAGGTTGGCAGGCTGACAATGCATTGCAGATCCGCGCGGCGCAGGTGCAGACGCCAGATGGCGGAACGATTGTACGCGTGCGTGATGACGCGAAATCGCCGTGGCGGGAACTGATCAAGTGGGGAGCGGATGAGACTTTCGGAAATGTTGTGGGCTTTACGCCCGACAACAAGGCGCTGTGGGTGACGACCAGTCTGGATGTGAACGCAGCCCGGCTGCTGCAGATAGACGTGGCCAGTGGCAAGCAGCAAGTGATTGCTGAAGATCCGCAGTTTGATGTCAACCAGACTGTAAATAATCCAAAAACCAATGCTCTGGAAGCGGTGAGTTTTACCAAACAGCGCAGGGAATATGAGTTCATCGATCCCAAAGTGAAGGCGGACTTTGCGGTGCTGCGGACAATTCGCGAGGGCGACATCGATGGGATCTCAGCCAATCTGGACGACACCAAATGGATTGTGACCTACGTGAGCGATAACGCGCCGGTCTACTGGTACCTGTATGATCGCGCCAACAAGCAATCGACGTTGCTGTTCAGCAATCGGCCGGCGCTGGAGAAGTACAAGCTATCGTCGATGAAACCAATCGACTTCACTGCGCGAGATGGCATGAAATTGTACGGATATTTAACCACTCCTGTCGGCATGGAAGCGAAAAACCTGGCGATGGTGGTGTTCGTACACGGGGGACCGTGGGGCCGCGACGATTGGGGCCTGAACGGAAACGTGCAATGGCTGGCGAACCGAGGGTACGCGGTGCTGCAAATCAATTTTCGTGGTTCGACGGGTTATGGCAAGAAATACGTCAATGCAGGAGATCGACAGTGGGCAGGCACGATGCGTACTGATCTGCTCGATGGCAAGAGTTGGGCGGTGAAGGATGGCGTGGCCGATCCGAACAAGGTTTGCATTATGGGTGGCAGCTACGGAGGATATGCAACTCTGGCGGGAGTCGCGTTCTCGCCGGGGTCGTTCGCCTGCGGGGTGGACATTGTGGGACCTTCGAACTTGAACACGCTTTTAAATACGATCCCATCCTACTGGTCGACGTTACTTTCCACTTTTCATAAGCGTATGGGCGACTCGGAAGAGTTTCTTAAGACGCAGTCTCCTCTGTTCAAAGCGGACCAGATCAAGACGCCTCTACTGATCGGGCAGGGAGCCAATGATCCCCGCGTGAACAAGGCAGAGAGCGATCAGATTGTGGCAGCGATGCGGAAGAACAATGAGCCGGTGGAATACTATGTCTTTCCCGACGAGGGGCACGGCTTCGCCCGTCCGGTGAACCGAGAGTCGTTTGATGCTGCGACCGAAGAGTTCCTGGCGAAGTACCTGGGTGGGCGGTTTGAGCCTGCGAGCGCCGATGAAAGCAAGCTGTTGGCAAGCATCAAGCAATAGTTGCCAAAGCTGCGGGCGAGGAGGCGTAGCGGTCCCGTCTCGACGAATCGCAATTCGGGTTTCACGTGCCGGGCAATTAATCTGCCGCTACTTCTCGCACCTCTTGCTCCATCTGCGCGCGCAGTTGGTTTTCGTAATCTGCGAGTTGCGCCTCGATATCCTGCACCGCCTTGCGCTTCCGGATGACCTCTTCACGATAACGCCGCAGGAAGTAGTCGATGGTCTCGACGCGAATCTTGATCGAGCCTGAGGGTTTGTTCTCGTCCAGATCCTTGAAACAGAAATACGGCGTGCCGGATTGCTCGATGATGCCTTCGACCACGCCGTAGATTGGGGCGTCGTGCCCGCACTTAAAGCTTGAAACTTCCAGTGCGACCAGGTTCGGATGCCGCGCAGTAAACTTCGCGGCCCAAACTTTATGGTTCGTGCTGCAGGAGTACGAGTTCTTCCACGCGTCTGTAATATCGAGCGGGTGGCTGATCAATCCCGCGCGAACCTCGTCGCCGAACAGGCGCTCAAGCATGTCTTCATCCAGGGGCAGCGTGTTCTGCGAGAAGATGGGATAGCCTAACTTTTGGAACTCATCCATGATCTCGTGATTCAGTCCGGGATCATGGTGGTACGGGCGGCCCAGCATGACAATTCCGATGCGGTCTTCGCGTTCAAGTTGGTCGAGAACCTCGCGCGCGCGGCGGCGAATGCTGCTTTCGTAGTCGGCCAGCGCCTTGTAGCCCACTTCTACTGCACGGTCATTTTCTTCCTGTGACAGGCCGAGAATCGGCTGCCACGCCTGCAGCATTTGGTGAGCGAACAGTTTGCGATCCGCAAAGTTCAACACCGGATCCAGATACTTGACGTTGTGCTCGCCGAAGACATCGTTCTCTTTGGTGAATGCGGCCTTCACCGTTTCTGGTGTTGCGGTCACCGTCGGGCATGCATTGGCGCCGACAATCTTGACCAGCGGCGAGGTCAGCACGTCGTACATGGGGAAGAAAATTACGTTCAGCGGTTTCTTGCGATGCTTTTCCTGGATCAGGTTGTAGACGTGCGAAATGCCGATTTTTGCCGGGAAGCAGGGGTCGATGGCGCCGCGGCTTGCGCCGGCGCGATAGAGATCCGAACTGGTGTAGTCGGAATAAATAATATTTTCCGGCTGCACGCCCAGGCTCTCCAGATACCCGTTGAAAAGCGGGGCGTAGGTGTAGATGTTCAGCACGCGGGGAATGCCGACGCGAAGTTTCTTGCGGTTCTCCATCAGCGGAATGCGCTCTTTTGCCTGCTTGTTCCAGAATTTTGCTGTTGGAATAGGATCGGCCACGGTTTTTGGATTGACCGGTCGGAAGACTTCATGAGCGGCGATGTCGACAAAGTTCACATATTTCTCTTTGATCTCGTCGATGCCGGCTTTGATGTCCTTCATCTCGTTGACATCTTCAACCAGACCTTTTTCGCAGGTGGCGATGATCAGCCGCTGTTCCCCGTGCATCAACGGAACTTTGGTGACCTTCTGAATGGGAATAACGCTCATCTCATCCTTGGGAGCAGTTCGGATGTCGATGAAGGTGCGCAGGCAATTGTTCTTGCAGAAATTGCAGCGCGTGGATTCGTTGCGGGTGGTGCGGTATTGAATTTTTCGAACGGCATCGAGGCCGACGAACGAAGTCTGCAGACCGTTTCGCCACAGGCGCAGAGATTCAGCGGCTGCGCCAATCGCACCGGATTCTCCGCAGAACTCGTGCACGATAATCTCGGGCTTCTTGCCGGCGGCGCGGAAGCTGTTGTGGATGAAATCTACTTCCGCCTTCACCACCGCCATGTTGTTCTGGGTTCCGCCCTGCAGTACGAATCGCGTGCCCAGCGCGGCCAGATTTGGAATGCTGGCCACGTAGAGGAATACGTTCTTGGGTAGAACGGCCGCCAAACCCGCAAGAATTTCTTCGGCTCTCCAGCCCTGCCGCTGGAAGTTTACGATGTCGGATTGCATGAACACTGCGCACCCGTAACCGAAAACCGGCATGGATTGGGCGGAAAAAGCCAGATCGGCGTATTGTTCGACGCCGAGCCCAAAACCTTCCGCGGTGGACTGCAGGAAATATCCGTTGCCCGCCGAGCATTGCGTATTGAGCTTAAAATCTTTCACTCTTCCGTTGTGAAGAATGATGATTTTGATATCCTGCCCACCCACGTCGACGATGACGTGCGGATCTTCGTAGAACTTCAGCGCCGACTCGGTGTGGGCCACGGTTTCGACCAGGGCAACGTCAGCGTGTAACACGTCTTTCAGAATGTCCTTTGCGTAGCCTGTGGTGGCCACGCCCAGGACTTCGAGCTTGGCATTCTGTGCTTCCACCTGCCCGCGCAGGTTCTCGAACATTTCGATGGTGTCCTGGATGGGGTTTCCGTTCGAAAGTTGATACGCCTTGCACAGGATGTCGCCGCGATCGTCGAGCAGGACGGCTTTGGTAGAAGTTGATCCTCCGTCGATGCCGATAAAACCGCCGACGGTTTGACCTTTCTGGAATGCTGCCGGCGTAAATTTCTTTCGGCGGTAGGTTTCCTTAAACCCGTCGAGCTCGCCGTCTTTCGAAACCAGTCCCTTGGCGCCCGACTTCGATTTTTCCTCTTGGCGGCCAAAGTCGATGTAGTACAGCAGTTTTTCGTAGCCCTGGTAGCAGCCGACGCAATCTTCTTCTGTCTTGCCGAATTCGATTGCGCCCATCGCTGCGAAATACTGCGCGTTGCTGGGAACCTTAATCAGATCTTCCGGCTTCGCGCCATCGGGGACCGCGACCTTGCGCTCCTGCCACATGCGTGGGATGTTTGCCTGCCACGCTTCGCGCATGCCTTTGATGAAGCTGTTCGGCCCGCCCAGCAGCAAAACGTGTGGCCGCAGAGTGTGGCCGCGGGTTAGAACGCTGAGGTTCTGCAGCACGATGGCCTCGAATAGCGATGCCATCAGTTCATCTGGTGGCGTTCCCACTTTCTGCAGACTGTTGATGTCCGTCTCGGCGAACACACCGCACTTGCCGGCCACTTTGTGCAGCTTGATCCCGCGGTAGCCCTGCAACGCAAGCTCGGCCACCGGAATCTTGAGCTTCGCGTTAATCTTGTCGATGACCGCGCCGGTACCGCCCGCGCATTTGTCATTCATCGACGGGATTTTTTTCTTGCGGCCCGTCTCATCATCATCTTTGAAGACAATGATCTTGGCGTCCTGTCCGCCCAACTCAATCACCGAATACACTTCGGGATGAAGTTTCTCGACGGCCAGCGATACTGCGGTCACTTCCTGCACAAACTTCGCGCCGATCTGTTCGGCAATTCCGCCGCCGCCGGAGCCGGTCATGAACATTCTCGTGTTATGGCGGTTGATTCCGACCTCGGCTTCCATGCGGCGCAGAAATTCCAGAGTCTTCTCCGGTTGCTTGGTTTCATGCCGCTGGTAGTCCTGCCACAGAATCTGGTCGCTCGCGGCGTCCACCACGGTTGCTTTCACCGTAGTCGAACCGACGTCAAGCCCTACCAGAAATTGAGTGTGATGGTCGTGGGGCTTTTTAAAAGGAGCCGGCGCAATCTGAAATAGCTGGGGCGCCGGCTTTTCGTGTCCATTCGAATGGTCGTGCATTCAATTTCTCCGATCGAGTTCGAGCCAGGAAAGTAAGGGGCCGGCAGGCGCACAATGCGCCGCCGGCCAGATCGGTTAAGCGGCGTTCGGAAGCGCGATCCCCGGCACGCGAGCACGACGGAAAAGCCGCGTGCTCTTGTCCATGCGATCGTTCACGTGCAGGATGAACTGCGCCGCTGTTCCGGCAATTCCCTCGCGATGCGGCACGTGATAGAACGGCCGCTTCAGCTCGGGATGCTCCGCGATGTATTCGCGAATTTCCTCCAGGCTCTTACCCGTAGACTTCAAACATTGTTCGAACTCGGTCTTAGCTTTTACCTTGGCTTCGCCCAGGGCCATCTGCACCCGGCTGTGCGCGTTGACTTCGCCTTCGCCCGAAGTCTCAATCGGAAGGAAGATCATGTCCTTAAATTTGTTCACCACCGCCGATTGCACTCCGTCCGACTGCGACGACGGCATGCACCCGAACGGCTTCAGAGCGAGCACCATGTGGCAGAGGTGATGCACGGTGTAATAAACGTTCTTGCCGACTTCGAGGTGGCCTTCCCCGCCGCGCGCAAACTGGTTGTAGAAAGGATGGGCCATCTCAGCCAGTTCCGTCTGCGGAACCAGATGATGCGTAATATCGCCGAGATTCTTGATGGTTCGGTGATACAGGTAATTCCACATGCGTTCGCCAGCGCCAATGCCCATCAGCTTCTTGCGCAATCCGAAATCATTCGCTAAATGCTTTTTCAACTCCCACCACTGCGGATTGCGGTGCGGACGGTTCACCGGCCACTTCGCCTTGGCATGCGCCTTGGCCTGATACATGAGGTACGCAACCCAGGTCGCAATCGGCTCGACAATAACCTGCGCGCCCTCCCGTTCGAGGAAATCGAACATGTGGAAGTTGCCATCGCCCTCGGTGATCTGCGCCCAGAATTCGCCTGTGATCTTGACCACCGGCTTCACCTTGGTGCGGTCCACTTCAATGCTGTCCATCTTCTGTCGCGCCACGGCCAGCGCATTGAGAAAGTCTTTTCCCCACAGATGCTCATGCATCTTGCCGAACACGTTGAAAGTGTTCCGCAGAATTTTGTTGCTCTTAAATTTCGGCTTGGCCCAATCGGGCGCCCGCTCTTCGATCTCAAACGAATCCCGATTCCTCAAGTCATCACAAAGCCCGTCCACGGTTTCGCGAAAAACCCGATCGGTCTCACCCTTGTTCACTTCGAAGGGGCGAATCTGATAGATCAAATCGTTGAACACGTCGCCCATGTGCATGGCGTTCAACATGCCGAATCCGAAATCAATAGTGAACTTCAAGCCCGGTTCGCCCGAGGCTGCTTTGATTCCATCGCTGTCCTTGAACAGCAGCACGCGGAAACCATCGAAGCCGGCATTCTTCAGCGCGAAGCGGTACTCCGCCTCGTACATGCCAAAGCGACAAGGACCGCACGAGCCCGCCGTAAAGAAGACGTAGTTGTCCAGAATGTCCTTGCGGGGAATGCCTTCTTTCTCGAGGAACTGGAGATACTGCACCAGGTTTCCCACGGTAAAATATGTCGGATTGCACTGGCCGTTGTTGCCGAATTCCTTGCCGGTCTGAAACGCAGGCACATCCGGCACCGGCAGCTTTTCGCAGCGGTATCCGCAGCCCTGGAACACGGCACGAATCAGGTCCTCATGTTTCCACGTAAACCCGCCAAACAAAATCGTTACTTTGCTGCGTTCGTCGGCCGTAAACGCCCTCTCGATCGGCCGATGGAAATGTGTGGGCTGGTCCAAACCAGCGATCTTGCGCAAGCGCATGCGTTCCGCTTCCAGGCGTTGCTTGATTTCCTCATCAGTGTTGATTTGCACGAAAGTCGCCATTATCTTCCTCCGGCGTATTTTGAATTTTGACCTGTGAGAATGAGCACAGCACGATGCGATCCGCGGTTACGGCAGCGGGTTGTTGTAGCAGCAGAAATTAGGGTGGCAGAAGACGGGCGCAGGCCTCGTCCTGAACCTGGCTGGAGTACTTTGAATCCGCAATGTAAAGCCACCAGAAACTCCTACGAACGAGCTACAGGAGGTTCGAGGTTTACGCCGACGAGAATCGTTCAGCAACGAATCTCGGGCGCCGGACAAATGGCAAAAAACTCTACTCCGCTTTTGCGAACGGAGGTGCTGAAACTGCAAGACCCCACTCAATGTCCCTAGCATGTTTGTAGCAGAAACTGAGCTCGGGATTCAAGTGGCGAAAAACAAATCCTCTGGTACGATTTGTTGGTTGCGTCCTATTATGAGACGGCATTCGGGCGCTTGATAACCGAGCCGCCAATCTTAGGAATTTACCATTCGCAACAAAACTTGAGATGCATTTGGAGGACTAAAAGTTACAGCGGGTTATCTCAGGAAAACAAAACATCAGTGCGAATCCAAAGCCTTTGACGAACATCCAAGGTCCGTTGATCGTACATCACGTCATTTCGCGATTACGCGCCGCAGCCCCCTTCATTCTCTTATTGTTTCTCGTGCCTCAAGTTTATGCGCAAGCTGAGGCTCCCCAGGCGCAGGCGCGGAGTTGGGATTTCAGCGTCTGGGCAGCTGGGGCAACCGGCGAAGAGAACACCAACTCTTTTTCCGAAGCGCAGATTTTGACGGCGGGGTTTTTCGTCGGCAAAGTTCTGACCGGCGAAATCGGCAGCGGTTGGAGGCGCGGGCGCTTCGAATACGGAGCCGACGTGATCCCGCTGTTTCGGCAATTTCAGCCACAGTCCATATACGGCGGAGGTTTTGAACCCGTCATTCTGCGCTGGAACTCGAACCTGCATACCGCTCGTGTCGCACCCTACATCGAATTGGCCGGGGGTGCCATACGCACCAACACCAACTTCCCCCCGGGAGAGACTTCGAACTTCAACTTCACCGCGCGGGGCGGCGGCGGGATTCAGATATTCACAAAGCCCAGTCGATCGGTTGACATCGGCTGCCGATGGTGGCACATTTCCAACGCCAACCTGGGGGTTCGGAATACCGAGTTCAACGGAATCCAAGTGAGCTTCGGCTACCACTGGTTCCCGTAACAGCTGCTCGCACCTGTCTGCCTAAAATGAGAAGTGGCGCGGCCACAAGTGGCCGCGCCACGCTATTTCCGAGGTTAAGTACCGGTTTTTCTGGCTTGGGCTTGCGGTGGTGCGCCCAACGCTGCCGCAATTTGAGCCCCGATCGGTGATCCGAGACCAGTGCATGCATCCCACCCCGGACCTGCGGAATAGGCTCCGTTTGTGCCGGAGGTGATGTCGTTGAAATCGCCAGCGCTGCTGGCGATCTGATAAAGCAATGGGTTGACGAAACCAACTGGTTTGCCAATGCTCTCGTTGATCAGCGCTATCAATCCCGCCCAGAGCGGAGCGACCGCGCTCGTGCCTCCGATCACGTCGGGATTGCCATCGACAAGAGTAACGTAGCCGGTGGTCGGATCGGCGTCACCGCAAACGTCGGGAACGCCGCGGCCAACATTGTGGTTGGAATTGGCGGAAGGAGGCACACCGGCGCCGTTCTGATAACTGGGCAACGGGAAGACGTCACTAATGCCGCCTCCGGTTGCGCCTTCATTATTTGCCAGTTCGTTCCATGTGGTTTCGCTGGTGATGGTGTTGCCGGAGGCCACCAAAGTTGTGCCTCCGCAGGCCAGCACATTGGGACTCGAGGCGGGGAAATCGACGTGGTTCTGCCCGTCGGTTGCGCCATCGGTCGAGCCGTCGTCTCCGGCAGCAACGCAAACCGTTACTCCGATAGCGGCGGCAGCCTGGAATGCCTCATCCATGGACGTGATGGCTTGCTGGGTCCAGGAGTTTTCAGGACCACCCCAACTGATGGAGACGACCGAGGGATTATTGGCGGTGTCGTGCACTGCGGTGGTGATAGCGTTCAGAAAGCCAGCGTCCGTGTTGTCGGCAAAATAGACGACGATCTTCGCGCCGGGCGCGATCGCGCCGGACACTTCAATATCCAACATCACTTCGCCGTCCGGACCGTTCGGGTCGCCAGTGGGATTGTTGCTGCCGTTGCCTACTGAAACCGCCGTGACATTTGGCGTCTCGGTCAGGTTCAGTTGACTCCAGTAGTTGCTGAGATCCGTGGGGTTGAACCCGCCTCCCAACTCGATCAGCGCAATACATTCCCCGGTGCCATCTACGCCGGTGGGATAGTCGTAGAGCGCGGCGACTTGTGTGGGCGTGTAGGAGAGGTTGACGGCATTGGCGCGAGCGCCTGCACGTGGATGCCGCCTGCGAAAGTGTGGTTTGGCTTGTGGACGATTATCCAGGCCAAACACGCCCTCGATCGCATCCTGCAGGTTGGTGGGAATATGGACTGACCCCGTGCGACCGCGATACCGGCCTTTCGGATGCTGGTATTCCTTGAGTTGGACGCCGAACGCGTCGTTCATTGTCGCGACCGTTCCGGAGAGAATGACTGTCCGGCGGCCGGCGCTCTTTTCCTTGACCGTTAGTTTGTGCTCACGGGCAAAGGCCTCGATCCGGGCAATGCTGTCAGGGTCGGCGCCGTGTTGTTGTTCGAATTCTTTGCGAGTTAGAGTGGTGCGTTTCGCAATCGGTTTTCTGAATTCATCGGCGTTGACAATCGGCTTCTTTCCTGCGCGAGAGCGCAGACGAATGGTCACGTCAACTGTTTCTTTGGGGTTAGCTGGACCTATCTCTCGCGCTCCGGGTAGCGGGGCGCGTTCACTACCTGCAAGTGGCAGGGGGTTTTTCGGAGTAGACATAAATCTCCTTTCAGTCGGACCTGGCTGATAGTGAAGAAAAGCAGCGCAGCGTTACATCGGAGTCGCGTATTGCGGAACTCCACCCAGGAAAGGAGCCGAGCGCTCTGCAATCCTACAAATCGGTGTTGGCCCGTTAGATGGCTGCGAAGTTAGCAGCAGAATGGGAGGAAAGCAAGCGATTTCTGGCGCTTGTCCCAAAACGGGAAAAAGTTGTTCCCACATCTGCCTGTGGCACCAGGTAAATGAAATTTCAGCTCAATACTGCGGAACCGGACGAGGCGATCAGTGTGCCGTTCAACACGGTGAAGGCGCATCGGTTGGAGGCGAACCAGTAGGGAATTTCGCGATAGTCATCGGCTTCAAAGACAGCCAGGTCCGCGTCCTTGCCCGGCTCGATCGAACCTTTTCGGTCGCCGAGTCGCAATGCGCAAGCGCCGTTAATCGTCGCAGCGGAAATGGCTTCCGCCGGCGTCATCTTCATGTGCGTGCAAGCCAGCGACAACACGAATGGTATGCTCGGCGTGGGCGAAGAACCTGGGTTGTAGTCCGTAGCTAAGGCGACCGGCACGCCCGAGTCAATCAACTTTCGCGCTGGAGGAAACTTCTCCAAACCGAGAAAGTAATTCGCTCCTGGTACCAGGGTGGTAATAGTGTCACGCCGTGCCAACTCCCGAATGTCAGCGTCATTCACGAGGTCCATGTGGTCAAACGAAGCCGGATTGTAACGCAAAAGAGGGTGCAGGGAAGTCTCACTCAATTGGCAGGCGTGCGCCCGCACACCCAAGCCATGCTTTTCGGCTGCCTCAAAGATTCTTGCAGTGTCCTCGACGCTGAATGCTCCCCGCTCGGTGAAAACGTCGACAAACTGTGCGAGCTTTCGCTTTGCAGCCTGCGGAATCATTTTCCCGCAAACTTCATTCACGTACTCGTCCGCTCTGCCTTGGAACGGTTTGGGAACCACGTGGGCACCTAGAAGTGTGCTCACAACTGTGCCCGGCCAGCGATTGGCAGCGTCTCGAATTGCTTGTAGAGATTTGAGTTCAGAGTCCAAGCTGAGTCCGTAGCCCGACTTGGCCTCGACCGTCGTTGTGCCCTGCTCGCCCATTTCACGCAGCGTTTGCAGCACCTTCTCGGCTAGCCGGCTCTTCCCTGCTCTGTGTACGCCCTCCAGACTCGACCGGATTCCGCCGCCCGCTTCTGCGATTTCTTCGTAGGTGGCACCGCCAATGCGTTTTTCGAAGTCGAGCAGGCGTGGCGCGACGAAGGCGGGATGAGTATGGGAATCTACGAAACCGGGCAGAACGACTTGATGCTCGCAATCGATTTCAATCACCGCCGTGCGATTTTTCTTGAGCCACGAATCGCGCAGCGCATCTTTACTTCGGCCGACGGAAACAATCTTTCCACCGACGCAAAGCACCGCGCCGTCTTCGATAATTCCGAGGTCGAGCATTTCTGGCCCTCGGCGTGGACCTGACTTATTCGCAGAGGAGCGCAACATGAGCAACTGGCCGATGTTGACCAGCAACAGAGCTCGGGGCGCCGCTTGTTTCTTTTCTGGGCTCAAGTTAATAGATAGTTTAGCAGCAGGAAAACTGGTTGCCTTTGATCCGGGACCGATGTCCGTTCAGAAGCTTACGAAATTTGTGCTGTCACCCGGCCTATAATACGGCCCAGAGTTAACAACTTTGAGCGAAACGCGCAATTTGACTAGCGTTGCAATTTCCATTCGCGGTATTTCCCGGTAATTATGCCGCAACTCCGAGAAGGCCCGGCGACCGCCCCTGGAACGCGCGATTTGGTTGTCCGCTCGCCGCTGGTCCGTCCCTACATGCCCGAACTCGATACCATGCGCGGTGTTGCCATCCTGCTGGTTTTGTTTTTCCATGGGATGGCGCCCCCCTTGAAACCGGACCTCTCCAGCGGCGGCAAATTCATATTTGCGCTTTCGCAACATGGCTGGATTGGCGTCAATTTGTTTTTCGTGCTTTCCGGATTTCTGATCACGGGCATCCTTGTCGATAGCCGCAGCCGGCTCGATTACTTTCGCCGCTTTTACATCCGGCGGGCCCTTCGCATTTTACCCGCGCTCTATACCACGCTTATTCTTCTGTTGGTCGGCGGATGGATTTCCGCACGTTTTCTTGCGCTGAGCGTTCTGTTTCTTGCCAACACCGCGCCGCTTCTTGGTGTGCCTTTGCAATATGGACCGCTGTGGTCGCTCGCAGTGGAGGAGCACTTCTACATGCTCTGGCCCGCGATCGTTCGCAGGTTGTCGGCTAGTGGACTGATACTTCTGCTAACGACCATTATTGGGATTACGCCGTTGCTGCGCGCCGTTGGGTTCATCCTCATCGGCGGCTTTTCAGACAACACTGCTTCCCTCTATACCTGGTTCAACCTGGATGGACTGGCACTTGGGGCGCTTTTGGCAATTTGGGTGCGCCAGCCATGGTTTCACCGAACCCAGTTGTCGCGTGTTGCGCTGCCGCTGCTGCTCGCCGGGATGGCAGCTTTTGTGCTCGTGTTGGGACATCCTTTCGCCGAAGCAACTCTTTCGTCTGCCGCGTGCAATCTGGCCTCCGCGGGTTTGCTGTCATGCATGTTGCTGATGGGGACAAGCCGCTGGAGCTTTGTGGTTGACCGTCCGGTGCTCAAATTTCTTGGCTTCATCAGTTACGGTTTGTACTTGATCCATGTAGTGGCATATCGGCTGGCGGAGATACTATTCGCACGCCCGCTGCTGGCTTTGTCATCGGGTGGAAATCCGACGGCTGCCATGTTACTTCGCTTCATAGCCGGCAGTATTCTTGCGATCGCTGTGGCGTACTTGTCGCGGCGCTCGTTGGAAGAGAAGTTTTTGCGCATGGGATTCACTTCCAAGGCCGCTCAAACGCCGACCCCACCGGGTAGCGATGCGGCGAGAACATAGTGTCGCGCCCCAGAAATAACAGGCATTAGTTCCACACGTTTTTCTACGCAACGCATGCGGCATAGGTGTTGCAAGCAAGATGCATAGATCCTTCGCGTTGCTCAGGATGACAGCGCGCACTTATGATGCGAACTTTCGGGCCACGACACTAGGTCCCTCGCTTCGCTCGGGATGACACGCGCGTTCGGGCGGGACGCCCGGCCTCCATCAGCCTGAGTGTGGGATCTTCACGCCTTTCTTTTTCGCGAACTCTTTTGCTTCGCTGTAGCCGGCATCTGCGTGGCGGATTATGCCCATGCCGGGGTCTGTGGTGAGGACACGCTCGATTCGCTTGGCCATTGCTTCGGTACCGTCCGCAACCGTTACCTGGCCGGCATGGAGGGAGTAGCCAATGCCTACGCCGCCGCCGTTGTGGATTGAAACCCACGAAGCTCCGGCGGCGGTGTTCAGTAAGGCGTTGAGCAGGGGCCAATCGGCTACGGCGTCGCTGCCGTCTTTCATGCTTTCGGTTTCGCGGAATGGGGATGCGACCGAGCCGCAATCGAGATGGTCGCGGCCGATTACGATTGGGGCTTTGATCTTGCCTTTCTTTACCAGATCATTCATCGCCAGGCCGAACTGGGCGCGCTCGCCGTATCCCAGCCAGCAGATTCTGGCGGGCAGGCCTTGAAACTTGATGCGCTTGCGGGCGAGGTCAATCCAGCGTTTGAGAATGCGGTTGTGGGGAAAAAGTTCGAGGACCAAATCATCGGTGACGTGAATATCAGAAGGCTCGCCGGAGAGCGCGACCCAGCGGAATGGGCCGCGGCCTTCGCAGAACAGGGGGCGAATGTATGCGGGCACGAATCCGGGAAAGTCGTAGGCGTTCTTTACTCCTCGCTGGAATGCGAACGTGCGAATATTGTTTCCATAATCGAAAGTGACTGCGCCCATTTTCTGCAGGCGCAGCATGGCTTCGACGTGCCGGGCCATCGCGTCGAGCGAGCGCTCCTGATAACTTTGCGGATCTTGCTGGCGCAATTCCAGCGCCGCTTGCAGTGTCATCCCGTTGGGTACGTAACCGTTCAGCGGGTCGTGGGCTGAGGTTTGATCGGTTAGGATGTCGGGCACCACGCCGTGCTCGGCTAGTTCTGGGATCACGTCGGCGCAGTTCCCTACCAAGCCGACGGAGACGTTTTCTTTTTTGCGGACGGCGTTTTTCAGGATGCGCAGAGCTTCGTCGAGCGTGGTCACCATGAAGTCGCAGTAGCCGGTTTTGAGGCGTTTCTTGATGCGCTCGGGATCGACGTCGATGCCGAGGAAAGCTGCGCCGGTCATGGTGGCTGCCAGGGGCTGGGCTCCGCCCATGCCGCCCATGCCGCCGCTCACGATCAGTTTGCCGGCCAGGTCTCCGGCGAAATGCTTTTCCCCGGCGGCGGAGAATGTTTCGAATGTGCCTTGCACGATTCCTTGCGAGCCGATGTAGATCCACGAGCCGGCTGTCATCTGGCCGTACATCATGAGGCCTGCGCGCTCCAGCTCGTTGAATTTTTCCCAGTTAGACCAATGGCCGACCAGGTTGGAGTTCGCAATCAATACCCGCGGAGCGTGCTCGTGGGTTTTGAATACGCCGACCGGCTTGCCCGATTGCACCAGCAGAGTTTCGTCGTTCTCCAAACTTTTTAAGGAGGCAATGATGGCGTGGTAGGCCTCCCAACTGCGGGCGGCGCGCCCGGTGCCTCCGTAGACGACCAAGTCGCGTGGCCGCTCGGCGACTTCTTCGTCGAGGTTGTTCATCAGCATGCGCATGGCGGCTTCCTGCTGCCAGCTTTTGCAGGAGATGCTGTTGCCTCGCGGGGCGCGGACCGGCGTGTAAGTTGCTTGGGTGATTTCTGTTTCGACCGGCATGATTACATGTTAGTGCGTTGAGGGCTGGTGTTCAAATGCTTGCAAATTAGGATGGAGCTTCTTTGTTGGGGGCGGTGATTCCGGCTAGCTTGAGGACGGTGTGCAGATCGCGCCAGTTGCCGTTGGTGGCGGCTTCGATTGCGGCTTCTGCCTGCTCGGTTAGTTCGCGTTGTCTGGATTGGTTTGCAGATTGCGGAATTCGGCGGGTGGGTGGGTTGGGTTTCGTTCGCTCCTGCGGAGCTGGATTGTTTTCTGCGTTTGCCCCACAGCTTGCGCTGTGGGCTGCATTCTTTCGCCGCTTCGCGGCTTCACGGACAGGAGTGTCCGCGCTACACGTGGCGGCGCTTTTTGCTGGTTCGTCGAGAGGCGTGCCGCTACCTGAGTTCGCCGTTGTTTCCGGCTCGCGGGCGAGGGCGCCCGCGCCACACGGGCTCTCGGGATGTTCGATTTGGTATTGACGGGCGTAATCGGGGACTTCGCGGACCATCTTTTGTTCTTCTCCGGTTTCGTCGTAGGCCTCGAAGCGGACTTCTTTTGCGTTGCGGGCGGCGATGCGCAGGGCCTGGATGATGAGCCGGGCGCGGGGCAGCTCGAGCGTGCCTTTGACCAGGCCGTCGACTACGTGCATGAGCGAGAGTTGGATGGCTTCGGGGTCTTCGAGCAGGGCGATGGTATCGAGGCGCATGTCGGCGCGCTGTTGCACGCCTTTGATGACGCGGGTGTGAAAGTAACAGAAGAATTCGCCGCGCAGGGCGGGGGAGCCGCAGCGGAGTCCGGTGACTTTGACGTGGGTGCACTTGCGGACGTTGGGATGTGGTGGTTTGGTCATTTACTGCTCCTGAAAAAAATCGCGTTTTCGCGTAAATCTATGAATTGATTGGGTTGAGGTTGCGGGGTACCTGCCAGATCTATGAAAAGAAAAGGGTTGCAGGCAAAATCTTGAGAACAAAGAGGTTGCTGGATCGGAAAATGATTTGGTTGTGCCGGAAGTGGTAGTGGTTGGGGCATGATCCATATGGGATATATTAGTAGTGTTGGTTATATCTCATAGTGAAGTCAAGGAAATAATGGGGAAAGTTGGGGCGGGGTTCTGAAATGGGAATGCGATTGCGCGGGACCTTCGGGAATTAGGTGCTGCCGGCGCCCACCCTTTCGCACAGAACGCGAAAGAGTGGGGCACCCGACACGTTAGTTATCAAAAAAGAAAAAGCCGCCCAGATTGCGGGCGGCATGGAGTTGTTTGTGATTCTTTACTGCGTCAGGAGGAACCCATGAAACACACCAGCTGAGTCGATGTAGTCCCCCGTGATCGCGTCCGTGTCGTTATTGCAGCTAGGGACGGTGCCTTGGCCGCTGGCCGTACCTGCGCCCGACACATTGAACTTCATGATGCTGCCGCTGGCAAGGCGCAGGAAGCCATGATTCACACCGCTAGAGTCAACATACTGTCCTGTTGTGTCTCCCGCCGTGTTGATGTTCTCCGGCTCGGTACCCTCGCCGGCACCAGTGCCTGCGCCGGGAGCATTGAACTTCGTGATGGCGCCGCTGGAAGCGCGCACGTAGCCGTGAAACGCGCTGCTCGAATCAACGTAGATTCCCGCGACGGTTCCCGCGGTGTTGATTCCTGAAACCTCGACGCCCTGGCCAGAACCAGTGCCCGCGCCGGAGACGGTGAATTTTGTGATGGCACCCTTAGGAGAGCGAACGAAGCTGTGGAACACACCGTTCGCATCGGAATCCGTTCCCGGGAGCGCGCCCGCATGGTTAATGCCGTCGACGCCCGCTGTGAACGTGCCCTGCCCGCTTTTTGTCCCCGCGCCCTTAGCACTGAACTCGGTGATGGTGCCGTTGGCCGTGCGCACGAAGCCGTGAAATACACCGCCCGAATCAATGTACACTCCCGCGATGGTCGTCCCGGATGGGTCGATGTTCAGGGCCTCGGTGCCTTGGCCGGCGCCCGTGCCCGCATGCGGAGCGTCGATGGTGGTAAAAGCGCCGCCGGTAGTGCGCAGGAACCCGTGCAGCACGCTGCTCGAATCAGCGTAAAATCCCGCAATGTCCCCAGCAGTATTGATGGATTCAGGTTGGGTGGCCACTGCGCCCGGGGCATTAATTTTGGTGAAAGCGCCTTTGGCAGACCGCAGGAAGCCGTGCTCGGCACCGGCCGAATCGAGGTAAAGTCCTGTAATCGCGCCCGCCTTATTGATTGCCAAAGGTTCGGTGCCTTGGCCCTTCGATTTGCCAGCACCCGGAGCGTTGAACTTAATGATTTTTAGCGTCGATGCGCCTTGCAGCCCCGTGACGGAAACCAGGCAGGTGCAAAGGAGCAAGGTCAGAATACTGATGCGTTTCATTAGATTATCCTCCAGGAATGTTTGAAATTTTTTGACCCAATTCGAGGGGAATCCCCGACTCGCCTGAGTGCGTCCCATTAGGAACTTCGGGAGGCGAGTGAACGCTGTGACGCGGAGAGAATTTTACAACCGGAATTGGTGGATTGTCCAGAAGGGGGCTTGGTGGAATACATGGATCCTTCGTTGGGAATCCTTGGCTTTGCCAAGGATTCCGCTGCCTCCAGGATGACAGGTGTCGTCGTCCCGGGTTTGGCAGCGCGCTGCGGAGCTTTGCTCCGCTGGACGGATCGGAGACCCGTCCCACAGTTGTTGATGCTTACCAGGTGTTGTAGGCGGTGCCGTCGCTGCCGACGGCGCTGGAGCCGCTGTGGACGTCGAAGATTCCGGGTTCCTGCTGGTCTACCGTCATGATGGTGTCGGACTCTTCTTCGACGGTCCAGGTGTCGTTGCGGCCGGTCATGGGGTCATTCGGGATCTGCTTGAAGTAGCCACCTGTGACCAGGTCTTGTAGCGACTGTGGAGCTTTCTGCTTGTCCAGCGTGTACTGGGAGATTACGGATCGGAGCGCGAACAGATTCTGTTTGAGGACCGATTCGCGGGCGCGCCAGATGGATTGGTTGTAGGCGGGGAGGGCGACGGAGACGAGGATCAGGATTACGCTGATGACGATCATCAGCTCGATCAGGGTGAAGCCACGGCTTGGCTTTTTGCGAGATCGTGTTTTTCCAGGTCTTGTTCTGCGAGATCTTGGCATTACCAGTCCTTGTACTTGGTGCCGTTGAGCGCCGTGTCCTGCGATTTGGTGTAGACGTCGAAAACGTTTTGCTCGCCCCAGGAGTCGGAGTCAGGATCGTCCTGCATGGAGCGCATGCCCCACTCGTTGTTATTGGTCATCGGATCAATCGGAATTTTGCGGAGAAACTTTAATTTCTTGCCGCCGACGTCGACGCCTTTCACCAGCGTGTCCAGATCGGGCGGGTAGTTTTCGGAGCCGACTTTGGTCTGGAATTTGCCGGCGTCGGCTGCGTCCTTGTAGCGATCGATGGCGTCACGCAGCTCCCATAGGTCGCGGCGCAGTTCGTGTTCCTTGTCGCGCTTGATGCTGACGCGAGCGAGCGGGATGGCGAGGGTGCTCAGGATGAG
>CAWISU010000065.1:0-32799 GCA_963838765.1 uncultured Acidobacteriota bacterium | reverse complement strand
TCGGAAGGTTACGCCCTCGGATTCGAGGCGAAATCTCTGTTCCAGCGCTGAATCTCCGCGTAGTTTAATTTCGCCTCCGGCGCCCAGGACTCTTTGCCATGGCAGGTCAAAGGAACGGTGAAGGGCTGCAACTACTTGTCTGGCGGCTCCGGGATATCCCGCGGCGCGGGCGACTGCGCCGTAGGTGGAGACCTTGCCGCGAGGAATTTTGCGGATGGCGGCCAGGATGCGGGCTTGCATGGTCATGGTCTAAGTGAGCGGCTCCGCGACAGGCGTTGAATTCGGCTCTCAAAATTGGAAAATGAAGCACCAATGCCGTTTTCAGAGGAGGCGGACAAGAGTGTCCGCCCCTGCACAAAACCACGACAGAATTACGCTGCTGCGCCCTTTTGGAAGGATTCGATGGCCTTTTCCTCGCTGTCGTAGACGTCAAAAATGGTGACCAGCTTGGTCACTTGCAGCAGGTCTCCCACGCGCGGCGTTAGATTGGCTAGCTTTATTGAGCCGCCATTGTTGCGGGCGGTTGTGTACAGAGCGACCAGGGTTCCCAGGCCGCCGCTGTCGATGTAGCTGACGCCGGATAAGTTGAGTATGATGCGCTTGCTCTGGGTGATGACCATTTTCACCGTGTCGCGCAGGTCGGCGGATTCTTCGCCAAAAACGATACGGCCACTGCAATCGACGACTACGATGTCACTCACGGTCCGGACAGCTAGTTTGAGTTGCATGAGCCCCCCTCGGGCAGAAAAGCCAAGTTAGAAGCCTACTCTGGGGAGTATCTTTTCCGCAAGGACTTCTTGGGGCGGGCGTGGAGTGGTGACCGAACCTCGCTTTGCTCGGTCCCCGGACGAGGCATCCCGGGCCACGTGGCTCTGAATTACGGGGGCATCGCGGGAGCTTCTGGCATCACGTATAATCGAGCTTTCCCACCATGAGTTATCAGGTTCTGGCGCGCAAATACCGGCCGCAAAAATTCTCTGAAGTTATCGGGCAGGAGCATGTTACCCGGACGCTGAAGAATGCGATTGAGCAGGGACGCACAGCTCATGGGTATATCTTCAGCGGGCACCGGGGCATCGGCAAAACGACAGTGGCTCGGATTTTGGCCATGGCTTTGAATTGCCGGTCCGCGGATAAGCCGGTTACTGAACCTTGCGGGGTGTGCGAGTCCTGTACTGAGATTCGGGCGGGGAATTCAGTCGATGTGATCGAGATTGACGCTGCGACCAACCGGGGGATTGATGAGATCCGGGAGTTGCGGGAGGCGGCGCGTTACCGGCCGGCGCGTGATCGTTTCAAGATTTATATTCTCGATGAGGCCCACCAGATTACCGACGCGGCCTTCAATGCTTTGCTGAAAACGTTGGAGGAGCCTCCCAGCCACGTGGTTTTTATGCTGGCGACAACGCAGCCGGAGGATATTCCGCAGACGATTCGCTCGCGCTGTCAGCATTTTAGCTTTCGGGCGGTTCGTTTTGAGGAGATTCTAGGGCAGCTGAAAGATTTGCTGGGCAGGGAGAACATTGAGGCCGATGAAGACGCGCTGGCGCTGTTGGCTGAGGCTGGGGATGGATCGATACGGGATGCGCTCTCGATTCTTGATCAGGCCATTGCCTCTTGCGACGGACGCCTCACCGCCGACGCAGTGCGGCAACTGGCTGGCGCCGCGCCTTCCACGGTGTTGGAAGAAGTGATGCAGGCTGTGGCGCGAAGTGCGAGCGAAGAGGTGTTGCGCCTTGTCGACCGGCTGATCAGCGAGGGCCACAGTCCAACTCATTTCGCCCGGCAGATGGTTCGATTTCTGCGGAACACCGTTGTAGCGAAGATCGCTGGCGGAGATTCTTCTCTGCTTGCAGATTTCTGGGGACGAACGGGCGCGGGTAGCGCGGGTTGCCGCATTGTTCAGCGAAGAGGATTTGGCGCGGCATCTGCAGATCATGTTGCGGACTCACGGGGAGCTTGGATATCGGCAGGAGCAGCGTTTTCATCTGGAATTGGGTTTGCTGAAGATGACGCACGCGCAACGGTTGCTTCCGATTGAAGAATTGTTGAGCGCGGCGGGTTTGGCCGGTGCAAGCAGTCCGCGAGTGGGCGGCAGGCCGATGGTTGTTCCTGAGCAGAAGAAGACGGAATCGCCGGTGATGGCTCGGGGTAATCCGGTTTCGCCGTTTGCGGCGGATTCGGCGCGAAAGAGCGGTGGCAAGCCGCAGCTTTTGACTGACGACGGTTCCGTTGGCATGCCTGCTGCCGCTGCTGGTAAGGCGACAGCCAAGGTGATCATGGGTGCGGCGGTGGCGGAGGCTGCGCCCGAACTAGCTGCCGTGGCCGGAGCGAATCTCAGAAGAACAACTGGCGCCCGATTCGCCTCACGACACCCTGCGCGATTCGGTGTTGAATGCGTTGGCGGCCGGTGGGCATCAAATGCTGGTTTCGATGTTGGATGGCGGGAAATGGCAGGTCGACGGAAACGAGTTGGTGATCACGGTGGCTTCGTCGGCGACGGTGATCGATATGACGTTGGGCGCGGATGCGAGGCGGTTGGCGATTGCTACTGCGAGTGGGGTTGCGGGGCGGGCGCTTAAATTGAAAGTGATTTCTGGCAACGGAGCGAATGGTACGACATCTGGTCGTCCAGCTTCGAATGGCGGGGGACGCAGCCGGGCGGAACAGGATCCGATTGTTCGCAGGATGAAGGAAAAATTTGGGGCGGAGATTCGGACGATTATCGATTACAAAGAACGACGGTGAGATTTATATCCGGGCCGCACGGGCGAGGGCGCCCGCGCCTACATTTTTTGGAAGGACACGATGGGCGGATTTAATTTGCAGGAATTGATGTCGCAGGCCAAGCGGCAATATGAAGTGCTGCAAAAGAAGATGGAGCAGACTGTGGTTGAGGGCTCGTCCGGTGGAGGAAGTGTGGTGGTGAAGATGGATGGGCGCAAACAGGTGTTGAGTATGAAGATCGATCCGGAGGCGGTGAAGAGCGGTGACGTGGAAATGCTGCAGGACCTGGTGACCGCGGCGATTAACGGGGCGAGCCGGAAAGTGGATGAGGCGCTGCAGGCTTCCATGGGTGGAATGCTGGGTGGGTTGGGGATACCGGGAATGTGAAATTTGGCGATTGAGTAATTGGCAATGTCTCCTCAGATGTGCACCCACAATGGCCGACCCCTCAGGGGCTAAAGCCCGCGTTTTTGTTGGCGCGAGCGGCACGGCTGAAGCCGTGCCCTTCCACGAGCTATTTATGATGCTGGCTACAGCAATCTTTCCATCGCTCAACAATTACCAAATTACGTAATCGCACAACGATCCTTATGTCTAAATTTGCGGAGCCGATGGCGCGGCTGATCGATGAGCTTAAGAAGCTGCCGGGGATTGGCAGCAAGACGGCGCAGCGGCTTGGGTTTCACATCCTGCGTTCAAACGATGAGGATGCGGAGGCGCTGGCGGCGGCGGTGCGCGACGTGAAGGCCAAGCTGCGGCTGTGTTCCATCTGCAATAACATTACGGATGTTGATCCTTGCGTTTACTGCAGCAGCGCCACGCGCAACCAGCGCATGGTTTGCGTGGTGGAAGAGCCGACTAACATCGGGGCCATTGAGAAGACCAAGCATTTCAACGGGGTTTATCATGTGCTGCATGGATCCATTTCGCCGCTGCATGGCGTGGGCCCGGAACAGTTGCGCATTTCCAATTTGATGCGACGGGTTGAGGATGGCGGGGTGGATGAGGTGATTATCGCTACAAATCCTACCGTGGAGGGCGAGGCGACCGCGACTTATCTTTCAGGGAAATTGCGGCGCGCGGGACTCAAGGTTACGCGCATTGCGATGGGGATTCCGGTGGGCAGCGACATCGAATATGCAGACGAGATCACGATGTTGAAGTCGATGGAGGGTCGCCGGGAACTCTAAACTGTGATAGCCAAGACTTGACATTGCAGGCCATCCTGTCGAATGGGGACGCTACTATTCGGCAGATTATTAGGCGGATGTTCAGCCCAATGGCTGCTGAGAGGGCGAAGAAACGGCGCATGCTTGTGCTAAGCCTGGTTTCGACAGTTGAGAATTGCAACATTGACCATCGATTCTGTCTGACGGATAATGACTCGGCTTAGGAGGAGGACCTATGACACGCTCTCCACGGCCCCGCAGGACGGCTAATCTTTTCCAATCACATCTTAAGTACACCATTGCTGTTGCAATAGCGGTCTTCAGCCAATTGTGTTTCTCTCCTGCCGCCGCTGCTAATCCCGTGCCGACTGTCGTCGGGCCGCCAGTGCCGCAGGCGGTGTTGCCAGCCAGCGGACAATTCACTCTGAAAGTGTACGGTGCGAATTTCGTGCAAGGTGCGGTGGTGAACTGGAATCGCCAGCCGCGGAAGACGACCTTCATTTCTGCGCGAGAGCTGCAGGCCACGATTCTGGCCTCCGATGTAGCCAAACCCACGGCAGGGTACATCACCGTAACTAACCCACCTCCTGGTGCCAGGGTTTCCAGTTCCAGCTACGCCATCGTGGAAGTGCACACGCCAACTAACACAATCATCGTTGGTCGGCCTTACCTGACGTCAAATTACGATTATCCACTGGTCTTTTCCGATTTCAATAACGATGGCGTCCTCGACTTGGAAAACACCTGGGGAACAGCGATCCGGGTCCGGCTGGGGAAGGGGGATGGCACGTTCGGACGCAACAAAATCGCCGCTCATGGCTATAATAACCCGGCGGCCATTGTCAGCGGTGACTTCAACAATGACGGCAACGAGGATTTGATTTTTGGCGCAAATCCTAATCCGCCGCCAAATTTCCTTCGGACGACCCTGGGCAATGGTGATGGCACATTCCGGAAAGGCTCACGATTCGGCAACCTTTCCTACTACGCGAACGGACTTGCTGCCGCTGACTTTAATCGCGACGGTAACCTCGACGTCGCTTCTGTTACTAACCCCTCTCATCTTGACGTGTTTCTGGGCGAGGGAGATGGAAGCTTTAAGCATCGCGGGGGATACAATGCCTTTAGTAAGAACAGCCCGTTCAATATACTTTCCGCCGACCTGAATGGGGACGGAATACTGGACTTGGTAGTACTGGCAGACGGCGTTTACACCCTGTTGGGACGCGGGGATGGGACGTTCGAGAGACCGCAACTTTTAAGAGAGAACTTGCACGCAGGCTGCGGAACGGGCAACGGCGACATTTGGGTTAGCGACTTTAACGGCGACGGAAAAGCCGATCTCGCGTACTGCGAGCGGGATCAGAACAGCGGAAAGATTTGGGTCTTCCTGGGTAACGGGGACGGAACTTTCCAGAAGCCGGTTTCCTTGACGGTCCCTGCGAATCAGGGAGTATTCTCGTTTGCGGTAGGCGACTTCAATTCTGACGGCAAAACGGACATTCTTACCAATTATTATTTGCCGAAGACCTTTCTCAAAACCGAAACTGATTTGTTCCTTGGAAATGGGGACGGCACTTTTCAGCGAAAGAAGATTATTCGATTGCCCGGACAATCTGAATACAACGCTGAAAACGGCATTGTGGCTGTCGATCTCAACTCGGACGGTTTGCTAGATCTCATTATCGAGCAGGCAGGTCCGCTAGCCATATTTGTTCAAAGGTGAAGAAACAACAAAACAAGGCCAGTCTGACGGTGTTCAATGCCGCGAGAACCGTCCCCTAAACGGACGAATTTAAATGGCGTAATATCGCCGATTACACTCAAAATCCCCCAATCGAATACCAATCTGTGTCCGATACGTAGAAACTCGCCAACGCTGTCCGTAAGGTCGAGTCCAAGCTATTACATCTAAACCCTTTTCAGAGTTTCTATAAAGCATAGCCGCAATGCGCAAACCAACCGTAAGCGTGGTGCGGAGTAGTGCTCAAAGGCCCCAGGTCCGAACCGTGCTTTACGGTTGACGGCATGAGCCAAATCCGATAACCTTCTACAAGATATATTATCTACAAGATAACATTTGGTCTTTGACAATCCGACCCCAGGCGAGGGTGTGGCGTTGACCTCACGCCACAGGCCGAGCCCACCTCCGTTCCAAAAGGGGACGAAAGATTGCTTCGCGCCCACGCTAACCCCCTTGTTCTCTAGATTTTGCGCGTAACTCCCGCAAACTCAAAGATTTAGCACATAGTCGCAAAATAACTCAATTGTTTTCAAGATTTTGCAAAACAAGAGGGGGGAGGGGGGGTACCAGTACTAAACGGTAAACTCCGTCCCAAGATGGGAAGGCCGCGGGCGAGACGCCCACCGGACAGCCGCCCGGACGGCGTGCTACGCCGAAGACTCGGTTTCCAGAAAGAAGTTTGGTTCCTCACCAGCGGGCACGATGCCTTCCGGCAAAACTCCCTGGTTGTACTCGGCCAAGCGATTCTTCCACTTCAAGAAGTCGGTCAGGTTGCGGGGCTCGATTCGGATTTCTACGCGGCGCAGACTGGCGAGCAGGAGATTCATCTCGTAGCGGAAGCCGGTGGTGGTGCGAAGGTTTTTCGCGGCTGCTTGAATCAGTCTGATTTTTCGGTTGTGGCATTCGAGCAGGCCCCAGCCGGGGGGTAGTTCTTCGGGGCGAAGCATGGCGGCGGGTGTTAGATAGAAACGTTCACAGCCCAGCCCGATTTGTTGTTTCTGGCGAAAAGGTTTGGCCCGATCGGCGAGAAAGTCGGCGCGGGAGATTTTGCATTCGACCAGCACGGAGTGGCAGGCTCGCTTCCATCCGATGGCGTCGGGCATTTCGCCGCTTAGGCAGGCTTGCTCGGAGAGAATCACTCCGCAACGGTACGAGCGCAGCCAGGCTACGGCTTTTTGAACTAGCTGGGCGTGAGTCATCGGATGCTTAGGTTGTAGCTGCTGGCGGTTCCTTTTGGAAGTGACTTGAAAGCTTCTAGCTCCTAGCTTCTAGCCTTCTCCTGACCTTCAGCGGTTTCACCATCACTGGTTGGCGATAGACGGTTTCGAGCAGGTGGCGTGCGGCGGCGACGCGTTCGGCCATGCGGACTGAGGGGCGAGTAGCCTTGGGCGGCGATTTCTAGAAAGCCATTTTGCTGGTGGACTTGGAGGCGCTGAATGTGGCCGTTGCGATCGGCGTCGAAGGCGTTGGCTAGGCGTAGAATTCCTGCCAGTTTCTGGACACTTTGCCGTTCACCCTGGGTAAGTCCCGCGAGCGTTTTTTGTCCGACTCTCGGTAAGGCGCCGCGATGGTAGCGGGCTACGATGCCCGCGCTGTGCATCTGCTCTTTACTCCAGCTCAAGGGCGGGGTTAGGCGTTCGATGAGCTTGTAAGTAGATTTGTGATGTGCATTTTCTTTCCTGGAGCGGCCTACGTCATGCAGCAGAGCGGCTACCTGCAAGATCGTGCGTTGATCTGTGGGCTCGGAATCTGTTGGCGTCGGCTTGGCTGGCAATCCATCGTACAGTTGAAGGGCTAAACGGGCGACGTGGCTCGAGTGCTTGAAGTCGGGATCGAGGAAGGATGCCCACAGTTTTAGGCGGCTAAGCGCGGCGGATTCGATCTGCTTTCCTGACGGCAATTGGGCTCGCCAGACTTGCCACAGCGAAGCCTTGCCCAGCATTTTGCCGCGGTATTTCTCGATTCTGCGGGTGCGCTCTTCGATGATCCTCGCATGCCACTTTGAGCGGGATTCGGCGTCTGGAAAAGCGTTGACCTGGAGTGCAGTTGCCCAAAGTACATCGAGGTCATGAACCTCGCCCAGCAGATCCTGCAATTCTTTGAGATCGTCGCTCCATGCGGCGTGCTGTTCGGGCAAAAAGTTTTCCACGATGTAGCGGAAGCGCTTCAGCCCGATGCGCAGGCGGTGAAAGGCGATTTGGGAGCGATTGCGCAGGGCGCGGTGGTGCAGTTGGTAAGCTTCGGTCCAACGCTCGAGCGCGAGGTGCTTAAAGACAATGCTGCCGGGGCGCATTCTGGCGGCGCGGCGCGGGAGCGATGTGATCCATCGCCTCCATTGTTTTCGATCGAACTCCTGCAAACCCTGGGCAGCTTGCTGTTTGAGATGTGCTTCACGGCTGGCCAGGAACTGAAGCAGCGCGTTGGTCACTGGGTCAGCCGGGTCGCCCAAACGTTGTGCCCACTCCTCCATTACCTGGGCATCTCGCAGTTCTCCTAGTTCGCGGAAGAGGTGCTTTCCTGCTTTCTTCATCGCTTTCCATTCGGGATTTGGATCTATGACGAGAAGACCGTCCGCCATGGAGCGGCAGCGGCGCAAGGCTACGCGCAGATCGTGGACGGGATCGGGGCTGAAGTCCAAGCTGGCGTGGTCGCATTCTTCCAGCACGCGTTCCATCCACAGGGCGAGTCCTGTTGTCTTGCGCGGGTGTTTCGCAGGTGCTTGGGCGGACATGAGATGTTGGCGGCTTCGGGAACCATTTTCTCCGGTGGAGCGAATTAATTCCAGTCCTGAACAAATATTCCGGTTGCTGGGAAAAGTGCAGCCTTCGGCCTGAGCGGGTCGAAGACCCGGTCCCACATGGACGTTGTCCCTGCTTGGGGTCAATTACCTCCGTAACATGCATCGGCTTACCTTGTGCATTAACCTTATAGCGGAGATTCAGGAGCCACGTATTTCCACTGCCGCCACAACTAAGAGAGAAGACAGGAATGCGTCCGCTCGCGCTTTTATTCACAGCCTGAACATTCTGGTGAAATACGTGCGGCTTTATGGTTTTCAGCACAAGCGCACGGAAGGACAGTTTGAAGTCACGTGGAATGAGCTGCAGCATGGCTTGCCCAAGGACGGCGATGGCGGCTTTCTGCTGGGAGTGTCGGAGAATCGGCTGCTGCTGGATGGCGTGGCGCTGGAATCGGGGCAGGCAGAACGCAGCTTCGCGCAACTGCTGACCGCAGCTGGTTTGGCCAGCATTCATTTCTCCAAGGGAGTCACGGTTGACGATTTTGCGCGTTTGATTCGAGCCTTTGCCGTGGGCGGCTCTAAGGCCCAGGATGTGGTCCAGCAGATTAAGGATACATTCGGGGATAACAAACATTCCACGATTCGGATTAATGAAGTCAAATTTGTAGCAGCTGATCCGGGCACGGCCGATGTGACCATTGCGGCGCAGATTGCGGCCCAGACTCTGGGTCCGGAATTCAAAGAATGGCTGAATGATCCACAGAAACTGCTGCAACTGATTGCGGCGGCCGAGGGCTCGCGTGCCGGTGGTGGCGGGGGCGCGCCGATTGGCAGCGTTCCGAATGTGGCGGGTGGCGAGGCGGGCAGCGGCAATACCGGTAGTGCTGCTGGCGGGGGAACTTGGGCCGGTGGAGTTGTGCCGCTTCAGGAAGAAGAAGTTATTCAGGCAATCCGGCTGCTGACCAAATTTGGAGAAGTCGGCGCCGACCCTGGGGCTAAGACGGAATTGCTGCAGAACGAACTCACCCAGACCGATCCGAATACCAAACTCAACCTGCAACAACTGCTGGAGAGTCTGGCGGCGAAGAACCCGGCGGAGAAAAATGACACGCCGCTTTTGATGAAGGCGGCCGAGCACATGGCGATTCGCTTCGCTATGGAGCGCTTCCAAAAGGGAGACATCAAAGTCAACGCAGTACACCAGATGCTGGAGCACATGAGCCGGCAGATGGAAACCCTGCGGCAGATCCTGCGCGTGCACGAAGACAAGATGAGCAAGGCGGGGATTCTGGTGGAGTCCCACGCCGACATTCTGGACCGGATGTTCTGGGCGGAAGTGCCGGAGGCAGGGAAGAAAAGCGTGCTGCTGTCCGGCGAAGCGCCCTGCGTGCCGCCACGGAATATTCGCCAGTTCATCGAGGTATTGCTGGAGCGCGGAGACCAGGAGAGCGTTACCGCCATCCTGCAGAATTACTCGAATTGCTTGACGGCGAAAGATGCGGAGCCGCGGCGCAAAGCGGCGATCGGCCTTGAGCCAGTTGGCGGACCTGTTTGCCGCTCCCGGTATTGATTTGATCGGCTCGATGGTTCACAAGATTGGCGAGGCATTAGTTCGAGACCCGGATCCCGAAGTGCAAAGTCTGTTAAGCGCGGCCTTTGTGCGGCTGAGTTCGGAGGCAGGGAATCGCAAGCAGTTCGGCGCTCTGAGCGAGGTTTGCGGCGCGATTGAAGGCGTGGCCAAACAACGTCCGGCTTTAGCCAATGAATTGCGCCCACGCATTGGGGTGGAGAATCGTCTGCCCGAGTTCATCGAAGAGGCGTTGCGGCTGCCGCAAATTCCGCCTGATCTCGTTTTGGTGCTGCGCCGCACTTCGCAAGCCGCGATGGAACATCTGGCCGATCGATTCTTTCGCTGCATGCGGCGGGAAGAATGCGACCGGATGGTCGAGATTGTGAAGGAACTTGGCCCCACCGGATTGCAACAAGCGAGAGAAATGCTGCGCATGGGACCGGTTCGGCAGGCGGCATCCGTGGTGGGACTCTTGAGCCGACTGGATGTCCCTACGCTGCTGGAGTTATTGCCGATTCGATTGAAGGAATGGAACCGGTTTTACCACGACATTGTGGTTCGCCAAATCGCCTATGGAGCGGCTTCGGACCGGGGTCGCACTTTGCTGGAGATGCTGGAGCATCTGGATGCAATGGTGCTGCCCCAGGCGATTGATGAGATTGGCATGAGCGGTGACCGGACGACGGTGCCTCCTCTGATGGTGATGGCGGAGGCGGGCGAAGCGGAAGGCCGGTCCGCGATCATCCAGATTAAAGCAGTGGAGTCATTGGGTAGACTTCGCGAACCTGAATCGATTCCCGTGCTGCGCAGTTTGCTCGAGAGCAAGAAGATATGGAAGTGGGCCAGTCATCGGGAGTTGCGGATCGCGGCGGCACAGGCACTGGCCAAGATCGATCCGCGTTATGCAGCCCAGGTGATGTCGGACAGCGGCCTGGCGCCGGGCGAACTCGCGATTGCGCCACTGGATGCGGCTCCGGCCTGCCCCTGGGTGCGGCAGCGGCGTTACGAACGAATCGTGTTGCGGAAAACACTTTCGGCCATTATCAGCAGTTCCTGGGGGAAATCCAGCATCCTGCTTCGCGAGCTCAGTCTAGGCGGCGGGATGGGCACGAAGGAAGACAATCTTCGCGTGGGCTCCGAAGCAAACATCGACATTTCGACTGGGGTTCGCCACATCCGCGGGCAGGTGTTGCTGCGGCGGGCGCGGGTGAACGAAGTTGGATTTGAAATTGTGAATACTGATATGGAAAGCCGGCTACGGTTGCGCGGAATTCTGATGGAGGCTGTGGAGCGTGCTCCGGAGATCAGAGGCACCGAGTGGCAGGGGGAACGCAAGGTTTGAGTTATCCATACCAGCTATCTGGAGTACCATACCAGCAGTCATCCTGTCTATAACCACGACGGCTCTGTCAACTGTTTTTTGACAACACGACGGCGCAGGCGCGGCAAGAAAGTTGCTGCCGTTGCTTTTTCCCTTATTAGAGGGTTTTGTTTTTGCTCTTGCTGTTGCTGTTGCTCTTGCCGTTGCTGTTGCTCTTGCCGTTGCTGTTGCATTTGTCTAAGCCCAAGCTGCTCGTCTTTGCTTCGAAATCATTTGGTGGATACCACAAGTCCGGTTCCACTTCCCATCTATTCGGTCTTGGCGACCATGATTTCTCGTGCAAACTCTCCGCCTGGCCGTCCCGCCTCTAGGGCTGGATCCGCGGAGAGGCGGGGCGCTCACTCAAGCGATCGGTCTTGCCGACCCCAGGATGACTCGAGCTACCCCGCGTACGAACCAGTTCTGCATGCGTCTTGTGCGTCTTCAGCATCCAGAACATGCGCACCGCCAGCTTGCGTGCCACCATCACTTTGGCCACCGCGCGATGTTTCTTGCTGGCCAAACGACGGTACTGTCGGCGTAAATCTTCATCGCCACGAACCGCGGTCTGTGCTCCCTGGATCAGCAGCAGCCGCATAAAACTGCTGCCCTGTTTGCTGATCCCGCCCAGCCGTCGCCGCTCGCCACTGGAATCTTCCGACGGATTCAGTCCCAGATAGCTCACCAACTCCCGGCTGCGCTGGAAGCGCTCGATCGAACCGATGGTCAGCACAAAGGCCAAACTGATCACCGGCCCAATCCCGGGATGGCTCATCAGCAACCGCGCCTCGGCGCGCGCCTCCGCCGCCTGCTCGACCTCCCGCTCCAGACTTTCGCAATCGCGGTTGAGCAGATCCAGCCAGCGCAGCAGATCGTCCCGCCGCCGCGCCGTCCAGGGCTCCAGTGGCAGATGCTCCAGCAGTTCGCGTCCCGCCTTGGTCCACAACTGCCGCTTCTTCTGCTGTCCCTGATTCAGGGCAATATGCTGCAACTGGTTCTTCACCTGGGCCCGCATCCGCACCAGCTTGTGCCGGTGCGTCAGCAACTGCCGCTGGTCGCGCTCGGCCAGCGTCGGCACCCACTTCAGGTCAGGAAAATTATTTTCCAGCAGCAGCCGCGCAATCAGCTCCGCATCCCGCCGGTCGTGCTTCTGCTTGCGCGTCTCCTTCGCCCGAATCTGGGCCGCGTCTCCCAGCCGCAACCGGTGCCCGTAGTGCGCCAGCCGCCGCTCGAACCACAGCATGTTGCCACTGCACTCCACCCCCACCACCGCGCCCGCCGGCAAGCCGCCGTAAAATTCCTCCAGCTCATTGCCGCGGTGCGCAATCCAGCGATCGGCAAACACTTCGCCGCTCTCCGCGTCGATGCCAAAAACCTGCTGCCCACTCGGATGATAATCACAGCCTATAATCAACATGACTGGCTCCTTTCGTCCCGAGCGCTTGGTCTTTAGACAACCTAAGTATCGGGCCTAAGGAGCCGTCGTGGTTATGAAATCAAGTGACGCGAGGGATCTGGGTTCCTGTCGGCTGCGGCGTATCGCCAGCGCAGGCGGAGACCCAGATCCCTCGCTTTGCTCGGGATGACGACCGTTTTTGGCGCTCGTGGAAGGATCCTATTTCACTTTGGCGAAGATGATCACCAGCGTGTATAGGGCTAACGACTCGATCAAAGCCAGGCCGAGAATTAGCGCCAGCTGAATACCGGGCCGGGCTGCGGGGTTGCGAGCCAAGCCTTCCGCCGCTGCGGCTGTCGCTTTGCCCTGGGCGAGGGCGCAAATGCCGGAAGCGAAGGCCATGGAAAATCCGGCGGCGATTGCGACCCAGTTGACTCCGCCAGCGGCTTCTCCGCCTTGCGCGAATACAGGAACGGCGAAGCACAACAATGACAGCACCATAAACAGATTACTCAATTTACGCATCGTGTTTCTCCTCGTGACTATGAATTACCGCCAGTGGGTGGTTGACGCCATACCTTGCAGACGCCCTCACGCTGAACGGTTGGACCGTTGTACAGCAAAACTTCTGTGACGAACCATCAGGGGCTAAAGCCATGCCCTCCACGGGCCTGAAATCTTCAGAACCCGTGACGAACGCCCCGCGGCTGAACGCCTGCACTCTGATGGCTCGGTCGGCACGACCGAAGTCGTGCCTCCCACAATGTCCTCTACTTCCACAATGCCATCTATAAGAATTGTTCTAGTGCTCCTCCGCCACGGCTCCGGCCAAGTACACGGTGGTCAGGAGAACGAAGATATAGGTCTGCAGCAATGACACGCCGATGTGCAATCCCAGAAACACTATTGGCACTCCGATCGGGACCAGGGAAAAGAAGACCAGAGTGACCATATCGCCGGCGAACATGTTGGCGTAAAGACGAATGGTCAGCGAAAGCATGCGCGCCAGATGACTGATCAGTTCAATGGGCAGCATAAGCCAGGATAGCCACCACACCGGGCCCAGAAAGTGTTTCAGGTAGGCAATTCCGGCGTGTTTGAATCCCTGAGTTTGGTAATACACAAAGGCACACACCGCTAACCCCAGAGGAACGACTGGAACTGCGGTAGGGGATTCAAAACCAGGAATTACGCCAATAACGTTGCATAACAGAATGAACAAACCAAGCGCCATCAGAAATGGCGTGAAGCCCTCGCTGTGATGACCGATGATTTCGTGGCTCTGGCCTTCGACGAATCCGTGAGCTCCTTCGAAGATGTGCTGCAAGCCGCCTGGCTTGTCGACCGAGAGCCGAGAGCGCAGCAAGGCGAATACCACTACCAGGAACACAAATACGAGGAGCTCCATCGCCACTGAGTTGGGGATGGGCGCGTCCGGATATTTCGGTTCAAAGTGGAGGGCTCGCAGCAGCCCGGTGATTGGGCCGGCGAACAGGTGATTCAGAAATGCTGTAAACCAGAGTTGTTCGTGCATAGTACAGCTTTTAGCTCTTAGCTTCTGGCTGGTTTCGCGGCGTTCGTCAGAATCCGCGCGCCAGAGCCATGTACAGCTCGTATGCCGCTTCGCACGCGATGCCCCCTACGGGGAGAAACAGGCCCGCAAACAGCCCATAAAGACTCGCGGGAGAAACACTGAATATAGCATAGGCTGCGACCGCCATCAAAAAGTAGCGGACCAGGAAGCGAAACACAATTCCGCCGCTGGATTGTTTGTAGGGGGTCTGAGTCGCTCGGTCGGCGAGGGCGGTTACAACCCGCTCCAGCCAATGAAAATTCAGATATGCGATGGCACAGCCGCAGGCGAAGCCTAATGCGATGCGCCAACCGAAGCGAAACCATCCTGCTGCGCTAAGGATAAGAGCCAAGCCAATCATGAAGCGCGGAATACGAGAAAGGGCGTGGGAATAAAACGACTCCGCCCGGCTTTCTCCGCCTTCGCTCATGAATTCTTTGAGTCCGAAGAAGTTACCGTCCGGATTAATTCGACAAAGCCGGCGATGATGCCGAGAATCAAACCGGCCAGATAGAGCCAGGTGGTATGCAGCCAATGATCGAGCGCCAGTCCGATCAGCCATCCGGCGACGGTTGCGGCGGGAAAAATAAACGCTAACTGGCTGTAGTTCGCTAGCTGTACCAGCATGCTTTTCTTTCCCGGTGGATTGTTGTCGGAGGGAGGCATCGAATCAGATTCTCTAAGCCCGCATCTTCACGACCTGATTCGGCGCGGCTGAAGCCGTGCTCTTCCACTTGCGGCGAGAGACGCAGCAAGCTGCGTCTCTACGGCGACTGTAGAGACATTGCTTGCAACGTCTCCCGACCCTAACCCACGCCCATTGACCAGGTCACGATTCGTATGAAGCGCTCGGGGAAGATGCCGATCACTACGGTGGCAAACGCGGTTACGCCCAGCGCCACCCGCATGGCGATGCTGATGGGGAGCCGAGTCTTATCCAGGGCTTCGCCCATGAACATGGCGTTCGCAATGCGCATGTAATAGTAGAGCCCGAAAACTGCGTAGAGCACGGCAAGCGAGGCTAGAACATAATGGCCGCTCTCGATCAGGCTCAGGAAAATGAAATACTTTCCGTAGAAGCCGGCCAGAGGCGGAATCCCGGCCAGCGACAGAAGAAAAATCAGCATCAGGACAGCTTCGGTCGGGGCGCGGGTGAAGAGTCCGGCGATGTCATCGATTTCGTCGCCGATCACGTTACGCTGCCGCAGCGACGTCACCACGGCGAACGCGCCCAGGTTCATGAAAGTGTAGACCAGCAGGTACAGCAAAATACCTTTGAAGCCGTCAAAGAAAGCGGGCGCGGGATAATCTACCGAAGCGAGGGCGATCAATCCCAACAGCATGTAGCCGACATGCGCGATCGACGAGTAAGCCAGTAACCGCTTGAGGTTGTTCTGGGTGAGTGCTGCCAGATTGGCGCCGGTCATGGTGAGGACCGAAACACAGATGAGCAGCGGGACATACACGGTTCGCAACGGATACAAGCCCCATAGGAAGATGCGCAATAACATGGCCCACCCTGCCGCTTTCACCGCGACTGACATGAATCCGGTCACGCTGGTAGGCGCGCCCTCGTAGGCGTCGGGCAGCCACTGATGGAAGGGGATGGCGGCAATCTTGAAGAACAGCCCAGTGGCCGTGGTCAGCAGGGCGACAACTGCAACTGGACTGACATGGTTGGCATTCTCAGCCACCTGTTGCGACAGCGCCTGCCTGATTCCGCCCAGGTCGGTAGAGCCGCTGAGGCCGTATAGAAGAGACAAGCCGTAGGCAAAGATGCCTGAGGAGAATGCTCCCAAGAGCAGGTACTTCAGCGCCGCTTCATTGGAGCGGCGGTCGCTGCGCAGGAAGCCGACCAGCACGTAGGTGGAGATGGCCATCAACTCAAGGCCGATGAAGGTGAGCACGATGTCGAAGCTCGAGGCCATGCACATCATGCCTACGACCGAGAACAAAATCAGCGCGTAGAATTCGCCGTGGTTTTCGTGTTCGATCTCGAGGTAGCGAACCGACATCAGGATGGAGAGACCGGCTCCGGCAAGGAACAGGTAATAGAAATAAATGGAGAAGTGATCGAGCACCATGGAGTGCACGAAGGCAACTTCAAGTGAGCGGCCAACCTTAGCCGCTTCGAATTGGGCGTACTGGATCTTCAGCACTCCTGCGGCAGAAAAAAGGATGCCCATGAACGCCGTTACCGCATTCGTCCACTTCCACTCTGGCGGAATCATCAGATCGATCAGCAGAATGCCCAGCGCGAACACGGTGAGCATGACGATGGGAAGGGACAGGAGATAGTCCGTGCCGGTGAAATATTGTGGCATGCCGGGCACTTATTTGTTCCCCTTTGCGATGATGGAAGGCAGCGGAACCGCGAGGGCCGCGGTGTTTGGCGTCTGCGATTGAGCGGATGCGTTCACCGCTCCATTAATGCCCGGATAGTCGGGCCGGACCGTGAGCACGAGCTGGTTCACTGGCTGCTGCAGGATCTGGAAAAACGGTTTGGGGTACAGCCCGATCCAGAATGCCATGACAAGCAACGGAGCGAACGTCAGCACTTCGCGTGGCGTTAGGTCCAGCAGCTTTTCATTCTTCGGATTGGTTACGGTTCCGAAAAATACTCGCTGGTAGAGCCAGAGTAAGTACGCGGCTGCCAGAATCACACCGGGCACAGCCCAAGCGGCCCACTTCCAATTCTCCATGAACGTCCCCTGCAGGATGGTGAATTCGCCGACGAAACCGTTTAGCAGCGGTAAGCCCATGGATGAGAGGAACATGATCATCGTGATCGTCGCGTAAAGCGGCATCACGTTGGAGATGCCTCCGTATTCGGAAATCTCGCGGGTGTGCCGCCTTTCGTAGAGGATGCCGACGATCAAAAACAATGCGCCGGTCGAGATGCCGTGGTTAATCTGCTGCAACACTGACCCGCTTAGTCCCGCAGGGTTCAGGGCGAAAATACCCAGCGTGCAAAAACCCAGGTGACTGACGGACGAATAGGCCACGAGTTTTTTCATGTCCTTTTGCATCAGCGAAACTAGGGCGCCGTAGATGATTCCGACGATGGATAGGAAAATCATCCAGAATCGAACCTTGGGATGCATCACTACGTCGGGAAAAAACGGCAACGCGAATCGGATGAAACCATACGTCCCCATTTTCAACAGAACGCCGGCCAGAATGACCGAGCCCGCTGTGGGCGCTTCCACGTGCGCGTCCGGGAGCCAAGTGTGGAATGGGAACATCGGCACCTTGATGGCGAAGGCGACGAAGAATGCCAAAAACAGCAGAATGGCAAACGACGAACCGTACGCTGGGTCGTGGAAAATATGGGGCGCGGTCTTATAAAGCGCCTGGATGCTGAACGTGTACTGCCCGGTCTGGCGGAAGTTGTAGAAATAGAGAAATAAGACAGACAGCAGCATCAGCACCGAACCAAGCAGGGTGTACAGAAAGAATTTGATGGCTGCATACAGCTTGCGCGGACCGCCCCAGATGCCGATCAGCAGGTACATCGGCACCAGCATCGCCTCCCAGAAAACAAAGAACAGGAAGAAATCGAGCGCCATGAAAACGCCGAGCATTCCGGTCTGCAGCACCAGAAACCAGATGTAATATTCCTTGACGCGGTTTTCGATGGCGCTCCAGGACGAGAGGATGGAAATCCATCCCAGAAGCGTAGTTAGCATGATCAGCAGGAAGGAGATGCCGTCGATGCCGAGCACGTATCCGGCGCCGATAGAGGGGATCCAGTTGTTGGGTGCGCCCTCCATGAACTTGAATCCGGGCTCGAAGCGCTGCGCCCAGAACCAGGGCACCAAGGGGGATCGAGACTAAAAGGCCAGCCAGAGCGAAGAGGTTCGCGATCCAGCGAATGGCGTCCTTTTGCTCCTTCGGAACAAATATGAGCAAGAGAGCGCCGGCGAGCGGCGTGAATAAGATGATCGAGAGAATATGGCTTTGCATTTTTGTCCATTACGCGGGCGAGGGCGTCCGCGCCACACAATCAGTCATCGCCATGCGTAATAGGCGACAAATCCTACCAGGCCCAACACCATTACCAACGCATACCACTGCACCAGGCCCCACTCCAGCAGTCGCATTGGGTATGACAACATTCGTGAAACGATTGCGGGGCCGTTGACGAATACGCCGTCGATGATCCACTTATCGAACCAACTGGAAACGGTACCGCTCAGCCGAGTGATCCATCCACCGCCGTTTACCAAGCCATCAATTATGTGCGAGTCGAACCACGAGGAGGCTTCGCCCAGTCCCATTACGCCTAGGCGCACGTCTCCGACTTTGCGACGGCCGGTGAAGGCGTAGTCGTAGCCTTCGTCGACGTAATATTTGTTGTAGAGCACGTCGTACAGCGGCGGCGCAGCGGTAGCAATGGGCTCGACATAACCCTTGTCAGCCTCGCGATAGGCGCGCCAAGCCATGCCCCAACCTATCACCGCCGCACCTACCGAGAGGAACATCAGTCCGTATTCGATGGGACTCGTGTGTTCTTCTTCCTTTTCCCCGGCGGCAAGCTGTGCGGTCTTTCCTTCTTCCTGGAAAACTGTGGCTTCGTGGGCGAAGACTGGCTCCAGGAACTTCGCGAAACGATCGGACCCGCCGAGGCTATGTGGCCATCCGAGCCAGCCCGCGCAGATCGCGCAGACGGCCAAGATTATCAAAGGCACCGTCATCGACTTCGGGGATTCGTGGATGTGGTGCTCTATGTCGTGGCTCATCCTTGGCCGGCCATGGAAAGTCAGGAACATGAGCCGGAACATGTAGAAAGCCGTCATCAATGCAGTGATGAAGCCAATGAGCCAGAGGAGGCGATACGCGCCACCTTCGGAGGACCACGCCTGCCACAGGATTTCGTCTTTAGAGAAAAACCCTGCGAACGGCGGGATACCGGCGATGGCGAACGTGGCGATGAACATGGTCCAATGCGTGATGGGGATGCGTTTGTGCAGATCGCCCATGTTGCGCATGTCCTGCTCGCCGCTCATGGCGTGGATTACGGAGCCTGATCCGAGGAAAAGTAGCGCTTTGAAAAACGCGTGGGTAAAGACGTGGAAGACGCCGGCAGCGAACGCGCCCACGCCGAGGGCTAGAAACATGTATCCCAACTGCGAGACTGTCGAATATGCGAGTACACGCTTGATGTCGTTCTGCACCAGGCCGATGGATGCGGCGAAGATTGCAGTAAGGGCTCCGATGATCGCGACCGTTTTCATCGATGTAGGAGCCAGCACAAACAGCGCGTTTGATCGCGCCACCATGTAAACGCCCGCGGTGACCATGGTTGCGGCGTGGATCAGGGCGGAAACTGGGGTGGGCCCCTCCATGGCGTCGGGCAGCCAAACGTAGAGCGGAATTTGCGCCGACTTTCCGCAGGCGCCGACAAATAAGAGCAGAGTCGCAGCGGTGATGATGGGATCGCCGATGGCAAAGTGCCCACTCCGCGCCAGGTGGGTGACTTCGGTGAAGCGCAGCGACCCGAAGTACCAGGCAATCGTAAACATGCCCAGCAGAAAACCAGCGTCGCCAATGCGGTTCACGATGAATGCTTTGTTGGCTGCAGTGCTGGCGGAATGGCGATGGAAATAGAATCCGATCAGCAGATACGAGCACAGGCCGACGCCCTCCCAGCCAACGAACATCAACGCGTAATTGTTGGCGAGAATCAGCGTGAGCATTGAGAACATAAACAGGTTGAGATATCCGAAGAAGCGGTAGTAGCCGCCTTCGTGGGCCATATAGCCGGTCGAGTAAATGTGGATGAGAGCGCCGACGCCGGTTACGAACAGAAGCCAAATACCGGACAGCGGATCGAGCAGGAAACCCACGTCGGCCTGGAAGGGGGCTGGCTTTCCGTCGCGGGTCACGTAGTTAAACTGGCCTGTGTCGGTTCCCAGCCAGGTATAAACGATGGTTTGGTACGCCTTGCCAGGATTGCCGTGGGCGTAGTCCGTGTATTGCCAAACCGCGCCGCAAGCACATAGGAACGCCAAGACCACAACGCCGACGCAGACGGCGTTGACGGTAGTCTTCTGCAGCTTGCGGCCAAAAAAGAACATCACCGCCGCGCCGAAGGCCGGCAGAAGAGGAATCAGCCAGATGTGGTCTAAGAAGAACATGAGTTAGAAATCAGCACTTGGCACTTGGCAATTAGCACTTGGCCTTTTAGCGGTTTCCCCAAACTTTAGGGGCCAAATGCTAAGTGCTAATTGCTAACTGCTGCCCTTTACCACTTCAGTAAGTCCACTTCATCCACATTCACCGTTTCTTTATTGCGGAAGAAGGCGATCAAGATACCCAAGCCTACTGCTGCTTCGGCGGCTGCGTCGGTGATTACGAAGATCGCAAACACCTGGCCGTGCAATCCCCAAATGCGCGAAAACGCCACCAGATTCAGGTTTACTGCGTTCAGAATCAATTCGATCGACATCAGAATGATGACCACGTTGCGACGGGTCAGTACGCCGATCACCCCTAGAATAAATAGGGCCGCCGCCGTCACGAGATAATGAAGTGTGCCGATTGGAGCCATAAGAAACGATGCTAGCAGCTGCCTCTCAAATTCTTTTCTTAGCCATTACCACCGCGCCGATGATCGCTACCAAAAGCAGCAGCGACGCAATTTCAAACGCGAACATGTATTGCCCGTAAAGCATTACGCCGATCTGTTGTGTGTTGCTGTTCTCAATTGGCTGCGCGATTCGGTAGGGAAACAAAATTTTTCCCTTCACGTACACCGTTACGAACAGCGCTCCCAAGGCGATAGCCGCCAGCAGGCCAATCAACCATTGTTTGTTGAACTGCTCTTCTTTTCGCGAGCGTTCGAGGTTCACCAGCATGATCACGAACAGGAAGAGCACCATGATGCCGCCCGCATAAAGGATGATCTGAACGCCGGCGACGAAGGGGGCATAGAGCATCAGGTACAACCCAGCTTGGGCCAGCAAACCTAGAATCAGCGCCAGAGCGGAATGCACTGGGTTCTTTCGAGTGATGACGAAAACGCCGCTCACCAACGCAATCCCGGATAGAAAGTAAAAAAAGAACGTTGTGGCAACGGGCTCCATTCCGGGCTGCACGATTTCCTGCATATTAGAGCACTACTCCTAAGATTGCGGTCAGAATAAGCACACCGATTCCGATGGGCAGCAGCACTTTCCATCCTACTTTCATGAGTTGATCGAAGCGATAGCGCGGAAACGTGGCGCGATACCAGATATATAGATACATGAAGCCTGCAACCTTGGCCACAAACCAGAAAATATCCTGAATGCGGTCACGCACCGGGGGAGCAAACAATATCAGGCCGATCAAAGCCAGCACCGCGCCGAATCCAGCCAGGCCCATGGTCTGCACGCGAAAGTAAGGATGCTTGGGCATGCGGCGCACGCCGACGAAGGCGATGGCTGCAAGCGCTAAGAAAGTTAGTCCGGGAAACAACGAAAATACTAGGTCCCAGGTCTCGCCGGTTAATGTGTTGGGAAAAGGCCGGTACCATCCGCCGAGCCACAGCGTCACCGCAATTGAGGACACCGCGATCATCGCCGCGTACTCGCCCAGCATGAATAGCGACCAGCGCAAGCCGCTGTATTCGGTGTGGAAGCCGGCGGTCAGCTCTGATTCCGCTTCTGGCAGATCAAACGGGGCGCGGTTGGTTTCCGCGACCATGGCGATGGCGAAGATGCCGAATGCAATAAATCCGAGGGGGAAAAACTTGAACAGGAACCACACATGCTGCTCCTGTTGGGCCTGGACAATGCCAATCATGCTCAGCGTGCCCGTTCCCGACGTGCCGACGCCAACTCCATAAAGTCCGAGCCCATGCAGGCTGGTCATCAGAATGGCCGAGACAACCGCCATGCCCATCGCGACCTCGTAGGAAACCATTTGTGCGCTGGATCGGAGCGCGCCGATCAGCGGGTAATGCGAATTTGACGCCCAACCTGCCATTACAATTCCCAATACACTCAGCGAGGAAACGCCGAGCATGAAGAGGATGCCGATATTCAAATCCGTGATGGCATGCGTAGGGCCGAATGGCACGACAATGTACACAGTGAACGAAGCGCACAGAATGATTAGCGGTGCGATCCAGAAGACAAATTTATCGGCTTCCGCCGGGATGATGTCTTCCTTCGTCATGAGCTTGATGGCGTCGGCGATGGGCTGCAGTAGTCCGTGCGGGCCGACCCGCATGGGGCCGAGGCGAATCTGGAAATGGGCGAGAGCCTTGCGCTCCAGCCAGTTCATCGCCATCACCGCCACAGAGATCCCGCCAAAAACCACCAAGATATAGACGAGCGCCCAAAACACATTACCCGCCTGCCCCGGCGTCGTGTTGCTGCTGAGATAGGAAGTGATGTAGTTGAGCATCAGCGATCGACCTCGCCGAGGACGATGTCCAGCGTGCCAATCACGGCAATGACGTCAGCGACCAGGGCTCCGCGGACCATGATGTCGAGCGCCTGCAGGTTTACAAACGACGGCGGCCTTACGCGCACGCGATAAGGCTGGGTTGATCCGTCGCTCACGATGAAATATCCCAGCTCTCCCTTGGGCGCTTCGATCGAGTGGTAGATTTCGCCGACAGGCGGCTTCATGACCTTGGGAACCTTGGCCATGATGGGGCCTTCGGGAATTTTCCCGACCGCCTGGCGGATGATGCGCAGCGACTGCCGCATTTCTTCCATGCGTACGGTGTACCGGTCGTAGGTGTCGCCATTCGCCCCGATGGGAATTTCAAAGTCGAAGTCGGAGTACGCGGCATAGGGCTGGGCCTTGCGGAGATCCCACTTCACCCCGCTAGCTCGCAAGACTGGGCCGGTGACGCCGAGCGCGATTGCGTCTGCTTTTGAAATCACGCCTACATTTTTCGTTCGCTCCAGCCAGATGCGGTTGGTGGTGAGTAGCTCTTCGTATTCATCGATCTTGGGTGGAACGAAGTCGAGGAATTTAATTACGTCGCGCTCAAATCCTTCGTAAGTTTCGTACTGGCAGCCGCCGATGCGGAAGGCGTGCGTGGTCAGCCGGGCGCCGCAATACTTTTCGAAAATCTTGAGAATCTCTTCCCGGTCACGGAAGGTGTAGAAGAGCGGGGTCATGGCACCGATGTCGAGGGCGTGGGTGCCCAGCCAGAGCTGATGGCTCGCGAGCCGGTTCAGTTCAGTGAGAATTACGCGAATGTATTTCGCGCGTGGCGGTGCTTCAATGTTGAGAAGTTTTTCAACCGCTTCGCAATAGCCCAACCCATTCGAGACCGCGGCCACATAGTCCATGCGGTCGACGTAGGGGTTGAACATGGTGTAGGTGCGATTCTCGGCAATCTTCTCAACCCCGCGGTGGAGGTAGCCGATCACGCACTCCGTGCCCAGAACCTGCTCGCCATCCAGCTTGAGGATTACGCGCAGGACCCCGTGGGTCGCGGGATGCTGCGGGCCCATATTGATGACGAGTTCGTTGGTGTCGAGAAAAGTTCTGTCGGGTTCACCAAGTTCCAAGTGGGAGAGATATTTTGTGGCTTCGCCGGTCTTCACGTCAGGCGCTTTCGGATCGGTTATGGCTCGGTCAATCGTGGTTCGGTCGGTCATGGTTATTGGCCGCTCTCGATTCCCAGGTTAGCCTTAACCCATTCCTGATCCTGTTGAATGATGCCGTAGTCTTTGCGCAGCGGATGACCCTTCCAGCCATCGGGTAGCAGGATGCGCTTCAAATCCGGATGCCCGTCGAAGCGGATCCCGAACATGTCGAAGACTTCACGCTCCAGCCAGTTCGCAGTAGCCCAGATCGGCACCGCGCTGAGGACGCTTTCGCCGTCTGCGATCATTATCTTCACGCGAATGCGTTCGTTTCTCGCGAACGAATACAGAATCCAGATTAGGTCAAACTGTTTTTCCCGCTCAGGATAGTGCACCGCGGTGATATCCACGCAGTAGTCGAACTGCTCACGGTCGCGAAGAATCTGCAGCAACTCGGAAACAATCGAAGGCTCGACCACCATGTAGTTCTGGCCCAGGTAAGTATTCGCTTCGCGAATACCCGAACCGTATTGGCCTTTGAGTTTGCCAACCATCGGAGATTCCCATGGGATGGGAACAGGGCCCGCCGGTTTTGCGGGCGCAGCATGAGCAGTCGCCGGGGCGGCCGGTTTCGGCTCACCGCTGGGCGGCGGAGTAGGCGACTTGGTTTCCTCGGGCATAGCTACGAAGGTACAGACCTCCGGCGCTGCAACAACAGTTTAGGGAGAACGTTAACTTCTAACAGCTTGCCGATACCGGTGTCAACGGATGGGCCTGACGGCGCGCCTTCACGTCTGGCGAGTTGCGGCCTGATACGACTCGATCAGGTCGCGAATGCGCTGCGCGTCCGCTTTGCGATGGCCGTGGCTGGTAATCGGGTCGGTGCCGCCGCTTGACTCGATGACGATGTTAGACCAGATAATCCCGGTCGAAATGTGCACAGAGGCCACTTGCGGCAAGGCGATGCTTTCCTCATTACTGCCGAAAAGGCGCGGCTTCACCCGGCTCACGTGCAGTGGGTTGACCAGGATACGAGTCGGGAAAAACAAATTCCCCTTGGTCCAGCGGCTGGCAATGAAGGTCTCACCGTCGGCGGTTGCGTTGGTCATAGGTACGAAAAGTCACTTGAGACGATTTGTTTATAAGCGGTCTCTCTATAAACTCAGCTGGCTGAATGCTAAGTGCTGAGTGCTAAGTGCTAATTGCTGAGTGCTAATTGCTGCTTCCTACACCCACTCCAACGCTCCCTTTCCCCAGATCCAGATGTAGCCGACGATCAGGATGCCTAGAAAGATCAGCATCTCGATCAACCCGAATGTGCCAAGCGCCTTGAACTTCACCGCCCAAGGAAAAAGAAAAATGGTTTCCACGTCGAAGACCACGAACAGAATGGCGATAATGTAATAGCGGACGGTGTAACGTCCCCGGGCGCTGTCGATGGGATCGATGCCGCATTCGTAGGGCATCAGTTTCGCCCGACTGGGATTCTCCGGCCGGATCAGTTTGGTTGCGAGCAGCGTGATCGGGATCAGTACCCCCACCACCGCGATGAATATAAAGAGCGGAACGTAGTTTTGCGGCATCGGGCCTCAACTTCCCGGTTCGATTGAAAACTTCAAAGCAGTTTATAGTACCGCCCATTGCCATCGGCATCAAGGACCCTTGTCACCAGCTTGTTTATAATCGATCTTCATCTTCGCTAACCAAAGGAACCCATTGGCATTCGACGAGAACATTTACAAACTGCGGTGCGACAAGCTGAAGCAGATTGAAGCGCTTGGGCAGCGGGCGTACCCCACCAAGTACGGGTTCACTCACACGATCCCCGCGATTCTGGCGGAGTACTCGCAAAAGTCGGCTGAGGAATTGGCGAGTCCGCAGGTCGATGTGCGCATTGCCGGACGCATCATGGCCATCCGGTTGATGGGTAAAGCGGGGTTTGCGCATCTGCAACAGGGTGGGCAGAAGCTGCAGATCTACGTAAAGAAAGACGCGGTCGGCGAGAAAGGATTCGAGCTTTACCGGTTGCTCGACCTCGGAGACCACATTGGAGTGAGCGGATATTTATTCCGCACTCGCACCGGCGAACTGAGCGTTCATGTTGAGGAGATTACGTTTCTGTCCAAAGATCTGTTGCCGCTGCCGGAGAAGTGGCACGGCCTGACCGACGTTGAATTGCGATACCGGCAACGCTATGTCGATCTGGTGATGAACCCGGAGGTCCGCGCGGTATTTCTGAAGCGCAGCAAACTGGTGCAATCCATGCGGCGGTTTCTCGATAAGCATGACTTCATCGAGGTCGAAACGCCCATGATGCAGCAGATTGCCGGCGGCGCGGTCGCCAAGCCGTTTGTGACGCATCACAATACGCTCGACATGGATTTGTATCTGCGGATTGCGCCGGAGCTTTATCTCAAGCGGCTAACCGTCGGCGGATTCGACCGGGTCTACGAAATCAACCGCAACTTCCGCAACGAGGGTCTTGGCTGGCGATGGAATCCCGAGTTCACGATGCTCGAGTTTTATCAGGCTTATACCGATTATCGCGGAGTCATGGATCTCACGCAGCAGTTGATCGAGCAGGCAGCGACTGACGTTACCGGGGGAACGAAGACGAACTGGGGCGAGTACGAGATTGACTGGGCGGGATCGAATTGGCGGCGCATGACCATGCGCGAAGCCATCATTCATTATTGGCCGGAGGCAGCGGGGGTGAAGCCGGAAATGTCAGACTTCAGTTCTCATGATTCGGTGAGAGCGCTCGTGGAGCGCTTCAACACCGCGCATGCGCACATCGCTTACGACCCCAATGAGCCGGTTGGCAAGACTATCGCGAGCTTGTTTGACGCTGTGGCAGAAGAACACTTGATCCAACCGACGATCATTTACGAATTTCCCACCGCCGTTTCGCCGCTTTCGAAGCAAAAGGCGGACGAGCCCGACTGGACCGAGCGTTGGGAGATTTTCGCTGGGAAGATGGAGATTGCCAATGGCTTCAGCGAACTCAACGATCCTGAGGACCAGCGCCGCCGTTTCGAACAGCAGCTCAAAGAACGCGAGCGTGGCGACGAAGAGGCTCACCAGATGGATGAAGATTATATCCGCGCTCTCTCTTACGGGATGCCGCCTGCCGGTGGCGTTGGAGTCGGCGTGGACCGGCTGGCCATGTTGCTGACGGATTCCCATACCATCCGTGACGTGATTTTGTTCCCGCTGCTGCGGCCGGAGAAGGCATCGAGCCCGGATGAGAAGGGATAGTGGTTATCGCGAACGATTCGCGTTGTGCATAAAATTGACTTCAAACACCGACCGGAAACGGTTTGGTATGGGTCTCTGCGCTAAGCGAAACGCCTGCGAATCGTCCCTGCAGCAGAGACATTAATCCGGTGTACCAGTAGCCCAGGACGAACAGAACCAGGAATGGAACCGTGATGTAATTTTCGTTGTCGATCGCGTAATACACAGTGATCGCAAAGTAACACCCGATCAGCAACTCGACCCAGGGTACCCAACCCAGCCGACGGCGATATTTGTTAGCGTGTACTTTGTCCTTCTTCGACTCCACGTGATACTTCGGGGTCCGCGTAAACTCGGACTGCTTTCCCAACAGCGCCTCCAGCACCGCTCGCGTATTGGTGACGGTGAGGCCGATGCCCAAGGCCATCAGAAACGGAAGATATAGAAGAGCGCGGAACCATTTCCCCGGAAACAACTCCCGCTGCGAGACCAGATAAAAACTGGAAATGGAAAAAGTCGAAGCCATGAACAGCGGCAGGTCGATGTACAACATTTGAAACCAGCCTTGGTAGAAGCGGATGATCATGGCTGGCAGCAGCAGCACCGAGAGCACGATCATCAACGGATAGCTGAGATTCGCAGTCAGGTGGTACCAGGCTTCGAGCTTTACGTGAAATCTTTGATCGCTTCTGAGTACTTGGGGAAGAATCTTCTTGCTGGTTTGGATCAATCCCTTGGCCCAGCGAGCCTGCTGCGTTTTGAAGGCCGTCATTTCTACTGGAAGTTCTGCTGGACATTCGACATCTTGCAGGTAAACGAATTTCCAGCCTTTGAGTTGCGCACGATAGGAAAGATCCGTGTCTTCGGTCAGCGTGTCGTGCTGCCAGCCGCCAGCATCGTCGATCGCGCTGCGCCGCCACATTCCCGCGGTTCCGTTGAAGTTGAAAAAGACGTTGCTGCGGGCCCGGCCGGAGTGTTCGAGCACGAAATGTCCGTCCAGCAAAATGGCTTCAACCTCAGTTAGAAACGAGTAGTTGCGGTTGATGTGGGTCCAGCGGGTTTGCACCATTCCGATCTTGGGATCGGTGAAGTGGTGAATGACGCGCAGCAAAAAATCTTCTGGGGGAACGAAGTCCGCGTCGAAGATGGCGACGAACTCGCCTTGAGCGGTCTTGAGACCCTCCGCCAGAGCGCCTGCCTTGAATCCCTCGCGATTGGAACGATGATGGTAGCTGATCGGAAATCTCTTGGCGGCGTAATGATTGACCAGCCCGCGCGCCACCGCAACAGTTTCATCAGTCGAATCATCGAGCACCTGAATGTCGAGTTTTTCCAAGGGATAATTCAGTCGGCAAATGGCGTCCAGCAGTCGCTCGACCACGAATTGCTCGTTGAAGATGGGCAGTTGGACTGTGATCCGCGGCAGTTCCGGAAAATGCGCGGTCGGCTCGGTGGTGCGGTTCTTCTTGTTCTTGTAGTAGAGGTAGACCAGAACATAACGATGCGCGCCATACGATGCCAGCAAAATCAGCACGATGAAATACGGAATCAGCAAGGCCGTGTCAAACGCATTAGGGTGGTACAGTCCTTGGAAAGTCTTATCCAGAAAATGCTGCCGGATGTACTGCCCGATGCCCTTCGGGAGCGACGAACACGGCTAGCAGTTGGGAGGGAAAGAGCATGCTGTTCTTGCTGAAGCTTCTCAGTAACTCGCGGCGAGACTAACTGAAACCTTCATTCTACCTGATCGTGGAGTTCCCATTTACTTGATTTCGATTCAGCCCAAGGTGACAATGAGTTTGACCTTGATGGGGTGCTACGCATCCGAAAACGGCCTCGATTTTTAGGGGCCGTTTTCATTTACAGCTCTCCTAATTCAGGAAGTAAGTCCGATACAGCGTATCTCTCTGCACCGGTTTGAAGCCGGCGTCGCGGATGATTCGGCGTAACTCTTCTTCAGTGGTGCAGTTGGTCACACCCGCAGCCCGAACCACATTTTCTTCCAGCATGACCGAGCCCACGTCGTTGCCGCCAAACTGCAGGCCGAGTTGGCAAACTTTCAATCCCTGCGTAACCCAACTGGATTGCACATTCATAAAATTCGACAGATAGAGCCGCGAGATGGCTAGCACTTTCAGATACTCAACCGCCGTGGCTTCATCCCAGTGACGCCCGCCCAGAGCGGTATTCTGAGGCTGAAAACTCCAGGGGATAAACGCTGTAAACCCGCCAGTCTCCTCCTGCAGCTCGTAAAGCCGCCGGAAATGGTTGACGCGGTTTTCGTAGTTCTCCCCTACGCCGAACATCATGGTCGCGGTCGTTCTCATCCCCAATTTGTGCGCAGTACGATGCACATTAAGCCAATCGTCAGTCAGGCATTTGAGTCGTGCGATCTTGTAGCGGACCTCGTCGTCGAGAATCTCCGCCCCGCCGCCGGGAATTGAATCCAATCCCGCATCGCGAAGCCGCACAATCGTGTCGCGGATGCTCAGTTCGCTGTATTCCGCAATCGCGATGATTTCCGAAGCCGAGTAGCAGTGCAGGTGAATTCTCGGAAAACGCTGTTTGATGCCTCGCAGCATCTGCTCATGCCACTCAATTTTCAGGTCGGGATGCAGGCCGCCCTGCATCAGCACTCCCGTCCCACCCATTTCGACGGTCTCACGAATTTTGTCGTAAATGGTTTCGAAGTCGAGGATGTATCCCTCTTTCGCTTTCGGCCCTTTCAGCGGGCGATAGAACGCGCAAAACGTGCAGTATTCGGTGCAGTAATTGGTGTAATTAATGTTGCGATCGATGATGTAGGTGGCCACGCCTTCGGGATGCAGCTTGCGGCGCACCGCATTGGCTTCCATGCCAATGCCGATCAAGTCATCGGACGCTCGGGCTCTGCGATCCGGCATCTCCCTCGATCAAGTCATCAACGAAACAGATCGAGAGCTTCCTGTTTGGTCAGGGTCATGGGCGATCACATGCGGCCGAGATAATTCTAGCGGAGACAAGGCGCTTGCTCCAAATTGTGACCCCCGGTACCTTTGTCATCTTGAGCGGAGGCGTCGGTCGCGAAACGAGCGGCACCGCAGTCGAAAGATCCTCGGGATGCTGATCCAGCGATGACGTGTCAGGGAATTCTCGCGACTTGCGCGGACCTTCGGAATAACTGTACTCAGAACAAGTGCAAATTCATACAACTGGAAGACTCCGGCCACGGCGAGAACAGCCACCTCATTTCTTGTAGCGAAGGTACTGGATCAGCGTGAGAATTCCGCCGACGACCGCAAAGCCGATCAGTACGCCCACAGCCAGTTTGTCGTACCGGGCAAAAAAGCGCACGATGTGGTTTCCATAGAGCACTCCGAGGTAGGCAACTATCGAATAGCGAACTGCGCGGCCGAGCACCAATGCTCCCAAAAACTTCAGTCGTGAGTACTGCATGGCGCCCGCCGCCAGCAGGAAAGGCAGAAAAGGAAAAGGTGGAGGCAGTATAGCTGGAATCGCGATCGCACCGAATCCCCATCGAGAAAATCTCTTGTAGACTTTTGCGGCTCTTCTTTTCGAGAGCCTGCGTTCCATCGCTTGCTTGCCACCTTTTCGGGCCAGACTGTAAGTGATGTAGCCGCCGAGCACCGCTCCAATCGTCGCCATTAGTGCATAGTAGGACCACGGTTCGCGATGCCGGGCCGCCAGCCAGATGGTCAGCACGTCCATGCTGCCGGTCAAGGGGATCACGGAGTTGTCGGCAATTCCCAGCAAAACCAGCCCTGGCCCACCGAGCCGGCGTAACCGCACCCAGGTGGAGACTGCGAGCAAAGAATGGATATGGGGCAGCATGTGAGTGTGGTAAAGGTAGTTTACAGTCGCGGAGTTGTACCGGGCGAGTAAGGCTAAATCACTGCCGTTTTGGCCGCGTCGAGAAAGCACAATCTCGGCTTCAATGGTAGTTCCCCGCATTCGTGAGCAAGTTGGTAGAAGAGTTGCATGCCCTCAAGGCAATCCGGGTCGAGAGAATAATGGATGTTCTCAGTCAGATAGCTTTTCACTTCCTCCCGGCTCAATCCCAGGCGTGGTCCCCACTCGCGGGCTATGCGGTCAAGGCTCTCTGGCAATAGACCATGGTCGCGTGATTGCTGAAACACCGCGGCAAGATCCAAATCGCGGGTCGCCTCGTTCATGGCCGCCTGCCGTACCGCCCAGAACGCAAAGACAAAGGGCTTGCCCGTCAAACGTATCCATTCCTCCGCCAGATCGTAAGTAAGATATCGCGAGCGATCGATCTGCAGCGCTGGATCTCCAATTACGAGGCCGGCATCGTTTATCTTCAGCATCTTTTCGAGGTCCGGCGTCATCGCAGTGAATGTTCTGCCGCCTCCCCACCACTTCGCAAAGAGAACTTTGATAAGTGCGACCGAGGTCATGGACGAAGTATCCAAAGCCACGGTCCGAATCTTTTCCAGAGGAACCTTGCTGACTAGCAGGATGGAGCGAACCGCCCGCCGCGAAGCGATGGCTACGTCGGGAAGAATGGCAAGATCGGGGATGCTGGTGTAGGCTGCCGCTGGGATGATGCCAATATCCGCCGAACCCTCCCGCAAACTGGCTGCGCACTGGGAAGGAAGTGTGTAGGAAATGTCGAAGTCGGAGCGACCCTGCGAACTGGCAACGTCGTGCTCGAAATCCCACATCAGGGGCGCTGTATTAAGGTAGGAGATGGCGGAAATCCGAAGCCGTTTCATGAGGGACAAGAGTCGATTTTAACCGAATGTAGGCGCGACGCGCTGGATCCAATGCATGCGCCAATGTTCATCTTACCTTGACACCACTTTCCCGACGTGTATAGATGCCCTCAGAGCTACTGGAGGTCGCAGTGTCCGAAGCCGCTGTCTCAGTTTGCAAAACCAGCGAAACCTCAATGCAGTGGCTGGCCCTCGCTCTGACGCCCGGCTTGGGACCTACGAAAGCTCGCCGCGTGATCGAGTTTTTCGGCAGCGTGCAAGCCCTGTTCCGCGCCTCTCTGACGGAACTGGAAGCGGCCGGCCTCCGCGCGGTCTCGGCGCAATCACTCGGCACCGGACGTTCGATGGAACTGGCCCAGGACGAAATGGCAAAAGCAGCAGCAGTCGATGCGCGAATTGTCGCGCTCGACGACCCTGGCTACCCGGCGCAGTTGAAACAAATTTATGATCCGCCGCTCATTCTTTACCTGCGCGGAAGCGAAGCAGTGATCTCGCAGCCTGGAATTGCCCTGGTCGGCACACGTCACCCAACACCCTACGGATCAGGTATGGCCGAGCGTCTTGCCTGTGACCTGGCCGCGCGTGGTCTGGTGATTTTCAGCGGCATGGCGCGAGGCATCGATACCGCCGGGCATCGCGGCGCAATTGCGGCAAAGGGTAAAACCGTAGCGGTGTGGGGTACGGGCGTCGATGAGGTTTATCCGAAGGAGAACAAGCGATTAGCAGAACAGATTCTCGCCCTGGGAGGCGGAATTATCTCTGAATTCCCCATCGGCACTTTTCCCGCGCCGCAGAACTTCCCGATCCGCAATCGCATCATCAGCGGAATCTCGTTAGGCGTCTTGGTAGTCGAAGCCGCCGAATACAGCGGCACCCGCATTACCGCACGCTGCGCCCTGGAGCAGAATCGCGAGGTCTTCGCCGTACCCGGGAACGTCACCAACAAAGGCTCCTGGACCCCGAACACCCTGATCAAACAAGGCGCGAAGCTGGTGGCCACCTGGGAGGATATTT
>CAWISU010000064.1:0-22564 GCA_963838765.1 uncultured Acidobacteriota bacterium | reverse complement strand
CTCAGTGGACCATCGACGGCGTAGGTTTCGGTTCCTCCGTGCGCATTTGCTGCACCCGGCTATGGTGGCGGCTGTAGGTGAAGTAAATCACCAGGCCAATCACCAGCCAGATGATCAATCGCGCCCAGTTCACCCAGCCCAGCTTGTACATCATGTAGCCGTTGGAGACGACGCCGAGGATGGGGATGAGCGGCACCCACGGCGTCCGGAATGGGCGGGGCTGCGCGGGATTGGTATATCGCAACACCATCACGGAAATCGACACGATCACAAATGCCAGCAGGGTTCCGATATTCACCATCCTGCCGATATCCTCGATGGGCGTCACGCTGCCGACGATCGCTGCCAGCAAGCCTACGAGAATCGTATTTTTCCACGGAGTCCGGAATTTAGGATGAACGGCGGCGAAAAATTTCTTCGGCAACAAGCCGTCATTGGCCATCGAATACAGCACGCGGGTCTGGCCGAGCAACATCACCAGCATCACACTGGTCAGTCCCGCCAGAGCGCCCAGCGTGATGATGTGCGATGCGGTGTTTAAGCCCCGGTCGAGAAAGGCCCGCGCCACCGGAGCCTCGATGTTGATTTGCTGCCAATGCACCATCCCGGTCAACACGGCAGCCACGGCAATATAGAGGACAGTGCAGACCGCCAGGGAAGCGATCATGCCAATGGGTAAGTCGCGTTGCGGATTCTTGGCTTCCTGGGCCGTGGTTGAAACCGCATCAAAGCCAATGTAGGCGAAGAATATATACGCCGCCCCGGCTCCAATGCCGGCAAAGCCATGCGGCGCAAACGAACTCCAGTCCGTGCCCCAGTTGCTGGCGTGGACGTAACGTGAGCCGAGCGCAATGACGAAGAGCACCACCGAGACTTTCACCACCACAATCCCGGTGTTGAACCTCGCACTCTCCTTGATCCCGATTACCAGAATCGTCGTGATCACCAGGGCGATGAGAAAAGCGGGCAGGTTGAAGCCGATTTCCATGCCAAACAAATGGGGCGCGCCCAGAAGATCGTGTGCCCGCTGCAACAACTCGGGAGACTGCGCGCCTATGATCGCACTCACCTTATCGAGGAACGCTTGCGTACCCGGCACCAGGGAAGAGTCCGAGGCCTGCGCCATTTGGCGCGCGATAATATTCTCCGCGGTTTTCAGCGCCGTCCAGTGATCGTAGGCCAGCCAGAGCGGCATCTGGATATGGAAGATATTCAGTAGTTCAATGAAATGGTTTGACCAGCCTGAAGACACCGTGCTCGCACCCATGGCATATTCGAGGGTCAGGTCCCAGCCGATAATCCAAGCCATTAACTCTCCCAGGGTGGCGTACGCATAGGTGTAGGCGCTGCCGGCCAGCGGAATCATGGCAGCAAACTCGGCATAGCAGAGCCCGGCAAATGTGCACCCCAGCCCGGATAGAACGAACGACAACGTAAGCCCGGGGCCGGCGTACTGCGCCCCCAGCCCGACCATGACAAAAATGCCGGCGCCGATAATCGCGCCCACGCCCAGAGCCGTGAGTTGAAAAACGCCAAGGGTTCGCTTCAGGCTGTTCGCACCGGTCTCGCGGGATTCCTCCATCAGCAGATTCAATGGCTTGGTAGCCCACAAGTTTGCCATTCGATTGGTTTCTCCTTTGTTTCTAAGCTGACGTGAGTGTTCCCGACCGCCGCAACCACAAGTAATACACCGGAACCCCCAGCAACACGATGATCAATCCCGGCCAGGTGTATTGCGGCTTGTAGCGCAAGAGCACGACATCAATGAATAAGGCCATCACAATATACACTGCGGGCAGCACCGGATAACCGACGGCGCGATAAGGCCGTTCCGCATCAGGATGCTTGCGGCGCAGCACGAACAATCCGAAAATAGTCAGGATGTAGAAAACCAGTACAGCGAATACGATGTAGTCGAGCAACTGCCCGTAGCTCCCGGACACGCAAAGCACGCAGGTCCAGACCATCTGTACCATGAGCGAAACTGCCGGCGTCTTGTAGGTAGGATGCAGCCTCGTGACGCCGCGAAAAAACAGACCATCTTTGGCCATGGCGTAGTAGACGCGCGCGCCCGCCAAAATCAGGCCATTCGCGCAACCGAAACAGGAAATCATAATCGCGGCAGCCATCAGCAAGCCACCCGCTGAGCCGAACATTTGTGTCATCGCGGCTGTGCCCACGCGATCTTCGGTGGCGTATTTGATTCCGCGCTCCAAAATGGTTGTACCGTTCGGCATGCCACCGAGGGGCAGAACGTTCAGGTAAACAAAATTGCAGACGATGTAAAGAGTGATGACCACGCCAGTGCCCAGGGCAAGAGACAGCGGCAAATTGCGACTGGGATTTTTGACCTCGCCAGCCGTGAAGGTCACATTATTCCACGCATCGGCCGAAAACAGCGATCCTGTTTGCGCCACCGCTAGAATCGTTAGCGTACCGACCATGACTATGGGTCCGCCGACTCCCACCTGAACGGCATGTTGCGCGCTGAGTCCGGCGTTGTTCCAGAAGTTTCCGTGGAAGTTGGCCGCCAGCGCCTGCGCATTGCGCCCGATGAAAAGACCCAGCAAGCCCAGCCCCAATAGCGCCGAAACCTTGGCAAAAGTAAAAACATTCTGAATCAACGCTCCGGTCTTCACCCCGAAAATGTTGATCACGGAGAGCGCAACCACGACCAGAATCGCCACCAGGTTTTGAGTGTTTAATCCGACGTCCATGTTGCCCAGGACCATGGGCCCAATGCGAATCGGCGGCACTTTCCAGAAATGCAGAATCCAATTGGAAGAAGAAATCGAAGGAACAAAAATACCGAGAAACTTGCCAAAAGCCACGCCCACTGCGGCAATCGTCCCCGTCTGAATAACCAGAAACAGTGTCCATCCGTACAGGAATCCCCAGAGCGGGCCAAGCGCCTCGCGCAGGTAAACGTACTGGCCTCCGGCTCGCGGCATCATGGCAGCCAATTCGCCGTAGCTCAAAGCTCCGACGATTGTCATGAATCCGGTCACCAGCCAGGCCGCAATCAGCAGCGCCGGGGAATTCACCTCTCGCGATATTTCGGCCGAAACAATAAAGATGCCGGAGCCGATCATCGAGCCCATGACCAGCATGGTCGCGCTGGTGAGGCCGAGAGCTTTGACCAGTTCCTTGTCCTGATGGCGATGAATTTCCCAGTCGCTGGCGACTGGTACCGATGGCTTGGTGTCGACGCTCAAGGGGCTCCTAAGTGCTTGCGTGGGGCAGTCGCCATGACTCTATCCTAAGATGCGAAAAAAATCCTCTGCTGATTTTCGCGGCTCCCGCATCAACTCGGATATTACCGCAACCGAGTCAGCCCCCGCCTCAATTACTGACCGGCAGTTGGCACGATTGATGCCTCCGATGGCCACCAGCGGCTTTCGCGTCAGAGCCCTCGCCCTCCGGACGCCCTCGAGACCGACGACTGGATCAGGATTGGCTTTGCTGGACGTCGAGAACACGGGTCCGATGGCGACGTAGTCCGCAGACGTCTGATCGGCTTCCTTAACCTGTTCGGGATTATGGGTGGACACTCCCAGCCAAAGGCTCGGGCCGATCACCTTTCTCGCGCCTTCAGGCGACAAATCGTCCTGACCTACGTGCACGCCAGCGAAACCAGCCGCCAAACAAAGGTCTGCCCGATCATCCATAATCAATCTTATCGACGCGCCAAGCCGACGCTTGAGTTCTCGCGCCTGCTCCAGGATCTCACGAGCGTTGCCGCTCTTGTTGCGGTATTGCAGCAGGGTGACGCCACCGGCCAGAAGCTCTTCGGCTGCGGAAAACAGGGCCGGGCCATCTGGGAAGTGTAACGTGTCGAGAATAGCGTAGAGCCGGGGCCAGGAGTTCATGCCAGCAATCCGGTCAGAATGACAAGCCGCGTGTGGCTATCCCATGATTACGTGCGTGATCGCCTGCCACCACGAAGGATTGTGCCGCCACATGTATACCGAAAGGCTTTGGCCAACGATCAACAACGGCAGGGCATAGCGATACACCTTGTGGACGCGCCGATCGACCAGCAGGTCGCGCGCAACGCCGAGAAGGATCAGCAGGTCCAGGCAGGGAAAGAAGAGATTATGGTCGAACACGTAGTCAAAGCGGGCGACGGGTGCGTCCATGAGCCCGCAGGTTGCGATGAAGATCAGCCGGCGATGTAGGTCTGGTTTCGTGCGCCAACAGATGGCCAGCGCAATCATCACGCCGAAGGCGATCATGTCGTAGAACGGGATGCTCAGAAAAGCATGCGCGTCGCTCTCGCTCTGATGTAGTTGCACCGTGTCAAAGCGGGCCATGATGATAGCCGTGGTGACGCCCAGCGGAACCATCACGGTGGCGAGCCCGGCGCCGAACCATCCGATGCAGCGATGCCAACTGACTTTGCGTACACGGACCAGCGTGGACTGGCAAATAAAGAAGATCACCCAACCGGCGAACGCTGCGCCGTGAATCCAGAGAATGAAGGGCCGCGGTATCGCGGGATGGAACAGGTTGTCGTTGACCGTGCGCTTGAAGCCCGAGACCACAATCGCAGCCAGCAGCAGCGACATGGCAAAGTAGAAATACCGCTGCACAATGCCCTTTCGACCGGTCACGGTCGTCGGGCTCAGTTTTTTCTCGGAGGCTACGGCAACCCCGGGGTGTTCTGCGTTGACAGTTGGCATAGAAAGTGAACCGGGGCTTCGAATTCTGTTTGTCCGGCCTACGAGAGGATACACGCCAAGGCCCCGGCTCGCCAGCTTTTTCGCATTCGATCCGAGAGCAGAGCGACCGGCTATCTTCTCCAGTTATGCGATCGGCAAGAAAGGTGGGTCGATTTCCGTGTAGCTGCCGGGTACGGCAGCATTAACCGCTTCCACGACGAGCCGAACATGAGGCCGAAGTCTGGGCCATTGCTGCCGGCCGAGAACCACGACCGCGATCTTACGGCCCGCAAGATTCTGCTGATAGCGCATGTTCCTGTCGGTCGTCAGCAACATGTCGAAGCCGTCCGTCTCTGCGGCCACGGTCAGCAATTCGCCGTTCTGAGCTTGTCCCATCCTTGCTGCGTGGCGGTTCGGACCTCGTGTCCTTCGAGAAAGGGACGAATCGGTACGGGCGTGGCCTGGTCGAACATGATGCGCAGTCGGCATCTTACGCGAACACTAGGGGGCGAAGGCGGGCGCCTTGTCGAGACTGCGGGCTGCGAACTCGATGACGGCTTTGACCTGTTCGCGATCAAGGCCGTCGATACCACTCCATGATGTCGTCGAGGTTGGCTCCCGCCTCAAGGTTTTCGAAGATGGCGGAAACCGGCATGCGCGTGCCCTTCAACACCCAAGCGCCGCTTACTTTGCCGGGAACGCTCTCCACCGCTGAACATTGCGACCAATCGAGATCTGCCATCCAACTGGACCTCTTCCTAAGAATCACTTCACGCGGGCAAAAGGAAAAGGCCAATCTGATTTCTCAGACTGGCCTTCATTTATGCCGGCAACGACCTACTCTCCCACAAACTTTCGCGTGCGGTACAATCGCCCGTGCTGGGCTGGCTTCCGCGTGCGGATACGAATGGTCGGATCCGTTGAATCGAAAGCCGGCGTGTGATTTCTAAGACAACTTGTGGGAAAGGGAACGGCGATGGCAGACTCTGATCAGAGGACAAGTTCGGGGAGATTTGAAGCCGCGGAAAATGCGGTATTCCTATTAGCGACGGCTGCCTTTTTCGTAATCAGCATCTGTTCTTTTAAGAGCGCCCTCTCGAACGCCCCAGGAAGCCTGCCGTTGCAGATGAGTTGTTCCGTAATTTCTTTCGTATTCGCCCTGATTTGCTTTACAGTCAGTCCCGCAAATCAGGGACGCACACTGAGACGCCTTTTAGAAAAAATCCCACCAGAAAAATCCACCGCTGATGACCTGTCTAAGCTCCAGCGAAATGTGGGAACCGCCGGCTTCTTCAACCGAATTGGGCTGACTGGTATTCCGCTGGTCGTCGCTCTTTTCGCACTGGTCTTTTGTGCCCTAACCTTCTTGGCCCAACAACTGCAGCTGGGAAGGTTGGGTGACGCGTTCCTAGACCTGACGAAGCTTACGGTAGGCGCCTTCATAGGTTCTCTCACAAGAAGTCGCCCACAATCACAGAAGGAGCCGTGAGCCTTGCATAGTTAATTATGTACCGACGGAAAAGGCCACACTCATTTCCGAACGTCGCCTTTATTTATGCCGGCAACGACCTACTCTCCCACACACTTTCGCGGGCAGTGCCATCGGCCCTGCGGGCTAAAGGGAATCGAGAGGTCGCACCATCCATGAAGTAAAATGGCAAGACACGGGCTCGCCTTCGTATCGAGAAGAAGAAGTGCAGTTACCCGGCAATTGTTTTGGAGTTTTATGAGTTCGGAGGTCACACGGATCGAGCTGAAGATGTCAAGAACGGCTAAACTTCTGTTTTGGCCGACAGTCCTGGTCAGCCTTTGCTTGGCCCTTGTCGATGTTGTCATATTGGCGACCCATCCTCCTTCGTCGCTCACCCAGATAGGCACGCTCGCGTTGGGGATCGTCTTTTTTGGCGGTGGCGCGGTCTTGATATTTCGCATAATGATAAGGAAAGCTGGCTTCCTGGAGCTTCGGGAAGATGGGCTCCTCCTCGACACGTATCTCACGGCGGGATTTCTTCCGTGGGACCAAGTAACTGCGGTGGGAGTAATACGAGCGATGGGCGTGAAGTACTTGGGTATTGCGGTCAAAGATGTTGATACGTTTACGGCCTCCAGAGCTAAGCAGCCAAGGTTCACCCGATCAAGAGACCGAGCACTTACACAGGCATTTACCCGACTCATGATGGCGACACCGGCCACAAAGCTGGTAAATGTGCCGTTGTACATCCTCGGCTACACGAAAATTCCTGACTCGCCGAGTGAGAGCGATCTTTTGAAATGGAACAAGGACAATTTTGGCCACCACATCCTCATTCATCGCTTTTGGTTCCCAAATATCAACGAAGCCATAGACATTATATCGGCCCATAATTCCAGCCGGTCCGTGTCCCCTATGCCGGTTAAGAAGGCCCACAAAGTAACGGGAACGCGCTAGGGGTCCCTCGTCTTGCTCGCGCGTGTTCGCCAGTAATGTCCGCAGTCCTCGCGTGATCGCTGCCATACTCAAGGGGAGAGACTGAGCATTTTCAGCAAACTGCTGAAGCCACGGCAGCGGACAGGAGTGTCCGCTCTACACATGTGAAGCGGAAAAGGCCACGCTTTCGACTCATCTCGATTGTGGCTCTTGGCGATAAGACGTAGCATCTAACTTAGAATGGCAACGGCGACTACGGCGACGGTGCGCCATCCACCAAAACTGGTTTTGGGGGAAAGTTTCGGCTTTGCTTACGACACCTTCTGCGGCAATAAGGTGCGTTCTTCTCTTACCGCGTTGGGAATGGTTATCGGTACTGCTTCCCTCATCCTGGTGGTGACAATCGGTATGACCGGGAAGCAATACGTCTTAAACCAGATTCAGTCGATCGGAGTCAACATGATCGATGCTGAGTACGAGGGTGGAGAACATAGCAAAATTGCGCCCGATCTCCTGACCATCGATGACATGCACGCCGTCTTAGTACGGGTGCCCGGAATTGTGGCTGCTTCTCCCGTGGTTCCGCTCGATGATCGCATTCCGGTTGGGGGTGGCAAGGAGCGCGACCTTCGCATACTCGGAGTTTTTCCTGAGTACAGTTCCGTACGCAATCTGGTGGTTGTCTCGGGAAGATTCTTCGACGCCGTCGACGAGCAAGCGCACAACAAAGTCGGCGTGATCCAGCAGAAACTGGCGGAACAGCTCTACGGATCAGTGGATGACGCGATCGGGAAGGTTGTCAAAGTAAAAGGACTGCCGTTCACCGTCATCGGAGCTTTTCGGGAGCGAGTGGATACCTTCGGGCAGTCAGAAGTCACCAACAATTCCATGGTGATTCCCTACAGTGTAAGCCGTTATTTTACCGATTCGGCATCGGTCCGGCAGCTGTATTTCTCGGCGGCTGATCCTTCCATAGTAGTTCCGGTGACAGAACAGATTCATCAAGTGCTTCAGTCCCGGCATCGGCCGGAATCGAATTACGTGGTTCAGAATCTCACCGAGTTGGTCAGCGTAGCCGAGCGCACGGCGAATGCGTTGACGTTGGTGTTGCTTCTGGTTGCGGCCGTGACGCTGCTGGTGAGCGGTATCGGCATCATGAACATCATGTTGGCGACAGTGACTTCGCGAATTCACGAAGTTGGAATTCGCAAAGCGGTTGGTGCGACGAATGGGGAGATTCGGTTTCAGTTCCTATTGGAGGCAATTCTGATTTCTCTGATTGGTGGTTTGGGCGGGATCGTAGTCGGATTGGCCCTGCCTTTCTCGGTCCGCTTTTTCACCGAGTACCGCATTCCCATCTCAGGACTCTCAGCCATCGTGGCCATCGTGGTCTCTTCGATAGTGGGCATTCTGTTCGGAACCATGCCCGCCACTCGCGCTGCGAAGCTGGACCCGGTGGAGAGTCTGCGACACGAATGATCCTGGTTGGATTTGAACCGAGCCCAGAGCTTGGGCCTAAGCGGAAAATCAAGTAACATGAATTTATGAGATGCGAGCGAGATTTCGTATTCGATCGAAGCAGACGCTTCGTCCCGACGAATAGGCTTACTCTCAATCAGACAGAAGGTCCCGCTCACGCATGAATTCCTCTGCCGGACCGCACTTCAAGACCTATCTATTGATCCTATTGATGGTGATCTTTGGCCCTCTGGGCAATGTGCTGCTTGGCAAAGGGATGAAGCGGATTGGCCCGGTGAACATCAGGGCGGCGGAAGCGCTTGATCTGCTTTCTCGCGTCCTCACCTCGGGAACGATTTGGCTGGGCATCGCCTCTCTTATTACCTTTTTCGTGGCTTACATGCTGGTGCTGTCGTGGGCGGATTACAGTTATGTCCAACCCGCCTCATCGGTGGCCTACGGCATGGTTGCGCTGCTGGCTCACTTTGTGCTGCGCGAAGTGGTCACACCGATGCGTTGGGTGGGAGTAGTGATCATTTGCCTGGGCGTTGTGGTGGTGGGACAAACGCCACCGCGTACCACGGAGCCAACTTAGGTGCGCGAGCTTATTTTCTATGTTCTGATTATCGGCGCGGGGACCGGGGGTGAGTTGTGCGTCAGTCGCGCCATGAAGGCCGTGGGTGAGGTAAAGGATTTTCGGCCCACTGCCTTACTGGGAGTTGCCGCGCGCGTTTTGCGAGTTTCCTGGATGTGGGTTGGTCTGGCCCTGATGGGGACTGCGTTTTTCGCTCTGCTGGCCGTCCTATCGCTGGAGAACGTCAGTTTGGTAGTTCCGGTTACAGCGTTGAGTTACGCTGCCGGCGCATTGGGAGGGAAATTCTTCCTCGGAGAACAGGTTAGCCGAAGGCGGTGGGCGGGGGTGCTGCATAGTGTGCGTGGGCGTTGCATTCGTAATCATGGGCCGCCGGTAATGTCAGCGGGACGGTCAATCGCCTGCATGTTTGGAAGCGCAAGGCTTCAGCGCTGCCGGCAAGATTGGCTATGGCCTTTGCTTATGCATCATCAAAAAGGCTAGGATTGCTGTTCACCTGAGACAGGCTCACCTTCTGCGGAGTGACAGACTCCGCGAGTCGATCTGCAGGGCGGTTGCAGGCTAATTTCAAGCACGGAGAGGTGTTAGAGCCTTGTGTGGAATCGTCGGTTTTACCCACAAACGTTGGGTACCTGATTCCGATCGTATTCGGAAGGCCACCGCCACGCTGATTCACCGTGGGCCGGACCAGCAAGGCGTATTCCAGTCGAGCCTCTGCTCGATCGGGGCGACGCGGCTCAAGATTATCGACCTGGGCTCGGGCGATCAGCCGATCCTGTCTGAAGATGGCGACGTAGCCATCGTCTTCAATGGCGAAATCTACAACCACCTGGAACTGCGACGCGAACTGGAAGGACTCGGCCACCGGTTTGATTCGCACTGCGACACCGAAACTGTTCTTCGAGTCATTTCTCGAATGGGATACAGATTGTTTCGCGCGTTTGCGAGGCATGTTCGCAATCGGGTTGTGGACGAAATCCACGAGGCGGTTGGTGCTGGCGCGCGATCGCATGGGGATCAAGCCGCTTTATTTCGCGCGGCGCGGAGAGGATATTTTCTTCGGCTCCGAATTAAAGGCAATTCTGATCCATCCTGAGATTGAGCGACGATTGAGTTTGGACGGCCTCGATTGCTATCTGTCGTTGAACTACGTGCCGTGTCCCTGGACGCTGGTGGAGGGCATCGAGAAACTTCCTCCCGGGCAGTTTCTTGAGTGGCGGGATGGCAAGATTTCCTCTCAGTCCTACTGGCACTTGCCGCTCGGAGACAGCCGTGATTGGACGCTGGAATCTGCCCGGGAGGAGTTGGACGCGCTTCTACGGCAGTCGATCCGCGAACACCTGATTTCTGACGTGCCCCTGGGCATGTGGCTTAGCGGAGGCATCGATTCTTCTACGATTTTGCACTATGCGGCAACCGAATCCGGCGCGCCGCTCAAGACTTTCTCGATTTCATTCAACGGACGGAGCTTCGACGAAACCGCATACATTCGTGAGGTTGCCCAGTTGTATCAGACCGAGCATGAGGAGCTGGATCTGAATCCGGATGTCGACCTGCGGAGTGCGATCGAAGAATTCGCATATTTCTCGGATGAGCCTTCCGCCGACGCAGGTGCGCTTCCTGTCTGGTTCCTTTCCAAGCTGAGTAAGACCAAAACGACGGTTAGTCTCAGCGGCGAAGGTGCTGACGAACTTTTTGGCGGCTATCTCACTCATCGCGCGAACCGCCTTTCTGCACTTGCCCGGCGACTACCGCGGAAGGCTCTCCAATTGGCACTGGAGGCATTGCGGGTCTGGCCGGTTTCAGACGAGAAGATCAGTTTCGAATACCAACTGAAACGATTTCTCGAGGGATCCCTGTTGCCCGGCGAGCGGGCGCATGTCTACTGGAACGGAACGTACTCCGAGGAACAAAAATCGGCTCTATTGCGCGTAGAACTTCCATCCGCTCTGCAGGGCATCTTGGGCGAACTGCGCCATCGGTTTCGTGCAAACGATGATTTGGCACCGTATTTGTGGTTCGATCAAAGATATTATCTGCCCGACGATATTCTGAACAAAGCGGATCGCATGAGCATGGCGCATTCGCTCGAAGTGCGGCCGCCGTTCCTCGATCACCGGATCGTTGAATTCGCTGCTACCCTGCCCGCATCCCTCAAGGTTCGCGGCTCCCGGCAAAAGGTTCTTCTTAAAGAATTGATGAAAGACAAACTGCCGGCTTCCGTTCTGCGAAGAAAGAAAGTCGGGTTCGACATTCCCGCGCATGATTGGCTTCGCGGCTGTCTGCGCCCGCTGATGCAGGAAGCTTTGCTGGACGGCGTTTCCGAGCACACCCAACTTTTCCGGCGGGACGTGATCGAGACGCAGATTCGAGATCACTTGGAGAGGCGCGTCAACATTGGATATCACTTATGGGGCTTGATGGTGCTGTTTCTGTGGATGAAAAAGTGGGGGATTCAGGCAGCGGCGTCCGGCGAGACCAGCGTTTGGATACCAGAGAAAACTGGTACCTATACCTAGGGGTTCTGCTGGTCGCGGGAGCCGTCTACCTGGGTTGCATCATTTCTCCTCCATCCCTAATGGATGACGTGGACGCTGTGCAGGCGCAGATCGCTCGGAACATGCTGACTTCAGGCGACTGGGTGACGGCCCGGCTAGACGGCGTGGTGTATCTGGAGAAAGCCCCGCTGATTTACTGGGCCATGGCGGTTGCCTACGAAATTTTCGGGCCGCGCGATTGGGTTGCGCGCATTCCGATTGCTTTGTCAGCCATTGCCCTCTGCTGGCTGACTGCGGCTTTCGGCACTTGGGCTTTCGGGAAGAGAGCGGGATTCTATGCGGGCCTGTGCATGGCCTCGTGCATTGGGCTGTTCTTGTTCACCCGGGTTTTGATCCCCGACGTCATGCTGACCTTCACCGTTGGCCTGGGCATGTGGGCGTTTCTTCGCGCCCTGGACGAAGACGAACCTCATCCCCGCCTTTGGGCTTTCATGCTGGCCGCAAACCTCGGGATAGGTCTGCTGCTGAAGAGCTTGATCGGAGTTCTGTTTCCACTCGCAGCCGGAGTCGTCTATCTTTCGTTCACTCGCCAGCTTTTCTCCGCCCGCACCTGGCGACGGTTACATCCCGTCAGCGGGTTGCTGGTCATCCTGCTGATCGCCGTGCCTTGGCACATTCTGGCGACACTTCGCAATCCGCCTTACTTCTGCCTTCACGCTTCACAGCGGGCCAGGACAATATCACGGCTTTCTTTGGTTCTTCTTCATCAATGAGCAGTTGCTGCGGTTTTTGAATCTGCGCTATCCGCGAGATTACAACACCGTGCCGCGCCTTTACTTCTGGCTACTGCACCTGGTGTGGTTGTTTCCGTTCAGCGTCTACTTTCCCGCCATTGCTAAGTTGTCCTTCAAGCCTGTCGATCGCGCCGGCCGAACCCGGCTTCTGGCGCTTTGTTTGATTGGATTTGTGCTGATCTTCTTCACCTTCTCGACCACGCAGGAATATTACTCGATGCCTTGCTATCCCGCGCTTGCGCTCCTTTTGGGTTCAGCCATGGCCATGGGCGGCGACTGGATACGGCGCGGCACACGTGTACTCACTACGGTTGCAGCGTGCGCGGGACTGGTAACGCTGACCTTGTTTTTTCTGACCCGCAACCTCCCCGCCCCGGGAGACATTTCGCAGGCGCTGAGCCAACATCCCGGCGCTTATAAGCTCTCCTTGGGACACATGCAGGATCTCACTTTGGCATCCTTTGCATATCTTCGGGTGCCCCTGCTAGTGGCTGCAATTGCCTTCTGCGCAGGGGCGCTGGCAACCTGGAGGTTAGCCGGTTCGCGCGCATTTCTGGCCGCCGCGCTGATGATGGTAGTGTTCTTCCATGCCGCGCGCATGGCTATGGCTGTTTTCGATCCATTCATGTCATCGCGGCCGCTGGCCGAGGCAATAATGAAATCGCCCGAAGGCACGCTGATCGTGGATCACCACTACTACACGTTCTCTTCCATCTTTTTCTATACGAACCGCACGGCGCTGCTTCGCAATGGACGCTTCTTCAATCTGGAATACGGCGCCTACGCTCCCGGCGTACCGGATGTGTTTATCGACGATGCGCAATTCACCAATATTTGGCTTAAGCCAGAGCGTTCTTACATCATTGCCAAGCAGGATGTTACGCCTAAACTAGCATCCTTAGTGGGCGCTGAGCATCTTAACTTGGTCGCGGCGAGCGGCGGCAAGGTCGTTCTCACGAATATTCCAATTTCTTCCGGAGGACCACCTAACGCAGCCGTTATGTTTTAGAATAGCTGTCATACTCAAACGTCGGAACAGTCGCGCCAAAGCTACACTTGATCGCAGTATCGATTTGCTAAGAAACATTGGGGTTTTGGGTAATCATTCTTCAGGAAACGTCGGCAAGGGGGCCAAATGAGGGTTGCGGTGCTGGGAGGCGATGGCTACTGTGGTTGGGCAACCGCTTTATATCTGTCGAACAAGGGACATTCCGTTGCGATTGCCGACAACTTTTCGCGCCGGCAATGGGACCACGAACTCGGCGTCCAAACCCTGACGCCCATCCGTCCACTTTCGGATCGCCTGAGGATCTGGCAGGACCTCACTGGGAATGTCATCGACCTCTTTGTCGGCGATGTGACCGAGTACGATTTTCTCTCCTCCGTCATCAAGGATTTCGAGCCCGAGGCCGTGGTCCACTTTGCCGAACAGCGCGCCGCTCCCTACTCCATGATCGACCGCAAGCACGCGGTCTTCACCCAGGTGAACAACGTCGTAGGGACTCTCAATCTGCTATTCGCCCTGCGTGAATTTCAGCCCGATTGTCACCTCATTAAGCTCGGCACCATGGGCGAATATGGCACGCCCAATATTGATATCGAAGAAGGCTATATCACGATTGAGCACAATGGGCGGCGTGACACAGTTCCGTACCCCAAACAACCGGGCTCTTTTTACCATCTCTCCAAAGTCCACGACAGTCACAACATCATGTTTGCCTGCAAGGCGTGGGGACTTCGTGCCACCGACCTCAACCAAGGCGTGGTCTACGGAACGGTGACCGATGAAGTCGCTTTGGACGAAGCGCTCATCAACCGCTTCGACTACGATGAAGTCTTCGGTACCGTGCTCAATCGCTTCTGCGTTCAGGCGGTCATTGGACACCCGCTCACTGTGTACGGCAAAGGCGGCCAAACTCGCGGTTTTCTGGATATTCGCGACACCGTGCGATGCGTCGAGATCGCGTGTTTGAATCGGGCGGCTCGAGGCGAATGCCGGGTATTCAACCAGTTCACCGAACAGTTTTCGGTTTTGGAGCTGGCACGAATGGTACAAGTCGCTGGGGAAAAACTAGGCCTCACGATCGAAGTTAATCACCTCTCCGATCCGCGGGTGGAGGCAGAGGAGCACTATTACAATGCGAAACACTCGAAGCTGATTGAACTCGGACTGGAACCGCATTTGCTTTCCGATTCTCTCCTGGACTCGCTGATGAACGTCGCACTGCAGTATCGCGACCGAATTGATGCATCGGTGATGCTGCCGCAGGTCAACTGGCGTCAACCCCGCAACCAGCGCCGCGCGCAGACCAGTCGGGAACCCGTGGCTGTCGTTGAAACTTCACTTGAGATCGTGGGTGGATCCGACGGGAAAAGCGACGGAAAGCGTCACACTGCGAGAAAATCACGAGCCGTGAGCTGACGAGCGAGGAGACGACGACGGGGAACTGAGCCTCAGCTCGCTGGCTCAGCAGTGGATGAAGTCACGGGCACGAGCCTGCCGTCGCGGATGTAGTACTCGCCATCCCGCCAGCGAATGCTGTTGCGGGCAAAACTGGTCAGCCAAATAAAGAAAGCCAGGGCATCCCATACCGGGATCAAGCCCAACTTCTTCCAAAGCGAATCTTGCTTTAGGCCCCAAATGCCAACCATCCAGGTCATAGCAAATCGCAGGGCGAGGTATGCGCCGAGATAACCGAGCGCAACTCCTGCCGAGGGATGGATCGCAATCGCCGCCAGAGACCACGGTAACCCTTGAGTGAAAATCAGGCCGAGATGTCCCCATGGCCGCATGTGGCGCATGACCACGATCCAGCGCAGGCGCTTGTGAAAAAGGTCGCGCATCGACCCATAATCAGCAACCGTTAAAATCGTGTAGGGCAAAAGTTCAACTTCGTAACCCTGTTCGGCGATGAGGCGGCCCGACCAGCAGATCGTCGGCGGGACGGTTTTCGATCGCCGCATAGCCGCCAAATCCGGAGAGTCGCGCCCGTGTGGTGGCGATGGTCGGCCCTAAGGCAAACTTTACTCCGTCGAGCTGACGCGCGACCAGGATGCCAACATAGAAGTCGGAAAACATACCAATCGTCTGAAGACTCTCCGCGAAGGTCTTTTCCTCAATCGACGCGTAGAAGCAGGTCACGGCTCCTACTTTCGGATCGGCCAAGGGAGCAACCACAGTGCGGAGATAGTCAGGCTGCACCCGGACGTCACTGTCGCTGATCACCACCACTTCGTGCTGAGCTTCACTGACAAGCCGGGCCAGTTTGACCACTTTGTCGTTAGATCCTTTACCCCCCGAGCCGAATAGCACCCGAATACGACGTTCCGGAAAATCGCGCATTAGCTTGTGCAGGATAGGAACAACAGGGTCGTCCTCGTCACCGACGCAGAAAAGCACCTCGTACTCTGGATAGTCTTGCCTGCAGAAACTGGCGAAGTTCTCATAGGCGTCGGGATCCAGCCCGCGAATCGGTTTTAGATTACTCACCGGTGGAGTGAAATTATGAGGAGTGTCGCTTCGACGTGCGGTCGCACGAAAGAATTGCCAGGAGCTGAACAGCCCAATGAAATAATAAATGAACGGGATGGCAGCGACGGCAAGTAACCCGTCTTTGATGGCAGAAATCATCGGGTCCCTTCCCGTCTGAAGATGAACCACTTTGCCCGGAAGGAGCAGGCCACGGTCTTTTGGGTCCTGGTGCTTCCGCCGCTAGATTGAGCCATGTTCCCGCCTTACCTCCACTTACCTCGATAGCAATACGATACTCGTTTTCGGCTGCGGCGTAGTCCTTCTTCTTTGCTGCGATTTGCGCCTCGACCCGGTGAGCGCTGTGCGGAATCCAACGGGGCGAAACCCAAGCTGCTGATGAGTCCGGAAATCGGAGACTCAGAACGCGCGTTAAGCAAAGCGGGAAAGGCCACGCTCATTTCTGAACGTGGCTTTTTTTCTCCTTCTCACCGCGTGGGTGGGCGCTGCCCGCTGGCGGCCGTCTGCTCCATTTTGGGAATATTACTACTTGGTACTGGGGTACCCCCTCCCCCCTGTGATCTTTTAGAATGATGGGGTTACGGCCACACTGCCCGCAAAATCTTTGAGGAATAAGGACTTACATGCAAAATATTACGAAATAAGGACTTAGCTGGTCAACGCAATTTAGCGAGGCCCCGGTCGAAGCGGGCTGGGTTTTTTGATTGTCAAAGAGCTAATGTGTATTGGTAAAGGATATCCGAGTGAGAATGCCGAGTCAAGGAGTCCCGGCCCGATGCTGGTTGCCGCGCCCACGAGCTGCGCGAGATACAATCGATGGCGACGGATTCGCGTCGCCGGTTTCGGGAGGCATGGAATGAGTTCTTCGGCGTCAGCGGCGGACGAGCGCGTGCTGGATGTGCAATTCACCGACGACACAATCAGCGTGAACCTGCGCGACGGCCGCGTCATCACCGTGCCGGTCGTCTGGTACCCCGCCTGCTCGAAGCCACCCCGCACAGAGTGAAAAAGCTGAGCACGCCACCCGACCTTGCTACGCCGCTAGCAGCATACACATCCTGAATAGGCTGACGGGTGTAGAATTGACGCCACTGTTGAGCTCAAAGGGAGATTCCGGCTTCAAGGCTCGTCGTCCCGGAGGCTGACATGATCAGGCGCATATGGGTGTCCTGCTTCGCTCTGTTTGCTCTGTGCTCATTCGTTACGCGCGGGGGAGCCCAAAGGTGCGACCCTGGAAACCCTGGCAGTCCGCCGTACATCGCCTGTTCTGTAGCTGTGTATTGCAATAGCGGCGGCGAGTGGGAGATTAGATCAGCAGAATCGCAAGGAACCCCATGCAGCACAACCTATGGCGGCCCGATTACGGGGACGTGCGTTGTTATTGGGGCCGGCGTGTTCGTGAACGCGGCGTGCAGCGGCCCCTTCCAACGTTCACGATCGGCGGCATTGTATCGGGCCTCAGTACCGGAACTGATGTTGCGCTGGAGCTCAGTAAGGGAAGTAACGCTGAGTATGTTGTCTCGACAATTTCTCGTCCGAACGGCCCGTTTGCGTTCCCGCCACCAGTGGGGTCTGGTTTCCAGTATCACGTAAAAGCGACGGCGACGGCAGGACAGACCTGTACGCTGCAGGGTAGCGACGGTACAGTCAACGGTCGGAATGTCACCAGCATACGGGTCTGGTGCATGGCAAGTTCAAGGTGGACGGCTCTAACCGACCCCGCAATCGTCACTACGGGTGCCGCGCCCAACCACGTGCTATCCGATGGCAGGGTACTGCTTCGGGCCCGTTCCCCAGCACAGCTTGGTATACGCTAACCCCAGATGAGACTGGCCATTACATAAATGGCAAGTTAACGGCCATCCAGTCGTCGCATTGTCCCCACGGTGAGTTTGCCTCTCAAGTCCTCCAAGACGGCAGAGTTTTTGTGGCCGGCGGCGAGTATGGCGCTTCCGGGGCGTTCCCAGGCTGTGCCACTGCAAGCGAGAGTGGCGCTGGCGCTGACGCAGAAATATACGATCCAGTAGCGAACACTTGGACGATGATCGATCCGCCGATATCGCTTCTCGACCCGAGCAGTTCACAAGCGTGCGGAAGTGGGACCCAAGCCTTCTATGACATGATATCGGAGACGCTACCTAACGGTAGCGTGTTGATGGCGCCGGTTAAACCCAATAAGTTTGGCGACACGTTGATCTATGATCCCAAGACCGTTCCCGATTGGTCATTCGGCGGAAAGCTCTACAAAGTCTGTTACCAGTCTGAGGCGAGTTGGGTGAAGCTTCCCGATGGCAGCATCCTCACGGTTGATTCATCCGCATTAACTGCGGAACGCTACCTTCCGTTGCCGGTCGGATGGATTCCCGCAGGCAGCATTCCTGCATCATCCCCGTTGTATGATACCTATGTCTATGAGGAGGGACCTGCTTTCCTTCTTCCTAACGGCCAGGCAATCTTCATTGGCAGCGCACCTTACACCGATATTTACACACCCTCTACTGGTTCATGGACGGCAGGGCCGCCTCTTCCCTACGTTGATGGGACGTACAGCGGAGGCATGCCCGATGCACCCGGCGCAATGATGGTCAACGGCAAGATCCTACTCTTACTGTCTCATACCCCTACTGCTGCTTTCATGCCCCAAACCGCTACAGGTAAGCCAGAGGGAGTTTACTTCTACGAGTACGACTACACCCCAACCCCACAATCGCCTCAAGGCACTTTCACCTCCGTTAGCCCGCCGCCAAACTTCTATACAGGAGGGACGACCGACGGAACCGTCATGCTCGACCTGCCTGACGGCACGGTTCTGTTTGATGGCGGGCAATTAAATCTGCCACTATTTGTCTACCAACCAACTGGCTCTCCATTACCCGGGGGACAACCGGTTATCCGCAGCATTACTAAGAATCCCGACGGGTTTTCTTACCACCTAATAGGTACCAACCTGAACGGCATCTCTGAGGGCGCGGCTTTCGGAGACGATGGCCAAATGGCAAGCAACTATCCGCTCGTGCGGCTCACCGACGCAGCCGGAAAGGTCACATATACGCGTACGCACGATTGGAGCAGTACAGGCGTGATGACCGGGCCCACACCTGTGTCTACCGAATTCGCCCTGCCAGCAAGTATCTTACTGGCACCCTGGCAGAACTATTCGCTCCAGGTGGTTGCCAATGGCAACGCTTCCAATCCAATATCGTTTGCGGCCGGGACCAAGGCTTGCACTCCCAGCTGCACCAGCGGCGGGAAGTGCGGGGCTTCCGACGGGTGCGGCGGGTCTTGCACTGGCTCTTGTCCAGCTCATACTCGTGAAATCTGCAAGTATTACCCTAATACCGGATATCAGTGCGTCGAGCCCAGCAACCAGTAACCGCATCCGAACGCTGGTTGAGCTAGCCGCTAAGGCGAACTGTGACGAAAGGACAAAAGGAAAAGGCCGACCATGTTTTCATGATCGGCCTTTATTTACGCCGGCAACGACCTACTCTCCCACACACTTTCGCGTGCAGTATGATCGGCCCTGCGGGGCTATTGTCGCAATTAATCTGGCCTACCGCTGCCTTCCCCATTTGTCCAAGTCGACGCTGCCCCGTCTGGGCTTGCCGGGAGCGTAAATCGTGTAAAGCGTTTTGATGCACTCGCCTTCACCGCAAATCGTGAAAGAGTCGAAACATTTGTGCCAGCCCTCCGGAGCTTCGTCAAGGTCCGGGAGCTTCAGGCGCACGCTTGAGCCATTCGTCGAGTTCTCGCGCCATCGACGCAAGGAAGTGCCGCTTGTCCACTCGATCCCGCAAGTGCTCGCGGTAGGCACGGCATCGGTAGTCTCTGGGCGGTCTGATTCTGACAGCCGCCATGGCCTAGCCGATGGCGTCGACTATCTGTTCGGAAATCCGCTTGGATTCTTCGGAACCGGGCTGAGTCTTTTGGAGGCGGGCGTAAAGCTCTGGCAGAGTCTTCTTCGGCGATTTCTGTGTCTTGCGGCCGCGAGCGGGATGAGCGGCATCGTATCGCTTGCGTTGAGTTTGTTTCACGGTTGCCATATATGAATGCTAGCAGAAAACCGGAAGTCGTTGAAAGATTACCGACTCACAAAGGAAAAGGCCAACCATGTTTCCATGATCGGCCTTTATTTAATGCCGGCAACGACCGGATTTTATCCTGAGGTGAAGCCGAAGGACTCCCACACACTTTCGCGTGCAGTACGATCGGCCCTGCGGGGCTTAACTTGCTTGAGGCGCTTTGCGGCGTGAGCGCAGCGGGAGCCCGCAGCCGAAATCCCGAGCGAAGCCGAGGGATCTCTCCAAACTTTCGTGTGCGCGATACAAACGGGGAATTTCGCAACTAGACCCATAAATATGGTAATATGGGTACGTGAAGACGACCCTCGAAATCCCCGATTTCCTGTTCCGCCGCGCAAAATCCGCCGCCGCCCAACGCGGTATTCCCTTGCGCCAGCTCGTCACTGAGGCGGTCCAGGAAAAATTGAAAACTACATCCCAGGAAAAGCCTTGGATGAAGCATGTCGGAAGGCTCAAACACCTGCATAAGGAGCGCAAGCAAATCGAAAGCCGGGTGGAAGAAGCGTTTGAGCAGATCGATCGGGAAGTCTGGCACTGATTCTCTGGAAATGATTCTCTGGAAATGATTCTTGATACCAATGCCCTCTCGGCTGCCGCTGACGATGATGTCGGCCTGGCGGCCGTCCTCTCCCGTGCCGAACAGGTGGCGCTCCCAGTTATTGTGCTCGGCGAGTATCGCCACGGCATCGCCCAGTCGCGTCATCGGGCCAGTTACGAAAACTGGCTGCAGGCACTGCTCCAGGACTGCATGGTGCTGGACATTCAGGAGCCGACCACTCATTATTACGCCGAGGTCAGCCTCGAACTAAAGCGCAAAGGCAAGCCGATTCCGACCAATGATCTGTGGATTGCCGCACTGTGCCGGCAGCATTCTCTTGCCCTCCTGAGCCGCGATCGCCATTTCGATTTGGTAGCCGGGATCAAGCGAATCGATTGGTGATCATCTGTTCGTCTCGAGCCGCGGCGCCCCTACCCTTCTAGAACGGGACCACCAGCTTGTCCGGACCTTCGATTTCGTTTTTGGCCTCCAGGAATTCTTCAGTCCATGGCTTGCCCGCGCACTCGGGGCACTCGTCGATCATGCTGCCAATGGCGAAACAGTGATAGCAGGTTCCTTCGGAGCTCGTGCCCGGGAACTTCTTACATGTCTTGCAGGGCTTGAAGAACTCGCGTTCGAGCGCTCGGTGCTCGCCCCATAGTTCGCGCTCACAGATGACGCACATAATCTCCTCCTGACTGCCCCTCTCCTGCGCCCGAGCGAGGACTTCACGGGGTATTTTTCCTCAGCCGTTAATATAACTCCATCACCTTCTTCGACGTTCTCTAAATGAGAGTCGATACCTCTTTATTGCAGGCATCTATCCCAAAACGGAAAAGGCCACGCTCATTTCCGAACGTGGCCTTTATTTATGCCGGCAACGACCTACTCTCCCACACCTAACCCAAAACGGCGGAGCCTCAGCCCGCCCTTCCGCATCCAATTCTCTATACAAGGAGGAACCTATGCACGTTGTACTTGGAGCAAGCGGCAATACTGGACATGTTGTGGCGCAGAATCTTCTGGCCCGCCAGCAGAAGGTTCGCGTCGTTGGCAGAAACGCAGCTCACCTGCAAGCTCATGTGGCGCAGGGTGCGGAGGTCTTCATCGCCGATGTCACCGATGCGGCCGCCCTCACCAAAGCTTTTCAGAATGCAGACTCAGCCTACGTCCTGATTCCACCCAACCCCACCAGCAACGATCCTCTCGCTTACTCGGAGCGCGTCTGCGATGCGATCGCAACCGCTTTGAAAAATGCGGGAGTCAAGCATGTGGTTGCGCTCAGCAGCATTGGAGCCGACAAAAGCCAAGGAACCGGCCCCGTGGTCGGCCTGCACAAACTCGAGCAAAAACTCAACCAGATCGACGGCGCCAACGTACTCTTTCTGCGCGCCGTCTCCTTCATGGAAAACACCCTGCCGCAAGCTACCGTCATTTCGACGATGGGCTTTGTCGGCGGCCCGATTCGCCCCGACCTCAAACTTCCAATGATCGCCACCCGCGACATCGGAGCAGTTGCCGCCGAGGCGCTTCTACGTCTCGACTTCCGCGGCAAGCAAACCCAGGAGTTGCAGGGCCAACGCGATATCACCTACAACGAGGTGGCCGCGATTATCGGCAAGGCCATCGGCAAGCCTGATCTCAAATACAGGCAACCGCCCGACGAACAGATGCGGCCTGCGCTGGTTCAGTCTGGGATGTCCGAGCCGTTTGCCAACCTGCTTCTCGAAATGTCAGCCAGCCTGAACTCAGGATCCATGCGCGCCCTCGAACCGCGCACATCCCGCAATACGACTCCGACGACCTACGAAACCTTCGTCGCCGAAGTCTTCGTCCCGGCCTATCAACACCAGGCAGCAGCGTAAGCAGTCTGGGCAGGAGACCAAAGCGGAAAAGGCCACGCTCATTTCTGAACGTGGCCTTTATTTATGCCGGCAACGACCTACTCTCCCACACACTTTCGCGTGCAGTACAATCGGCCCTGCGGGGCTTAACTTCCGTGTTCGGGATGGGAACGGGTGGAGCCCCCGCGGTAAGATCACCG
>CAWISU010000063.1:0-73819 GCA_963838765.1 uncultured Acidobacteriota bacterium | reverse complement strand
AAATCGCATTGGCAGGTCGCAGGCCCGACGTTTTACCAACTGCATCTACTGTTTGATAAACATTTCGGGGAGCAATCGGAATTGGTGGATACCATCGCCGAGCGCATTCAGTTGCTCGGCGGCCTCAGTATTGCCATGGCCCCCGACGTGGCGGAGACGACGCGAATCGAACGGCCACCCAAGGGCAGGGAAGAGGTTCCGGTGCAACTCTCGCGCTTGCTGGATGCGCATCAGATCATTATCCGGGACTGCCGGGAGTTGGCGAAACGGGCTTCCACCCTGGAAGACGAAGGGACAAACGATGTGGTGGTCAGTGACGTATTGCGCACCAACGAGTTGCAAGTATGGTTCATCAGCGAACATCTGGTGACCATGCCGTTGGTGGAAGCCGATGATAGCACTGCTGCCGCGGACTGATCCGGATTACAGAACTCGCTTTTTGGTATAGGGCCAGCCCTGCTGGCCCTTGTTTCTTGCCCTTCCCAGAGGCCTAATCCCCTTGACTTCGGCGAAACTGGCGTGCAAGATGGTAAGCAATTTCGTTCGATTCGCATGGAAGTTTGCGGCACCAGGGTCGGATAATTTACGAATTCCGAACAGAAGCGGTAAGCTTCGATATTGACTGCCGGTGGCGGCGGGTTCGTCCGGGATTTGCGCAATAATAAATGTAAATTCCTTGTGCCGTAGACGGCTCTAAGTTGCTATTATTACATTACTTTTGTCGATGTCAGGGGGGCTAATGTTTCCAGGGGGGCAGAACTTGCGCATCTTGCGCGAGCAGCTGGGATTGACAATGCGGGATGTCGAGAACGCCAGCACACAGATCGCACAGAAACGTGCGAACGACGAATTTATTATAGCTCCGAGCCGACTTTCCGACGTTGAGACAAAGGGCGTGGTGCCGAGCATCTATCGGTTGTATTCGTTGGCTGTGATCTACCGTCGAGACATTCGGGAGCTGTTATCGTGGTATGGCGTCGACTTGAATGGCGCGGCGGCGGATCTGGATTTCGTATTCCCGCCGAAATCGCATGTTTCTAACGCTCTTGCCAACCTCTCAAGCGTTCAAATGCCGACCCGCCTTGATCCCAGCTTCGATCCCCGGCGCACAGTGAACTTTGGACGAATGGTGGAACAGTGGGGCATGGTACCGCTCGCGTACCTGGCGCAATTTGCCACCTGCCAGTACACCTATGGATATATTGGCAGTGAGGATTTGACCATGTATCCGCTTCTGCCGCCCGGAAGTTTTGTGCAGGTGGATGAGACGAAGAACAAGGCGACGGAAGGCGGCTGGAGGTCGGAATACGAGCGTCCAATCTACTTCGTGGAAACAAGAAATGGCCACACCTGCTGCTGGTGCACGATGACGCGAGAAGAAATTATTCTGCAGCCGCACCCGCTGTCGCCGGTTGCAGCTCGCGCCCTGCGTTACCCTCAAGAGGCGGAAATCATCGGCCAGATCGTGGGGGTCGCGATCCGCTTGGGGGATTGGCGTCCGCTTTGGGATTCTTCAATAAACTCGAAAGGGCATGAAGCACTGAACTGAGGTGGCGGGCGGATCCGGCCCCGGGCCCGTGGGGCAACAGATTCGGACTCGTGGTGGCCAGCCGTTCCACATAAGCATCCGGAGGGATTCCAGCTACTTCGCTGGATTGCTTGGCATCTTCCGCCAGCTTCCGGATGGGCATAGCCAACACCTTGGAAAGTAGCGCGCGATGGGCTCGCGCCAGCGCTTTTTTGGCTGCCAACTCACCATAAACTCGGGAAAGCCCCCAATGCTCGTAGCCTCCCCCTGCGTCCCGTAACCCGGCTAGATATTCCAGCTTGTTTAGACAACCGGCGAAGGCCTTCAGCGTGGTTTCTTGAAGATCCTCTAGTGGAGAATGCAGGGTCATGTTACATTTTCGGAAATACGAAATTACTTTAGTACTCTGTTCAAAGACACACTTATCAATACATTATCACGGGGTAATCTCACATTGGAAAGGAATTTACACTGTGAAAATGAACTTACGTTGGCTGGCTGTTACGCTGCTTCTAACCACTTTTTCCGTGCCAGCAGCACTGATGGCTACTACTGGCGACGGCCCTGACGGCAACCCCAACGGTGGTCCGCCAATTATGCATCCTTCGCCTTTTCCGCCCGATGGCAACCCCAACGGCCCCCTCTAGACCCGTACGTCCGGTAAGATAGCGAGACGGTAGGTTGCACTGAAGTTCCGGTTGTGGGCTGCCGCGAAAGGGTGTATATTTTTTCGCGGTAGCCCATGACGCTGTCTATACTCTGGTATTACCTGTGGATCGCCCCGCACCTTCTGCTGGGGGCAATTCTATTTGGCATGGTCCGCCGCGGGCTGCATCGGCAGTTCCCGATGTTCTTTCTGTATACCGCATTCGAGATTCTGCAGTTCGGTGTTCTTTTTTGGATTTCCAGAACCCCCATTCATTTTGGAGAGGGCTATGTCCGTGTCTACTCCATGGGACTGGCGCTGAGCACGGCGATCCGCTTTGCGGTGATTTATGAACTGTTCAGCTATTTCTTTCGGATGTATCCGGCACTCCACGGGCCCGGGAGGTCGCTGTTTCGAGGGGTGACTGTAGCCCTTCTTCTGGTGGCAGCGGGAGTGGCCATTTTGGCGCCGGCCAGGAGTCCGAATTTTCTCTTGAATGCGACGTATGCCTTGGACCGAGCAGTCAGCGTATTACAGTGCGGGCTGCTGATTTCGTTGTTTTCGTTCTCCCGTTATTTCGCACTGTCGTGGCGGAGTCAAGCCTTCGGCATCGCGTTGGGCCTGGGAATTTTCGCCAGTGTGGAACTGGCCGCCTCAGCTATCTGGCTCCATTTGGGAGCTTTTGGCAACCGCGCAGTTAACCTTTCCACCATGGCAGCCTACCATTGCTGTGTGCTGATCTGGATGTTCTACCTGATGATACCCATGCAGGAGCCGGAGTGCAGGCCGAAGACGTTGCCTAAATACGACTTGGAAATTTGGAACCAGGAATTGCAGCGTCTCTTACAACAATGATCATCACACTGATTCTCGCATTGGTTGCTTTCTTGGCGCTATTGTTCTCGGTCAAGCTGACCAAGGGTCGCGCACTCACACCCGAGGTTTTGGAAAACCCGACGAAGTATATCCGTGCGGTGGATGTTGAGGCATTTCGGAACCTGGTTGATCCTAATGAAGAAGCATTTCTGCGCGCCTATCTTTCCCCGGCGCAGTTCCGTAGAATCCAGCGAGAACGCCTGCGGGCAGCAGTAGAGTACGTCTCCTGCGCTGCACAGAATGCGGCGATTTTGTTACGTTTGGCTGATGCTGGGCGTCGCAGTTCGGATCCGGCGACCGCCGAGGCAGCTGAAAAGCTAGTGGATAACGCGATTCGCCTTCGGCTTTATGCCTCGCTTGCCATTCCCAGGCTCTATCTTGGCATGATTCTTCCCGGCGCTCACATCTCTCCAATTCGCGTGGCGGAAAGCTACGAGCAGATAACCCGCCTCGTGGTGTTGCTCGGATGCCTGCAATATCCGACGCGAGGCATCTCCGCCGCGCTCTGAACGGTAGACGCGAATTTCGCGGTCAGCAAATCGCATTGTTAATCTTAGAATTGTCCAGACTATTTCTAGTGGACGTTACCAATGAATCCGCCGATTTGTTTTTCGAGCGCCTGCCCGCCCACGCTGACGATGGTATTGTGGTCTGCTCCCGCGACGAGATATAACAGCTTGGGTTGATTCGCCCGCCGGAACAACGCCTGCGCCATGTCCGGAGGCGTCAAGGTATCTTCGGTTCCAACTGTGATGAACACGGGAACATGCACGGAGCCGATCTTCGAAAGATTGTCAAACCGATTGTGAATAAAAAGCGAGAGCGGAAAGACTCGTAAGTACCAGATTGCCTTTGCTGCTTCCGAAACGCTGGTGAATGCGCTCTCGAGGATCAACCCTCCCGCGTCGGAATGTTCCAGGGCAAGCTGTGTGGCTGGCCCCGTGCCTATGGAACGGCCCATGAGAATGACGTTGTGGATGCGCATGTGCCGTTGATTGAGCAGGTAACTAAAAGCCGCGCGGGCGTCCTGATAGACCCGAGTCTCGTTTGCCGTGCCGGGACTGCTGGAGCCGTATCCACGATAGTCCACCAAGAGGAGATTGGGGCCGAGATGATGTAAGAACATCATCTCCCCTGCAGGGGCAGCTGTCTGTGCTAACACGTAGCCATTGCCGTGAAACATTAAGAGAACTTGGTCAGAAGGCTGAGTCGCCGGGATCCACCAGGCGTGAATCTGCTCCGATCCCGCAACCGGTATATGGAGATCTTCGAACGCGAGCCCGTCATCTGCTGGAGTTGCCTTCGGATATTGAGTGGGCGCAGGGAAGGTCATCTGATCTTGTTGAAAATAGAAAAGTGCGCCCAAGGCAATGTAGGTCAGGATGAGCACAGTGAGAAACGTTTTGATGAAGGTGCGCAGAATTTTGTTCGCCTTTTACGACAAAGTGCGAGCGTGTGAAACTCGGTCAGGGCTCACATCGGTTTGGCATCGAAGCCGCTGAGCAGCGCTGCTTCCCTCAGCTTTTGATCGGTAGTCAGAAAAATGCGCCCCTGCGGAGCGTGCTCACACCACTCCAGCGCCGCCGCCAGTTGCGACGAATCCGCTGCCCGCAAATCGTAGCGATCCACAAGTTGCATCGAGGAAGCCCGCAGAGCGTCCGAGGGCTGAATTACGGACCACCAACCGGCAAGGCTAGTGGCCAGTTTAACGGCCTTAGCCCAATCGCGGGTGTCGAGTTGATTCATTCGCACAAGGCGGGCGAGCGCGCTTGCAATCTCAACCGGCGTTGACCACCAGACGACGGGATCATAAGTTTTGTATAGAACGATGGCGCGACGCGTCACGCGTTGGCGAACGCACAGAGGAACCAGCGCACTCGCGTCCCAAAAAGCGGGAACCCGGGTTAACGGCTTTCCCGTTCTTCCCGCCATATTTGCTCCATAATCCTGTCGGAAACATTGCCGGGGGGATCTGGCCAGGAGATAGCTGCAGGTCGTTTGTTACGAGGTGGCATGAGAGCACCACGGGCAATCAGGCGACGCTCCTGCTCGGAGTGGCCCTCCAAACCGCAGGGGACAATTCGCGCCACAGGCTTATTGCGGTCGCACACCAGAACCTCCTCTCCGTCTCGCACCAGCTGAATATGGGCACTGAGACGCGCTTTCAGATCGCTGATGTTCACCCTTCTCATGTCACGAGTATAGCCGATGTGACTATATTGGTCATCTTCCATTTGTCGGGTCGCGACCAGGCGTGAGGGTCATGGGCTTTAGAGGTCCTGACACACTTTTCGGGCAGACGCGCGAGGACGCGCGCCTACATTTTCCGGGCGATCAGCAGGCCCAGAACAATTGGGAGGTAAATCACCGAGGCATGAACCACGCGGCTGGCCAAAACTTTCGAAGTGGACTTCGCCAGTTTGGTTACGTGATAAAGCAGGAACGCTCCCGCCAGCAACATGCCCGTCAAATAAATCGGTCCGCCGCGTCCCACTAGCGGCAGCATTGTGGTAGCGATCAAGACGAGAGTGAAGCCAACGATTTCCGCACGAGTGAAGCGGGAGTCGAGATCGAAATCGGGCAGCATTTTGTAGCCGGCGCGGGCGTAGTCGTCACGATACATCAGGGCAATTGCGAGGAAATGGGGGAATTGCCATAAGAAGAGAATCGAAAAAAGATACCAGGCCTGACGGTCGATGCCGGCGGATGCGCCAGCCCACCCGATCAGAGTTGGCATCGCTCCGGGGAATGCGCCCAGCAGCGTGCATAGAGGCGTTTTCCTTTTTAACGGCGTGTAGATCAAGAGATACGACGTCAGCGTGGAGATTGCCAGAAATGCGGCTAACAAATTTACGGTGATCGCCAGATATAACCCTCCGGCGACGCTCAATCCCATGCCAAACAGAAATGCCTCGCGGGTGCTGAGGCGTCCCGAAGGCAGAGGGCGGTTCGCGGTGCGGCGCATTTGACCGTCCCACACACGCTCCATCCATTGATTCAGGGTCGCGGTGCCGCTGGCTACCAGCAGCGTGCCGATCAACGTGTTGATCAAGCCTCCAATTTTGAAGGGTCCGCGAGAGGCAAGGTAATATCCCGCCGACGTGGTCATCAGAATAAGCAGGTTCACTTCGGGCTTGGTTAGGGTGTAGTAATCGCCAAGCTTTGCTTTGAGCGTCTGCGAAGAGTTTGCCATTAGGTTAGTGGTCGCCATTTTACCAGTCTTGACCGGATTCGTCTGCTGCTTCGCTTCGCCGGAACTGATTGCGCTTGTGACGGACAATGAAAATCATGCCCACTGACATGAACGTGGGAGGAATGATTAGGATCAGAATTCCACTGCGCAAGGCCTGAATCATCCGAGCCCCGGCAGAGGCAGCCTGGGTGTAGCAGAGCGCGCAGCTTTGGGCGAACGCGGGAATAGGGGCTGCAAGCGTGATCAGTCCCACCAGTGCGATGCCTAGAAGCAGATGCGGTCTGTTGATCTTCATCCTTCCTCTTGGTTAGTACTTCGAGTAATTGGAAAACGGTGCGCCGCCGACCCGCATGCGGAAACTGTCGGTCCACCCATATTGCATTGTGAGTAGAACAAAAATCGTAAAGACAGCTACAAACCACAGGAAGCCCCGTTTTTCCGCCCAAAGATGCATGAAGAAGAGGACTGCCACCAGGCCCTCGACAATGGCTACTATGAGCATGCGCGTGACCATCTGCCCTGCGTCAATATTCTGATAGGCAATGACGAACTGCAATGCCGCGAGAACCAACAGGCAAACATAAACTCCAACGTACTTACCGGTGCCCTCACTCTTGTGCTGCTCCGCGATTGCCATAGTATTCAGCTCCGTGTAATTCGGTCGACCTAGTGAGAAAGATTCATGAGATAGACGAGCGGTACCACAAACATCCAAACCAGATCTACGAAGTGCCAGTAGAGACCTACAATTTCGAGGTCATCGGCTTTGTAACGGCCTCCCTTATAGCGCAGGCCCACCGCGATGAGAGCGATTACGCCGCAGGTCACGTGGGTCAGGTGCAGACCGGTGATACTAAAAAATGAGGCGCCGAACAGCCCCGTTCCCCACGGATTCTTAAACAGGGTCATGCCTTCGTCAATGAGCCCCAACCATTCGCGGATGTGGAGCAGGGCGAACAAAATGCCCGCGGCCGCCGTGATCATCGTCCATCGAAATGCTCCCGCCTTATCCCCCGCCTTAGCGGCCTGAAGTCCGAAGAGCATGGTCAAGCTGCTGGTGAGAAGAATAAAAGTCATTATGGCGACGTTCGTGATGCTGTGGAACGGTCTAGGCCAGTTGGGAGTGCCGATGCGCAGGAATCCATAGGCCACCAGGCAGGCGGCGAAGGTCATGGTGTCGGCGATGATGAACAACCACATCGCCAGTTTTTTCGTGGGCATCGAAAAGGGAGTACCCGCCAACAAACCTGCGGAGTGCCCTTGCATGGTCAAATCGGCTTGGCTCACGGCGCCTCCTAGTTTATTCAGTGCGTTAAAGCTTCATCCACAGCAGTAACAACAGGTACACCCAAAGGCCATCCATAAAATGCCAGTAGCGCGCGGTTGCGTCCAGAGTGCTCCGGCGCAGGAACGACTGGTTGAGCCTGCGGATAACAAAGATAATCCCGCCCAAGCCGCCCAGAATATGCAGCGCATGAGCAGCGGTGAGCACATAGAAAAACGAACTGCTGGGATTTGTGGCCAGGAAAAGGCCCTGGGCGCTCAGTTGCCGCCACGCGACATACTGGCCAGCCAGAAAAAGCAGGCCGAGACATAACGTGATGTAGAGCCAACGTGCCGGGCTTTCCGACTGGGTTCTTAACCCTCCCATGAAAGCAGCGATCCGGCGACGCGAAACTTCCAGGGTTACGCTGCTGATCAAGAGGAGAAGGGTGTTGAAATAGAGAATCGACGGTAAGGTGAAATGCCGCCAGTCCAGCGACGCACCTTTGCGAACGACTAGAGCGCTCGTGAAGGCCGCAAACATCATCGTGATGGCGAAGAGCACTACCCAGATGGCAGTCGAAGACGCTGGCGGCGAGTAGTGCTGCACCAAACGCAGTTCGCCATTTGCCGGAACCAGATTCCGCCAACCGCCGTTCCCGGAATCACTTGTCTCCGGCAAACGATGCGAATCGATTTGCGGTGGTTCGTGTACCGTAGTTGCCATAACGCACTAACTTCCCTTCTACCGATCTCGACTACTTTTCTTCGTTCACGGTTGCAACTTGCTCGGATGAGGCTTGCATAAGGTAGTCGCCAGTCGAACTCTTCACTCCGTATTGATACGGATCGTGATAAACCACGGGAAGATGGTCGCCGAAATTGTTGTGCGGCGGAGGCGTGGTCGGCGTGCTCCACTCGAGAGAAGTGCCTTCCCACGGATTATCTGTCGCCGGCGCGCCCCAGAAGCGGCTGTGAATCAGGTTGTAGACAAAAATCAGCTGGGCAAGTCCCGTGAAGAGAGCAGCGATGGTGATAAATTTATGGACCGGAATCAACGGTTGCAAGTAGTCAGCCACGAAGGCCGAATAGCGGCGCACATTTCCGGCCATGCCTAAGTAATGGAAGGGCATGAAAATGCAATACGTCCCAATGAAGCTCATCACAAAATGGGTCTTCCCTAAAGGCTCGTTCATCATCCGCCCGGTCATCTTGGGGAACCAGAAGTAGGTTCCGGCGAAGATGCCGAACATCGCCGCGACACCCATTACCAGGTGGAAGTGGCCGACTACGAAGTACGTGGCATGCAGCATGATGTCAATCGAGGGCTGGGCAAGGAAGAAGCCGCTTACGCCGCCGCTGACGAACATGGAAACGAAGCCCAGGGCAAACAGCGAAGCGGAATTGATGCGCAGCTTGGAGCCGTACAGGCTTCCAATCCAGATCAGCACGATGATGGTCGACGGGATGGTGATGGCCAGAGTGGGGAACGAGAACGCCAGCGAAGAGAATGGATTCATGCCGCTGACGAACATGTGATGCCCGTAGACCATGTAACTGAGAACGGCCAGCGCTCCCATGGAATAAATCAGGACTCGGTGGCTCAGCATTGGTCTGCGCATGTTGGAAATCAGCACGTGGGAAACGATGCCCATGCCGGGAACGATTGCGATGTAAACCTCGGGATGTCCGAAGAACCAGAATAGATGTTGCCAGAGCAGAGTCGATCCGCCAGAGTGGGGCTGCAGTTGGTCGTTAATCACCAGATTGGATGGGACAAAGAAGCTGGTTCCGGCGACGTGATCGAGGATCAGCAGGATGCAGGCGGGCATTAAAACGGCAAACGCTGTGAGGCCCATGCAGGAGGTAATGAACCATGCCCACGCGCTCAGCGGCAGGCGCATCATGCTCATGCCTTTGACGCGAAGATCGAGGGTGGTGGTGATGAAGTTTAGGGCGCCCAGCAACTGGCCAACACAGAAGATCGCAATCGAAATTGCCCACAGCAATACCCCTGTTCCTTCGCCCGGGCCGCCAACCGAACCGAGAGCACTGAGCGGCGCGTATTGAGTCCATCCGCCGAGCGTGGGCCCGTCGCTCACGAAGAAGGATGCGATTAGAACCCAAAAGCCTACGAAAGTGACCCAGAACGACATCATGTTGAAGTGGGGGAAGGGCATGTCCTCCGCGCCTACCTGGATGGGGAGGAAATAGTTGCCGAAGGCCGCGAAGGGGGCGGTGGTGAGCACGAAAAAGACCATGATCGTGCCATGCATTGTCATCAATTGCAGATAGTACTCGGGGGTCATGACGCCGCCGGGCGCACCATTCTTGGAAAGCAGTTGCAGACCGGGGATGGCTGCGTTGGTCCAACCCAGGTGGATGCGCATCAGCCATGAAAGAAACATTCCAATCAGCGCAGCGAGCAAAGCCAGGGCGTAATACTGTTTGCCGATGACCTTGTGATCCAGGCTGAAAACATGCTTCCGGATGAAAGTTGTCGGCTCGTGGTGTTGTGCCGCGTGTGCTGACATATCGTGCATGGCCTCACCTCAAAGGAGATGTCTCGTCCGCTAAAACGTCAAGCGACGGAAGCTACTGCATTGCCGCTTCTTTCTTGAGCCAATTGTCGTAATCTTCCTGGGACTTCACTTCAAGATACGCCTTCATGTTGTAGTGTCCCAGGCCGCAAAGCTGGGTACAGACAATTTCGTACCTTCCGATTTTGGTTGCGGTGAAATGAAGAGAGACGTCCAACCCGGGAACGAAGTCCTGTTGGACGCGCAACTCGCGCACATAGAAGGAATGTCCAACATCCTTGGAGTGCATGAGCAGATGGATTTCTTTGTTTACCGGGATCGCCATTTCAGCGGTCACAATGTCGTCTTTGGAGTCCGCATCATGGTCGGTATCGAGACCGTAGAAGTTCTGCGTGCCCTCATTGACCAACTCCGGGTGGATGGGGCCGAAGGTTCCATCAGGACCGGGGTAGCGGAAATAAAAGGCGAACTGGCCAGCCTGCACTTGAACCGGGATAGCGCTGGCCGAGGGTGGAGTAAAGTAGACGTCGGCCCAAGCCTTCACTCCAAAGATTCCGAGTGCGACAACTTCCCCGCCTACCAGTAGGAAAGCTGCAATTACCAACCCCTTGGCGCCGCCGGGAAAGGTCTTAATCTTCGCGTCCGGACTCGGGTTGGAAAACTGCCAAATAAAAAGCGCCAGAATGATCTGTGCGGCCAGGAAAGAGATTCCCGCCTCGGCCATGGTCTCCGACATCTGCTCGTCGATCAGAGCGCCATGAGTCGAGATATCCTCGGGCGCCACCCAAGTGTGGCGGAGGATGGGAATCGCGGACCCAATTGCGATTAGGATGATGATGACCGCAAATAATTTCGCCATGACCTTTCGCCTCCGGCCGGACTAAAGCTATTGGCTCTTAGCTCTTGGCTTTTTGGCTAAGAGCTAAGAGCCTAAAGCAAAAAGCTTCTTTACTTGGCCTTGAATGTGAAATCTGCACTCGCCGGTTTGCCGGCAGCTACGGTCACCTTTGCCGTCTGTGTTCCCAGTTCCTCCTGCCAAGCTGTGACCGTGTAGCTGCCTGGAGGAACACCATGGATGGTGTACGCGCCGCTTTTGTCGGTGGTCGCGTAGGGGCCCTTGACCACCGCGTGGTAGCCGTGCATCCAGGGGTGAATGTTGCATTTCACCGAAATCATTTCCGGCGCTTTCCAACTGGTTACGATTGGCGGTGCTCCTGGCGGCTGAGACTTATTCCACGGGATGTTGCCGGTCATCGGGTTGGGCAGCGGGTGAATGTTGTGGGTGGTTTGGTCGCTGGTAATGACTTGAAATTCCTGACCCGCGTCCACGGCCAGGACGTGCGGAATGTACTGGCAGCCCTTCTGGTCAAAGGTGGGTTTGGTTGACGGTACAGCGGTAGCCTCGTTGCCGGTCAGGCCTTCGGAGATGTAGAGAACGACGTTTTGCAAGCCATCGCCGGTCCCAACCACGACGTTCTCCATCGTAATGGGGGTCTCGTGCTGCTTGACGCAGTACGGGTCTTTTGACATGTCAATGCCTCTCATATGAGGCGCGGTGCCGCTGAGTTTTACGGTACCGGTGATTGAGCCTTCCGCGGCAGCACTGACCTTTTGATTGAGACTCAGCGCACCGAAGCCGACAAGTACTAGCGCGCATAGTATTGTTGCAAACTTCGAATACCAATTGTTCTTCATCGAATCCTCCTGAGAATGAATTGCCTCGCTGGGTGTGAGACTATTGTGGACTCACCGGCTTTAATCCCAGCTGCTTGGCAATCTGCTTTTCCTTGGCATTGAATGCGTTGTGTGGTTGGAAGGTGCGCAGATAAAAGACCAAGTCCCACGCCTCGTCGGGCTTGATGTTATCAACAAATGACGGCATTGGCGTTCCATCCAGTCCGGTCATGAAGATTTTGTAGATGTCGCGATCGGTGTTGCCGCACTTGGGCCGAGATCCGTCGGTGAAGTTGTAGGGCCAAATGGGCGCTCCGAGATCGTCGGTAAGGGTCGAGGCGGAAGGACCGTTGGCCATGCCCTGAACACCGTGGCACTTCCAGCATTGCACTCTCCCGAAGACTTCCTGGCCCGCTTTGACTCGCTCGGGGGTGACTTCCGGCTCGGGAGGAATTTGGATGGGCGTTCCTGCTTTCTCGTTCTGCCAGCGCGGAGAGAAATGCTTAATCCACGCCACCAGATTCGCGCGCTCTTCTTTGGTAAACGTGTTCCAGGGCGGCATACTCGACCGGTCTAACCCGCGGGCAATCGTGTCAAAGAGGTCTTCATCGGTGGGCAAGGTACCAGTTGGCGTGGAACGACACTTGAATATCCCCAGCTGAAAATCGCGCGGCTTGGGGTACATGGGAGGTTGAAGCCACTGCGCAACCTCGCCGTTGCCGTCACCGAGCTCGCCGTGGCAGCCAACGCAGTATCTGCGGTAAGTTTGGGCTGCAGCCTTGGCATTCCCGGTGATGTTGCCGACGTGACTGGAAGCTGCGGGTGAGTTCAGCCACGTTTCCAGTTGAACGGTCGAGAGTTGGGCCCTAGCGGGCAGGGAGAGCGCGAGAACAGCGGCCGCGCTCATCAACAACGAACACTGCAGGAATGATTTTTTACGCATCGCTGTCCTCTCTAGAAGTCGAAGTCAAAACCGATCAACAATTCGCTGGAGTTTACGTTGTTTCCGTAGAACGATGTCAGGTCCTGATGCATAAAGTTGTATTCGTTGTGCCAGGCAAATCCCGCCCGGCTTGTCATGAACGGGTTGTATCGGTAGCCGATGGTGTAACTCGTGATATTTCCCAGGTTGGAGGGGTTGGTGGTAGGTGGCTTGTTGCGACATTCGTTCCAACTCAAATCGTCCGATGAAGATCAGTTGCGGACTGTACACATAGTGAGCTTCAAAGGTGGCGCCATTCCAACTGGGCGCGCGGGCGGAAGCCGGAAGAACCGTTCCGGGCGTATTGTTCGGTAGGTCGTTAGCCGGCGCTCCATCGCTGGGATCCGTGGCATTGCCAAAACCTTGTCCGAAATACACGTTATCAGAGCCGTGCTGGGTCACAACCTGAATGTCAAAGTGGGGACCGAAGTAGAATTGCCCGACGAAGCCAACACGATTAAATCCTTTGTTGCCGATTCCCGAGCCGGGGATCGGCACGCCACCAGTAGTCTGGTAGAAGGTTGCTGCTTCTCCCACCATGGCGTAGAACCCGATACGCTCCACGCCCAGTTTGCCCGCGTCAAAAGCTTGGCTCCCGGTAAAGAACCCGGTATAGGAGTTGGCTCCGGTGACCAGGCCGACGTTCCCATCACTCGAGCTGAGAAGGGCGGCGGAAATGCGCGTCCGATCGTCGGCCGAGTGCCCCATATACTCGATTCCGAGTTGATTGTCGCCGATCTGCCCGAAGATGTTGCTGTCACCTACCGGTGATGAAGTGATAGGTCTGATAAATTCCGCCATTACCGGTCAAGGTCAGAATGCGCTTCTCGGAGAGCAGATTATCGAGTTCGAACTTACCGAACTTCACGTTGAGCCAGGGACTGCCGAACAGATTGTCCAAACGGCCCATGACTGTCTCAAAGTGAAAAGTGGCGGTGCTGTCAGAAGAAGGAAGCACGTAGAACGAGAAGTTCTTTTCCAGGGTTCCGCCGGTATGGAAGTCGAGACCGCTCAGGTCGAAACCGGAGGATTCAATCCTCCCTTCGACCGTGCCAGGTGGTGTGCCTCCCGGTATCGCATCCTCAGGGAACTTTATCGTTGCTCACCCGGTGCCAGATCGGGGTGATACGGAATGTGACCGGCCAATAGGACGGGTTTTGCCAGATCGGAGCATCCCGATCATTCATGAGCTGATAGCCGTTGTCTTTGAACTTTTGCCCAAAGTAATTGAGCATCGGCCAAGATTCGTGGCAGGCCGAACAGCGCAAGCCATACTTGCGGGCGAAGGCGGGTAAGGCGTGAGCATTTTGGAAGCAGCCAAGAACCAGCAAAAGGAGCAGCAAGCTACCGGCAAGATTTCTCCGGGACGAGATCATCCAGTCCTCCTAAATGCGAAATCACAACGGCGAAACTAAGCCCACATCATGAAGGCAACGCAACGCACTGAACGTTCTCTCGCAATCTAACTTTGCGAGCGTCGTTCAAAAGGTTTCGCGAAAATAGTCGGCTTGGAACCACGTCCCGTGACAGGAAACAGAAAATCCCCAGGAATGCGGCAAACACACGCACCGCAGGAGCAGTTATCTGGTCCTCTTGACGTCGTTCAAGTCAAACCATCCATTACCTGTAAAGTGCGCGTGGACGCAGTAATTATCACGTTCGTTAGAGCGGTGTCAAGAAAAAACAAGAAAAGATAATGCGGGGCGCTGGAGAAAGCATTCAGACGACTGCCGAAACCGCCGGGCTGTCCACAAGAATCCTGGCCACCGTGGCGGCCATTTTCTTGGCGCGAAAACGATCATGCCCGAGCAGTACCGGGCGCACGAAGCCGAACACGAAACCGAGCATTCCAACCGCTTGTGCTAAGACCTCCATGGCACCGTGCGGCAGGGTCATGCCAGATTCGTAATGTTTCAGGCGCTCCGAGATCACCTTGGCGCGCACCGAAATCAGCGCCTTATTCATTACACTCCCCAGGGATGGATCGACAATGGCGCGAGGTATCACTACGCGGAGAAAGTCACGGCTTTCCCACATGCGTTCCACTTCCCGATCAACCAACTTCAAAAATTCGTCTGCCAGGTTGCGCGCCTGCCGTGACCGGTGGCTTAAGTGCAGCACTTCTTTTGAAACTTTATGTTCGATCATTGCGGCGAGCAGGCCAGGCTTGCCCTTGAAGTAGCGGTGGATAAGGCCTTCGGCGCAGCCGGCGGAGGCGGCAATTTCACGCGTGGTCGTCGCCTCGTAGCCTTTCGCGGCAAACAATCCCAAGGCGGCCTCAATGAGCGCCTGTTTCTTGGCGGCCCGATCGCGCGTCCGCCTGGGCCTGTTCCCGTTTCCGCATAAGACGAGGTTCGCCGGGCCCGCAGCTTGCCCCTTACGGATTGTTGTCGTTTTCATCGCTTTGGAAGCTTCAATGCACGACTGAACAAGGGACGTTATCATTCCTTCCTGATTCGAATGTGACAACTTCGTCTGTATTTTGTAAAAAGATTGTCAAGGATTTGTCACGAGGACGGGATTGGCCGGTAAAGGAAACTAGCCAAACGTCAGGAAAGGCGAACATTTTCAGAAGTGCGATTTGTTCTCCCCGACCCCAGCGGTTATTCTTAGCGACCTCCGGGTTTTAAAATTTTGAGCCGATTCCGTAAAACAACTATTATTGGCTGGCAGCAGTTTGAGTGCATGCGGAAGATCAATACCAGGGCAGGGATTTTCGATCTCGTCGTCGCCAAGGGATACTTACTTGTTAGAAACCACCGCGCCGTTCTGGTCCGCAGGCTCGCGCTAGTCGTGCTCTCGGTTTTTTGGCTGGTTCTCGCAGTCGCTCCGCTTGCTGGTCGTGAGCACAAAAAGAAAAAGGAAGATTATGGCTTGGGCTTTTCCACCGAAATCGCAGCTCCAGAGAGCGAGGTCCTGCAGGCGGTCGAGGCTGTTGTCGAGGACGGCATCATCCAAGGTAGTTTCGAATACAACAAAGACAAGTACATCGAGCACGCTGGTTCGGTCGAGTCCTCGTCGTTATTCCCGCCATGGAAGGATCCAGGCACCGTCTTCTACAAGGTTCGGACCAAGGTGTTAGCCCCGGCTAATTTCCAGGAAACTGGGGACGAAGGTACGCTGGCGGTGCGCTACGTGGTGCAGAGCCGAGATGCCGGCAGAACTATTTTGCGCATCGACGCAGTTTTCGTCGAAGATTTCCGGCGCACTGTGCATGCCTCGGATGGCAGCGTCGAAAGCGCCGAGTACAAAGACATCCAGGACCACGTCGACGCTCTTGAATTGCAGAAGACCCAGAATCAGCAGGGCGAAAAACAGCGGCAGGAAGAGCTAGCCAGGCAGGCACTCGAACGCAAGAGTGAAGAGGACGAAGCGGTGGCCCTGGCCGCGGCTCAGACTTCCCGTCCAAGGATTGGAACAGCACATACAGGATCTCCGTCGCCAGGCGGAACGCGTGATTAAAGCTCCCGGCGCCCAACTCGAAATCCGCTCCCTTCCATACTGCATCCAATTTGAGGTCCCTGGATGCGGGCACCGAAGTTGTCATTATCGTTTCCACTCCCTACTGGTCAGGCGTCGAAACCGAAGATGGGCAGCACGGTTGGATTCATCACGACCAACTGGAGCCGCTGCCGTGAGAAAAACGCATCCGACAGCCGCCTCGACGCAAGCTTGGTTTCTTATCTGCGTCGTAGTCTCGACGATACTGGGCCCCCCCACTCATGCCCAGAGCGCACCCTACGAACGGACGTTCACCCAGTCAAAGCCGGCGGTAGAAAAAATTCTCAAGCAATTGCAGCCTTCGGCTGCGGGACGGCTTCCGGTACTCGATGGTTTCACCGTGCCCGGCGATCGCGCTTTGGACCGCTTCCAGCGTGGTTACTATCAATGCACCACACAGGTGAGTTCCACGCCATCCGGCGGGTCGTTGGTGCGGGTCAGCGCCAAGATTACCGCCTGGTATGCCGATCCGGCTTCTTTGAAATCCGGGTACCAGGAACTGCCCTCCAACGGACGACTGGAAACCGATTTTCTGGATCGCCTGCAGGATGCGCTCGGCTCAAAAGCATCTTCCCCGGCCGCCAATCTCCCTGCGAGTTCGGTGGCTTCGCCGTCTAAGAGCAAGCCCGTCGCGTCTCCGACCATCTCGGCACCAATGCCAGGCGACGGAGTCGTGACTGGTCCGAGCGCGTCCTCAAAAGCCTCGTCCATTCCTGACAGTTCGCCGTTCAAGGTCGGGAATGCCGCAAGCCCGGACGCGGTTCCATCGTTAGCGACCCAAAGAGCTGTGGCGGACAAACACATGGAAGAGCTCACGAAACAGGCGAAAGGTCTGGAGGAAATTCTCCGCAACCAGGCTCACCCCACCAATCTGGTTGCGGTCAGGAAATCCGCTACGCCGGTTCTGGTAAGTCCGGTCGAAGGCGCAAAAGTATTGTTTCTCGCCACCGCAGAAGACGAGTTTGAGATTCTCGATATGAATGCGAACTGGGTTCACGTACGAATCTCGGGGCTCTCCCGCGGATGGATACGGCGCTCGAACCTGGAGATGCCGAAAACCTTCGCAGCCGAGCCAAAAGTTGAAAATGCCCCGGCGGCCGCTGAACAATTTCAGGTGAAGAGCGAAGAAATCGCGTCTTTCCCGGGGACCTGGGAGCCATTGCAAGGAAAAACCGTCAAAATCGTAACTGTGCAAAGGGCTACCGTCGGCGTATCGGATACGAGTTCGCGAGCAAAATTGGACTTCGCGAAGTCCGTGTTCGACAAGGAATACGCCGAGCTAACGCAAGCCCCAAGCGCAGCGGCCGGAGTTGTGATCATTTTCGATTCAGAAGATGGCGGAATGACGGCGGCGACTTTGCCTGTTCTTCAGCAATGGAAGGCGGGCGCTCTTTCCGACCAAGCTTTTTGGCGCCGCTGCTTCTTCGATCCCCCCGAAACATTCATTTCGCAGACTGGTCAGTAGGCGAAGCGCCATTCGGGCACTTCAAACTGCCTGCCACTCATTTTCGGAACCCTGTATCACCGCGCCGATTGTCGAGACTAGAGGCGAAATACGATCCTATGCGTACACATTGACGATGGCGCCGGACCATTGTGTTGGGGAGTCAGTTAGGTCGGGGGCAACCGCTTGTGTCGGTATTTCGGTGCTGGGGCTGAGAGTGGCGATGGGTTGGACATCGGGCTGAAAAGCTGTGAATGCCTGTTTAGCAGTCACGGCGCTCCCCGAAGATGAGACATCCGACAAGGTCTGCGCCTTGGCTTTTTGGGTGTCTTCTTGCAGATTATTCTGCGCCTGGGGCTCTTCCATATTCATCAAAGACGCCGCGCTCACGAAAGGAACCGAGCTGATTGCCATTACACTCATGATTGCACTCCTTCGATCTGGTACCCGTCGAGCCTGATACCAGCACCAGATTCATTACCTGACTGTTCACCTTTCAGGATAGGCGTTAAGCTCCGGAACCCCCAGGCTTTTCGCCTATTTAGCCAATCCCCGGTTTCAAATTACGATTACCTTTGGGGCCTGAGCCCGATAGCCATATGCGCCAAAATTGTCTTTCCTTTTCAATCACTTACACTCCATCTAATGCTCCATTCCACCGCTAAACCCCTATTTTGCCCCTTTCATTGAGTTGTGCGTGCAACAAGGGGATTGCTTTCCATAAGATAGGGACATAACGAAACATGGGAGAGGTCCATCGAGAAGGCCTCTTTCTCTTGAGCCGCCAACGCAGCTCAAACAGTGAACGCGGTAAAGAGTGAAGGTCAAACAGGGGTGGGGCTCTACAGGTTCAACCGTTTTCAGAATGAATTGAAGATTCACCCAGGAAAAGTGGCAGATGCCTGACTTGCCATAATCCCGAGCAATAGAAAGCGAGAGGACATGCACAAGCCAGTAAAGTATGTGGAGAAAGCAGTGACCGTCGCCGCCCGGGGCGCATGGGCGGTATTCGAGCGCGTCAACCGGATCAAGCAAAATCCATCGCCGACGCCCAAGTGGTCCGACAAGCCGCTGCTCAAGTCGTACGAGAAGACCAAGCCTCCACTAGGCTGGCCGCGTACGACAGACTCGCTGTGCCCTAGGTGTGTCCCGGAAATCCGTCAGCAGATTCTCGACGGCAAGCTCCCCGTCGAAGTTCTCAGCAATGAAAAAGTCGGGGAAATCAAAGCTGCGATCATCGAGCGCGACGGCAAAATCCTCATGGTCAAGGATTGCGAAAAACACGGCCACTTCGAAGATGTAATGTCGATTGACACTGAGTTTTCGCAGCACCTCGAAGAAGTGTTCCCTGGCCGCGACATTGTCGCGCACAATGACGAGAAATTGCACCATCACGGATCGAGCACGGTGAAGTATGGACGCGGGTCGGTCCTGACCATAGACCTCACCAACCGCTGCAACATGATGTGCGACCCCTGCTTCATGGACGCGAATCAGGTTGGGTTCGTCCACGAGTTGAGCTGGGAAGATATTAAGACCATGCTCGACAACGCCATCACGATTAAGCCGAAACGACAGATGTCGGTCCAGTTCTCAGGCGGAGAGCCAACCCTCTCGCCGTACTTCCTCGACGCAGTTCGCTACGCCCGCAAAGTCGGATACAACAGCGTGCAAGCTGCCACCAACGGAATCGAGTTTGCGAAGAGTTTGGAGTTCGCGCAACAAGCTGCCGAAGCCGGAATGCGCTATGCCTATCTGCAGTTTGATGGAATCGGCAATGCTGCGAATGCCCACAGAAAAGTCGGCAACCTCTTCGATGTGAAGTTAAAGGCGATTGAAAATCTGCACACCGCCGGAATCGAAATCGTTCCCGTGGTCACCATCGTGAACGGAATCAACAACGAGCAAGTTGGACGCATTATCAAGTTCGCCCTCGACAATCCCAAGAAGATTGGCTTCCTGAGTTTCCAACCCGTAAGCTTCACCGGTCGCGACGAAGCCGTAACCGACGACCGCCGCGAAGCCCAGCGCTACACGCTATCCCACTTGGCCCACGACGTAAAAGGCCAAACTGGCCTGGGCGAACCAAGCCGAGACTGGTTCCCAATCTCCTTCATGGGAACTTTCTCCGACTGGGCCGACCTGATGCACGTGGACGATCCCAAGAACAACTGGGGCCAACTCTCCTGTGGCTGCCACCCGAACTGTGGGACGGGCATGGCGGTGATGATTGATAAGGAAACTAAAGAGGCGGTTCCGGTTACGGCTTTCTTGAAGGGCGATCAACTCGCCAAGGATATTCAGAAAGTGAACGACGCGGCTCGTGGAAAGTTTCTGACGATTGTGGGCATGGCTTTGTGCTTGATGAAGAACTACGATCCGTTCCAGTCGCCGACTCACTTCAAGTTGATGGACCTTTTGAAGAAGTTCGACAAGAACTTTAACGCGACCGGGAAGAATTATGGAAAGGTTGGTCCGGACCGGACGATTGACGACGTGATGAAACGCCGCCAGGACCGGTGGAACTTCCTGTTTATCGCGGGCATGTGGTTTCAGGATCTGTTCAACTACGATTTCCGGCGCACCGAGCAGTGCATTATTCCTTACGCGACGCAGGAAGGCGAGATTTCGTTCTGTGCCTACAACACTGGCGTGGGTTGGCGAAACATTATCGAGAAGATGCATATGACGGCCACCCTCACCAAGTGGTACGAGGAGCATGGACGGCATGAGATCTTCGCCGGCGGCAAGAATGTAAAGATGGAATCGACTTCGCACTCTCTGGTGCTCAAGGATGAGCTCGTTACCAATGAAGAGCAGCATGATCTCGATAAACTTGGCATTGCCAAGAACTCTCGCGAAGAGAAGTTGCGGGCGCGGGATGCGAAACAGGCTGCCGGGAACGGCAAAGCGCGTGGTCCGCAGAAGGACGATGCGGCTTACAATGCACGCATGGCGGCTCTTTATCGGGAAGTCGTATTGCAGGAAAAACCGGTGGTGACTGAGAACGGGTTTATTCCGTTGGGGGCTTTGACCGCGTCCAAGCCCAAGGTCGAGGTGGGTGAGCCGGTTTTGGGCGATTGAGTTCTTGGAAAGCCTTCATCCCAGAGGGCACTGAGCAAAGCCGCAGACACAGCTAAGGCGACGTTGCCTCACGACGGTCTGTTCTTGCGTTATTGAGTTGGAGGACCTTTCTCGTCCTTCATTGGCAAGGCTCCCTTCCCCATTAACTTCCATTGCTGGCGAATGAAGCTGAACAGCCCACTGCGATCGCGAAAGGCTTCTGTGCCTCCGGGCTTGGTTACGGAGTATGCGGCCGCGATGTTGGCGAAGGCCAGGCAGTCTTCCAGTTTCGCGCCGAGTAGATAGGCGTGAATGAAGCCGGCATCAAAGGTGTCGCCAGCGCCGATGTCGTCAACAATCTCGACCAGGGGTGGGGCCAGGGTCCACTGTTCGTCGCCACTGCGACAGATGGCGGGACCGGCGCCGCGTTTCACGACTACGACCTTGGAGAGTTCCGCTAAAAGATTGAGTGCGCGCGAAAGATCTTCCGTCCGCGTGATGTTTTTGGCTTCGCGTTCATTGGGGAGAAAGACATCGACATATTTCAGGACTTCGAGCAGATCTTGTGCCCACTGATTTTCGGGATCATCGTTGGTGTCGAGTGAAGTGGTGAGTCCGGCTTGCTTGGCTTGCCGAAACAAGTTCAAAATTTGCGGGCGGAGAGCGCGGTGCAGGTAGAAAGAGGAAAGATGAAAATGTCGGGCCGCGCGGAGGTAATCAAGATCAATGTCGGAGTACTCCATTTCGAACATGGTTCCGGGATACGTGAGCATGTATCGATGCTTGGTGTAAGGCAGCACGACGGTGAGGCCAGTGGATGTGTTTCCATCTCCCTGTTTCATCCGGCTGATGTCGACTCCGCCTGCGGACAGGCGATCCACGGCCATCTTTCCGAGAGGATCACTTCCGATTTTCGAGATGAAGCCTACTTGCGTTCCCAGCACGCACAAGTTGTGGGCGAAGATTCCCGAGGAACTTCCCAGGGTAAGTGTCATGTTGCTGGCCAGGTGTTCTCGGTCGAGGACCAAGTCTTCGGGCAATCCGTAGAGGATGAGATCCAGGTTGAGCTCACCGACGACGCAGACTTCAATCATTCGTGGTCCCTCTCATGAAGTTTTGTGGGCTGCGGAGCTTCACTCAGGAATGAGTGCCGATATACTGTACTACGCGGCTGATGGCGCCGTTTGGGCTTGGACAATCCGGTTGCAGATTCCAGCGTAGCGAAGAAAACAACCCGAGTAGTTGCCCGAAGATTACATCGACTGCGGGGCGGTAGTCATCGGCGACAGCCAGTGGCCCGGCTGCTGCAAGAATGTATTCCGCGGGGGAGTTCATCGCCGAGGAAGCACTCCCGCCGACGACCACCCGGGTCGTAACCAGGCGCTTGTTTCCAATTTCTTCGAGTAGATTTCGTTCGTACTCCTGGACCCTGCGGTTGCCTGAAAGAAAACATACGAACAGAGTGTCCTGATCCAAGGCCGCCATGGGACCATGGCGCAGGCCCAGAGCAGACTCTGACATGGTCACGACCTTGCCTGCAGTCAGTTCTAATAGTTTGAGGGCCGATTCCTTGGCCGCGGCTCGCAAAGGGCCGGAGCCAACAAAACAAGCCTTGGTGTATGGCTGGTTTGCAAGCGCGGCGGCGCACTCCGTAGCGAGGGGGAGAAAACTCTTTCCCGCTTGAATCAGTTGCGCGAGAACTTGCTCGTATCTCTCCAAGTCGTCGGCATGGGCTAGGCACTGGCCGAAGACCACCATGTTGGAGAAAGAACTGGTCATCGCCAATCCGCGGTCGTTCACAGCATCGTCTAAACAAATGCTCAGGACTTGAGGGTTGCCGGCGTGGGCGCGGATCATTTGCCCGTTGGCATTGCAAGAAATCACGAGATGGTAAATGTCGGGGCGGCGCTTGCAAGCGCGATCTAACACTGCGACGCCCTCGGGACTATCGCCCGATCGGGAAAATGAAATCCAAAGATACTTCCTTTCCGGCATACATAGCTCGTCCATGTGGGTCAGAAGATCTGTGCTGGGGACGGCGACTACTTCGCAGTGCCAGGTTTTGCGCAACAAATACGCAAGCGCATGCCCAATGTAATCGGACGTTCCGGCGCCAACCAGGAAAACAATTGGTCTGATGCGCGGGTCTACGGCGAAGCCCGCAGACGTCAGAAAATCTCTGATCTGGGCACGACTTTTCTGGAAGAGTTCGAATGTCGACTGCCAAGTATCCGGCTGCTGCGCGATTTCGGCAGGCGTGTGAACCAATCCGCGCGCCTTCTTTTCGCTGTCGGGCAGGTTCAACAATTCAGAAAGGGCATTCACTTTACGTTACTCCTCGCTCGACTCAAGCGTTGTCGATCCACACTCCCCGGTTTATTAGTACGTTTTTGCATCATGGTCATACCAAAAGACTGCTCCCTTCTCAATCGCAGGCAATGTGTAGGTCATACCAGCAGCGCTGGCAGTTCCTACAACTGACTGCACGTCTCCGAGAAACGGTAGGAAGAATCCGCGGCCCTTGGTCGCGCCGGATATGGTGACTCTTACTCCGCTCTGTGGAGTCTGCACGGGATTCATTCCGCCGCGCAGCCCTGCAAAGTTTGCAAAGAACACGTGAGGCTTGCCGTCTACTTGCGCAATCGAAGTGGCGAGCATTCGGGAAGCAACTACGTGCACCGCGGCTTCTGATTTCAGGCTGTCCAGAAATTCTTGCTCTTGATCGGGGTTGGCCGAATCAAAATTCTTTTGCAGAGCGGCGCTGTAATCCCGTCCCGGGCAATTGCGGAATCGCATCAGGTTGGGAGCGCTCGCAATTCCGGTAGCATCTTCTCCCGTGATCAGCAGAGTTTGGTTTTTCGCCACATAACTTTGCAGCAAAGATTTCTCGCTGTCGCTCACTAGCCTTACATCGGGCAGAATCAGGGTGCTTCCGTGGAAATCGGAGAGTGTGCCTGGCGTGACGACTTGAAACTCCAAGTGCTTCTGCATAAGCAGAATAAGAATCCCGCGGTAGGAGGCGGTAAATTCCCTGGCGAAGAAATTGCGAGTCTCGGGGGAAAAATAAACTCCGATCGGCGTGATCGGTGTCCTCGGTGAGTAAAAAGTTTTCTCGTGCGCCTTGATCCACGAAAAGATTTTCTTTCGGGTCGGTGGATCGTTCGATCCCGCCATCGAGTGTCCGGGCGCATCCCAGAAATTCGCTCCTGCCATAATTTCTGAGGCTGCGAGGTTCATCATCGCCTCGCGCCGGTCCACTTTTTGATCACCATCCCACGAGTAGTTCAGGATCCAGGTCGCTTTTCCTTGCGCGAAGGCGCGGAACGAATACATTCCCACCTGGTAATTGAACCAGTCTAAAGGCGTTCGCGATGAGGCCATGTGATCTCCGGCGCCGAATTCGTATTCGTGAGCAATGGCATCCACGACTGGGTAAAGACTGTAAACATCCGCGCCCACGCGAACCGCCTCTTCCTCGATGCCCGGATAAATTTCAGGAATTGTCTTGATGGCGGGATTGACTGACTTTGCGTTGCGGTCAATCTCTTGCATGAAATCGGTGATGGTTCGAATTCTGAATTCGATCCACTTGCGAAAATTGGCGTCGGAAAAATCTCCCAGCTTCAGATCCCGTTTTGCGTCCAAACCGGTTTGCGTTTGAAATGCCGCAACGGTGTAGTCATCGAAGCTCGTCCAGGTGTCTTCCCAACCATCGAAATGAGTCATCCAGTAAGGAATGTCGACGTAGATTCCATCGATGCCGGTCGCTGCAATTTGCCTTACGCGCTCCATGTACGTCTTTCGCCACGCTGGGGCGTACGGACTGACCCAAACGTCTTCATCACCCTTCGCGATCCAGAAGGCCGTGCCTCCTCCGAAGATGGCTGGCTCCCCGGTGATTTTTCGTTGCAGCCAATCCGGATGTTCTTTTGCGAGGGTGGGAGAAGTTTTGTCGGCGTTGGCTGTAATACATTCCGTTCCTGCGATGTAGACGAACGCGCGGTTGCCCACTGCGTGCGCCTTCTCGGCTACGGAACGGATCGCGCTCAGCTTTTCTTGCGGATTTACAAAGCTTTCATAGCGGCCGGGTATGTCGTTGTCGACCTCGATCCCGAACACGTCATCTTCCTGAGCGCCTCGCACAATCCGGTCGGCGTTGTCGCGCTGCAGGCCGTATGCGCCGATGCGCACATAATGCGTCCAATCTTGTTCGGCGGAATCCGGGGCCGCTCGCACAATCGAAGCCAGCAGAAGGAGCATGAACATCGTTCGATATGCGCTTGGCTTCATTCGAGGTGAGCTTTCAAATGGGGATGGCCCGGGCGAGGACGCTCGCGCCTGCATTTAAAATTCAAAGCGCACCCCAAGTTGTCCATGGCGAGGTGTGCTGCCTTGAACCGTCGATGTGATCTGTCCGAAAGTCGAATCGCCCCAGAGGGTATCGGGCACGGCAAATCTGGGCGTATTAAAGAAGTTGAAGAACTCGCCGCGCACCTCCAATCTCATGCCTTCTCTGGGGACGAATGTTTTCTCAATGGCGACATCAATGTTGTGGATTCCATTGGTTCTGAGATTTGAAAAATAACGGGGCGCATCCCCCGGCTGTTCGTAACCGGGATTCGCAAAGCAGCTTGAATTGAGGGTGCTTTGCCCGGTCAAAGCAGACTGGTGAGCACTGATGCCGCTGCTCGGATTGCAAATGACATCAGGCCGTTGGTTGCCATCATCAAGTGTCGGCTGCGACATGCCGATGTCGATTGGCTGGCCGGACTGTAAAGTGAGGATGGCGGAAAGCGTCCAACCTCCGACAACGCCATCCAAAACACGATTCATGTTTGGCCCAATCCATCTGCCTCGCCCAATGGGCGAATCCGCGATAATTGCCATCGCCAGGCGGTGCGTCGCGTCATTGGCGCTGATCGAGTGCTCGGCTTTCAGATTGTCCAACTCCTGCGGATTGTCAGAGGCAAGCGAACCGATAAATGCGTTTCGGCCTACGGAAGAATCATCGGTCGCCTTCGAAAACGTATACCCGCCCTCGAAGCTGATGTAGTGGCTGGCGCGTTTTTCGAAGCGTACCTGTAAGGCGTTGTAAAAGGATTCCGCTTCGAGCAGTGGAAGTCCTTCAAAGTTTCCGTTGAATTGCGGGTACGGCCGCAGCAAATTAATCAGCGGAATTTGTGCATTGTTATACAACGAGTCGGGCTCATTGAAAACTGCATTCGGGCCGCTGAACATCGGTTGAAACGGATTGTTGACGGGGTTGTGAAGTTCATTGTAGAGGTCCAGAGTGTTGTATTGCTCGCGGACCGACGAAGCGATGAAATTGCGATCGCGTGTACTGACTCCGCAACCACATACTCCGCCTTCGCCGCCCCACGGCAAGTGAGTGCTGTGATTGGCGGAGTAATCCGCCGAGACCACCAACTGTCCCGGCAAGAGCCGTTGTACGCCGAAACTCCATTGATAGATATCGGCGTTTTGCGCCTGAGTTGTACCCAAATCATTCAGGTTGGGGTAACCCCAGTCGGCCAACGCGCCATACTTGGTCGCCTGAGGCGCTGGCAGCCCCGCTGGAAAGGGGTTTTCGAAGGTTGCGTATTGAGTCTGGAAATTATCCTGCGTAAAATAAACCTGCCCATCTTTGCGGAAGGCTGTGCCCGGATATTGAAAGTTTGTGGCGACGTTCATTCCATAGTAGATTCCGGCCCCGCCGCGAACCACGGTGTTGGGACTCAACTGGTAAGCGAAGCCGAGCCGCGGCGCCCAGTTGTTGCGGTCGATGGGAACATGACGGTTGCCGGGGGTTGCAAATTCAGTGGTGCCCAACAATGGCTCCGAAGTCAGCGGAAGGCCGGGAACGGTGACGCCACTATTGCCCGTAAAATTACTGAACTGCAGCAGGTTGTTGCGCTCGGTGTAGGGAGTGCTCCATTCATAACGCAATCCCAGATTTAGAGTCAGCTTTGGCGTAACTCTCCAATCGTCCTGCGCATAAAATCCGGTCTCCTTCGACTTGTTCTCGACCGCGGGGTAGATCGCAATGCCGCCGTAGTCGCCTTCTCCCACTAGAATGTCGGCAAACGGGTTTCCCTGATCCGGGTTGAACGCGCCCACCAGGTTCTCAGTAACATCCTGCGAAAAATGAAAATATCCGGTCGGATACGGCGGTTGCTGAAAATTATTAAAGAACAACCGCTGTTCCCCTCCGAACTTGAAGTTGTGTTTGCCGTGCACCCACGACAAAGCGGAAGAGTACGAGTACAAAGTGTGGGCAAACTTTGTGTCCACGCAGCATTGGTCGAAAAGCGAAGTCCAAGGCGAGTCGGTGAGAATCGCGGGCATGCGCGAAATGCCCGCGTTCGCGTTGTCCAGTTCCGACGGGAACCCCACTGACGTCGCACTGGGATAGTTGCTGAAGCCGGGTGCGTAAACGTAGTCGATGGCAAATCGGCTGCTTAAAAGTAGCGCCGGCCTGATCGTCCAGTCATGCTGCAGGCTGCCATTCTCCACGCTCGTGACGGAGTTAATCCCGTCATTGAACTCGCTATCGCCAAAGACCGTGGGAGTGTTGTTGAAATTATGCTCATGGCTGAAACGTCCGGCCAGGTGTTGGTTGTTGGAAAATTGCTGGTCAAGCTTGACGTCGAACTGCAGGGACTTGGTGAACGTGTTGGTATTGGCGCGGAAATTGTTGGTGTCGTCGGGATTGCCTGACTGATTGGGAAGCGGATAAAGATTCAGTATGTTCTCTCCGATCGGATCCCACATCGACTTATCGATTTTGTTGCCGGGGAATTGGGCGCGCACGCCATTGACGTCGACTTGATGAGGGTTGAAGATTAGATTCGGAACAATGTTGCCGCTGGTGGGGTCCGTGATGAGAGCTTGTGAGAAATCTCCGACTCGCTCGGCCTGCGTGGGCACCGTAGCGACGATATTCACCGGATCAGTTTCGAGCACGCGCTCGATATCGACGAAAAAGAAAGTCTTGTTTTTCCGGATGGGGCCGCCGAGAGAAAATCCATACTGATTGCGCGAGTGATCAGGCCGCGGCAGCCCAGCCTGCTTGCTGAAGAAGTCATTGGCGTCAAGCACACCGTTTTGGCCGAACCACCAGGCGCTGCCGTGAAGCGCATTGGTCCCGCTTTTCAAAGCCATGTTTACGACAGTGCCGCCGTTGCTGCCGAACTCCGCCGAGAAGCTGTTGTTCTGCACTTTAAATTCCTGCACCGCTTCGACCGACGGTTCGTAATAAACATTGGAATTTCCACCTTCCCCTTGCTCGGGAGCGCTGATCAACGCGCCGTCCATGCGAATTTCTGCGGTCGCATTGCGCTGGCCATTGGAGACGAAATTCGTACCCGAGGGATAATTGTCGGCAATTCCGGATCCCGCAGTTTCACTCACTCCAGCATTCAGAAAAACCAAGCCGAAGAAATTGCGGTTCAGCAGGGGGATTTCTTTCACGTACTGACTGGTAACATCTGTCCCCAGAGCGGAGCTTTCGGTGTCCAGCAGCGGTGCTGCCTCCGTGACTTGGATCGTTGTGGATGTGCCTGCAGGGTGAAGCTTGAAGTTGAGCGTCGTCGCCTGGTCGACCGCCAGCACTACATCCTTTTGCTCCAGCACCTGAAAGCCTGGAGCTGTTGCCTTCACGATGTAGGTGGAAGGCCGCAGTGCCCGCAAGATATATTCGCCAGAGGCGTCGGTCTTCGCGGTTTGGGAAACATTGGTGCCAACTTCAGTGATCGTGACCGTGGCATTCGGCAGGACGGCGCCGCTTGCATCGGTTACCAGACCACGAATTTGGGCCTGGAAGCTGGCTTGTCCCAAAAGCGCTGACTGGCCCAGCAGGAGAATGCACATGGTGGAAACCAAATGAAAGCGACCCAGCAAATACTTGGGAACTCGCATGGCGGGCCTCCTGCCAAAAATAAACGCAACTTTCGTATGCTTGCGTTTCATAACTTTTACTTTCGTTTTCCCTGGGTGTCAAGCGTAAAATACGCTTGACCGCGAAACCTGTGAGCGAGCCGGTGCTGAACGAAGAAAGACGCAGACTGATCCTGGCGATGTTGAACCACGACGGACGTGTGCTGGTCGGCGCATTAGCCCGGCACTTCCGTACTTCCCAGGTCACCATTCGAAAAGACCTGGACATTCTGCAATCGCACGGCCGCATCCACCGCACCCATGGCGGTGCTTTGCCGGCGCGGGCGAGTGCGCTCGAAGACCCAACCCTGCGGGAAAAAGAACGACTGCATCGCAAGGAAAAACTGCAGATCGCCGCCGCCGCTGCTCGCATGGTGAGAGAAGGTCAGGTGGTCATTCTTGATTCCGGAACTACAACCACGGCGATCGCGCGGGCTTTGCGTGAGTTCGAAAACCTCACCATTATTACCAACGCGGTAAATATTGCCGCGGAGCTCTCCGGTTCTTCGCTCGATGTAATTCTGACCGGAGGCACTCTGAGAAAGAATTCATTTTCACTGGTAGGACCCATCGCGGAAGAAACACTACGGCGCTTGAATGCGGACATTCTTTTCCTGGGAGTGGATGGTTTCGATGTCCACTACGGCTTGAGCACACCGAACCTCCTCGAAGCGAAAGTCAATCGGGCCATGATGGACGTTGCCAGGGTTACGGTCGCTGTGTGCGACGCCAGCAAGTTCGGGCGACGCAGCCTTTCGTCCATCGCTCCGCTCTCGGCCGTGCACCACCTGATCACTGATCGAGGAATTCCTAAGCCAGATCTCGCCACGCTAAAGAAAACTGGAATGCAGGTAACGCTTGTATAGCTGCACCCCAAATTCTATCTGCTCTTGACGAATTCGACTCCGCGAAACTGCGCAAACAAGCGCTCCGCATTCTTGTGATAGATCTTTTCTAAGACGCCATCCGGCAATTCCATGCCATAAATCTTCCATCGCCCCTGCCCCGGATACCCCCAGTAATCGAAGTATTCGTCCGCAGTCTCGAGCCAGCGAAAATGGTTGCGATACATGGCTTCATCCATGCCATTATCGGTCCCGAACATAATGCGGTCCTGATATTTGAGAAAGAACTCGCGGGCTCGGCGCGGCTGCCGGCCCAGTTCAGCCTGGCGCGCTCCGAACTCGACCATCACGTTCGGAAGCGTATCCAGCAGGTGAGAAACGTAATCGAGATTTTCGGGCCAGTTCGCCATGTGGAGCGCGACAAAAGTCGTGTGCGGATGCTTGGCAAACATGCGATCGCGCGCCGCCAGAATCGACTCCTTGCTGGGAAACTGCGGGCCATAAAAACTCCAGTCAGGATGCTCGATCAACTCCTCATACCGTTCGTTCGTGTTGTCCACCGGATGAAAAAAGGCTTCGGGATCGGTGGAGTGAATGGATACCGGAATGCCGAGCCGTCCGCATTCCTCCCAGATGGGATCGAGGCGCGGATCATCCACCGCAACCAGTTTCCCCGATTTGTCGCGGACGCTGAGACCAAGGTCCTTTCAACTGTTTCAGGCCGCGTGCGCCTCGCGCCACCGCATCATCGAGCTGCGCCACCATTTCCTGGCTGAAATTCGGATCGTCAATCTTGCTCCAGTCGATCTGGGCAAAAACCATAAAGCGCCCGGGATAGGGCTTGACCATTTCGTCAATGACCCGCTGCAATTTGTCTCCCCACATTCCCGTCAGGATCACGACGGTCTTCACGTTGGTGTTGTTCATGATCTCGATCACGCGCTCCGGGGGCATGTGTTCATCGATGCCCAGTGCGTCGTTGATGTGATTGTGAACGTCGATCACGTAGTACTTGGCGCGATCTACATTGTGCACCGGCGCATGCAACATAGGAACAGGCTGAAAGTCTTTCAGCAGCAGAGTCTTCTTCTGTTCGGCGTCGGCCGCAGACTTGTACCCGATCTGCTCTTGAGATTTGTTTTGCTGCGATGCGGTCTGCGCGCACGACCACGTCGTTGCGCACAACAAAAATAAACCAACCCATTCCACGGGTGTCATCGCGAGCGAAGCGAGTGACCGAGGTTTCTTTACTGACATTGGGTTCAGCCTCCATCCGCCGACAATCCGAGCTTGACAGGCGAAATAAACGAAAGTAAAAGTAATTGATCGCAATATATCGCAATCGACCCGTTTGTCCAACAAATTCCGGGTCAACCGATTCGCCGGATACGAGATTCGATCATTGGGAAGATGACACTGAGCTCAAATACGACCGGTGGTACTCTTCAATCATGAGGGGCCGAAGAATCGCGCTGACTTGCTGCGTCCTGCTTGGCCTTGCGCTGCTCGCTTCGAACTCCCGGCAAAATAACTCGAGCCAACCGGTGACCGCGGCCGGCGCTGGCGACGCCGCGACTGATCTTCAGATTCAAAGTTCAGTCTTGCGAATTACATTCGACCACAACCTGCACAGCCAAGTAGTAGCGTTGTTCGGTCCCGACCCAAAGCCCTTGACTTCCTTTGCCGCATCGGAAATCGTCGCCGGCACGGGCCGCACCTGGAGCGACTTTGCGCTGACATCGGCTCATCGCGAGCAAGTATCTGACGCGTTCGGCGCGGGTGAGCGGCTGTCCCTGAGCGGCCAGTCCGGGGATTTACGCAAGAGCGTCTCGGTCACGATTTATGCTGACTTCCCCTCTATCGCCATCTTTGACGTTGCATACTCGAATGACGGCGCGACTCCGCTTACAATTCGCGGCTGGACCAACAACCAGTATTTGCTAACTTCACTCGCCGCAACCAAAACTCCTGCGTTCTGGTCCTATCAAAGTGGCTCGTACGAGAAGCGTCCGAATTGGGTGCTCCCGTTGCGACCGGGATTCCGGCAAGAAAATTATCTGGGCATGAACGCCAGCGACTACGGAGGAGGAACTCCAATCGTCGACGTCTGGCGGAAAGACGTTGGACTTGCGGTAGGTGATATCGAACCAGGACCTCGCCTCATTTCTCTTCCTGTTTCCATGCCGGATGCGCGCCATGCAAGCGTGGCTGTTCGCTCGAATAAAGAACGCACTCTCGATCCGGGAGAAAGCTTCCATACTCTTCGCACATTTGTCTCGGTGCATCAGGGCGATTATTTTCGCACGCTCACGGAATATCGCCGGCTCATGCAGCGGCAGGGGTTTCAAATGGCTTCTGCGCCTGACAGCGCTTTTGGGCCGATCTGGTGTGCCTGGGGATACGGCCGCTCGGTTAAGCTCAAGCAGGTTTACGACACGCTTCCGACGGTGAAAAAAATGGGTTTCTCCTGGGTCACGTTGGACGACGGTTGGCAGAACAACTACGGCGATTGGGACGTCGACCCCACAAAGTTTCCCCATGGCGACGCCGACATGAAAGCGCTGGTCGATCGCATTCACGAAGAAGGTTTCAAAGCGCAACTGTGGTGGTCGCCCCTGAGCGCCGTCCCTGATTCCCAACTGCTCAAAGAGCATCCCGACTTCCTTCTGCTGAATCGCGATGGATCGAAGCGGAAGATTTCCTGGTGGAACTCATTTTATCTTTGTCCAGCAGACCGAGCGGTTGTCGAATACCACAAAGCGCTGGTCCGGAAGATTCTGGGCGAGTGGGGATTCGACGGCCTCAAACTGGATGGCCAACACATGAATGCCGTTCCTGCTTGCTACAATCCAGCGCACCATCACAAACGCCCAGAGGACTCGGTGGAAGCGTTGCCTGACTTCTTTCGTGAACTTTACGAAACCGCGCGCAGCGTCAAGCCCGACGCGCTGGTAGAGTTTTGTCCTTGCGGCACTGCGTATTCATTTTTTACCATGCCGCATTTCAATATGTCGGTGGCATCCGATCCGGAAAGTTCGTTTCAGATCCGTTCCAAGGGCAAGACCTTGAAAGCCCTGATGGGCGATGACATTCCGTATTTCGGCGACCACGTCGAATTGAGCGATGGTGCGATCGACTTTGCTTCAACGGTGGGCGTCGGTGGAGTCGTGGGCACGCAGTTCGTGCTTCCGAATCTGGTCAAGAAGCGCAGCACCTCGGACCTTACGCCAGAGCGCGAGAAAATATTTGAGAAATGGTTGAAAATTTACAAAGACAAGATGCTCTCGCGCGGACAGTATCTCGGAGATCTTTACGATATCGGTTTTGATCTTCCCGAGACTCACGTGATTCGCAGGGGCGAGGAAATGTACTATGCGTTTTTCGCTCCGCACTGGAGCGGACCTATTGAGCTGCGCGGGTTGCAGGACCGCGCTTACCACATCGTGGATTATGTAAACAACGAAGACTTCGGCAGCGTCCACGGCCCCGAGGCTACAATTCCTGTCCACTTCGACAAACATCTGCTGCTTGAGGCTCAACCCCAGTAACCGTCAACTGTGGAACCCAACGCCAAAAGCGCAAGCGAACGATTGCAGGAAATCATTGGTCGCAACCGGCGCTCCGAGAAGGTGGGGGTGTACGCCGTCTGTTCCGCTCACCCTAGTGTCATCGCGGCAGCCGTGCGGCAGGCGGTCGAGGATGAATCAGTTCTGCACGTCGAGTCCACTTCGAGCCAGGTGAATCAGTTGGGCGGTTATACCGGGCAAACTCCGTCTCAGTTCGCCGAGTTTGTTCACTCCGCAGCGCAACATGCTGGACTTCCCCGGGAAAGAGTGTTGCTCGGCGGAGATCATCTCGGGCCGTACCCGTGGCGAGAACGGCCGTCGGATGAGGCTATGGGCCATGCCTGTGAACTGATTCGCGCGTGCGTCCTCGCCGGATATAACAAAATTCATCTCGATGCAAGTATGGCGTGTGCCGATGACAGTAATAGCGGCCGGACGAAAGTACGATCGCGCAAAGGGCTGCCATTCTCTGCCGTGCCGCCGAAAACGCGTTTGAAGATTTGCCGGTAGGATCTTCGCCTCTCCTTTACGTGATAGGAAGCGAGGTGCCTGCTCCCGGTGGCGAATCGCTTCCGGGAGCGGCTCCCGCCGTGACCTCGGCCGACCGAATTCACCACACCTTGGAACTCTTCCGTCTGGCCTTCGCGGATCGGAACGTGACTCCTGCGTGGGACCGAGTAATTGGCATGGTCGTGCAGCCTGGCGTGGATTTCAGCGAGAACGCAATCTTTGACTATGACCGGCAGAAAGCGATGGCGCTCTCGTCCGCGTTGCCGACAAATCCGGCTCTCGTTTATGAGGCGCATTCGACGGACTATCAGAAGCCCACAGTTCTCGCCCAGATGGTAGAAGATCATTTCGCGATCCTGAAAGTGGGACCGTGGCTGACATTCGCGTTCCGCGAGGCAGTTGGCGCCCTGAGCGCTATCGAGCGGGAATGGTTGGCGCATCGCAAAGGAGTTCACGTCTCGCAAGTCCGGGAAGCGCTCGAAGCCGCCATGCTGCGCAATCCAGCTTATTGGCGTTCGCACTATCACGGGAGTGAAGACGAGATTCGTCTGGCTCGCGTTTACAGTTACAGTGACCGTTGCCGCTACTACTGGGGCGACACAGCGGTCCAGCAGGAACTGGCCCAACTTCGCGCCAACATCGATGCTTTACCTCCGCCTCTGATGCTGGTGAGCCAATACCTGCCAATGCAATACGAAGCGATCCGCTCAGGACGTCTGCACGCGCACGCCGAAGAAATGATTCAAGAGCATATTCGAACTGTCCTGCGCGGCTATGCTGCGGCATGTCAGGGAACTACGGTAGACCAAACGCATACAGTGAACTACCGGCAGCAATAGCAATGTACTGTTTTCCATCCACGGCAAATGCCATGGGTGAGGCGTAGACTGCCCCGCCCATTTGAAAGTGCCATAAAGGCTTTCCCGATGCCGCATCCAACGCGATGAAATTCCCTTCGGCATCGCCAGTGAACAGGAGTCCTCCGGCGGTTGAAAGCACGCCCGACCACGTGGGGGAAAGATGGCGGAACTCCCACTTGACCTGGCCGGTTGCGGGATCGATGGCGCGAAGCGCGCCCCAGTACGGCTCCGCTTTATCGGAAGGAAAATAGGCGCTGCCGTAATAAGCATGGCCCACCTCATAGGGCTGCGGCGCCGTGCTGAAGATGTCGCACTGCTCCCTCGCGGTTACATAAAAAAGGCCAGTTCTCGCATTGAAACTTGGGGACATCCAGTTGGTGGCGCCTAGCGCCCCTGGGCAGACGGTTCGCCCCTCCGGCGTTGGCGAGCTTTGGTTGTTAGGAACTGGTCGGCCCTCGGCGTCCTTGGTATCGGTCCACGTGGTCCGGGCGTAGGCATTGGTCGAGAGCAGCTTGCCGGTGGTGCGATCGAGAACGTAGAAAAAGCCGTTGCGGTTTGCTTGCGCGATCAAATGCTTGTCACCGGAGTCGATCATGATTGGGACTTGGGTGGCGTCCCAATCGTGCTCGTCATGCTTGGTGAATTGGAAATACCAATAAAGCTTTCCGGTATCGGCGTCGAGAGCGAGCAGGGAATTGCTATAAAGGTTGTCGCCGGCGCGTCCTTCACCGCGGTTCGAAGGCGAAGGATTGCCGGTGGGCCAAAAGAGCTGGTTGGTTCGCGGATCGTACACCCCGGTGGTCCACGCGGGGGCGCCGCCAATCTTCCATGAGTCGCCTTCCCAGGTATCGTGCCCTGGCTCGCCCGGTCCTGGAACGGTGTAGAAGCGCCACTTTCGCTGTCCCGTATCCGCATCGTAGGCATCGATAAAGCCGCGGATACCGTATTCGCCGCCGGAGACGCCGACGATCACCAGGTTCTTCACGGTGAGCGGCGCCAGGGTGAAGCTGTATCCTTGCTTGTAGTCGACAGCGGCGACATCCCAAATGACATTTCCAGTCTTGCTGTCGAGGGCGATGACGTGGGCATCGAGCGTGCCTAGAAACACCTTGTCACCTAAAATAGCGAGCCCGCGATTTACACGTCCACAGCACGGACGAATGTCAGAGGGCAGCTGATGTTGATACATCCAGATTGGCCTGCCGGTGCGGGCATCGAGCGCAAAGGCGCGATCGTCCTGGGCGGTCGCGTACAGGATGCCGTCGACGACCAGCGGGGTGGTTTCAAACTTTCCCGTTGCCGCAGTTTGGTAGACCCACTTCGCCGTCAGTGAATGCGCATTTGCGGTGTTTAATTGCTCTAGCGAACTGAAGCGGCGTCCCGCGTAGTCGCCGGAATAGGTTAGCCAGTTCTGCGGTTCCTTCGACGAATTGAGCAGACGTTCGAACGTCACTTGGGCGTGGGTTTCGATCGCCAGGAGACCGACGGTCAGCAGCAAAACGACAGGCAGTTTGTTCATATCGGCGTGCTCATTTTGTGCTTACATTCAACAGGTATGCGACGATGTCATCGAGATCCTGGTCAGTCAAAATAGTCACGTTGTAGATCGGCATCAGCGATTTGCGGCTTTTTTGGATTGAACGCAGTTTGTCTTTTTCGAATAGATGAATCCGCTCAGTTGTGTCCATCATTTGCAAACTGAACTGGTCTTCATTCAGAGTGACGCCCTTGATCTCCTGCCCCTCCGGGGTCACGACTGTGACGGTTTCATATTCCTGCGCGAACTCTTTCGTGGATTCAGTGAGGCCCCAGGCGAGCCGCTGGCTTGGGTTGCGAACCGACTCGATCAGCGATTCAACCGTTCGTGCCGTGCCCACTCCGGTCAGATCGGGGCCGACACGTCCTCCTTTGCCTTCGACCATGTGGCATGACGAACAGTTGGCGTCGCCATAAAACAGCTCTTTGCCATGAGCAGCGTTGCCGACGGGCTTTGCGGGTGAGTGAACCTGGATGCTTCGCAGGTACGCGATAATCTGCCAAATTTCATCATCGGTCATGCCGACGCCTTGGCCGTTGGTTCCGTTGGCGGGCATTACGGTGCCGGGGATTCCCTGGCTGATATTTTGGAATAGGTCGGCGTCGGAGTCTCCGTGACGCTTGTGGGCGCGCGTCAGGTCGGGACCACGGCCACCGCCGCGGCCCCTAACCCGTGGCAGAAAGCACAGTTGATGCGGAATTCAAATTCGCCGGCTTTCGCGGCTTTGGGGTCGCCTGAGAATGGGTTGCGGATTTCATCGGCCCGAGTCGGGCATGCCAAGAGTGCCACCAATGCGACTGCAAGTATGCAGGCTGGTATTGGGCCATGCCGCCAGGCGAGCGAAGATGTCTTCCATAGCATTGTTTGGCGTCACCGTTCCTGAGCAATCCCAACTGAGAGTGCGCGCATGATAGCACAGCGCTCGCGAATGGCTTTCCCACAACGGAACGGAGTTTACTGTTTATTACTGGCCCCCCCTCCCCCACTCATGCTGTGCAAAATCCAGAAAATAAACGACATAAATTTTGACTAGGTGCTAGATCTTTGAGTTTGCAGGAGTTACACGCAAAATCTAGAGAACATGGGAGCTTAGCACTCATTAGCGGGACGCTCGACGTTCCATTTTGGGACTTCTTGGGCGGCGAAACCGCCCGGCCAGAAGTACTGCCCTTGCCTCGTCAAATTGTCAAAGACCAAGCATTATCTATAAGATAATTAAGTTAAACAATAGATTATCTTATCTAGGAGGATAGAGTCAAGCGGAGGAACCGGCGTGGGCCGGTCACGGCGGGGAGCAACAAGGAGGGCACCGCAAGGCGCGAATCAGTTTGAAATACTCCGCGCGAGATCCCTCGGCCCGCTGGACAAAGCGCGGGCCTTCGGGATGACGTCCTTAAGCGGGGGTCTGATTTGTTCCTCAGAAGAAGCCCGAAAAGCTAGTGTCGCGTCTCCGCAGATACCAGCGTAAGTCCGGAGATGTCTTTCTACCCGACGTGGGAGAGTAGGCGCTGCAAACGAATGCATAGATCCTTCGCTTCGCGCAGAATGACAGGGTGGATTTTTATGCATTGAATTTTGGGAACACACGCGTGAGATGTTCCAAGAACATTACCGCTTGCTGATGGGAGTTCGCTGATTCGTAGTCAATAAGGGTGGGCCATGGTTTGTGGCAGCCTGCAATATCGCATGCCGAGCTTCGCTCGGCCGCCCGGACGAGGGCATCCGGGCCTAAGTGGGCATTGCTTGGCTAGACTTTTTCGGCTCGGTTTCCTATCCATGGTAGCCTGAAGGCTTCGCCTTGCAGGGCTTTTACCACGAGGACCAGCCAGAGAATTGTCCAGCCCAGTAACGCTACCGCCGTTGTTAGCCAGGCCAGCAGGTATCCGAGCACGGGAATCAGGGCGAGCAGGGAATACAGGAGGCGCATGGCGATTGCTGCCACGATGGTGGCGAGCGCGAGGAAGATGGACTGGAAGGAGTGAAATCGGATGAAGCGGTTGCGTTTGAAGGGTTCGATCAGCACGAAGAAAATGGCGGGGATGAATGTGATGTAGGCGGCTGCGGCGATGAGATTATCCTTGGGACGGATCGTTGTGCTGGCGGCAGGTTTGCTTACCGGCACGTGCGCGGCGGGAGTGCGAGCTAGCGGCGGGCTGGGTGCGGGCTTGGTTGTTTCCCGGCCCGGGACCCACATTCTGCGGCCGCAGCCCGGGCAAAAGGCAACGTTGTCGGGCATCTCGGCGTGACATTGTGGACATGAGATGGGCATGAGTTTCTAGGCGAGGCGGCGCGTGGTGTCCTTCTTGCGGCAATCCTCGCAGACTCCGTAAATCTGAAAAGTATGGCGGGTGGTGGCGTAGCGGTATTTTTTTCCGATCTCCTGTTCCAGGCCGTCGACCTCGGGCGAGAAAAATTCCACCGAGCTGCCGCAGGCGGTGCAGACCATGTGATGGTGGCTGCGGCGGTTGTACTGGTGCTCGTAGCGGGCGATGCCATCGTGAAAAGCGACTTCGCTGGCCAGGCCACATTCGGCCAGCACTTTTAAGGTGCGGTAGACGGTGGTGAAACCGATGTGGGCGTCTTTCTTTTGCACCAGTCGGTGCAGTTCGTTCACCGAGAGGTGCTCGCGGGTTTCGAGGAAGGTTTGCAGAATGGTGTCCCGCTGCGCGGTATGTTTCAGGCCGACGCGCTTGAGATGCACATGCAAGATTTGCTGCGCCTCGCGCACCATCTCGGGCGAGATGCTGGGCTGATCGTCAATGCGTTTTTGCAGCATGAAGCGCGGCTCTACCGGCGGGAACAGGATAACACTGGCGTTTGGAAAGCTCATCTTTTGCGGTGCTGAGTTTTCTTTGGTGAGCTGCAAAATCCGGGCCTGAACAGGCGGCGGAGAGATTTCTTTCACGAACGCAGGTCTGATCGGCTTGTTGAAAAACTCGTAAATCCGCGCTGAGGGTTTGAAGGGGCGAGGCTCCCAGCCGCGCCGACCATCGCTTCTTGACGACTTCCGGCGCGGCTCGAAGCCGCGCCCCTTCAAAACTCAGCGGGGGCAGGGTTTTTTCTCCTACGTGATTCTTGCGTCAGATTTGTGTTACTTCACTGAGTCAACCTAGAATCTAAAGCTGCGCATGGTTACGACTCCGACTTCGGTTGCACCTTCTCGAGCGCGTTTCCGCTGGGCACGACTGATCCTCTATTTCCTTGCCGTGATTGTGTTGATTTTCGCCGGTGGCCTTGGTTGGTTTTATTCCGTGGCACGGTCTGCTTTGCCGCAACTGGATGGGAGGTTGCGAGTGGCGGGGCTTTCGGCACCCGTTACTGTTGTTCGCGATGTGCACGGTGCGCCGACAATCGATGCTGCCAATTTTGATGATTTGTTTTTCGCCCAAGGTTATGTGACGGCGCAGGACCGGTTGTTCCAGATGGATGGAATGCGGAGGTTTGCGGCGGGCGAGTTGGCGGAAGTGTTCGGCGGGGAATTTGTGGAGCACGACCGGCAGCAACGAATTCTGGGGTTGAGGGAGGTTGCGCAAAAGACGATTGCGAGTTTGCCGGCGGAGGATCGCTCTCATTTCGAGGCTTATGCGCGGGGCGTGAACGCTTACATTGAGACGCATCGCAGCCGGTTGCCGCTGGAATTTCGCATTCTGCGGTACTCGCCGCGTCCGTGGTCGCCTGAGGATTCGGCGCTGATCGGGGTGCAAATGGTGGAAGATTTGAGCACGAGTCCGCGGCATGCGCTGGAGCACGAAAAAATTCTGGCCAAGCTGGGGCCGGAGTTGACGGCGGATCTGTATGTGAATTCTTCCTGGCACGACCGGCCGCCGACGGTGTCGCGGCCTAATCTTGATGAGGAGAACGAGGGTGGGGATCAGGACGATGACGACGATGACGATGATGATTCGGGCGCGGACAGCTCGGTTACCGGGTTGACGCTGCCGAACATTCCGGCGTTGCCGCCGGTGCGCGAAAGGTTTTTTGATGAGCGTGCTTTGGTGCTGGGATCGAACAATTGGGTGGTCTCGGGGGCGCATACGGTTTCGGGCAAGCCGCTTTTGTCGAATGATATGCACCTGGGGCATCAGATGCCGAACCTGTGGTACGAAGCTCATCTTCGGTGCAGCGGCAACTTTGATGTGGCTGGGGTTACGCTGCCGGGATATCCGTATGTGATTGTCGGGCACAACCAGCGGATTGCGTGGGGATTTACCAATCTTGGGCCAACGGTTGAGGACGCTTACGTTGAAACCTTCAATGCGGATGGACAATATCTGACGCCCGAGGGATGGAAGCCGCCCGCGCATCGTCGCGAAGTGATTCACGTAAAAGATAAGCCGGATGTGATTTTGGACGTGGTGCTGACGCGGCATGGACCGATCGTCACCGATCTGGCTGCGGGCGAGACGCGGAAGCTGGCGTTGCGTTGGACTTTGTATGACGGCATGCGCAGTCCTTTTTTCGCGGTCGATTCGGCGCAGAAGTGGGAGGAGTTCCGGCGCGCTTTTTCGGAGCTTGATGCGCCCGCACAAAACGTTGTGTATGCCGATGTGGATGGCAACATCGGTTATCAGGCGACCGGGAAAATTCCTATCCGGGCTGCGGGCGATGGCAGTTTGCCGGAGAACGGCAGCGACAATGCGCATGAATGGGTGGGCTATGTTCCATTTGAGAAATTGCCGAGCGTATTCAATCCGCCGTCGGGGATTATTGCGACCGCGAATAGCCGGATTACGCCCGATGGCTATCGATATTCGCTCAGCACGGAATGGGAGGCTCCGTGGCGATCGGCTCGGATTTACCGCGTGCTGGAGGCGGGCGGGAAGTTCTCCGCGGCGGATATGCTGGCGCTTGAGACCGATATCTATTCCGAGCTTGGACCGCTTTTTCGCGGAGCGGTTTGTGTATGCGGTTGACCATGCCAAGCATCCCTCTGCTCGGGCAAAGGCGGCGACTGAAATCATGCGGCAGTGGGATGGCCGGATGATTGAGAGTTCGGCGGCGCCCACGATCGCAGTGCAGGCGCGGCGGGAACTAACGCGCTTGCTGCTCGAGCCCAAGCTGGGGGTGGCGCCGAAAGATCCACAACAACTCGAAACGGTGCTTAGTTGGGAGAGTTATCAGTGGATGATGAGCACGGTCTGGCTGGAGAACGTAGTCGAGCATCAGCCGAAGAGTTGGCTGCCGGAAGCATCTGCGAATTACGACGAACTTCTGACCGCTGCGGTTGAGGCTGCGGTCGGTTCAAATCCGACGTACGGTGCGGCTGCGCCGCAAGATCTTAATTCGTGGACGTGGGGGAATTTCCATCCGGTAGAAATTCAGCATCCGATTTTTGGCAAGATCCCGGTTCTGGGGCGGTGGGCTGGGCCGGGATTGCAGCGGCTATCGGGAAGCGAGTATACGGTGAAGGCAGTGTCGCGTACGCATGGGCCGTCGGAACGAATGACGGTGGATCTCGCGAACCTTGATCAATCTACTTTGAACCTGGTCACGGGCGAGGGAGGGAATTTGTTTAGTCCGTACTTTATGGATCAGTGGAAAGCCTGGTATGAGGGATTTACTTTTGCCTGGCCGTTTTCTAGGCCGGCGGTGGAGAAGGCTCGGGTGCATGAGTTGGTACTGGAGCCGTGAGTTAGGCACGCTTCTAGCTGCTGGCTTCTAGCTTCTAGCTTTTTACGGACGTCAGCTTCGGTTGTGGCAGGGGCCTTCTCAATCCACCAGTTTCACGTCATAGAGCTGACCGACTATATCCACCTGGCCGTTATTATTCAGGTTGTCGCCGGGGGTTACCTGCAACTGGTTGGTGTCGGTGTCGTAGATTGCAAGCGCGCCGTTCTGGATTACGTAGACTATGTCGCGGCCGGTGATTTGCTGGATGCCGGTCACGTCGCCGTTCGCTGCCGGAATCACGACGCTGGGTTTACTTGTATTGAAGATGGACAGGCAGCCGCGGACCTCGCCGCCGGGAACGTTGATATTGGTGCAGCTGTGAGAACCGACGTAGAGCTGACCGTTCTGGCTTAGCTGCATGCGATCGTGGTAGCCGTCTGTGATGGTGGCTGAGCCGGTGACGGTCATCGAACTGGTGTCGATCACGCTCAACTTGCCGCAAGTGGTGGCCGCCGTTTTCGTTCCTGCACAGGTGTTGGTTCCGCTGGGCGGCGGAGTTCCGGCCACGTAGAGGGTGGAACCGTTCATCAAAGCATAAGTGGCGGCAGGGACCGGAGTGGTGCTCGCGGGGGTAGCGGCGCCGAGGTTGAGGACGCTAACGCCCGCCGCGGTTCCGCCGCATTGCGTACCGCAATTCATGACATAAGCCGTGCCGTTATTGGCGAAAATTCCCCACACCGGGCGGTCGAAGCCGGTGATGTAACTTCGGGGATCCGTGTTGGTCCCGATCAGGATCGTGCTGATCACGGTTACGGTGTCAGAGTTGTCGCTGAACACCAGGAGGTGGTTGCCGTCCGGGCTGCATATGAGAAAATGCGCGCCGGGCACGGGGATGGTTGCGGCAATCCCTCCGGTCTGCAGGTTCAGCACCTCGACCGCGCCCGGAGCCTCGCCAGTCACCGGGGCAGTAGGCACGGCTGCATAGGCGGCGGTAGCAAAGGGACTGATCGCGATGCTCTCCGTAAAACCTTGCAAGCTGATGGGCGGCAATGAAGTGGTGGATCCGGCGGCGTTGGCAATGGTTTCGGTCGTGTTGTCGACCACAGTTACAGTATTGCCGGCCGGGCTGTAAACCAAGGTGAACTTCAGGTTGGGGTCCAGCACCAGAAGCCCGGGCTGGGGACTGGCGCCCGCCAGGGAAACGACAGAAGTGGAAAGCACATCTTGATCGACTGCGGCATTCACAATGTTCAATACAGGAAGATTGACCCCGGTAGTGCCGCTGGCGCCCGGGTAGAGTGGATTCGAAATGAAAGCCCGGAAGGCGAGGCCGCTGGGCTTGTGCGCAGTGCTGGAAGACTTGCCACTTCCGCAGGAAGTGATGGTCGCGCAGGCGACTGCGAACACAAAGATGCCGACTAAGATTCTCTTCAAACCTGGAACTCCGAAGAGCATGAGGGACAGAGATTTAGATGCAAGAAAGCGGATTATAACAGAGCCACTTCGGGGAATTCCCGCGCCCGCATCGGTCATATGCAAAAGCAACCGCGCTCTTGTATTCTTGATGCAATGGCTACAGACCTACTGGCGCGGCTAAAACAATCGGCTGTTCTGTGCGACGGCGCGATGGGAACCCTGCTCTACGGCAAGGGGATCTTCATCAATCGCTGCTATGACGAGTTGAACCTGTCGCAACCGGACCTGATTCGTGGCATTCACCACGATTATTTGCAATCAGGTGCGGAGATTATTGAAACCAATACTTTCGGTGGAAACTCGTTCCGCTTGGCTCGGCACAGCATGGCCAGTCAGGTGCGCGAGATCAATGTGGCTGGAGCGCGGTTGGCCCGGGAAGCGGCCAAGAGCTTCGACGTCTGGGTCGCAGGGTCGGTGGGGCCGCTGGGGGTCCGGATTGAGCCGTTGGGCAAGACGTCGTTTGAAGAAGCTCGTACCGCCTTTCGCGAGCAGATCGCGGCCCTGGTGGAAGGCGGCGTAGATCTGCTGATGCTCGAAACCTTCGGCTATCTGGAAGAACTGCATCAAGCCATACTGGCCGCTCGCGAGGTGAATCCGAAGATCCCGGTGGTGGCGCACGTCACCATTGATGAGGACGGAAATTGTCTCGATGGTTCCACGCCGGAAATTTTTACCCCGCGGCTGGTGGAATGGGGCGCGGACGTCATCGGCTGCAATTGCAGCGTGGGCCCGGTAGCCATGCTCGACGCGGTTGAGCGTATGCGCGCGCTCACCTCGGTGCCACTGGCGGCGCAACCCAATGCCGGAATGCCGCGCTCAGTCGAGGGCCGGAATATTTATCTTTGTTCGCCGGAGTACATGGCCAGTTACGCCCGCAAGTTCGTGGCGGCGGGTGTGCGCCTCGTGGGGGGCTGCTGCGGGACTACGCCGGACCACATCCGGGTGATGAAATCCGCGTTGCGAGTGGGAGATGCGCGGGCGAAAGTAAGTTCGGCGCCAGCCACCGGGCAGGCCAAGCCTGCCGCGGCGGCTGGCGTAGCCTTGGAGCAGCGATCCCGTTTAGGCGCAAAGCTGGCTGCGGGCGAATTCCTGACCATGGTCGAAATTGTTCCGCCCAAAGGAACCGACATTCGCAAGGAGATCGAAGGCGCACGATTCGTCAAGTCGGTGGGAGTGGACGGAATCAACGTTCCAGATAGTCCGCGGGCTTCGGCGCGCATGAGCAATCAGGCGCTGTCGCTGCTGATCCAGCAGGAGGTGGGCATTGAAGCTATTTTGCATTACACCTGCCGTGACCGTAATGTGTTGGGCATTCAATCGGATTTGCTGGGGGCGGCGGCTACGGGCATTCGTAATCTGATCTGCATCACCGGCGATCCGCCGAAGATGGGCAGCTATCCCGATGCCACTGCCGTGTTTGACGTGGACGCGATCGGGTTGGTGAACATCGTGCATAACCTGAATCGCGGCCTTGACATTGGCGGCAATCCGATTGGCGCGGGCACGACCTTTGTGATTGGAGTCGGCGCGAATCCTGGGTTGAGCGACATGGACGAGGAAATCCGGCGCTTCGAGTATAAAGTGCAGGCGGGCGCCGAGTACGTCGTGACCCAGCCGGTGTTCGATCTCAGCCTGCTCGAGAGTTTTCTGCGCCGGATCGAGCACTGCCGAATTCCATTGGTGGCCGGGATCTGGCCACTGGTAAGCGTACGCAATGCAGAGTTCATGAAGAATGAGTTGCGGGTGTCGGTCCCGGATGCGGTTCTGGAGCGCATGGCTAAAGCCAAAACTCCGGAGGCAGCGCGCGAGGAAGGGGTTGCGATTGCGCGCGAGATGCTGGTCGCGGTACGGGGGATGGCACAAGGAGCGCAGATCAGCGCGCCCATGGGCCGGTACAGTTTGGCGGTGGACGTTTTGGAGGCATTGGGGACAACTCGTCCCACTTCGGTTTAGCCTGTATTAAATCTTCGTTAAAGTGCATCTTTTGCTGGACACATTCCATCTCTGAATGTAATAGAATAGCTTCATCGGAGCAGAAACCCGTTGGCGAAATTTGAAGATTGCCTTCAGCGTCTGGAGAAGATTGTGCAGGAACTGGAAAAGGGAGAAGTAGCCCTGGAAAAGTCTCTGACGCTTTTTGAGGAAGGCATGCAACTTTCAGCTACTTGCCGGAAAGAATTGGAGCAGGCTGAGGGGAAGGTGGAAATCCTGCTAAAGCAAAACGGGAAGCTCCAGGCTGAGTCGTTTGAGCCCTTGACCGAGAGCGCGGCGGGGAAGAGATAAAAGGCCGCATCGGTCGCTACGCCGCTCAAGTATTAACGTCTGTGACAGCGTTCGCTCCCCGTGCAACGCGCCACAGCCCGGTCGCCGTGCCTAGCGGTAGAAGCCAGAGGGAAGTAATGCAGCCTCTCAATGTGGTACTCCTCCAGAGCGATTCGAGGGTAGCGCAGTCTCTCGTTTCCGCCCTTGCCAATACGTTCAATTCGGTCCGCCAGGTCCAGTCCCTGGGGGAATTGCGCACCAGCATCGCCAAGCACCGTGCGGGCATTGCCATTTTGGACATGGAGTCAGCCTCGATCTCAGATGTCGAGCACCTGTCGCATGAGTTTCCGAAAGCTTGCATCGTTTGCACGCATCGCTTGGCCGACGAAGATCTGTGGACGGCGGCGGTGAACGCCGGCGCTGTCGATGTCTGCCCCCCGTGTGATACGCGGGGCATTCTTCGAGCCGCGCTGAATTCCTCCATCACGCAATCCGCAGCCGCATAAAATCAGCCACAATCATTAAGGACGCCCCTGCGGGCGTCCTTTTTATTTTTGCAATCCTAAGCCGAGACGTTGCAAGCAACGTTTCTACAGCGCATGTCGTTTCTGTCGAGACGTAGCTTGCTACGTCTCCGCGTGCGCAAACCCGGCGGACCATTGCTATACTCACCGTCATGCTCAATGACACGCTGGAGGCGGGCCGAGAGCTGGCCGATGCTGCGCTGGAACGCCTGCTGCCGCCGGCCACCCAGCATCCGGTTTCTATTCATCGGGCGATGCGGCACAGCGTTTTCGCGGGCGGCAAGCGCTTGCGGCCTATTTTGTGTATGGAAGCGGGGAGGATGATCGCCAGATCACTTCCTGCGGGTATCGAAGAGTTAGGTGCCGCGCTGGAGATGCTGCATACGTATTCCTTGATCCACGACGACCTTCCGGCGTTGGACAACGATGATCTGCGCCGGGGACGGCCGACTTGCCACAAAGTTTTCGGTGAGGCCATCGCGATTTTGGCTGGGGACGCGCTGCAGACTCAGGCGTACGAAACCCTGGCGCGGATGCGCTGTCCGGCCGCAGCCCGCGTTCGGATTATCGAAGAAATTGCTCGCGGCACCGGCACCGTCGACGGCATGATCGGCGGCCAGGTGGTCGATCTCGAAGCCGAGCATACCAAGCCAGACTTGAAAATGCTGGAGTACATTCACAGCGCGAAAACTGCCGCGCTGATCACCGCGAGCGTAGTGAGTGGAGGCCTTTTTGCCGGAGCAAACGATGATGAAGTTGAGAAGTTGAGGACCTTCGGAAAATCGATCGGGCTGGCCTTTCAGATCGTAGATGATGTGCTCGACGTCACGCAGACCTCCGAGCAGCTGGGAAAAACTGCGGGCAAAGATAAGGCGGCGGAGAAGGCGACTTATCCGGCGCTGTTCGGAGTCGACGAGTCGCTAAAGAAAGCCGATACGCTGGTGGACAAAGCGCTGAGTTCGCTGGACAGCCTTCGGCTCGCGAGCGGACACTTTGAAAGCGCTGGCGCGATTTCTGGTCGAACGGAAAAAGTAGCGCGGGCATCCTGCCGGCTGTCCTGAGGACATCCTGCCCTCAGAGGCGGGGCGAGACGGCTGCCGGGACTGCGGCGCTACAAGGGATTTGTTATGATGACTGTGGCGATGGAGTTCGCCTTAACCGCCTGGATCGCGTGGGTAACATCCGGCTGATGACTCCTACAAACTTTGTAGGGAGAACTCTATCGTGAACGATCTTCTCGTCATATCCATGGGCGCAATTGTCGGCGCCAACGCCCGCTATCTTTTGAGTCGGTTCGCTGCTAAGGAACTCGGTCCCGTTTTTCCCTACGGGACACTGTTCATCAACATCGCTGGCAGCTTGATTGTGGGTTTCTTCGTGATTTGGACCACGGAAAGGGTGTTGGCAGACCCGCGCTGGCGGTTGCTCGTGGTCGTTGGATTTTGCGGTTCGTTTACCACCTTCTCCAGTTACGCGTTTGAAACCATGGCTTACTTCGAGCAGGGGCAGTGGCTTCTGATGCTGACCAACGTGCTCGGCAACAATTTACTTTGCCTGGCTGGAGCGCTCGCCGGGATGGCTCTGGCGCGAGTGCTGTAAAATGCCAGACGCGATGGCTGTTCAAGTTACGATGTATATGAACGAAGCCGACCAGTGGCATCACCGGCCGTTGCACGTGGAGATCCTCAACTACCTGCGAAAGGAAAACGTGTATGCCGCAACCGCAATCCATGCCGTGGCCGGGTTCCTTGGACGGCATCGGGTTCAGACTAGCCATCTTGTCGACGCTGGAGGAAAGCTTCCGGTGATCATTATTTTCGTGGACACGGATGAGCACGTGAACCGCGTTCTGCCCACGTTGAAGGAGATGGCGGCGCATCGTTTGATCGTGCGCGAAAACGTGGTTCTGGAACAAGGGAGCCTCGACTGATATGGCTACACTTGCCACTTCCGATTCACCGCTCGATGTCTTGGCTATCGCGGCCCACCGGGACGACGTCGAACAGACCTGCGGAGGCACGTTGCTGAAAATGGCGCAGCGCGGGCGGCGCACAGGCATCCTCGATCTCACGCAGGGAGAGATGGGGACGCGGGGCACGGCGGAAGACCGGGCGCGCGAAGCGGAGGATGCCGCGAAGATACTGCGCGTCGGGTGGCGGGAGGCTCTCGACATTCCGGATGGACGGGTTGAGAACACTTTTGAGAACCGGTTGAAAGTGGCGCGGGTGATCCGCGAGCAGCGGCCGCGAGTGGTGATACTGCCTTACTGGAAGGGGCGGCATCCGGATCACTACACCGCTTCGACGCTGGGATATGAGGCGTGTTTCTTGGCAGGATTGGCCAAGCTGGATGTTAGTGTGGTTGCGGGCGACTCGCCCGCAGATCTGACGGCGGGGCACCGTCAGGACAGCCGGCAGGATGCCGGCGCTACCAAGCTTCCTCCGCACCGGCCTTTCAAGATTATCTACGCGACGCTTTATTACGATGTGCGGCCTACGTTCGTCGTGGACATCACCGAGCTATTCGAAACGCGTTTCCAGGCGCTGATGGCCTACAAGTCCCAGTTCAGCGATCAGGAAGCGGGCAAGGATCTGTTCCCTGCGCAAGCCGAGATTCGGGCGCGCATTGAAGCCATGGCACGCTTCTACGGCTTGTTGGGCGGCGTGACCTATGCCGAACCGTTCCTGCAGAAAGAAGTGGGCCTGGTGGAAGATCTGACTCTGATTCCGGTGAAGTCGATCTGAAGCCGCTATGTTTGCCGTCTGCGCTTCCCACATTCGGCCCGCAGACTGTCGAAGCGTTTGGCGTTGTCTTCCTCTTTCGCTTGCCCAAACTTCCAGCACCTCGAGAATGTGTCGGCGAGCAGCGGGTTATTTCGCACCGCTTCCTCGAGTTGCGGAAAGAACCGGCTAAAGTGGTACTCCAACAAATGCTCAAGCAGGCACGTTGCTACTGCGTCGCGTAGATCCTCATCGGCGCTAATGCCCCACCGCAAAATGAATGACCAAATGGCATCGGGTTCCTCTTGAACAAAGTGCCCGACCGCTATAATCGCTTGCCACCTCGGATCGCGAGTGTCTTCCGGGGCGGCCTCGCCCGGCAGAATGCGTTCGGCACTTGCGATGGCATCCCAAACATCCATAATCGCGGTCGTTTAACGCTTTATCGCTACGGCAACTCCATCGCGGATTGGCAGGATGGTTGTAAACAGGTCGGGAGAATTGTAGAGCAATCGGTTGAATTCCATGATGGCTTTAGTCGAAGCATCCGGTGGCGTTTTCTTTGCGACTCGCCCGCTCCATAGGACATTGTCGGTGACGAACAGCCCACCCTTGCGTAGACGCGGCAGAGCCAGGCGGAATACCCGCGGATAGTCTTCTTTATCGACATCGTTGAAGATTATGTCGAATTCTTGCTTGTGTTCGGAGAGCAGTTCGAGCGCGTCGCCGGTTGCTATGTTGATTCGCGATGAGACGCCTGCTCGTTCGAAATATCCGCGGGCTTGGTCGGCATTCTTGCGGTCGCCGTCGGTGTAGAACACAAGTCCACCTTGGCCGACGGCTCGGGCCCACCAGATGGTCGAGTAACCAATGGCAGAGCCCATCTCGAAAACCGTTTTCGCACCGATCATTAGTGCAAGTTGATGCAGAATGCGAGCGACAGCCGGACCCACGATGGGGATTTTTCTTTTCGCGGCTTCGGCCTCCATCTCGGCGAGCACCTCGTCGCGCGGCGGAAGTATGGAATAGAGATAGTCTTCGACCGGGCCGGCTACGATGCCGGGCATCTGCCAATCTGGCTTTTTGTTTTTTGGCTTGGCCAATTCGTTTCCTTTCCTGACAGCCGAGGTTGGCTCGGCGGGACGGGCGAGACGTCCGTCCTCCATCGTTAATGATTTATGAAATGGTTTCGCCCGGCTTCATTTCCCTCACTTCCACTTCGGGCGCCAGCTTCTGTAACTGGCTTGGCCTTCCCGTCAGCACTGGGAAGGTTCCGAAATGCATAGGGATGACTGTCTTCGGCTTCAGCAGTTTGCAGGCGTAAGCCGCTTCGCGTGGGCCCATGGTGTAGTGATCGCCAATGGGAATCATCGCGATTTCTGGCGCGTACAGCTCGCGAATGATCTGCATGTCGCCGAATACGTTCGTATCGCCGGCGTGATAAATCTTCACGCCGTTGGCGAACTCGACGACGTACCCGCAGGCTTCGCCGCCGTAGACGAGTTGGTCGCCGTCCTGAATGCCGCAGGAATGGTCGGCGTGAACCATGGTCACTTTGATGTCGTCGACGGTCTGCGTTCCGCCCTTATTCATAGACGCGGTTTGTTTCACACCTTTTTTTTCCAGCCATCCACACAACTCCGGAATGCCGACAACTTTAGGATTATGCTTTTTCGCGATTTCGACTGCGTCTCCGATATGGTCGAAATGGCCGTGAGTGCAGAGCAGGACGTCAACTTTCTTGACCGTCTTTTCCTTCTCCGGACACATGGGATTGCCCATGACCCAGGGATCGATCAGGACTGTTTTGCCGCCGGGAGTTTCAACACGAAAAGTCGCGTGGCCCAGCCAGGTGAGTTTTATGCCATTGAGATTCATCGTGTTTGGTTTGGATGCAAGGACTCAGCACTTAGCATTTGGCAATTAGCACTTAGTCCTTTAAGAGCACTGTTCGATCCGTCAAAAAACCCGACGGCTAAATGCTAAGTGCCAAATGCCAAATGCTAGTTTAATATAGTTCGCCGTGACCGAACTCAAGGTTCTAATCAGCCGCGAGCAAATCGCGCAGCGTGTAGCCGCGATGGGCGCTGAGATCACCCGCGACTTTTCCGGGCAGGCCGTGATTTTGGTGGGCGTGCTTAAGGGCGCGACCATTTTTCTCAGCGACCTGGCACGCCATATCCAACTCGACGCTACCTTCGATTTCATCGGCGTCTCCAGCTACGGCAACCGTCCCAGCCCAGCCGATGAATTGCAGTTCGGATGGGATTCGACCGGAGAAGTGCAACTGACCAAGGATGTTAACCAATCGATGAAAGATCGAAACGTAATCCTGGTCGAAGACATTCTGGACACTGGCCTCACCCTGAACTACTTGCAGCGGATCATGTTGGGCCACCAACCGAAAGCCCTTCGCATCGCTGCGCTGCTGGACAAGCCGTCGCGCCGCAAACAACCGATCAAGGCGGACTACATCGGGTTCAGCATTCCCGACGAATTCGTGGTCGGGTATGGATTGGACTACGCAGAAAAGTACCGCAACCTGCCGGATATTTGTGTCGTGCCGAGAGAAGGATGATCGCGCTATCCGAGACCCAGCAAGCAACGTCTCGCTCGCGGCCAAAGCGCGAAAAACGCGGCTGATATCATAGGAAAGTGAAGATGGCTGCTACCAAGGCGGACTTTCAATCCAAAATCGACCCTCTTCTGCTGGAAGTGGCGGATGTGGTCAATACCACGCTCGACTTGGACACCACGCTCAGCCGCGTGGCCGAACTGGTAAGCAAAGTTATCGATTACGAAATTTTCGGCATCCTGCTGCTGAACGAAAAAACTCAGGAACTTCGCTTTCGATTCCAGGTGGGCTATGCGCGGGAAGTCGCCGAGCGCATGCGCATCAAAGTGGGCGAGGGCGTTACCGGGATCGCGGCCCAGCGGCGGGAGGCGATTCTGGTCGATGATGTGGCCAACGATCCGCGCTACATTTCTGCGGTTCCCAACGTGCGCTCCGAGTTGGCGGTTCCGCTGATCATCAAGAATCGGCTCATCGGCGTGATTGACATCGAGTCGCCCCAGCCGTACCACTTTACGGAAGAACATAAGCGCTTGCTGACGCTGATTGCATCGCGCATGGCGGTGGGGATCGAGAATGCGCGTCTTTACACCCGCACCACGCGACAGGCGCGAACTTTGGTTTTGCTGAATGAAATCGCGCGCGAGCTCACATCGATCCTCAACGTCGACGAGTTGTTGAAGCGGATTGCGGAACTGCTCAAGCGGCTGATTGATTATCAGATGTTCAGCATCCTGTTGCTGGATGCGGCCGGCGAGAAACTGCAGCACCGTTTTTCTCAACGCTTTCAGGAGAATATCCAACGCAAAAACGAGATCCCCCTGGGAAAGGGTGTCGTCGGTTACGCGGCGCAACACAAGCAGGCAGTGCTGGTACCAGACGTGAAAAAAGACCCGCGGTATATTCAGGGGAATCCCGAGACCCGCTCCGAACTGGCAGTGCCGCTGGTTTACAAGGACAAAGTGATTGGAGTGCTGGATCTCGAGCACACGCGCCGCGGCTTTTTCACCGACGATCACAAACGAACGGTGACTACGCTGGCCGCGCAAGTTGCGATTGCAATCGAGAATGCGCAACTGTACGAGGAGATTGCGCGCCAGGAAAAGCGCCTTGAGCGTGACCTGGCGATGGCACGGCAATTGCAGTTCGGGCTTTTGCCGCCGACGCTTCCGAAACTTCAGAATCTGGACATAGCGGCTAAGTTCGTGCCGGCACGGGCGATCGGCGGCGACCTCTATGATTTCGTCAGTTATTCCATGTCGCGCACGGCGATCGTAGTGGGAGATGTCAGCGGCAAGGGCGCGCCGGCGGCAATTTATGCGGCGTTGGTGAGCGGGATTCTGCGCTCCCACGCGCCCATTGAGCCGGGGCCGGCGGAAATGCTTTCCGCGGTGAACTTTTCGCTGGGCGAGCGGCGCATTGAGGGCCAGTTTGTGTCCCTGATCTATGCTGTGTGGGACGACCGAAATCGCACTTTGCAAGTCGCCAACTCCGGGCTGCCGCGCCCGATCTACTGCCACGATGGCAAGATCGAAATCATCGAGGCCACGGGGTTGCCTCTGGGATTATTTGATGATGCCGATTACGATGAATTCACTTTCCGGGCCAAACCCGGAGACATGTTCGTGTTTTTCAGCGACGGCATTCTCGATGCCACTAACAGAGCTGAAGAACTCTTCGGCCGTGAGCGGGTGGCGCAAATCCTTGCCGCGAATCCTGACGCTTCAGCCGACGAGGTTGTGAAATTGATCTTCAAAGCAGTGGCCGAACATGCTTCTGGTGAGGAAGCGTTCGACGATCAGACCGTGGTTGCAATTCGAGTCAAAGGCACTCCTGGGAAGCGCAAGTGATGCGTAGCGGAAACCGGGGACAGGGCCGTCCGCCTGCTTTTTCCTATCGCAATGTGAAGCGCGGCGATTCGTCGGCCATGCTCCATTGTGACGATGTGCCGCTTGCAGATTTAGCGGAGCGCTTCGGCACGCCGCTCTATGTTTACTCCGCATCGACGATTCGTGAACGCATGCGCGCCTTCGATCGCGCATTTCGCAAGGTTCCGCATACCGTCTGTTACTCGGTAAAAGCAAACTCCAATCTCAGCATTCTGCGGTTGCTGGCCAGCATGGGCTGCGGATTCGATGTAGTTTCCGGAGGAGAACTGGTACGCGTACTGCGCGTCAGCCGAAGTGCCGCGAAAAAAGTCGTCTTCTCTGGAGTGGGGAAAACTCCGGATGAGATGCGAGCCGCGCTGAAGGCCGATGTCTTGCTATTCAACGTAGAAAGCGAATCGGAATTGTGCGCGCTTGCTGAATGCGCCGCCCGGGCGAAGAAAAAGGCGCGGATTGCGTTGCGCGTGAATCCCGATGTTCCGCCGAAACCCATCCCTACATTTCCACCGGTCTGCATCAGCACAAATTCGGCATACCGATTGAGGAAGCTCGCCGGCTGTACGCGCGAGCGTCGGAACTAAAGTCCTTAGAGATTGCCGGCATCAGCGTGCACATAGGGTCGCAGATCACCGACGTGAAGCCGTTCGCGGCGACCATGGAGCGAGTAGCGGAGTTGGCCAAGGAACTGCGGAGCGATGGTTACGGAATCAAGTATGTGGACGCCGGCGGCGGTCTTGGCATCGCCTATGGCAATGACAACATGCCTGGCTTTGATGAATACGTGAGCTCCTACGCAAATGCCTTGCTCGGACCATTGAAGGATTTGAAGGTGCATCTCCTGCTCGAGCCCGGCCGCTGTATCGTGGGACCCGCTGGAGTCTTGCTCGCCCGCTTGCTATACAGGAAGACGAATGGCGCGAAAAAATTCCTGGTTGTGGATGCGGCGATGAACGATTTGTTGCGGCCTTCGCTGTATCACGCTCATCACGAAATCGTGCCTGCTCTGGTATCAGATAAATCATCAGAGCAGGGCACGCGCGAAATAGTCGACGTCGTGGGTCCGATCTGCGAGACGGGAGACTTTTTTGCCCGCGACCGCGAACTGCCGATCATGCAGGAAGGGGATCTGCTGGCGCTGCTCGATGCGGGCGCCTATGGAATGGTGCTCGCCTCCAACTACAACACCCGGCCGCGTCCCGCGGAAGTGCTGGTCGATGGAAAATCGGTCAAAGTAATCCGGCGGCGGGAGACGATGGCAGACTTAGTTCGCGGCGAACGCTAGGCTGCGGTTGCGTGGGGACAGCCGAGGGCGGCTCTCGCCACGTTGGTTTTAGTTTGCTGTGGAATACTGCTTCTTGCGGTCGACGTCCCATACCAGCCTGCCGCCGACGATTGTCTTCAACACCTTCACGTCTCGAATCTTTGTCGGATCGATAGTAAAGATGTCATCACTCAGCAGGACCATATCCGCGAGTTTGCCGGGCGTGATTGAGCCTTTTTCCTTTTCCTGAAATTCGGCGTATGCCGAGCCCATGGTGTAGGCCTCGACAGATTCCGCGACGGTGAGCTTTTGTTCAGGAAACCAACCGTTAGGGTCTTTCCCATCCAGAGTTGCACGTGTGACAGCAGCATAAACAGTCAGCAATGGATTCAGCGGAGCGACGTCCCAATCGGTGCCGAATGCAAGATGCACTCCATGATTTAGAAAGGTGCGAAAAGCATAGGTGCGGCTTGCGCGGTCGTGGCCGATCCGCGCCTCGGCCCAGCGTCCGTCGTCAATGGCCTGATAGGGCTGCACGGAGGCAATCACGTCCAACTGCGCGAAACGCGCGAAATCCTTCTCGGCCACATGTTGCGCGTGTTCGATGCGCAAACGGCGTTCCGCTCCGCGATTGGTTCTGACCACATCCGTATACAGATCAAGCACGGTCGCTATGGCGCGGTCGCCGATGGCATGGGTGCAAAGTTGCAAGCCGGCCGCGTCGGCCTGCGTCATCCATTCCCGGATACGCGAAAGTGGTTGCATTTGTTTGCCCAGCAAACCGGAATTCGTGGGATCGTCAGTGTAGGGATCAAAGAAGTATGCGGTGCGCGAACCCAAGGACCCGTCTGCAAACGATTTGAGCGCACCGATCCGCAAATACGCCGACCCGAAAGCGTGGCGAATTCCGATCTTGGCCTGGTCCTCCCAGTCAGAGATCGCCGGAGCCACGTATACGCGCGTAGTGAGTTCACCGCTTTGCAAAAGTTCTCCGTAAGCTCGAATATCGACAAAACTATCCGGTCCCCCGCCATTGTTCATGTGCTGAACGCTGGTGACGCCGAGTGAGGCAGCGTACTCGAGAGCGCGTCTCATGGCGCGAAGGCGCTGGTCATGGGATAACGGAGGGATCACTTTCATGACCAGATCTTTGGCGGCATCCTTGAGCGCGCCGGTGGGATTGCCTTGGGCGTCGCGAACAATCACGCCTCCTTGTGGATCGGGGGTTTGGGCTGTAATGCCCGCCAGTCGCAGCGCGGCGGAGTTTGCCAGGGCGCCGTGGCCGTCGTAGCGGTCGAGAAATGCGGGATTGTCGGGGGTCACGGGGTCGATCAACTCTTTAGTCGGCAGGTTGGGAGGGCTCCATTTGGTTTCGTCCCAATCGCCGCCTTGAATCCATTCTCCTTTCGGAGTTTTCTTGGCTTGCTCGCCGATTCGTCGGACGAATTCATCTGTGCTGGTGGCATCGTTGAGTTGCACGGAGTCGAGTTGCAGGCCGCCGTCGACGAAGTGGACGTGCGCATCGTTGAAACCGGGCAAAAACAGCTTGCCGCGGGCATCGATCATTTTGGTGGCGGCGCCGCGCAAAACATCTACCTCAGCGTTTGAACCGACAGCAATAATGCGATCGCCAAGCACAGCGACTGCCTGCGCCGTCGGATGGGCTTGGTCCACGGTCCAGACTTTGGCGTTGGTGATGATCAGGTCCGCGGTAGGTTTGGACTGGGCCAGCACGTTGATTGGGAAAACAAAACTCAGAAGTACGATCGCGAATTTCATTCTCATCCTCATGCGTGGGGTAGCACTTTACGGGTGGAACGAAAAGCTAGTTTCATCTCTGTCCCCACTTCAGCTTGGCGCGCAACACATCGAAGAATGTTCCCTGAATGCGCAGCAACTTGACCTGATGCTCCGACTTGCGGCAAGCGACGCGGTCTCCATCGTACATCGGCATGCCGACCTGACCGTCGATGCTCAAGTACGCTTCGTCGCGCCCGGTGTTGACGACGATGTCGATCTTCGAAGTGTCCGGCACTACAAGTGGCCGATGTGTTAGCGAGTGGGCTGCGACCGGCGTCACCACCAGCGCACTTACTGAGGGCATCAGGATTGGACCCCCCGCGGCGAGGCAATACGCCGTCGAACCCGTGGGAGTGGAAACAATCAGACTGTCCGCTTTGTAAACCGAGACAAATTCTCCATCAATGTACACATCGCAATGGTTGAGCCGGGAAACGGTCCCCTTACCGACGACGATATCGTTGAGCGCGTCATAGCGGGCAACCAGCGAATCCTTGCGAAAGACTTCGCAATGCACCATGGAGCGCGTCTCCACATTGCTACACCCATCTTCAATCCCTTGCAGGGTTGCGTAGAGCTCTTCCAACGGCACTTCGGTCAAGAATCCCAAGGAACCCAGATTCACGCCCAGCACCGGGATGCCAGCCTTGGCCATGGAACGAGCCGCGGAAAGCAAAGTTCCGTCACCACCGAGCACGACCGCCAAGGTGAGGGGCCGGAAAGCCATTTCGTCACGGCTAAGCACGTCGATGCCGGTCGCGTACGGAGCCGTCTCGTTGTCAACCACAACCTGATATTGATGCTGACGAAACCAGTCGAGGAGCCCGGGCACAATGCTCGCGAGCTCCCCCTTGCCCGGTTTGGAGATGATAGCTGCAGCTCGGCCCGCCGCGGATGGAGTCTTCTGAGTATCCATGGTGAAATTTGAATTGTACCGAAATTGCGGGAAAAGATTTTTGCGGCGGCATGGTAGTGAAGTCGAAGGAAAGTTAAAAAACCGAATACAGCAGGAACTCGCGATTCCCCTCAGCGCCTAAAATCGGGGATTCGATCACATCGGTGTGCGAACAATTCTGCGCCAGAAGTGCGTGGCGCACCTTCTCCACTGCAGCCATCTGCGCCGATGGATCGCGCACGATGCCGCCCTTGCCCACTTGTTCGCGCCCAACTTCAAATTGCGGCTTAACCAGAACCACCATCTGCCGGCCGCGACGCTGGTTTGCGGATTCGGGGAATGCCGCTGTAATAACCGCGGAAAGAACCAGGGTTGCAGAGATGAAAGAAACATCCATCGCGATGAAGTCCACGACTTCGCCGACCTGATCCCGAGTCAAATAACGGGCATTTGTCTTTTCCAAGAGGCGGACGCGCGGCTCCTGGCGCAGCCGAAAATCGATTTGCCCGTGACCGGTATCAACGGCAATCACCTGCGATGCTCCGTGCTGCAGCAGGCAATCGGTGAAGCCGCCGGTGGATGCTCCGACGTCAAGGCAGACTTTATTGGTAACGTCGATGTGCCAATGCTCAAGCGCTTTCTCAAGCTTGAGGCCTCCTCGACCTACGTATTTCAGATCTTCGCCCAGAAGACGAACGTCAGCCTCCGCGTCCACTCCCGTTCCAGCTTTTTCTATTTTTTGTCCACCGACCAGAACTTTGCCAGCCAGGATTAACGCTTGTGCGCGTTCGCGCGAAGTTGTCAGGCCACGTTCCAACAGAAGCTTGTCGAGTCTGATCTTCAAAAAGGTCTCCAGAACGTCTTAATACTTTCAACTTAACACCGAGGCAGCAGCAACCAACTCAGTGCAAGGAGTAGAAGCATCTCTCGCTGAGCTAGTTACAAAGATACTTCCATGCTTTTCCACAATGTTTTCCACTGAGGTGTTGAAAAGTCCGACGCCTCGACTCTTGCCGCTGCCGCTTGCAGAAAGTGTAACGACGTTCAGCGACAATTGATCGGCTAAACTTTTACCAAGGATAGTTTTGGAAAAGCAGTGCGATAGAGATGGTCGTCAAGCGTGAGCAGATGATAGCCGCCTACCAGAGCATGAGCTCCGATCAAGAAGTCCGCCAGAATACGCCGCGGACCAGGTTCCCGACGTTTCCTTCGTCGTGCCGCGTAGGTTTGGAAGGCCTGCCCCGCAGTTCGCCAAACTGATTCCTCCACCGACCAGTCAATGCCGATAGCAGTTTCTCTGCAAAACGAATCCAAAAAGGATTCGCTTCGGCCCGGGGCCGCCATTAGTTCGGCAAAAACCGCGCCTGCGATGAGCAACGCGCCCGCTGCGAGTGCTTTGTCCAGCGCCGACTGTGCCGCCGAGTTGAGGACCGGATCACGGTCCCAAAGAGCAACGATGACGTTGGTATCAATGGCCGTCGTCATGACCACGCATTTCCCGGACCCATTTCATAATTCCCTTTCTGCCGGAACGAATGCCCTGATTGCCGATGCCACGATATTTGGCGAATGGGCTCTCCGTCCTGCCTGGACGCACTCGCATTCCCGTTTCATCGCTCTCAAACAGCAGTCGGTCGCCAGGCCGAACGCCCAAGGCGCGGCGAACCTCGCGGGGTATGGTAATTTGACCTTTGCTCGTAATTTTGGCTTGTTTCTCCAAGAACCACCACCGTTTCCTTACTTTATCATACAGCTCCTTACTTCCAAAACAACGAGGCGACCGACTGGGTTTTTCATGGCATGGCCCGGTCGTGCCATAGGCATCAGCCCGTCGTGCTATTGTCACCCACCCTGAAACGCAGCATCCTATTAGTGCATTCAATTATTCAGTATTCCGTGAGGCAGGAAAGTCTGGAAATGCAAGCGCAGACATCAAGACGGGAAGCTGGCGCGGTTTACGAGAATGATCGCACCCGGCTGGTCTTTGCACTAGTTATCCTGCTCGTGGCCCTGGTAGTAGTTGTAGTGAACGACCGCGGATTTTGGTTTTCCGATACGGAAACTTCAGCTGCCGACGACGCGTCGCCTGAGTGGGTGCCCAGCAAGGCAGCTCCAGCGCCGGTTGCTCCCGCTGCTCCCGTTGCCAGCCCGGCGAAACCTATCGCAGTTGCCAAGAATTTCGCCAAGCCGAAAAGCGCCGAGCGTCCCGTAGTCGCAATCACCCGTAATGTGATTCCGCCGTTGGAAGTCGAAGTAGTCGCCGGGAGCAAGCATGACAGCGTCCGTTTCAGCAGCAATCCAGAGAAAGTACAGGCGCCGCTCAATCGAGAGACAGTAACCGAGCAGGCACCAGCCACAGCAGCAGCAGCGCGGGTAAAGATGGAATTGGCCAAAGCTCAGGTGCCCGCGTATCCTGCGCTCAGCCGGCAAATGAAGGTGGAGGGTTCGGTGCTGCTGCAGGCGTTCATCGGCCCCGACGGCACCATCCAGGACCTGCGCGTGCTTAGCGGTCCCGCCATCCTGGCTTCGGCCGCGCGTGAAGCAGCGCGCCACTGGCAATTCAAGCCCTACTTGCAGAATGGCCAACCGGTCGAGACGCAAGCGAAGATTACGGTGAACTTCACCATCAAAGTTCTGGAAAATGGGGCCAGGGATCAGATGGACACGGTCGTGGCCTTATCAAGCCGTGGAGAATAATTAAGCTCGCCTTTTGGCTACAACTTCAGCTTCGCAGACTCCTCCTGCTACACTTCGGTGGCAATGGAAAAAATCCTTCCTCAATTTTGCCGACCATGCTAACCGCCGACACGCGCTAGCAGATATTGGAGTCGCGCTTTGATGTCTTCCTTTGCTACGGCACCCAAGAAAGCGGTGACACCGCAACCGCTAAACCGGCAGTTCGCGCTTCTGCTCGCGGTCTCGCTGATGATTGGATGGCAGCCCCTCTCAGCGACTTTCGCGTTAGCCCTGCGCTCCGATGAATATACCCATTTGCTCTTGATCCTGCCGATTAGCGCCGCGTTGATCTTCGCAGAACGGACGATGTTGAAGCGGCAGTTTGGGCCAGCCACCGGTCCTGGTTCAGTTCTGTTGATTATTTCGATTCTAATCCGTGTCTATTCCCGCTGGATGATTGGCTCGCAGGACGACACTCAGCTTTCGCTCAGCATGCTGGCAATCGTGATCTGGTGGATTGGATCATTTGTGTTATGTTTTGGCACCCGCATGGCTCGGCAGTTGTTGTTTCCTCTATGTTTCTTATTCTGGCTGGTTCCAATTCCTGCCGCGACGTTAAACAAGATCGTGGCTTTCTGGCAGGAAGGGTCCGCCATCTCCGCCAGCATGTTGTTTTCGGCATTGGGGATTCCAGTTGCGCAAGATGGGATCATCTTATCGATACCAGGATTGACGCTTGAGGTCGCGCAAGAGTGCAGCAGTTTGCGATCGAGCCTGATGTTAATTGTCACCACTATGGTGTTGGCACACTTGTTCCTTCGGTCTTTCTGGCGGAAAACCGCCGTGGTGCTGGCAGCAATTCCTCTTTCGATTGCCAAAAATGGTCTGCGAATCTTCACCATCTCCATGCTCGGAACCCGCGTCGATCCTGGATTTCTGCACGGAAACTTACATCGGAAGGGTGGCATCCTTTTTTTCCTGCTGGCACTGTCTGCAGTGCTGCTCTTGCTCTGGCTGTTGAACCGCAGTGAGAAAGGTTATCTGCCCCGCGCAAGTGAGATATCGTCCCTGATGACCCGTTCTTGAAACCCCTGCAACAACGACAACGATGCGCTACCCGGCGGTTGCGAACCGCATTGCTCTGACCTGACAAATTGTGGGAAACCGCGTAGACGTGAAGGGAGTATTATGCGGATACCACATTGAGCAAATGAAAGCAGAACAGAGACATGCCTGAGTCCATTGACTGGCCGCGTACGCGTCCGCCCCGTTCCCGCCGCCGCTTCCTGATCATTCTCGTCGGGCTCGCCATTCTCTTTTTTGGCGCCCGCAGCGCATTGTCGTACTACGTCGACGTGCTCTGGTTCGGTTCGCTCGGTTACGTGGATGTGTTCTTTAAAACACTGAGCCTGCAGTGGGGAATCTTCGCGGCTTTTGCGGCTGCCACATTTCTCGTTCTGTACGGATCGTTTGTAGCATTGAAGCGGCTGCATCTCCCCGACTTGCCGAGCGGTCATACGATTTTCATCGGCAGACAGCCGGTGAAGCTCCCGGTTGAGCCCGTGTTGCGCCTCATCGCGCTCGGTGCTTCGCTGGTTATAGCCGCTGCGACCGGCGCCGGCATGATCGTGGAGTGGCCCACCCTCGCGCTCTTCTGGTACGCGCCCCACGCCATTGGCGGCGCCGTTGACCCGATTTTCGGCAAGCCGCTGAACTTCTTTCTGTTCACCCTGCCGGCGTGGCAACTCATCGCCGGCTGGCTGCTTACGCTAGCCGTGATTACGTGTGTGCTCGCCGTTTTCTTTATCCTCATCACCGGCGGAACCCGAGTGCTCGCAGGTCGCAGCAGCTTCGTCACACTGCCGTGGCGCGGATTCTCCATCACGTTTGCGTTTCTATTGCTGATTCTCGCGATACAGGCATACCTCGGCCGCTTCGAGCGATTGTTCGATGATCATACGATTTTCGCGGGCGTGACTTACACCGACGCGCATGTCACGCTTACCGGAATGCTCGTCGTCTGCGCCGCGCTGGTTCTCGGAGCGGTGATCGCAATCGCCAATGCTGTGTCGATGCAACGCGGACGCTGGCTGGTCGCGGCGGTTGTTCCGGCCGTGGTCTGCTATTTCGGCCTGCAAATCATTTCCTGGTACGTCAGCAGCTTTATCGTTAAGCCGAACGAACTGGTTCGCGAGAAGCCTTACATTGTGTACAACACCGCCCTCACCCGGCAGGCCTACGGATTGGACCGGATCGTGCAGCGTGAGTTCCCCGCCGAAACCACCGTCGACGCCGCCGACCCTGAGCACAATCAGGCTACGCTGCAGAACATCCGGCTGTGGGATTGGCGCGCCCTGCAGGATACGCTGCGTCAGATTCAGGAAATCCGCACCTATTACGATTTTCCTGACATCGATATTGACCGCTATGAAATCGAGGGCACCACTCGCGAGGTGATGCTGGCCACGCGAGAACTGAACGTCGAAAAACTTCCGGAAAGCAGCCGCAATTGGATTAACGAGAAGCTGATCTACACCCACGGTTACGGCATCACCATGAACCCGGTCAACGGATTTACTCCGGAAGGGTTGCCCACCCTTATTCTCAGCAACATGCCCGTCCAGAGCACGGTGCGCAGTCTGAACGTCACGCGTCCCGAGGTTTATTTCGGCGAGTTGACCAATACCGATGTGTACGTGAAGACCAGGCAGAAAGAATTCAATTACCCCCAGGGCGAGAGCAACAACCTGACGTCTTACGAGGGCAACGGCGGCATCGTGCTTGGCGGTTTCCTGCGTCGCATCATCATCGCCCTCGACCGCGGCGACCTCGCGAAACTGCCCTTCAGCGATGACGTGACCAGCGACAGCCGGCTGCTGATGCGGCGCAGCGTGCGCGATCGCGTAACCGCGTTAGCCCCGTTCCTTACCTACGATCCCGATCCCTACGTTGTTCTTGGCGACGATGGCCGCCTGTCGTGGATCATGGACGGGTTCACGGTATCGGACACCTATCCGTACTCGAGCCATTACCGTCTCGACAGCGACCTCGTGAACTACATGCGGAACAGCGTCAAGGTGGTTATCGACGCCTACGATGGCACCACCACGTTTTACGTGTTTGACACCGAGGATCCGATCATCGCGGCCTACCGCCGCATCTTTCCCGCTCTGTTCAAGGATGCGTCTGCGATGCCGCCTGGGCTGCGCAAGCACGTGCGCTATCCCGAGTTGTTACTCAAGCTGCAGGCGGAAGTGTACGGTCTGTACCACATGACCGATCCGGAAGCGTTCTACAACCGCGAGGATTTATGGACGGTTGCCACCGAAGTCGGCATGAGCGAAACCGGTGAGCAAAGGACACAGGTGATGCAGCCGAATTTTGTGCTGATGAAACTGCCCGGCGAAACCGGCGTTGAGTTCGTAGAGATTCTGCCATTCACGCCAGCCAACCGAAATAATCTGATTGGCTGGATTGCCGGCCGCAGCGACGGCGACAAATACGGTACGTCGGTGGTCTACAACTTTCCCAAAACTAAGCTGGTCGATGGGCCGCTGCAAATCGAAGCGCGAATCGATCAGAACGCGCAGCTCTCCGGACAATTGACGTTGTGGAATCAGCAAGGCTCGCACGTGCGGCGCGGCGCTCTGCTGGTAATTCCGATCGGGCGCGCGCTGTTGTATGCGGAGCCGATTTATCTGCAGGCCGAGCGCAGCCCTATGCCCGAGTTGCGCCTGGTGGTGCTCGCGCTGCAGGATCGGCTGGCGTACGGGCCCACCTTCGAGTCGGCGCTGGCGTCCCTCTTTGGCGGAGCAGTCTCGTCCTTGAGTGCTCCGGCAACGAGTTCGGCCCCAGTTGCTGCGGAATCCCCGCAACGAGCATCCGCGTCCACCACCTCGCCTCCGCCCGCAGCCGATGTCAATGCGCTGATCGCGGAAGCCGCCAAAGACCTCGCCGACTACCAGCGACTCACGGCGGAAGGCAAGCTCGGCGAAGCTGGGCAAAAGCTTGAAGAGTTGAAGCGCACCCTCGACAAGCTGAACGCGCATCAAAAATAGTTTCGCTGCGGTGTCATGGCATTATCTTCGGAGATTATGACGGTTTTCTTCCCCCCTTTTCGTAATGCGTAGTGAAGGCTGCTTCCAGCCAACAGGCCTGGGAAGCATCCGCGTAGACAACAAAAAATAAATCGGTGGGGAGGGTCTTATGAACAATTCGTTCATCCGCAAAGCGCTACTGGTTTCGGTGTTGGCTTGTGCAATTCTCGGCGTCGGCTGTGGAAAGAGTGCCGAGGGAAAATACCGGGATCCCAGCGGCACGATAAACGCGGAATTCAAAGACGGCAAGGCATACATCGCACTGGGCGCCTATGCGGTCGATGGTACGTACAAAATCGATGGCGACAAGATCATCGCCAGTGGCAACTTCGGTCTGATGCTGCCCAACCCGGTCGTTTTCACGATTAACAAAGATGGCACCATTGATGGCCCCAGGGACACCATGATTCCAAGGCTGGAGAAAGTGAAGTGATGAGCGAATTGGCAAGGCCAAGTCGGTCGCAGAGCTGCAGATTTTTCAAGCACAAAGAAAAAAACGCCGACGCTTCGCCTTCTCAAAGGCCGTAGCGTCGGCGGATGGTATGTGAAGTTAGGCTAGCCTTACGTGTCCAAGCCAAACTTCCTGGCAACTAACTGCCCAACACACCAAAGGCGGGCAGCAAATCCTGGATCGCAACCCACTTTCCGTTATTCGAACCGCATTGAGATCCGGTTGTCTTGCACCACGAAGCAGCCGGATGGCTCCTCATATCGGTGCTGTTAAAGGCCCAGGCGCCGAAGAAGGTCGGGTGTTTCTTGTCGTTAGTACTTACCACGACCCAGTACTGTGTTCCCGCCTTGACGGGTATCCCGGCCGCATCATGTGCAGTAACCAGCGTGCAGCAACTGCCGAATGTCGTCGCAGCGGTCGCCAGGAAGGTTTTGATCGACTTTCCGGGCACGCCGCTGGCGTCGGTATAGAGACTAAGATCGAATTTCGTGTCTGCGCTCTCTATGTATCCGACCGAAGTTTCAAGCTTGTTTACGGTAGCGTCCGCCGCGGGTGTGAAAGGGATCGCTAGCCAAACTTCAAACCCTAGCGCCGATGAGATCCCAGCGATCGTATTGCCGTAGCAGCAAAAGAAAGTGCCGAACGGATAGTCGCTCAGGTTGCCGGCGATAGTTTTTAAAGCCGCGTCGGAATTGACGTCCCTTGGCGTGATGACGGACGGGGCTTTCGTGGCAATTGCTTGTCTGCCGTCGGCGCTTGTGACGATGTCGCGGTGCGACCCCAACGCCAATGCGGTCACGCCAATAAGCGTCAATGCGGTCAGGCAGAGTAGTACGCGTGCGAGTGGTGACTTAACCATTTATCTCCTCCGTTTTTAGGATTGGTTGAAAACCGTGGTTTGGATCCGTAGGTCGGAACTGCCTCCTGCCGCAGCGTCTGCTGAAATCCAATCGGGTGTTTGCGGTCTGCGAGTCCGGATCCTACTCCGCGGCTAGAATCGGCTCCTCAACCCTGCAGAAGGCTCGAGAGTTGAGATTTAAGGCAGGGAGAATGTGAACATACGCAATGGATGATGTCAAGGAAAAACCGCCCCCTGGGCCGCCGCCCTTTCGGGATGTCTCGATCCAAGTTTAATCAGGAAAGAAAAAACCGCCGACGCTTTGCCTTCTCAAAGGCGTAGCGTCGGCGGATGATATGTGAAGTTAGGCTAGCCCTTCGTGGCCACGCCAAACTTCCTGGCGACTAGTTGCCCAACACGGCGTAGGCGGGCAGCGGATCGCCGCTCTGACCGACCACCCACACTCCGCTATTGCTGCCGCAGTACGTGCTTGAGCCCTCGCACCAGCCTGCGATCTCGTGCGATCTCATGTCAGTGCTGTTGAAAGCCCAGCCACCCGCGAAGGCAGTTTGTTTCTTAGAGGTGGTGACGGCAATCCAATATTGCGTACCGCTGGTGACCGGAATGCCAGCCTTGTCCTTACCCACATCGAGAGTGCAGCAAGCTCCATAGTTAGGCTCGCTCGCGATAGTGAACGACTTGATGGCGCTTCCAGGTGAGTTATTGTTGTCAGCAAGGAGTTGAATCCGAAATGCACCCGCGTCCGATCCGCCAAATGTGCCAACCGAAACTTCGACACGGGTTACAGTGGCATCGGCTGTCGGCGTGAAGGGAATGGCGACCCAGTATTGAAATGGAAAGTTCGGCGGGCCCGCAGCGATGGTATTCCCGAAACAGCAGAAGAAAGTACCAAACGGATAGGTGCTCAGGTTGCCAGCGATGGTCTTGAGTGTGGCATCATGGTTGGTGGGGGCAACGAAGCTGGGTGTTTTGGTTGCCATGACGGTTCTCTGGTCCTGACTGAAACTGTAGTTGGACTTTGAGTTCACGGCCAGCGCAGCCAAGGCAACGAGCGTCAGCGCGGTCAGGCAAAGTAATATGCGTGCGAGTGGTGACTTAGTCATTTATCTCCTCCATTTTTGGGCTTGGTTGAAAACCGTGGTTTGGATCCGCAGGTCTGAACTGCTCTCCTGCCGCAGTGGTCTACTGGATTCCTCTCGGGTGTTTGCGGTCTGCAAAATCCGGGTCCTACCCCGTGGCTAGAATCAGCTCTTCAACTTGCACATGACGGTGGAAAGTCGAGAGCCAGAGCGAAAAAAATCTGAACATATGCAAAGTATCATGTCAAGCAGAATCGGCTTCAGACAACGCTTTCGACGATGCAGATGCAATGTTCTGCGCAAGGTATGCAACACTCTGCAAGCCTATGCGCGAATCGGCTCTCTCCTAACAGGATTCTCTTGACACTGGCAACCGTGAGTGCAAGAATTCGTTCACTTTTTGGTGGTTGATTTTTTTGTACATCTTCAGTAGCTCGAAGATGGCTTTTGTCCTGGGGTCGGGAGTCGGCCTTCCGGTCATTCATTTCCCGTGCCTCGTTACAATCGCGCTGTTCGCAGACGTACAGCAGCCGGAGAGGATCTGTGGCCGCCATTGCCGTCACCAAGACACGACCCAGGTACCTAGGTCCGGTTCAACCTCAGCTAACCCAACTTAAAATTCACGGAGGAGATAAATAAATGTTCAAGAAAACGCTATTGACGTTGACCGTACTGGCCCTCGCCAGCCTGACAGCTTTTGCTGCCAGCAAGGACGGAATTATCGTGAGCAAGGACGGAAGAATGGTGGTTACCACTCAGCGGAGCGCTGCCGCCACCCGCAGCGACGCCTCGGAACCCGGCCTGGTCAAGATTTTTGACAACCTCTCGTCCTACGCGAAGGCCACGTACTGGTGTTGCGAAGGGTATACGATCGCGGGGCCAACCGCAATTTCAGGCTTCCCCGAATTCTGGACTGCAGCCGCTTTCACGCCCAGCGCCAATCACACTGTTACCAAGATCAAGGTCGCGGTTGGTTTCATTGAAGGGACCAACGGACTTGTGCTCAGCCTCTATACCGATGCCAGCGGCGTACCCGGCACGGCCATCAAAAGCTGGAATATATCGGCTCTGCCTAACTTCGGAAGCTGCTGCGTACTTGAGAGCAGATCCGACACGGCCGGCATTGCCGTCACCGCCGGTACCCAATACTGGATCGTTCTGAAGACCAACAAGAAAGACTCCACCACGTTCGCGGCCTGGAACGTCAACGATACCGATGAAGTGGACACGGCCCCAGCCGCCCAGTACTGCTCAGATGACCAGGGCGGTTCCTGCGGCACCAACGATGCCTGGACCGCTTTTGCATCCGAACCTGGGTTGGCTTTTGCAGTGCTGGGAAGCAACTAGGTTACACAGCCTCGGCTGCGTGACATTTGTTTGAAGCAGCCGAACCAACTCAATCCGCCGGCGTCGGGCCAATCAAAGGCAAGGCGTCGGCGGTTTTTTCTGATTAGTCTCTTGCGACACCCTCTGCATGCCTCACGGAGCCGCCACCGTGTAGGGCGGACACTCCTGTCCGCCGCCTTTGACCGTCGCAATCGGCGGCTCGAAGTCTATGCCCTCTTCAACAGTCCCCCAGCGGTTTCTTGTTGATTGCATCTTGCTGCTTGGATAACATATATCGAGGCGCATTCTCTAATTGATAATGCGATCTTGCTTCGAAAATACCTCTCAGGAGGCCGCCACGCGGGCTTGATCTTTGAAAACAACGATCTGCACCGGGAGATGACCGGTCACACACCACTCTCCGGACCCGAAATGGGACGGCGCCCTCCGGCCGACAGCCCATAACTCTCATGTTCTCTAGATTTTGCGTATAACTCCTTTTAACTCAAAGATCTAGCACATAGTCGTAAAATAAATCCATTGTTTTCTAGATTTTGCGCAGAAGCAGGGGGGAGGGGTGCCCCTATACTAAAACAATAAACTCCGTCCCAACCTAGGAAAAGGCTTGATTCACGGTCTCCCCCGCCGTTGGTTGACAAAAGGTTCTCAGCGGGAATAAAGTTTGGCTCCAATTTGTTTCCGACCCGCAAACTTTTCCCGCCCAGGAGGCAGGCCATGTGGAAGACGATCCGGCGCACAATATTCCTGGCGGCAGTATCGGCGATGCTGCTGGCGCTATCCATCGGCCGCGCCCAGGCGTCGGGGGTTAAAACTTATCGCGGTAAGTTTTCGGACGGGGCGAGATACCTGATTCAAGTTCCATCGAAGTGGAATGGAACTTTGGTTCTGTATAGCCACGGCTATGTGATTCCAGGTTTTTCGAATCCGGCCGAAGATGTGGGCGATCCAATTACCGGCGGTTATCTTCTGGCCCATGGTTACGCTCTGGGCGGATCTTCCTACGCCACCACCGGGTGGGCCATCCAACAGGCATTGCCGGATCAAATTGAAGTCCTCGACACTTTCAAGACCCTGGTCGGTACCCCCAGCCGAACCATTGCCTGGGGACATTCCTTAGGTGGCATTATCACCGCGGGGTTGGTGCAAAGGTATCCCGAGCGCTTCGACGCGGCGCTGCCCATGTGCGGCGTGGTGGCAGGCAGCGTCGGCACTTGGAACCAGGCTCTGGACTCGGCTTTTGCGTTCGACGTGCTCCTGGGATCCGGTTCAGGATTGAAAGTGGTGAATATCACCGACCCGGTTAAAAACATTGATATCGCCGAAGGGCTTCTCACCAACGCACAAAAAACTGCCAAAGGGCGGGCGCGGATCGCGCTGAGTGCCGCTCTCGACGACACCCCAGGCTGGTTCGATCCGTTGTCGCCCGAGCCCTCGCGCACCGATTATGTCGCGCAGGAAGCGAATCAGTATCTCTGGCTCTCGCAGATTGATTTTCCTTTTGGTTTCGACTTCCGCGCTGAACTGGAGCACCGCGCGAAAGGCAATCCGTCATGGAACAACGGAGTCGACTACGAGAAGCAGCTCAAGAACTCAGTCGATTACGCCGAGGTGCAGGCACTCTACCAGAAGGCCGGGCTGAGTCTGGACGCAGATCTGCAGGCGGTAAACGATGCCGCTCGAATCAAAGCGAAGCAATCATCCGTTACCTACCTGAAACAGAACATTATTTTCAACGGCCAGATTGATATACCGGTGTTAACCCTGCACACCAAAAAGAACAGCCCGCCTCTTGCATCACGGCGGGCTGAAAAGGAGGTTAAGTAAATTGTCTAATAATGTATTTATATCCGCCTCGTTCGCGTTGGTCAATACATGAGCACGCATGACCGGGAAAAATTAATCAGAGATTACATTCGTGCTCGCGACGATTATCTAAAGTCGGTGGTTGAAGGGCGGCGTACTGCACGAAGAACTTGTCAAGCGAGGTCTGATGCCGGAAAACAGTAAAAAGTCCGAACAGTGATCTCCGATCAACGATGATCTGGATGGTGCTCCTGACTTCGATCCGGGTCCAAATTGGGCCGACTGCCCGATGCTATCGCGTGGCGACATGCTCGCGGTAATCGAGCGACGCAGGGATCTTGATGGCCGGGCGGTCAACCTGTTCAGGAATGCCTTGAAGCGACCAGCCGCGCTCGGATCTCTTTCAGCATTATATCGGGCCGAACCTCTATCATCCGGGCTCCCACTACATCTACACGACGCCCGACCCGAGCCGGTATCCGGTACAAGAACTGGCGTCCCGAGATGACGGCATTGGCGATCGAACATCGCTCCATTGCGCCTTGCGGCCTGTTCTCGAATACCCTTGTCATGGATTGATGAGGCTGATCTGCTCTCCGAGCGAGCGTACCTATAATGCGGGTTCACCGTCTACACATTCGAATCCGACTCCGATGCCCTCGATGACCAGTTGCGGGTCATCTATTCGGGGCGGCTCAAACAGATTGATGCCGAGCTTCGCCGCTATCGGGACTATCGCGGATATGAGGTCGTGTACTCGGGCGGCAAGTCCTTGCATTTTCACTTCTGCTTCGATCTACGGCATCTGAAACGCGACTTGGCGGTCAGCGGCAATTCATCCTATCGGGACAACTGGACGCGGGATCTACCGGATAGTCTGCTGCGCCCGGCTTATGCGGCGAATTGGGATCGATTGGCAGCGATATTCTGCGAAATCGCCCGAGTTGCAGCCGGATCCAGGGTTGAGGTCATGGGAACAGTTGCGGCGCTGCCCGTGGGCACTCCGTCTTGTCAGAGGCGCTCACCCACTCGGCCTGCCGCACGGATACCTGATCCCGCAACCCGTGTTGGCATCCACCATCTTCCAGAACGCGAAACGGGAGGCGACCGAGTGGTTTCACGACCCGGACAAGCTCGGCGAGTTGTGTCGGGACGAACACGTGCGCCGCCGCAAGACTCTTTATCGAACAGGAATTCATCGTCACCTCGCGCGAGACGGAGTTATTCGGTCAGCACGCCCCAGCGATTTTCCGTCAGATTATTGGTTCGGAATATCCGAAATTCGCCGGTTTCGAAGTCAACGAAACCGGCTTCAAGTGCTGCTTCTACAACGGACCCGGCGATAACAATCCGTCGTCGTTTTGCGAGGGCAATCGAAGCCGGATTCTGCTGCAAGGTCGACACGACTTCAACTCTGACGGAATTCCGCTCAGCACGACCCCCAACCAAATCTTCGATTGGATTGTGTCGCAACATCGGGTTGAAGGTGACGCTGCCTCCTGACGACTGGATCATGCGGCGATACAAGGCAGCAGTGACACGATCGGGACACACTGGCCCGCTTCATCGACGACCACATAGTCGAAATAATCGCACCACCCGCCACCGAGCCAACTCCCGCTTGGATCGAAAAGCTGTTCGGCAGGGACGGAAACTCCGAACACTCATGTTCTGATCCGTGGCCCGCAAGGGTGCGGTAAATCGACGAAGACGATGACGAAGATCCCGACCATTTATGAGAATGATCCTGGCGTGATCTTTTTCTCGTCGCCCTCAATCCAGCAGGCCGAAGAGAAGATCGAGACGTTCGAAGCGGGTCAACAAAGACGAACGGTTCGTCCCTTATCTGTACTTGTCTCTGACGGCGCTCTATGAACGGTTTTGCCCTTCATCAGATCGACTCAACCATATCGACATCTTGGAGGAAGGCGGGTCGTCCTGGCTGCACGCCGTCTTTGAGCGGCAGCGCGAGGTGTACGACGCGATGTTCGCGTATCGATGCCGACTCTTCGATTTGAGGGCTGAAGGCAAAATCCCGGTCCTGTTCGGCACACATGAAACGATGCGCCAGCACGCCGTGCAAGGCATGACCCGGCTGTTCTACTCACCCGATTTTAGTGAAAGATGGTTCGAGAAGATGGGCTTGGAGGAGCGGGAGAACTGGCGCAATCGCCTGCTCGGCGCAAATTGGATCCATCGGGTCATTGTCGATGAGGTCACGGCGCATGATCTCGTCAGCGTGCATCCGTCTGAAATTGTCGAATGGGTGCAGCGCTGCGCGACAGAGATTGGATTACAACAACATTCGTGACATCGCCGAACGCTATAGCGGTTTCACGACCTACTTGTCCCAAGCCATCCTTGCAAGGACATGACCTGGAATCTTTTCCTGGAAATTACTCAAATGCGAATATACGGACGAACATGTTGTCGAGGTTTCCGATCGAGAAGTGCCGTTCGATGATAAAGATGGCATTTACGCCAAGATGGTCGGCCGGAAATACTATGTTCGGTCGCGTCGATGGTGGAATGACTTTTGGCGGGTCACGATGTTGACGACCGAGGCCGTCCCGACCCGGATCATCGAGGCGATCGACAGAGAATCCGCAAGCCAGGGAGAGCTACAGGACGACCGGTTCAAGGTCTATGATTTCGGCCTGCCGGATTCGGCCCGTGATACCGTGACGATCGAATTGCAGCGTGCGTGCAAGAAGGAGACCCTGGACTCAGCTAGTTCGGGCCTACCACGATGAATACCCACGACGCTGAAATCATCGCCGATATGGTCAAGAACCGGATTTCGGAATTCGCGATCACGACTCACATGTCGGCAAAAGGATCAAACGCCTATATCGGATCTGACATTATTTGCTTTTTACAATGCGCTGTCGCCAGCGCTGTTCGGCGAACTCGGTGCTCTCAATACGAAATTCGGGCGATCAGATTTGGTGCGGCTATTCTATATTGATCGATTTGATCAGACCTGTGGTCGCAATCGAGGATTCCGAGGCGAGCAAGGTCGCGATCACAGGGCGGTTTTTCCCCCCAGACTGCACAGTTGGCTTGCACCGGCCATTTCAACCGCGAGCTATGTCGGAGTCAAGGCAAAACCTATCATCACATTGACCATCGCACGCTGACGAGTCAAATTGAGACTCAAACTCCAAGTTTAGCTTTAGACGTCGGCTCACGCCGACGATGGCCTGCAATAAAGATCGGGCCTGCGGCACCGATCTTTATTTTGCCCATGTTTTTTTATTTTGATAGAGTTTAGGGAGGGGGTCGATTTTACTCAGTCCTAATAGATTCTAGTGAGGCGGAGCAAAACTCCCCCCCTGTGAGCGAACATGGCTCGCACCCAGGAACCTTTGTGAAACAATTCAGATGTGAGGTTTGCAATCAGCCCATGTGTGCAACATCAGTCTCAGAATACCTCTGCATACCACTGAGCTATTCGCTCGCCTGAATTTACTGCGATGGAGGTGAAAATCTGAGGGTTGATCTCAGGATAAAAGGCTTATTGCTTTGCTTCCGGTGAGATCAGCATGTTGTAGGTGAGCGGTGGGTGGCCGGCGGCAATGCCGAGCAGTGATCGGAACCCGGCATGACGGGTTCGGCGGCGGTTGAAGCGGAACACGAACTCGTCGAGATAGGATTGCAGATGACGGCGGCGCAGGCCGTGGTAGACGCCCAGGGCCCAGACTTTGAGGTTGGCGAAGATGCGGTGGATCCAGGGCAGGACGACATGGGCGGCGATCTTGCCGATGACATGCGGATCGTGCGCGACGCCGGGGGCGCCGGGGTAAGCCGACCATCCGTCGGTCGTGGCGGTGGTCCCCGGCGCGAGGTTGTCGGCAATAAAGGGATGCAGGCTGGCGGCCGCGTAGTCGGGCACCGCGGCGAGACGGATGCGGCCAGGACCGCCATCCTCGACCTCGACCGCGCCGACGACGAGGATCTTGCCCTGGTGACTGCGCCCACCGCCGCCGCTCACGGGATCATGCTGGCTGCGGCACGCGATCGCGGTTTCGTCGACCTCGACCAAGCCGGCCAACGGGCTGCGGTCCGGGGCGACCATGCTGCTGCGCAGCTTGGCGCAGAGCAGCCATGCCGACTTGTACGAGCCGAGGGCGAGCTGGCGTTGCAGTTGCAGCGCCGAGATGCCGTTGGAATGGGTCGCCATCAGATAGGCCGCCCAAAACCAGATGGTCAGCGGCAGCTTGGATTGATGCATGATGGTGCCGGCGGTCACCGAGGTCTGCCGGCGGCATTGAGCGCATTCCCAGGTCCACGGCTTGGTGTGCAATTCCCAGGCCCTGCCATTGCCGCAGCCGGGGCAGACAAAGCCATTGGGCCAGCGCACCGCGAACAGGTATCCGACGCACGCCGCCTCATCCGGGAAGCGCTGCTGAAACTCGATCAAGGAGCCGGGAAGCGCGGTCACACCAGCCTCGCGAACATGTGTTCGATGTTTGTTCTTAACACCGATCCGCAGTCCCCACCACAACTAATTGAACCGCCGGACGCAGAGGGATAAG
>CAWISU010000062.1:0-110716 GCA_963838765.1 uncultured Acidobacteriota bacterium | reverse complement strand
GGCGATGATCGCGCTGGCTGTAATGTGTGGGAGCGTGGAGAGGGCTCTTTCGAGGAGGTGCATCGCAGCCGGATCATCCGTGTCGCGCAGCATTCCCGGTCCAACGTTCAGCAGGAACTTCTCCTTTACAGAAAGTTCATCCAGCCCTGCAAGGAAATCTAGTGCCTGCTGCTCCGACATGCCGGCGACAAGTTCGGCCAGTGGTTGCGTCGTCACGCGCAGAGTTTCTACTTCGTAACCCGAAGATTTAAATTCGGCCTTTGCTCTTCGCAACACCACCAGGGCATCAGCAATTTGCTTTTGATACGTTGTTCGGTCGAGCCGCACGAATCCAGTGATTGCTCTTACTTTGGGATTGGACGAAGCGGCCGGAGCGACACTCGTCTGAGCCGCCGCTTGTCCCGAAATAATAAGGACAAAAACGAGGATAATTCGTTTCATCACCGTCTCTTCGATGGGAATCCGGAAAAGCAGTATAGCCTAGTTATGGCCGCTTTGTCGGTTAGCCGGAAATCCGCAGGCCGGACAAGATATTGAATTTGACAATAATTACGTCAGATACTGACACCTGCAGGATCGCTATCGGAATGAGCATAAAGACTCGCATTGGTAATAATGATCTCCGAGGTGACAGACGCAGTTGTCCCTGCAGAGGTGATTAGGCTATGAGTTCAGTTGCGCCGATATTTCTTCCAGATGAATTCAACGCCGCTTCCTACTTCGTGGATCGCCACATCGAAGACGGCCGCGCAGATAAAGTAGCAATCGAATGCGGACAGGTGCATGTCACCTATCGCCAGCTTTTTGAGCGCGTGAACCAGGTTGGCAACGGGCTACGAACGTTAGGCGTACGCATCGAGGAGCGAGTGATCCTGCTTCTGTTGGATTCGCCTGAGTTTGCCACCAGCTTCTTCGGCGCCATCAAAATAGGAGCGGTCCCAGTTCCGCTAAACACTCTGCTGAAATCCGCCGACTATGAATACCTGCTTAACGACTCACGAGCGCGAGTGGCGATCGTCAGTGACTCATTGGTGGCTGCCATCGAGGCGATCCCCGAGAGAGCGACTGCGCTATCTCGAAACCGTCATCGTGGTCGGTGGAGAGTCTCGGACCGGCACCCTGTCATTCGAAAAACTGGCGCGAGAGAGTTCTTCCGTGCTCCAGGCGGAGTCAAACAACAAGGACGATGCTGCCTTCTGGCTCTACTCTTCGGGAACGACCGGGCCGCCGAAAGCTTGCGTTCATCTGCAACATGACATGGTGGTGAGTTCCGAACGGTATGCCAAGAGCATACTGAACATCACAGACAAGGATCGATGCTTCAGTGTGGCCAAGCTTTTCTTCGCCTATGGATTGGGAAATGCACTCTATTTTCCCTTGGCCGTCGGCGCTACCAGCATCCTTCTACCTGGCCCACCCAAACCGCAGAATGTGTTTGAGGTCATCGAACGCCAGCGCCCTACATTGTTCTTCTCGGTTCCATCGAACTATGTAAAGCTTCTCGCTCACACTGCGGCGGAAGGAAGGGACTTCGACCTTTCTTGTGTGCGGCATGCAATATCCGCCGGGGAAGCCTTGCCAGCCACTGTTTTTCATCGCTTCAAAGAGCGATTCGGCGTGGAAATCCTGGATGCTATCGGCTCGACCGAAGCTTTGCACATGGTCATCTCCAATGTCCCGCGTGCTGCGCGCCCTGGATCGAGTGGAAAGATCATTCCCGGGTTCGAGGCCAGAATCGTGGACGACAACAACCGGCCGGTTGTGCAAGGTGAAATCGGCAGTCTTCTGGTTAAGGCCGACTCCACCTGTGCCGGCTATTGGAACCAGCATCAAAGAACCAAGGACACAATTGAGGGTCACTGGCTCAGGACTGGCGACAAGTACTACCAGGACGAAGACGGATATTTTTGGTACGCCGGAAGAGCTGACGACATGCTGAAAGTCAGCGGCATGTGGGTCAGCCCGGTTGAGATTGAGCGCGCGTTAATCGAGCATCCCGCCGTGCAGGAAGCGGCCGTGGTCTTCCGCAAGGACGCAGACGAATTGCCCAAACCGGTCGCCTGCATCGTGACCCGTGACGGTACCGCAGGCACGCCCGAACTCGCCCGCGAACTGCAGGAGTTTGTGCTCAGCCGCTTGCCTGTCTTCAAGCGCCCGCATTGGGTCGAATTCTTTCCGGAGCTTCCGAAAACAGCCACCGGAAAAATACAACGTTTCAAACTTCGTGCGGGCGTCAACGAATAGCCTGAATTTAGACGGGACGACATTCGTTCTTCCCGCCCCAACACGCTAAAAATATTTCGCCGCCATTCTCTCCCACAAAGGCCAATCGTGCTTCAAATTGTCGCCCCACACATCCAGCCAGTGGGGAACTCCCTTCTGGTGCAGCACTGCAGAGAGCTTCACATTCTGATCCAAACACATATCCCAATCCGCCGATCCCAGCACGATCTGCATATGCCGGTAGTGGCTCAAAAACCAGTCGTCATTCATATTCGGCAGATAGTCGGCTGGGCAATTGAAATAGCAATCGTCGTCGTAGTAGCCATCGAGAAACTGGTGGATGTCATAGGCTCCGCTCATGGCCACACAATGGGTCACCACGTCGGGATGCTTGAACGAAAAGTTGACGGCATGATAACCGCCGAAGCTGCATCCCGTTACGGCCAGCTTTGGCGTCTGATTTTTCCAGCGCAGGAAGGGAAGGAATTCGTGCAGAATGTAGCGTTCGTACTGCAAGTGGCGCAAAACGCGCTGGCGGGGATGAATGCTCTTGTTGTACCAGCTCTCGGTATCCACCGCGTCGGGACAGAATATCTGCAACTGTCCGCTTTCAATCTTCGGCGCGAGCACCCCAATCATGCCGCGATCTTCATATTCAAAGAACTTTCCCATCGACGTGGGAAATACCAGCAGTGGCGGGCCGGCATGGCCAAAGACCAACGCATCCATGTCACGATGTAGTTCCTGGCTGTATCCCCGGTGATATTCGCGGTTCATTTATGAGCAGATCAAAGCGACGAAGTATCTTACCTGATTCTGCAGCTTGGGTGGGAACGGGCGACTCGGCCGTCCAAGCGGATAAGGCCCGGCGGCTTGGACCACAAAAAAGCCCGCTTCGGTCTGAAGCGGGCCCTGCAAAACAACGGTGGCGCTTTACTTACCTGAAAATCCCCTGTCCACTCCTACACCCGTACAGAAATCCCACCCGGTCGTTGCGCTGTGCGTGCCGCAACTACCCGAGGTAATGTCGGTGAAGTCGGAGGTATTGGTGTAATTGGCATAAATCTCTGTGTTTTCTGCGTTGCTGCTGGCATTGAATGTTCCAGCACTGTTGATGATCCCGGCCAGCGAAGGCGACGCCACACTGGTGCCGTACACTTCCAGCCATCCGCCGTAGCAGTTGGAGTTGTAGACGGCGACCGGCGAACCGCCGCTGGAGTCAAAGGAGAGATCGGGCGTGCCGCGCTTGGTGCCCACGATGCTGGAGATGGCGTTCTGGAACGACGGCCTTGCCTCGTACGCGCTGTCGCCGCCGCCGCCATCGCTCCAAGCGGTTTGGTTGGTGTAGTCTCCGCTGCCGTTGCGATTTACCTGCGTGCCGCCGGCAGAAACCACATTGACCGATGCGCTGGGATAAATCACACCGGGTGAGTCGCCAGCCGAGGCGAAATACACAACCCCCGACTGGGTAAAGTAGTGGTCCGAACTGCTCTCGCCGCTGGTCTCACCGCCGCCCCAGCTCATGGAGACTTCACCCTTACCCCCGTGCGCGGCGATGTAGGAATTGGCCGCCGTCACCGCCTGGTACAAGGCGCTGTTGGAGGCCGAAGACGCTTCCATCAATATGATCTGGGCATGCGGCGCCATGGCGTGCGCCCATTCGATATCCAGCGACTCCTCGAGCTGCCAGCCGGCGCTGCAGCCATTTCTCGGTCTTCTTCCGCTGGCATACTGCACCGTGAAGTTGGCGGCCGGCAACCCAAAGTCGCTGGAGAAGGTAGAGAGGTCGGCCGCAGCGCTCGGATAGTCATAAGCGTCGACGATCACGATCACGCCGCTGCCGCCGGTAGGAACTTCGGTTGCGGTGGCGATCGGACACCCCGCGATCGGACTCGCCACCACGTCGTAGACGCAGCCCAAGGAGGCTGGTGTTTCCCCGCCCGGGTTGAATTGCGGCTCAATGACCCCGTTCGGGGCATAAATGATGTAGTTGGTGTGCATCCTTCGGCCGAGGTCCTCGGGCCGTTCGATGCTCGAACGCGGAACAATGCCGTCGCCCCGCCGCACTTGCGCGGAGGCGAGACTCGCCGCAACAACCACGGCGACAAAAATAATCTTGCGCATTTCTTTCCTCCTTAACTTAATCGATATTAGTTTGGCACTACCAGACAGGCTGGCAGCCGCCGCTGACTGCATATTCCCAAGCGGGATTTCCGCCGACTCCGGCTCGAACCCGGCTCGGAATCAAACAAGACCCCGATTTTCAAACTGCTTGTTATCGATGTCAATGTTTATTCGTCGCGCGACGGTGTCTTGATTTCAAATCAGGACACTTAGGAGGATTTCAAGGCCGTTCCCGCTGTCCAGAATTTAGACAACTCCAGTCCTTTGGAGACCGGCGGCGGCGCCTTATTTCAAGGTAGGAGACCGCGTATGCACGTCAACCGATTTGAGTGCGATTCTTGGCTGCTCGTTTTCCTTTAAATCTGATAAAGCTGAAAAGCCGGGAGCTGATCACTGAAAGGTTATTTCCGATACTGCGTGGGCTGCGGACCCTTCTCCAGCATTTCGCGATTCCAGATAGCTCCCTCGCGCGTGTAGCTGGCCAGTTCGAAGTCCTGAGTCAGTTCCAGCGCGTCGACGGGACAAGCGTCTTCGCAGAGTCCGCAAAACATGCAGCGGCTGAGGTCATAGGTAAAGTTGGTGAGTTCCTTGCGGCGGGTCTGCTCGTTGCGCGCGCTCGTAACCACAATCAGATTTTCCGGGCACGCCAGCGCGCACAAATCGCAGGCAATGCACATGGTCTCGTTGGTATCAGGATTCACATTCAGCCGCGGAGCCCCGCGATAGCGCTCGGCTACCTGCGGCCGCTGCAAGGGATACTGCTCCGTATAGATCTCTCGCGGATCCTGATAACGAAACGTCACCTTCAGGCCTTGAAGCAGGTCCAGCAGGAAGACTTTGCGCAGCAGTTTCGGAATCCCCATAGGGCATAAGGATATCATCATGTGAACTATCGCAGAAGGGCTCGCCGAAATTGTCAGATGCAATTGCGGCTTTGCCTGTCGGTGGTTCTAAGAGCGGCCCGCGGTTTGCCGCGCCTTATACAATGAGTGCGCCTGCCGTGGCTCAGAACCGGCGACCAATGACCGGCGACCAATGACCGGCGACAATGACCGACGACTAAATGACCAACGACAAACGACCCACGACTGCCTCTGACGAATTCTGGATGGAAGAAGCTCTGCGCGCGGCACAACGCGCATTGGAAGCGGGCGAAGTCCCCGTAGGCGCTGTCGTTGTTTACGCTGGAGAGATTGTTGGTCGAGGCTGGAATCGCAACCTTACCGATTTCGACCCATCGGCTCACGCTGAAATCGTCGCCCTTCGCCAAGCCGGTACGAACCTGGGTAACCACCGCCTTGGAGACTGCGAGCTGTTTGTTACAATTGAGCCGTGCCCCATGTGCGCGGGCGCTTTGGTGCATTCGCGGCTGAAACGCGTGGTATACGGCGCGGACGACCCGAAAGCGGGTGCAATCCATTCGGTGATGCAGGTGCTGAACCATCCCCAGCTAAATCACCGAACGGAGGTTCGCGGAGGCGTATTGGCCGGTCGCAGTGCGGAACTGTTGCAATCGTTCTTTAGAAGGCGTCGTGCAGAGGGTCGCTAGTCGTTGGCGCGAATGGTTGGGCAAAGCCCTGGGCTCAGAAAACTACTTGACGACGGGGAAACTTAGAATGAAGCTCAGAAACAAGAGGCCGACGACCACCGACTAACGACCAACGACAATTCCGGAGAGGTGCGTGAGCGGTTGAAACGATCCGCCTCGAAAGCGGACATACCTTAACGGGTATCGGGGGTTCGAATCCCCCCCTCTCCGCCAGATTCCCTTAACCCCTGTAGCTCTGTTTGGCTACCGAACACTTTACAACTCCTCTTTAACAATTTGCGAGACTCTCCTTGTCTGACGTATTGTCCGCAGAGGCAGCCTTTGCCGCTCCGTTTCTTGAGCAACAGCTTCGTCAACATCGGTGAAGCGTTTGTGCGCCACGTCACGTCGGATTGCGGCATACGTCACAGACTCATGCCGCTTTCCAGCGTAGTCTCCGCCTACTGGTCGCCGATGGAGTTCCTCATGTGTTATGACACGGCTTCGGTTAATCTGCTGTATATCCTCAAACAGCGGAGTGAAAAGGTCAGCAAGCCAAGTTCCACCGTGCTGTTCCAGCGCGGAGACAAGGCCTCTGGCATGTTTGTCGTTCTCAGCGGCAAGGTGCGTTTGGACCTCGGCGTCGATTCGGCAATCGGTCGTACTTGTGGTCCAGGTGCGTTAGTGGGCCTGCCCTCGACTCTGACCCGGCACAGCTACAGCATGACTGCTACCGTGACAGAGGACGCGGAACTTGGTTTCTGGAGCCCTGACGCATTGGATTCTTTATTGCGCAATCGCCCTGACCTTTGCCAGCCGCTATTGGCGATTCTGGCAGAGAGGATCGCAGAGAATCATGAACTGGAGAGAGCGCTGGTCACCAGAGACGAGCAGCCAGTTATGTGAGGCCGACCCATGGGGCCACGCAGATCGAGGTCGACCCTCTCAACTGATTGACCGGGTTCGACCATGGCCCTGCTTCCGTCCGAAGGAGGTCCGCTATGACGGGAATACTCACTCCTAATCATGAGTGGTTAATGAAGTCGGCGCGCATCGGTGCGTTACTCGGGGGCGTTGCCGGGTTCGTGTACGGAAGCTACAGCATGGCGACCAGCCGCGTTCTCAGCTGGACAGATATATCGGACGTGACGGAATCCGTTGTCGTTGTGCTTGTAACCGCAGTCATGATTGGCAGCCTTTCCATTGCAATTGGTTGGGTGGCCGGGCTGGTTTTAGGCGTCGTCTCGTTCCCTGTTAGCTCGTTCACCAACAACGCGAGAATTCTCGCTTTTCGAGTCAAGCGGCGCAAGGGGGACATCGAGAAACGGGATCGTGCCTCTTAATCTGCTGCGCTGAGTTCCAGGACTGCCACTGTCGCGGACTCCTCCGCTCAAAGTTACGCCCCGCGTGGCAAACGGTCGCGGGGCGTTTTCCTTTTTCTACCCTGAATCGAGCTGAAAATTCTTACTTCACAAGATTCCCGAGAGCGTCAACCCCCGAAGGCAGCTTCGGGCCATACTCCGGCGGCTTCGGGCACGTAATTTGGGTCCACGTGCCTGTGTTTCCGAAGTTGGTTCTCTGGTTGTATAGCTCGAACGGACCAGAAAGCGGTTTGCCCGAGAGGGTGCCGATGAAGTCAACCGCCCCGCAGTTGGTGGCATCGACAGTCATGGCGCGGTACGCGAGCGTTAAGCCGTCGGTCTTGCTGTGGTGTGAGGCGCCGATGACCGGCCAGGAAACAAGTCCGTCGCACGAGGACAGAGCTCCCCAGGTGCGGCCTTCCTGCGCCGTCTCCGTGTCGGTGATGGGTTGTTCAAAGCGGACATAAACTCCGCTGAATACTTGGAAGCATTGCGGCGCCGCCAGCGCCAAGCCAGGCGTAAGCAGCACTGCGCCCAGGAAAACCGCTATCGATTGCTTGATCCTCATGTGATCCTCCTTAGTCTCTTCTCTCCCACGGATCCGAATCGCCCACGAGAGGCCACCATTTTCCTCTCCGACAGAATCGGCGTCAAGATACAGTATTGCGAGCGAGAAGCGGACGGAGAATACATCTGGCAGCCGCAAACTTTGATTAACAGCGTCCTTTAACCTTGCGGCAAATCATTCGCAGGTTCGGGAAAGCGCACCAAAGATGTAGAAAGTTCCGGACCCGTTATTTACGCCATTCTGAAGCCCTTGTGCGCCGACGTACACAAATCCGTTGGCGACGGTGGGCACGGAAAACTTAGTGGCTGGCGCAATCTGGTCGACGGGAACCGAATTTATAGTGCACAGGTTGCTGCTATACAGTTCCTTCATCGTCAATGCGTCGAAGGCGAAGAGAATACCAGGGGCCGTGCCCTGCGCGATACGGCCGTCCGGCTTCTTGATTGCCCAAACCAGGGCGTCCTTAGCCTGGCCGTTGGCCGAAACGGAAGGCGTAACTCCGTAAGGAAAATTTATGTGGTGCCCGGCTGAGTCGACTGAGCCGAACAGGCGGGTGGGGCAAGTGCTCATATCGATCGGAGTTTTGGCACGATTACTAGCACAGAGAAGATAGCGGGTGAGTTGGCCTGACCCTGCTGCAGCGTACATATAGTTCCGGAAAGGAGGAACCGAACCAGACTGCCAGAAGCCCTCGCCACCGTGGATGTTCTTGCCAAGATATGGGGTGCTGGTCCAGTAGGTTTGAATGTTGTTGCCGCTCTGCGCGGGCTTGCAGGAACAGGGATTCGCGCTGCAAGAATTATCAAAGCCACCAAGGTTCGTACGATCTGCGAACCACAGTCCACCTTCCTTGTCGCCGCTCAGGGCAAGGAAGGGCCAGTTCGTCACCTGATTGTCCGGAATCAGCATGACGCCTCCGGAACCGAAATCGATGTCGCCGCTGAGGGGGTTGCACGACGGACTATAGTAGGAACGATAGTACTGATCGACAGGAGTAAAGTAACCGAAGCCGCCAGTCGGAGTCGCGATCGTCAGACCGTTCGGATCCAGCTTCAGGGTACTGTCACCCGCATCCGTGTTGGGGGGAACTGAATTGGTCAGGTCAAATACACCATTCGCCGTGGTCACATAAATCCAGCTTTGGCCGCTGGAGTCGGTTCCAAAAGCCGGCGCCGCCCCACCCATCCAGATGCCGCCGCCGTCCTCACCTGTAGTTCCCTGGCTGGTCTGAATGTAAAATACGTTGGGATCATTCAAGTTGGCGGCGTTGTAACCAAAAATAGCGCCAAAAGGATAAGGAGTCGCAGCCGCATCCCTCATCGAGAAGCCAGCGTAAACGTAGTTCTTGTTTTGGCAGCCGCTGCCGCAGTTCGCAAGCAATAGACCGGTCCGCTGGATGTGGTCATGGGCAAACTGGCTGGAAGAGAATTGTCCGCATCCCGAGGCGCACACCTGGACCCATTGGCTCACCGTCAGGCTCTGGACCTCGATCGCGTACAGATAGGCGTACGTCGTAGTTGCGTGAGTGGGCTTGTCCTGGCTCTCGGTCACCAGGTAGATCGTGCCTGTGCCGTTGCTAACGTTGATAACAGGAGTTCCCAGGATGCCAATACTCGGAGAAACCGCAACACAACGCTCACAATCTTTCGGGTACTGGCCATAGGTTGGCAGTCCCTGGATGGACAAGAAATTCAGCTTGTTGATGACGGTGCAGTTATGCTGCGGATCTCCGTCGATCTGGTACAACGTATCGTTTTGCGTGGCTACGTAAACCACGTAAGAGTAGGTCGTGCTCCCAACCTGCACGTTGGTCAAAACCAGAGGTTGACCGTAGACCTGGCCGTCCAACTGGGCCGAGCATCGCAGGCCAAAGATATTTTTGGAGATAGTGCTGCGGCTGAGCGTGCTTTCGTTCAGATTGTCCCCGGTGCGGTAGGTGTCATTCTGCCACGTGGTCACGCATACGCCCGTACTGCACAAATTCTGTGCGCTTAGCCGGACGCTGGCATAGGCAAGGAACATTGCCACCAGAGCAATCGGTATGCAAAACCGCAACCGCCAAAAACGTTTCACCGCAGTTCCCCCCTGCTGATTCTAGTCATTCGCCAAATAGAACTTCCCTGCTCCTGCTCGGCGGTTACAGCTTGCCGACTTCGTAGCCAGCCAGCATGTTGTCGTTGAATTCTCCCACCCAGATGTTGTCCCCATCGAAGGCTACTCCGGCAGACCCCGTGGTCGGCCAACGACCGAGTTCAGTACCGTCATCGGGACGCAGTTCGATCACAAACGACTCGCCGGAAAACCACATGTTGGTTCCATCGAAGGCTACCCCATAGGGTCCTCCCGGCGCGGGAAACGTACCGAGATTCTTGCCATCGCTGGCCCGCAGCTTGCTCACCGTGGCATAGCCCCGGTTCGCCACCCACATGTTGGCGCCGTCAAAAGCGATGCCAATCGGACTTCCTTCAACCGCGAAAGTACCTAAAGTTTTGCCGTCGCTGGCGCGCAGCTTGCTCACCGTGCCGTCACCATTTGTCACCCAAATGTTGGCGCCGTCAAAGGCGACCGCCACCGGTGAATTGCCAACCGCAAAGGTTCCCAGGATCTTGCCGTCGCCTATCCTCAACTCATTTACATTGCCGGGGCCTTGGCTTGGAACGCTTGTAACCCAGATGTGAGCGCCATCAGAAGCCATCCACCCCGGATAATGCCCCACCGGAAACCTTCCCATTACTTTTCCATTGCTGGTCTGTACTTTGATGACTGCCCCCTCCCCCTGATCGGACACCCACAGATTGTCCCCATCGAAGGTCACGCCGTAAGGCTCGGTGCCCACCTTGAAGGTGCCCACAACCTGCCCATCTTTTGCGCGCACCTTTGTGACCGTGCCATCGCCAAAATTCGCCGTCCAAATGTTGGCCCCGTCGAAGGCGACCCCATAGGGTTGAATGCCTACTTTGATCCTCTTCGTGGTGTTGGCCTGGTTCGAATTCAGCAACGCGAGCGTTGGCCAGTTGCTCCCCCGGGCCTTGGATGCAGCCTTTTCATTCGGGGCTTCCTGCGCCCACCCAGAAATGAAAGTCGCCATCGCACCCACGACGACGAGTAGCGACATCGCAACTCCTACCCGAACTCTCATGCTTTTCTCTACTCTCCCAATGGTTCGGCCCAGTGGTGCGAAACGAAGACGTAATTGAAGAATCGGGGACTAGCCTACCCTAAAATATGAGACCACGCGGAGATTGCATCCTGGCACTTGGAGTTTGGCCGGGAAAACTATATCGCATAACTTATCACGGTTTCGACTGGAAATTGAGGAGAAATCACGCTGGCACCGTCTCTTCCACCGGAGCTACTCTGAGAGCGGGGCGTCTACCTCATAGCGATTGGGCAACGGCAGATCACCCGGCAACGGACCCTTGCCTTCTGATCTGTGGGCGTGACTCGCGCTCGATTTCGGAGCGACAATAAACACAGGCTGAAAGTGGCATACTATACTCTGGAACTCCCGACGGAATTGAGCCGGACGGGCCTACTCAGCCGCGGAGGAATATAATGACAACTTTTGCCACCATGGAAAAAGCTACGCGATACGAACTCCGCCTGGCCGAACGCATGTCGCGGCTGGGTACTGAGACTGCCTTCGAAGTGCTGAACAAGGCACGCGCCCTGGAGCGTCAGGGCAAAGATGTCATCCACCTCGAGATTGGCGAGCCCGACTTTGACACTCCGAAGGACATCGTCGAGGCTGGCATAGAAGCTCTCAAAGCCGGATGGACCCACTATGGCCCGGCGGCGGGGTTGCCCGAGTTGCGCCAAGCCATCGCGGACGAAGTCGAGCGCACCCGCGGAGTGAAAGTCACTCCCGATTGGGTGGTCGTAGTCCCAGGAGGCAAGCCGATTATCTTCTTTACTATTCTGGCACTCGCAGATGTTGGCGATGAAGTTATTTATCCCAACCCCGGCTTCCCGATCTACGAGTCAATGATCCACTATGTCGGAGCCAAGGCGGTGCCCATCCGCCTGTGGGAAGAAAAAGATTTTAGCCTCGACGTGGAAGAACTGTCCGACCTGATTACGGATCGCACCAAGCTCATCATTCTAAATTCACCTCACAATCCCACCGGCGGCGTGCTGAGTAAGAGAGGATATTGTCAGCCATCACCAAAGCCATCGGCGATCGCAACATCATGGTGCTCTCGGATGAAATCTACAGCCGCCTGATGTTCGACGGCGCACGCCATTACTCAATCATGTCCGAAGTCGGATTCAAAGAGCGCACCATTCTGCTCGACGGCTTTTCCAAGACCTATGCCATGACCGGATGGCGCATGGGGTATGGAGTGATGAGGCCGGATCTCGCCGCCCACATGGCACGTTTAATGACCAACTCGACCTCGTGCACCGCGAGCTTTACCCAAATGGCGGGGATTGAGGCCATTCGCGGCCATCAGGCGCCGGTCGACAGAATGCGAACCGAATTTCAAAAACGGCGCGATGTTTTTGTCGCGGGATTGAACCGCATCAAAGGCTTCTCCTGCCGCGTACCCAAAGGCGCATTCTATGTCTTCCCCAATATCACCAAGACGGGGTGGAAGTCGAAGAAGCTGGCCGATGCTCTGCTGGAAGATGCCGGCGTGGCCTGCCTTTCGGGCACCGCCTTCGGTGATTATGGGGAAGGCTATCTGCGTTTCAGCGTAGCCAATTCGCTGGAGAATCTGACTAAGGCGCTGGGCCGGATTGATCAATGGACAAAGCAGAATCTGTAGCGGCATCGGGACCCGGGCTTGCGAGGCTGCGGAAAAACTCCCAAATTGGTGTTTAGGGTTTGAAGGGGCGCGGCTTTCAGCCGCGCCGTGATTACGTTTTGAACGACTTACGGCACGGCTAGAAGCCGTACCCCTTCAAAACCACAGCGCCCAACGAGTTTTTCCGCGGCCTCTTGCGGCGTTCTAGTTTTTCATCGTAATGCGATCAAAAAAAGCTTCGCGAATTTCAAAACCCAAAGCCAGCCGTCCGCACATGCCCGGATACGGCCTGCCCAAAGGCGCCAAGGGATTGCTGCCCTGGAGTTGGGCACAACAACGGCTGGAAAAATCGCACAACTACTGGATCACAACCGCCAAGCCCGACGGCTCTCCGCACACCATGATTGTTTGGGGTTTGTGGCTGGATGGAGCTTTCCTGTTCAGCACCGGACGGCAGTCGCGCAAGGCCCGCAACCTGGAGCAGAACCAGCACTGCGTGGTCTGCACCGAGCAGGCGAATCAGGCAGTGATCGTCGAAGGAATTGCCGAAGAAGTGCCCAACGTAGATCAGCGCCGCGCATTCCTCAAGCGCTACGAACGCAAATACGACTTTGATATGTCCGGCATGGAGCCGGATATCCTGAGCCTGAAAGAACCAATTTACGCAGTGCGTCCAGTGGTCGCGTTCGGACTCGACGAGAAGAAGTCACTAAACGCCGCCACCCGCTGGCGTTTTGGGCGATGAATCAACATCTGCCGAGCTTTGCTTGCCCGAACGGGTCGAAAACCTGTCCCGACACGATCCCATCCGATCCGTGTAATCCGTGGCCAGATTCTCCCTCCATCACACTCGCTTGTGATGGCCCGCACTGAGACCTCGACAATCCCCGACTAAACTCAACTTGTCGGCTTACAAGCGCGGGCCGTTCTCTGTCCAGCCTGGCGCGGAAGGATGGGGCATATGGCTATCAAGATCTCCAGCACCGGCGACACGCTTCGCGAATATTCCATCGACGAACTCAAAGACGCTGCCAATCGCATGCGCGGCTATGACCTGGTCGCACTGTGCGCCGCAGGCTCAGGACATGCGGGCGGAACACTTTCCATCATGGACATTGCCGCCGCTCTCTACTTAAGAGTTGCCGACCACGACCCGCGAAATCCGTCCTGGCCTGATCGCGACCGCATTATCTGGTCCACCGGACACAAGGCGCCGAGCTTATACCTCGGGTTGGCTTTTGCCGGCTTCTGCCCGGTGGACGACGTCGTGCTCTTGCGCAAGCTGTGGTCGGCTTATCAAGGTCATCCGCACTGGCTCAAGCTCCCGGGCGTCGAAGTTTCCACTGGATCGTTGGGGCAAGGACTCAGCATAGCCGTGGGGATTGCCCTGGCCGGCAAGCTCGACGGAAAGAATTACCGCACCTTCTGCATCATGGGCGACGGCGAACAGCAAGAAGGCCAGATCTGGGAAGCCGTAATGGAAGCCGGTCATCACCAACTCGACAACCTGATCGGCATCATTGATTACAACCGCCTGCAGATAGACGGCTGGGTGCGCGACGTCATGAATGTCGATCCGCTGGAGGAGAAATATCGCAGTTTTGGTTGGGAAGTTCTCTCCATCGACGGCCACGATATGAACCAAGTAGTTGAGGCGCTGGAGAAAGCTAAGGCTGGGCTGGGAAAACCGGTTGTCATCATCGCCTCGACAGTCAAGGGCAAAGGCGTGAGCTTCATCGAGAATGTGGCCGCCTGGCATGGCAAGTCGCCGAATTACGAAGAGCTGATGAAAGGCCTGACGGAACTTGGCTTGAGCGAGCAGATTCCCGTGCAGTCGTTGCTCGACAAAGCCAAGCAGTATCAAAGCGAAGTAGATCGCAAACTCGACGCCAAGCTGCCACACTTCAGCCGTAACTACTGGTGGAACGCCGCGGAAAACATGAAGGCCAAAATGGAGCCGACTCGCAAAGGCTTCGGCCAATCCCTGGCTGCAAACGGAGACGACGAGCGCGTGGTGTGTCTCGGCCTGGACATTTCCGGCTCGATTACGATCAGCGACTTTTATGCCGGGAAACCCGAGCGCAAGCGGCGCTGGATCAGCATGGGCATCGCCGAGCAATCAGCCACCTCCGCCGCCGCCGGTCTAGCCAAAGAAGGCAAGCTGCCGGTGCTCGGCACCTATGCAACGTTCGCCGCCGCCCGCAATCTCGACCAGATTCGCACCTCCGTGTGCTATGGCAACTTCAACGTACTCATTGCCGGCGCGCATGGTGGAGTTTCGGTTGGCCCCGACGGAGCCACGCATCAGGCTCTGGAAGACCTGTTTGCCATGTGCGGATTGCCGAACATGTCGGTGGTCGTTCCCTGCGACGCGGTCGAAACCCGGAAAGCGACCGATTACCTCCTGCTCAAACATGAGGGTCCAAAGTACATTCGTTTTGCGCGCGAAGCCACGCCGGTGGTCACCGATGAGCACACCCCATTCCGGTTCGGCTACGCCAATGTCATCCGCTTCCGCGAACCAGCAGCCAATTTCGCCGACGCCTTCGAAACCGTGTTGGCTTCCCGTTATGAAGACGAAGAGGAAGATCTCACTATCATTGCCTGCGGTCCGATGGTGCCCGAGGCCATGCGCGCCGCCTGGATTCTGAAAACTGATTTCGGCTACGAGAGCCGGGTCGTAAATCTACACACCCTGAAACCAATCGACATTGCCGCCATTCTTCGCGCAGCCAGGGAGACTGGGGTAATCATTACCGCGGAAGAGCACCAGATCGGCGCATTGGCCTGGCGAGTCAGTGGTGTAATTACAGAAACGCCACTGCTCTACGATGTGCCCATTATCACCGGCGCCATCGGCGTGAAAGACCGCTTCGGCGACTCCGGCGCTCCCTGGGAGCTGATCAAGGAATTCGAAGTCAGCGCCGAGCACATCGCCAGGAAGGCCGTCGAGTTGATGGCAATCAAAGGCGCTGGCGTGGGACAAGAAGAACCGTCGTTCGCTGTACCGTGGGATCGCTAGACTTTGGTGTAGAGAACCGAATCGAAAAATCCTGATGACAACTTAGAATTTCGGGAGGATAATCTGCCGATACAAATAAGGAGGTCTTTATGCGGCATTCCCCCGGGGCCCCCTGCACGCCATCCCAGCTTTCCGAATCAACTCAACATCGACTGAACATGTATGTGCTCGCGGCCAGCGCCGCCGGCTTGGGAATCGCGACTATGGCTTGGCCGGCTGAGGCAAAAATTATTTACACGCCCGCTAACGTGAACATCGCCCCCGGGGCTGGGTTTGTCCAGATGGACGTTAATAACGACGGCACACCCGACTTCGCGTTTTACAACACTTACATCCAAGGAAGCTGCTGCGACCTTTCGGTCCTGTCGGTCTCTCCGGACAACAAACGAAACAGCCTGGTGGCAGTTCACAACCACAAAAAAATATTGGCTGCCGACCTTGGGAAAGGTTTCCCGATAGGGCCGAAGCTGCAGCACGGATTCTTCAACGCCGGTGCATTGGTAATGGCTGCGTTCGAGTTTCGTATCAACACCATGGGTTCCACCACCTTAAACACGTCCTTCGGTTCGTGGCGCAACGTCAAAAACAAGTACTTGGGATTGAAGTTTGTGGACCTCCACGGAAAAATCCACTATGGCTGGGCGCGCCTCACCGTGACGGTCACAGGATCCGGCTACGATGCCACATTAACCGGCTACGCCTACGAGACGATACCGAACAAGGCCATCATCGCCGGCAAGGAACGAGGGCCAGATGACATTGCTGCGCAGAACCCCACATCCTTTAGCCCGCAGACTGACGAGCCGGCGGCGCTTGCCCTGCTCGCCGTAGGAGCGCCCGGCCTTTCCATCTGGCGGCGAAAAGAGCAACCAGCAACGAGCGAGCGATAACGTCTCGCGTTGAAGGAGCTACGTCGAGAAACGATTTTTCCCCACTGCGCTTTCATCCCTCAGAGCTGCTGGTATCGTAGGAGGCCGCGATCTGCTGACCGACACAGTCCACAATTCGACTACGCAGGTATCCTGGTCTTAATTGAGAGAAAAGTAACGCCGATTCGTCCCCGGCCTGCCTGATCGCCATCCGCTAGATTCAATCGTACTCCCGCACATCCCCACCTAGGATGCACGTCCCGGAACGAAACCACTGGGCGAAAAAAAAAGAAAGATGTGACCATTATCACAAAGTTTTTCGGCTTCCCCTCCAGATAATCCACTCATCGTGCGATGACTCAGCCGCGAAAACAATTTGCGGGAAAACGTATGAACATTACGAAATTTAGAAAAAGACATCCCTCCTTGCTGGCGCGATTGCCCATCGCAGCCGCGGTTTTGCTGCTCGCGGCCCTGGCGCTGACCGCATTGCTGGCAGTGGCGGCGGACAAGAGCGACAAAAGCGAGCCACCTTCGGCTGCGGTCGAGGACACCTCCAAATACGTGGGCGCACAAACCTGCAAAAGCTGTCACGAGGAAATTTACAACAGCTGGGAAAAAACGCCGCACTGGAAGACCACACTAAATAAGGAAGGCGGAACCGCCAAGCAAGGTTGCGAGGGCTGCCACGGACCGGGCGCCGACCATGTCGCCGGGGGCGGCGACAAAAGCAAGATATTCAGCTTCGAGGGGCAGTCGCGGCAAGCCAGCAGCGCGCGCTGTCTCAGCTGCCACGGCGAATCGCATAAGCAGTCGCATTTTTCCGAATCGTCACATGCCAGCGCAGAGGTCGGATGTCTCGACTGCCATTCGCCTCACCATGCGCAAGAGAAAGAGCACCTGATGGTGCAGAGCCAGCCCCAGCTGTGCTACGGCTGCCATACCGCGGCCAAGGCGGACTTTGCCAAACCCTATCACCACCGCGTGAACGAGGGCCTGGTGCAGTGCAGTGACTGCCATAACCCGCACGGAACGGGCACGCTGCGGCAGGTCCAGACCCTGGCGAGCGGGGATGCGGCTTGCTCTAAGTGCCATGTCGACAAGCAAGGCCCCTTCGTCTACGAGCATGTGCCAGTGAAGACCGAAGGTTGCAGCAGTTGCCACACCCCCCACGGTTCCACCAATCCCCGGCTGCTCAAAGTCAGTCTCGTGAACATGTTGTGCCTGCAGTGCCATACTTTCCCGACCCAGGGGCCAGTCGGGCCGGTACACAATCAATCGGCGAAGTATCAGGCCTGCACCATGTGTCACGCGCAAATTCATGGATCCAATTTCAGCAATGTCTTTTTCAAGTGAAGGAGCAGTGATGGCGTCGCTCAGAAAGATCTGTTTGCAGTGGTTGCTGATGGTGTCATTGTCCGGAATGCTGTTCTCGCAATCCTCCAGCGCCGGCCAGAACTCGCCCGCGGACACAGAAGGCGTGAACGCCGGCGGCTACGTGATGCACTCGTCGATTGAGATGGGCTACCGCTTCAACGACCGGACGGGCAGCAACGATATGTACGACACGCTGGTGAATCTGCAGACCGGCCCGCGATTTCTCAGCCAGACCCTTTCCATGCAATCCGAAAACCACCAGGGCGTGCTCTTCGACGATCTGAACCTGAACAGCTTTGGATGGGGCGGCGATCCCAACAACGCTTTGCGGTTTCGCGCCGACAAAAACAAGTGGTACAACCTGCAAGGCAGTTTCCGTCGCGATCAAAGCTTTTTTGACTATGATCTGCTGGCGAACCCGCTGAATCCTCCGAGTTCCACTCCGTCGATTCCTTCGCTGAACTCGGGCCACGCCTTTGACACCACGCGGCGCATGACCGACATCGACCTCACCCTGCTGCCGCAGTCCCGCGTTAGTTTTCGCCTGGGCTTCTCGCACAACAATACCGATGGTCCGTCGTTCAGCAGCATTCACATTGGTACAGACGCTCTCCTGCTGCAGCCCGTGAACACCACCATGAACTCCTACCGCATGGGAGTGGACTGGAAGGTCGCACCGCGAACCGTGCTCAGCTACGACCAATTCCTCGACTACTACAAAGGAGACACGGACACGCAACTGGCTTCGTTCGCGCCAGCGTTGTTGCCCGGAGGAACTCCAGTCGAATTGGGCCTGTCCATCGATACTGGGAACAAGGAACCCTGTGGCGTGAAGCCACCGGCGACCAGCCTGATTAATTCGAGTGGCACGTTGACCGATGTCAATTGCAGCGCGTACTTCAGCTACTTGCGCGACCAGCGGATTCGCACCTCCACACCCACCGAGCGCCTCAGTCTGCGCAGCAATTACTTTCAACGGGTGGACCTGGTCGCTTCCTTTTCCTACAGCGCCGCCGATATGAACACGCCATTCGACGAATCCTTCAACGGTCTGGAAACGCGCACCGGCAACCGCGCCTTTCTGGGCACCGGAACCGCGGGCGCGAACCGAATCTCCGACGTGGCCGATCTTCGGGGCCACGGTGCACCTGACTTCACATCTGCGCCTGATCGAGAAGTTTTATTTTTGGGCCTTCCGCATGCCGCAGAACGCCGATTTCACCGAAGTCGACAGTGTGTGCACGGGTTCGTGCACCCTGCTGACGCCGCTGAGCGCTACTGCACCTGCGACCACCACCACCCTGACTGCGGCATCCTTCAACCAGAACTGGAAGAGAACTCAGACCGAACTAGCCTGGGACATTTCCAAGAAAGTCGGAGCCCGCATCGGCTACCGCTATGGCGATCAGATCTTCAACGACTTCAAAGACTTTCTACCCGGAGACGAGACCCCTATCGTGGTTCACGAGAACACCGCGCTATTGGGATTCTGGGCTCGCCCCAGCCGCGCCTTGCGATTCAATTTCGATCTTGAGCGCATCAGTTACGACAATGTCATTGTTCGCATGTCGCCACGCAAGGAATCACGCTACCGGATCCAGACGACCTATTCACCCCGACCATGGGCGGTGTTGGGCGGGTCCATCAACATTCTGCAAGACGCCAATGCCAACTCCTTGACAAATTACCTGGGACACAACCGCAACTATGGATTCACCGCCTCGCTCGCGCCGCGTGAGCGCTTTGGCGTAGATCTGGCTTACAACTACAACGACGTCATCCAGAACGCTCTGATCTGCTTTAACGACACACCTCCAACCGGGGTCAGCCTTCCTTTCGTGAACAATGCCGCTTCCTGTGCGATTAATGATGCGGCCAATCCTCTGCTGGCGAACTCGTTCTACACCAACCACACCAATTTCGGAATGGCCGCCGTCAGATTTAAACCTGTACCGCGAGCGACCGCGAATCTTGGATACAGCATCACCAAGGTAGACGGCAGCATACCGCAGTTCAACATTCTGCAGCCGCTCGGCTCCTCGCAATACAACTACTATCAACCAGTAGCCAACCTGAGCGTGGATTTGGGCCACAAGCTGGCCTGGAATAACGGCTGGAACTATTACCAGTACAACGAAGGTTCATTTGTCGGGCCCACCGCGCCACGCTATTTTCACGCCAACGCGCTGACCGAATCCTTGCGCTACGCATTCTGAACTTCCGAAGAGCGCTAGCCAGTCGTTCATTTTCGGACAGTGCATTCCACTGCCGCACAGTCATCTCCTGACTTTCCTCATCGTCCGGCTGCTTTTCGCTTTTAAATCAGCAGCTTACGCCCATCCAAAGACTGGACCGCGGGATGCACTTCCCTTCTCCATGGAAACCCTACAAACCTCCGTGGCGTACCCGGAAGAGAGCACAGCAACTGCGCGCGTGCTATTGGCGGACGATCAGCCGCATGTCCTGGAAGCGTTGGAATTAATGCTCAAGAGCCATGGTTACCAGACCGAAGCTGTGACTCATCCGGCGCGCGTGTTGCAGGCACTGGCGTCGCGCGAGTTCGATGTCGTGCTCATGGACTTGAATTACACCCGCGATACCACTGCGGGCGGCGAGGGTCTGGATCTGGTATCGCAGATACGCTTGATCGACGAGAACCTGCCGCTGGTGGTAATGACGGCCTGGAGCACCGTAGATCTTGCCGTCGAAGCGATGCGGCGAGGCGCTTCCGACTTCGTGCAAAAACCCTGGCACAACGGCGAGCTGCTCGAAAAATTGGAAAGGCAAGTGGAGCGCTGCCGCTCCTTGCGGCAGGCGCAGCGTCAACGCGCCGACGAACTGCAGGACGCCCGCGAAATCCAAAACCAGTTGCTGCCGAAGAGTATCCCTCAGGTGAAGGATTACGAGATCGCGGGCATGAGCCAGCCGGTGCGATGCGTAGGCGGCGATTACTACGGCGTGGTCCGCATTAACGAAACGCAAACCGTGCTGTGCATTGCCGATGTCTCGGGCAAGGGAATGCCCGCGGCGCTGCTGATGTCGAGCCTGCAGGCGGCGCTCCGGCCGTTGATGTGGGACACTCGCTCGCCGCGCGAGTTGTGTCGCAGGCTCAATCGCATTCTGTGCGAGATCGCGCCCGTGGGTAAATTCGTATCGTTCTTCTATGCCGTGCTCGACAGCAAAGACAATCGGCTTACCTACTGCAATGCCGGACACAATCCACCAATCCTCGTCCGCGCGAATGGCACGGCCAGCGAGTTGAACGCCGCCGGCGCTGTCCTCGGACAGTTCCCCGATTGGGTCTATGAGCAAAGCGATCTGCAACTGCGCCCGGGCGACCGGCTCATCATGTTTACCGATGGCCTAGTCGAAGCCAGCAACCAGGACGACGAGCCTTTCGGTGAAGAACGCGTGACCAGAATCGCCCAGGAGAATCACGCAGCGAGCGCCGAGGAATTAAAAACCATGCTGATCCGAAGCGCCTCAGACCACTGCGCAGGCCGTTTTCAGGACGATGCCAGCATGATCGTATTACGTGCGGTGTGATTTGTGAGACCACATTGGTCGCGGCGATACCTCGCAGTGCTTCTTCACCCGCACTAGCTCAGTTTGGATCTTGTATTAAATGGCGTCATCCCGCAGGAGTCATGTCGCAACTCAACCCCCGAGTTTCGTAACAGTCCCCTTCAGCCGCACCGCAACGGTTCAAGCAATTCGGGAAGGGCACGAGTTCACTCGTGCCGCAAAGTCCCAAGAATACGTCCGGGCTTCAGCCCCTGAGGCAGCCGCTGGTCGTTACCTTACGACGACCTCGGGTGCCCCATTTCTCGCGTTCTTTGCGAGAAGTGGGAGACGACGGACGGAGTGATAGGTGATCCAGTCTTTCGTGTTCTTTGCCAAGGCCGGCCATCTCAGCCGTCGGAGAACAAAAATCCGCGCCCTGTCTGTCCAACAACCAGAGGAACAAGGTGCAACCTCGTGGGCTAAGATCAGCAAGAAAGGCCGGGCCAAGCCCCGTCCACGAACTCGGGAAGGGCACGAGTTCACTCGTGCCACAAAGTCCCAAAAATGGCTCCGGGCTTCAGCCCCTGAGGCGCAGCCTCCAACCCCAATTTCCGCAGCCGCTAAACAAATCAGCTCACCCGCGCCCACGCTGGAGTATGATACGGCACTGCGAAGTCCGTCCCCCGCTGACAGCGCCAGTTCCAACGTCGGAGTCGGCCACAGTATGCACCAAACCGGCAAATTTTCTTCCGCGAACACGCACGCCGGCAATCCTTCTGGCCCTCGTGATATTTGCCAGCAACCTCTCAGCGGCCGAGTGGAAGGAGAAAGTGCTCTACAGCTTCCAGGGGAGCCCGGATGCTGCGACGCCGACAGGGGGCGTGGTTTTTGACAAGGCCGGCAATTTGTACGGGGCCGCTCTGGGTGGGCCTCAAGGTTCGCAAGGCACAGTGTTTCAGCTTATGCCGCCCGCGAAGAAAGGTGGCCTTTGGGCGGAATCGGTCCTCTATGTATTCCAAGGCAAGCCGGTGAACGACGGACAGACTCCGACCAGCGGTCTCGTAATCGACGGTGTGGGCAACCTGTACGGGGTGACGGGATATGGCGGCAACGGAGGCTGCATCCTGCTGGGAATCCTGTCCGGTTGCGGCACTGTGTATGAAATGTCCCCGCCAACGGAGAACGGTGGCAAATGGAAGGAGACGATCATCTACAGCTTCCAGGGCGGCAAGGACGGTTATCTTCCCATGGGTAATCTGACCTTCGACAAGGCCGGGAACCTCTACGGAGCAACGTACTTTGGCGGCGGCAAGGGGACAACGTGCAACCCTTACTATCAGTATTGCGGAACGGTGTTCAAGCTGAGTCCGCCAAAGACGAAGAGCGGCAAGTGGAAAGAGAAGGTACTGTACAGCTTCAACAGCGGTAGGGACGGAGCAAACCCCAACGGCGGCCTGGTCTTTGACAGCAGGGGCACGATTTACGGCACAACGTACGGCGGCGGCAACGAGAGCGGGGAATGCGGGGCCGGGGGTTGCGGCACGGCCTTCGAACTCAATCCGCCGACCCAAAAAGGTGGCGCGTGGACGGCGACCGTACTTCATCGGTTCAACCGGAACACTTCCGACAACGGGCTTCCTTCGGCCGGCTTTGCTATGGATGGGAAGGGCTACCTTTACGGGAGCACTGTAGGGACGGTATTTCGACTTTCCCCTCCGTCCACAAAATCGGGTCGTTGGAGGGAAACGATTTTGTACAGCTTCAATCAGGACGCATATGGTCCGCAAGGGGCTCTCATTTTCGATCCGAGCGGCAATCTCTACGGCACCACATATTCTAGCGATATATTTCGCGGCACGACCTTCAAGCTGAAGCCGCCCGGTCGGAAGGGAGGCGCATGGACATTGAGGATACTCTATGGCTTTACTGGCAGCCCGGACGGAGCCCAGCCTGCTGCCAATTTGGTATTCGATGAGCACGGCGATCTTTACAGCACGACCACGCAGGGCGGGGCGGGAACGGGCTGCAGTTTTCATGGCTGTGGAACTGTGTTTGAGGTCTTGCCGTAGACGGCACATTGGGATCGCGTAATCGCGATTGACGAAATGCAGAATTCGAAGTCAAGGAGATAGACACATGCAGACCGAAACAGGCCTGACCTCCACCGGAAAGTTCCTCGGCTGATGAGATAACCGTGTCGGCTCCTTGCGGGCGAGTAGACTTGGAAGCGCTCAAAGCGACCAAGGCTCGGAGGAAAGGAGCCGAGCGATGATGATTATAGGTTGTGATTTGCACACGCGCTACCAGCAGATTGCCATGCTGGATACGGAGACGGGCGAGTTGGTGGAGCGGCGACTGGAGCACGAGAACGGCGAGGCGCGGGCTTTTTACGCCGCGCTGGTGGGGCGGCGAGTGCGGGTGGGGATCGAAGCCACCGGGCACACGTATTGGTTCGAGGCCATGCTGGCGGAGTTGGGTCACGAACTGTGGATGGGAGATGCGGCCAAGATTCGGGCGGCGGTGGTGCGCAAGCAAAAGACGGATGCGCGGGATGCGGCGCATCTGCTGGAGCTGATGTGCAGCGGGCGCTTTCCCAAGATCTGGCGACCGTCGCTGGCGGAGCGGGATCTGCGGCAACTGGTCTGGCACCGGCAGAAGTTAGTGTGGATGCGAGGGGCGGTGAAAAATCAGATGCACGCGCTGGCCATGGGCGAGGGCGTGTGTCGCAAGAAGAAGTTGTTCACTGCGAAGGGACGCAAGGAGTTGGAAGCGCTCACGCTAGGGCCATGGGCGAGCTATCGGCGGCAAGAATTGCTGCGCATGTTCGATGAACTGCAGGCGTCGGTGGGACGACTGGACCAGGCGGTGGAGCAAGCGGCCCAAGGTCAACCTCTGGCGGTGCGGTTGATGACGCATCCGGGAGTAGGGCCGGTGACGTCGCTGGCCTTCGTGCTCATTATCGGACCGGTGGAACGTTTCCCACACAGCAAGCAAGTGGTGAGTTATCTGGGACTGAATCCGCAGGAGCACAGTTCGGGGGGAAGCAGCGGCTGGGATCGATCAGCAAGCAAGGCAACCCGATGATGCGATCGTTGTTGGTCGAAGCCGGGCACACCGCGGCGCGTTTCGATCCGCAACTGCGGCGGGTGTATCAACGATTGAAGTTCCGTCGTGGGGCCTCGGTGGCGAAAGTCGCGGTGGCTCGCAAGCTGGCCGTGAGGATGTACTGGATGCTGCGCCGCACGGCGGATTACGCGCAGCTAGTTCGCATGCAAGGCAGCCCGTGGGCCACCCTGGTGGAGAAAGATTCATCGCTGGGCTGATTGGGCGCCTTGCCTCCCCGGAGGGGCGGGGGAGTCTGAACAACGAATCATGGTCGGAGTGAGAGACCGAATAGATGGTTGGTGGAACTAGCTTCCACCGCGGGATTCTAAAAAGCGAGCTTTGGTCGCATGAGCAAAAAACAAGAGCAACATCAAAACCAACAGCAACAGCAACACCAAAACCTTCTACTAAGGGAAAGTCAAAAGCGGAGAGGGCATGGCCGGGCCGGCAGCATCGCCAGGGCCTCGCTGACAGTGTCTCTTGACAACGCCGACACGGTTATAGAGGGTGGCCCACCCATTCCAATCGCAATTCTAAATCACTAAATGAGGTGCCCCATTCTTGCGTTCTGTGCGGAAGGGTGGGAGGCGAGAACATCCGTTCCGAACTGTCAATATCGGTTCCCGACAGGAAGCTACACAAGCGCGTTGCGAACCACGCGAACCGTCAGTTCCGCGGCCTCCTTTTCATCATTGACCACAAGCGTCAAACGAGATAACCTAATACAACTTACACTATTCTGTAAGATAACATTCGATCTTTGACAATCTGGTCCACTGCGAGGGTCCTCGATACGCCCGGGCTCCCACGTGCCCGCACAGTTCCAAAATGGGACATCACCTCCACCGTAACCCCAATGTTCTCAAGATTTTGCGTGTAAGCCCTTTAAACTCAAAGATCTAGCACATAGTGACAAAATAAGTCCCTTGTTCTCTAGATTTTGCGCATGACGAGGGGGGAGGGGGTACGGCCCGAACAGTCAAACTCACATCCCACGATGGGAATCCAAACGCAGCGAGCAGCGAACACAACTCAGCGCTATTAGATGAAGATATCGACGGAGGGTTCGACCGGATGCAAATCCCGGAGCCAAAGATTTCGACTTGCCGCCGGAGACGCTTCCTCGGCGGAATGCGCTAGTGGGATCGCGCCGACGATTGCAGTGCCTTCGGCTCGCGACGATATCAACCTCGGACTGAGATTCGCACTACTCCGCAGAAGCTGGCGCGAATGTTCAACCAGATGTTCCTGGCGGGTTCCCGCAGTTCGCGATCTGCCTAAGTCAGCGATCAGGTCTGCGAGCATGCTGGATGCACCAGCGCTCAGGCGCACGAACTCCAGCGACACTCCGGAGCGGCCACGAATCGCTCTTACCTGGGCCATGGCGCGGAAAAACCACGAATTTACTTCCACTAAGAGCTCAGTCGGGTCGCCCAGATCGAGCAAAGGAACGGTTTCGACGCATTCGATGCAGCATCCGCCCAGACCCAGGTCGCGGACCCGGCCTCGAAGCAGCGACCCGCTCAAGGGAAGACATGTGATTTGTGCCAAACCGCTGCAGGAATAACGCGGGATGCGACGACGGTCGTTGCTCCGAGCGAACCATGCGCGAGGTGTCGTCTCAGGCGGCATCGATACCTACGATGGTATAGCGCTCGGCGCGCCTCACCAATGGCTAGAAAGTACTGCCACCTTCGAAACCGAAGTAACCGGACCTCGCCAAGCATGCGATTCTATCAGGCGTCTTTAATGCCCAGGCGCTCGGCCATTTCTTCGTACAAGAAGCCTTCGCCCTGGCGGTAGGGCTGGACCCATTCGCCGTCGATGACGAATTGCGGGATGGCGCGCTTGCCGGTCTGCTTGACCACTTCCTCGGCGGCTCCGGGCGTGTTTTCTATATCGATTTCGCGGAACGGGATGCTGTGCTGTTGCAGGAAGCGCTTGGCTTCGCGGCAGTCCGGGCACCAGAAGCTGGTATAGACAGTTACTTCCATCGTGACATCTAGATGCTGGCATCGACCTGAAAGTCGCATTCCCGCCACAGGGTGCCGTCGCAAGGGGACTTACGCTGTACCATTTTGGGAAAAGATTGCATACTGACGCGTGCTCGCGATTCTCCGAAAAAACGAATTCCGCGCCAGCACATGCTCCAAAAGCGGATTGTGATACAGCACAAACACCGGCCGAGGATTTTCCCGCAACGATCGCTCCAGGTTGCTGACCATCTCGGCTAATCCGGATTCGGGCAGAGGGTTGAACAGATAAAGCACAGTCGGCTCCGCCGGAAAAGCGAATTCGGCCGCGTCGCCCAGCAGACACTCGACGGCGAAGCACTGCTGCGACTGGCTTTTGTACTTGCCAATATTCTCCTTCGCCACCCGGTGCAGTTCAGGCAATAGTTCGATTCCCAGAATCCGCCGGAAGGGATAATCCGCAGCCATCAGCAGCGCCCGTCCCTTGCCCGAACCAATGTCGATGAAGATAAATTCGCGAAAATCAATTTCCGGACTCGCCAGCCTCAAGCTCGCTAACATTTCGCGAAACAACGCCGGCTCAGTCGGCTGATAAGGCGAATAGAAAAGCCCCAGCAACCGATCGCGCCAGCCAACCGTCGCGCCGGTTGTGTCCACGCGAAAGTCCCAGTCATACTCGACATCGCCATAACGCTGCCGCCGCCGCGAGGGAGTCGACTCGCGAACAAACTCCCACAGTGTAGCCACGAACCGTTTCAAGGAGGCAAAGAACCCATCCCGCGCCAAACTCTCCGCCCACCAGCGGCGAATGGTGCCAACAAGACTGGGTTCGCGATTGGTCTCCTCCGTCATCGCAGATCCACGCGATCTACGCCAGCGGCTTCGACATTACCACCAGATGACAAGGCTGGTTCGGCGGATGTTGCTCCGCGGGAAAAGGCAGAGTTCCGCTTTCCACGTAGCCAAGCCGATGATAAAAGCCGGGCAATTGCTTGCGCAGATTCACGATAGTGAGGTCCATAAACCGACAGCCGCCGGCGCGACACCATTCCTCGGCCGCTGCGACTAAACGAGATCCAAGTCCAGAACGTTGCAGCGCAGGATCGACCGCAAGCAGGCCGAAATATCCCCGCTGGCCACGCAGTTCCACGTAGACGCAACCCGTAAGAGCGCCGGCATCCTCGACCAGCAGGAACTTGCCCTTCTGCAGCAGCGCGCCTACTTTCTCCGGGTTGGTGCGGTCGCCGTCGATGAAGAAGCGCTCCGCCCGGAACGCAGTATTCACCAAACGCGCAATGTTCTCGGCATCTTCGAGTTGCGCCGTGCGGGTCTTCATGAGTTGGGTTTGCGCAGGCGAGAACGCCCGCGCCTAAGCACTTGGATGTTAGTTCACGGGTGGAAGCTTCGGCTTTAGCGGTGCAACGTAACCGATCGGAGTCCCTTTCTCGATGAACGGCAGGTCATCCGGGACTCGCACTTCAACCCGCCCATCCGGCATCAGCTTGTAGGTGTTCCCCATCGGATCCACGGGAACTCCCCGCAACAGATTCGCCGCTTCGAGATCCGAGAAACTCTGCGGCAAATGTCCGGTCTTTTCGCGGTAATGCGATATCAGCGTTTCCAGTGTGGTGACGTCCTCATCCACCTGCAAGGCGTTCAAGTGGGCGACCGCGTTGGATTTCACCATGGGATCGTGCGTAGTTTGATAAGTGCTGACCCACATCAGGCGTGCGGTTTGAATGTTGCCCGCGTGCTCCGCCATCTTGGCGGCCATGAGCGGCATGATCTGATGCGAATTCGGCACCTTGGCGCCGTCGGCGAATGCCTTCTCCGCGTCAGCGTAATCGTGCAGTTCCATGTAGTAGATGAAACCCAGATCGTAGTAGAGGTGCCATTGATCGGGATTATTGCGGATGCCGAACTCCGCCAGCTTAACGGCGCGTTGCGGCTGGCCCGCCCCGCCCGGAATCTTGGGAGCCAGGAAGTTGGAGCCGTACTCATACGCCACGAGCAAATGTGGATCGAGCACCGTCGTGATTTCGAGCAGCGGCGCCAGCAAGTCAAAATGCTCCGAGCCCCGGGTCAGCCTGTCCCCGAAATACTGCACAGCACGGGTCCAGTAAACGTCCGCGAGCAATCCGTCGTATCCCAGGCTCATGCGCTTGAGCAGGGTGGGGGAAGAGATGTAAAGCACTTCCTCCAGCGTAGCCCCAGTACGCTCGCGATCGATGCGCCGCAGCAACAACACCGATCCTGTCAGGCAAGTCACCAGCAGAATGCTGGCTGTGATTGTGATTCGACGCGAAGGCTTCATTTCAAATTCCGGCGCTCGAAAATCAGCACCGCTCCGCAAAGAGCCATACTCGCGTAAACCAGAGCATAGACCGTGTTCGATACTATGAGTTGTCCCGCAACCGGCTGCTCGTGCGCCACCGAACTGATCACATTCAACGCAGAAAAATTAGGAACCAGATAAGCTGCGCCCGTGGCCAGCCAGCGCACAATGCCTTTGGTCAAGCCCGCAAATCCGCGCAGGTCTTCCGCGAATGTGCCGATCACGAACAACGAAAAAGCAAACACCGCCGACAACAGCGGAGAAGAGAACGAAGAGAACAGAAGCGCCAGCGCGGTAATGATCACAAACTGCAGGACGATGAAATACACCGCCACCAGCACCCAGCCATCGCTCGCCTGGAAGTGGTGCGAAACGTAGAACAGCGCCACAAACACTCCCAGGGCCATGAAGAAAGCATTCACCACCAGCGTGCCCGCCAGGCCAAAAAATTTGCCAACAATGAACTCCCATCGCTGAACCGGACGGGAGAGAACGGTGTAGAGAGTTCGCTTGTCAATTTCTTTCGAGACCAACCCGATGCCAATGAAAATGGCAATCACGATACCGAACAACGAAACTGCTGTAAGGCCCAGGTTGATCACCACCAACCGCTCGATCCCAATAGAAATTTGTCCGACCAAAACCGCCGCGCCCGACATCAGCAGTGCAAAGGCAATCAGGTTATAGAGCACGCGATCGCGCACCGCTTCGCGAAAAGTGTTGGAGGCAATGTAGGCGATTCGTCCGCTCATTGGGTCACCCCGGCAACCGCCTTCGACGGTTGCAGCTTGCGCACAAAATACTCTTCCAGCGAAGTCCGCACCGGAATTAGCGAGATGATCCGCAACTGTTCGCGACGCAGCGCCTCCAGGGCAGCATCTTGATTGCCTTCGAGGAGCACGGCACGGATAGTATCGCCGGTCACGTGACAATCCGCGCCCAGCACCTTCATCGCGGCTGGGATCTTGTTCCCGTGCCAGACCAGTTCAATTTTTCCCTCGATGCTTGAGGTAAGATCGGCGACCGCGCCCACGCTGCGCAGTTCGCCCAAGTGAATGATCGCTACCCGATCGCACAACGCTTCGGCATCGGAAAGGATATGCGTGGAGAAGAAAACCGTTTTGCCTTCGTGCTTCAATTGTTCCATCAGATCGCGCACTTCGCGTCGCCCCATGGGATCAAGTCCAGACATAGGTTCGTCGAGAAAGACGATTCTAGGATCGTGCAGGATCGCTTGTGCGATGCCTACGCGCTGCAGCATCCCCTTGGAAAACTTCCGCAACTGCACCCGCATCACGTCCGGCAAGCCTACCCGATCGAGAACCTCGCGCACCTTGCGTTCCCGTTCTTTGGGCGCCACGCCGGAGAGTTGTCCGTAGTAGTTGAGCAGTTCGCCAGCCGTCAGATAGTCATAGAAATACGGTTGCTCGGGAAGAAAACCGATCTGCGCCTTCATGCGTGGATCATTGATTTCCATGCTCAGAATTTGTGCCGACCCAGCCGTTGGGTAGACGAGGCCCATGAGCATCTTGAGAGTGGTCGTCTTTCCCGCCCCGTTGGGACCGAGAAAGCCGAAGATTTCTCCTTCCTGCACTCGCAGGTGCAGCGGCTTTAAAGCACACCTCGGCGTCTTGCGCCAGAAACCCACGCTGTAGGTTTTTTCGAGACCAAGAATATCGATTGCGATCATTGCGGTAGGGACGAATTTCCCTCCTTTCTGGTTGCTAAGAAAATTATAAGCAAAATCCGCGCGGATGCGAGAGGGGCTTGCTAGTTGCGAGGTTACGAAAGTAAAAGGCCGGACAAAAAAAGTTAGGAAGCAACGGATTGCTCCGTTGCTCCCTGGCTCGTACCCTCCCCAGGTACTTCGCCAAATTCAAACTACTGCAACTGTACGAACGGCGCGGTGACGCAGGTCAAATTTACAATGGTCGGGGCCGCACCCGCACCGGCGGACGGGTTGTAGTGGATCACGCCATCTTCGTTCGAGCAGAAGGCGCGCACGCCACTCTGGTTGAAGGTAGCAGGCACGCCGCCAACCGTGTAGCCTGTCCATACTGGACCGCCGGCCGGATTTCCGATACCAAAAAAGTAACCGCTTTTCGCACTTGCTACGGCGATGGCTCGTGACAGCAACCAGTCGATCAAACAAGCGCTGCCAACCACCGGGCCGGTGGCAGGGCAACCGGTCGCTGCAGGCGGCCCAAGGGCCGCCATAGTCGTCGAATAACCAAACGCCGGGTACATGGAATAAAAGCTAACCTGTCCGGTGTTGACGGTACGAACCGAGCTGGCCGCAGACGATTCGTTGGCCGAAATACGCGCCCTCAACAGGTTCGGGATAGCGATCGCGGCGATGATCAAAATAATCGCCACCACGATCAACAGCTCGATCAGTGAAAACCCCTTTTGCTTCCGCATTCGTATTCCTTTTTCCGCAGGTTTGAGTGCAATCTTCATGGATGTAATTGAACTATTTATAAGAGCATTCCAATGACCAGAACCGAAAGTTACTTTCGTGTGGGTTCAGATTGTCTCGGAGCAATGTTTTCAAGGCTCCAGCAATCCTCTGTAACGGTTGTGCCTTGGACGCGAAGGGTAATTCCTGGCAGATTTTGTCACCAAGCTGGCACGTTGTATCAAGTCGGCGGCTTCCAAGCTCGCGCGCATGAAACTCCGCCCCGTCAGAAGTGGCTTGCGGAGTAACGACATTTCTTGCTTGCAGAAAAACAAAGGAGCAACGGATTGCTCCGTTGCTCCCCGGCTGGTACCCTCCCCCAGGTACTTCGCCAAATTCAAACTACTGCAACTGTACGAATGGCGCGGTGACGCAGGTCAAATTGACGATGGTCGGGGCCGCACCGGCACCGGCGGACGGGTTGTAGTGGATCACGCCATCTTCGTTCGAGCAGAAGGCGCGCACGCCGCTCTGGTTGAAGGAAGCAGGCACGCCGCCAACGGTGTAGCCTGTCCATACAGGGCCACCGGCCGGGTTGCCAACACCAAAGAAGTAACCGCTCTTAGCTGACGCTACCGCGATAGCCTGTGACAGTAGCCAGTCAATCAAGCAAGCGTTTCCAACCACCGGGCCGGTAGCAGGGCAACCAGTCGCGGCGGGCGGCCCAAGGGCTGCCATAGTCGTCGAATAACCAAACGCCGGGTACATGGAATAAAAGCTAACCTGTCCGGTGTTGACGGTACGAACCGAGCTAGCCGCAGACGATTCGTTGGCCGAAATACGCGCCCTCAACAAGTTCGGGATAGCGATCGCGGCGATGATTAGAATGATCGCCACCACGATCAGCAACTCAATCAGTGAAAAACCCTTTTGTTTCCGCATGTGTATTCCCTTCTTCTCCGTTATCAGATGTGGTCTCAGTAGACCCAATTGCCGATTATGTTCGCATTTTAGCGGCCAGAACCAGTAGTTACTATAGGGTGGGCTCGGATTCCCGAGCACGGTTTGTTTTCAAGAGGTCAGCAGTCTTATGTAACCATTGTGCCTGAACCCAGCCGGATGCGGAAGGGTAGTTCCTGGCAGATTTTGTCGGCAGCATGACAAGTTGTGTCATTCTGGCACCCGTTCGTGAGATTCGGCCATTCAGATTGGGAACCCATTGAAACCGCGCTCGGATTGCCGCAAAAAAGGCAAAAGGAGCAACGGACTTCTCCGTTGCTCCCAGGCTTGTACCCTCCCCAAGGTACTTCGCCAACTCGAGCTATTGCAACTCCACGTAAGGCGGAGATTGGCAAGTTAACGCCACCGTCGTTGGGACAGCGTTGTGTGCCGGATCATAATGAATGACTCCATCTTCGGTGGAGCAGAAGCCGCGAACGCCGCTCAGGTTGAAAGTAGCCGGCGAAGCCCCAGCCGTGTAACCCACATTCGGAGGCCCGCCCGCCGGGTTGCCGATTGCGAAATAGTAGCCAGTCTTGGGCGAAGCCGGCGCCACGGCTTGCGCCAGTAACCAGTCGATCAGGCAAGCATTCGCGGCCACCGGCCCTGCCGCCGGACAGCCCGTCGCGGCCGGCGGCCCTAAGGCTGCCATCGTCGTCGAATAACCGGTCGTTGGGTAAGTGGAATTAAAGCTGATCTGAGCCGTGCTGATGGTCCGAATTGAGCTGGCTGCCGACGACTCGTTCGCCGAAATATGCGCCCGCAGCAAGTTCGGAATGGCAATGGCGGCGATAACCAGAATAATGGCTACTACAATCAGCAACTCGATCAGCGAAAAGCCGCTTGGTTCCCGCGTTCTCTGTTTCACAAATATCTCCGACACAGGGTGAGTCTTTCATCTCCGACTCAAGACTAACGGCAATCTGGTGGCCATTGCCGATAACCACCACGCAACCGATTACTTTGGATTAAGTCTCATGCCTGCTATGGCACGATGCCCTGGGAGGTTTGCGAGTAATTTAGCAGGAAGGCATTCGACCTCAATAAATGACAAATTCCGTCAGCTTGATCATCTTTTGGCTGTTCCGATGATTCTCGCCAGGAGTGCGAGAGGAAAGGCCGCGGACAAGAGTGCTCGCGCTAAGCCGCTTTCACCAGCATGCACGTCATATCATCGTGCTGCGGCGTCGCCCCGACGAAGGCGTCAAGATCGCTCATGATTCGCCGCATTAGTTCCTCCGGAGTGGCCGCGATCCCGCCCTGCAGAACGTTGAGCAGCCGCTGTTCACCGTATTCTTCCGTCCGCCCATTTTCAGCCTCCACCACGCCGTCGGTAAAGATCACCAGCCAATCACCCGGCTGCAGCGTGACCGTGCCAGCTTCATAAGTTTTGTCTGCCCACATTCCCAGCGGCAGCCCCCCGATCGACAAACGTTCAATCGCACCCGAACTGCGCCGCAGGATCGGAGCGTTATGCCCCGCATTGATGTAGGTCAACGAGCGGCTGTCCGGATCAAACTCCGCGAGGAAGGCAGTCGTGAAGCGGAGCCCGCCCTGGCTGTTGGTACAGGCGTAGTGATTCATGCCTGTCACCAAATCAGACAGAGAACACGAGGTCTCCGACAGAGTTTTGAGGCTGGCCTGGAACGTCGCCATCAGCAGCGCCGCCGGAATACTCTTGCCCGCCACATCCGCGACTGCCAGCAGAAAGTGCGGTTCCATGGAGCCTGCAGCCGGACGTGCAAAAACATCATAAAAATCGCCCGCGACCGTATTCGCCGGACGGGCCGCGAAAGCAATCTCCAAACCGCGCACCTGCGGAGGCTTCGCCGGCAGCAGCCATCTCTGAATATCGCGCGCGATCTCAAGATCGCGTTTCATCACCACCCGATCCGCCACTTCGAGCATCAGCAAAACAAAAAGCAGAGCCCCGCCCCAGAAGTGAGGATCGACTTCGACAACTTCGACTTCTCCAGTTTTCCCGTGATAGCTGAACCCGCCGGCGGGAAAGATCATGAGCACAACCCCCGCCAGCAACAACACTCGTCGCGCCGGCGTCAGCTTTTCCAAAATCGCCCAGGCATAATCCTGCGCCGTATTCCAGAAACCGCGTTTGCGCGCCTCTTGCGGAGCCCGCGCCTGAAAGTCCCGGTGATACAGCCGGTAACTGGCCCGCGCATCGGCGCTAAACTGCTTCCACAGCTGGCTGATTTCCATCCCCTCGGTCACGCGCTGCCAGAATCTATCGAGTTGCACGAAGAACTCAGGCCTGCGCGCCGCAACCGGAGCAGGTTGGCCAGGCGCCGCTTGTGGATTCGGGGAATGCATCGCAATTCGGAAGCAGCCATTATAGAAGCTAGCGTCAGAACGCGCTCGACCAGATGTAGGGCGGACACTCCGGTCCGCCGCCGTTGACTTATATCCTTGGAGTGCCGCCATCATCCGAACAATTTCATTTGATCATCCACCGGGACCTCAACCGGATGCGTCTTTTGACTGTAACGATCATAATCGCTGGGAATCCCGTGCTTCTCCCGCAACCGCGTCATCAACTGCGAAAGCCGCTTCCGGTACGAAGCCGAAAGAAATGCCCGATCCCTATACCGCAGCCGGTAGCTTTCAACCAATTGAGGGAACTCTTTTTCCAGAAACGGCAGAAACACCGCCGCCGAACAAGGCTTCAAGAACAGCGAATTGGCGAAAATATATTTTCCGCCCGCTCGCGCCGTGGCTCGCACCAACGCCTCCAAGTCGCGGGGAGAATCGGTGATGCCAGGCAGCACCGGCGCGCAGATCACCCCCGCTGCGATGCCAGCCTCATTCAGTTTCTGCATCGCCTCCAACCGCAGATCGGGACGCGGCGCCCGCGGCTCCAGAATCCGCGCCAGATCCACATTCAGCGTAGTGATGGTAATGTTCACAAATAAACGATTAGCTTGCCCAATCTGCCGCAGCACCTCAACATCCCGCAGCACAAGATTCGACTTGGTAACAATCCCAATTTCCAATCCACGATGCCGCCCCATTTCCTCCAGGATCGCGCGCGTCACTTCAAATCGCCGCTCCGCCGGCTGATAGGGATCCGTAGCCGTGCCAATCGCGATTTCCTCCCCCGGCTTAACCCGCCGAAGCTCCTGCCGCAGCAAGTCCGCCGCATGTTGCTTGACGAAGATCTTCTGCTCAAAGTCAACCCCGTCGCGCAATTCCATGAATTCGTGGGTGTACCGCGCATAACAGTATTTGCAGGCAAACTCGCACCCGCGATACGGATTAATGGTCCAGGTAAATGGCATGCGCACGCCGGTGCAACGATTGAGCAGCGAACGAACCGGAAGCGTGAAGTATTCAACCTCATGCCCTTGCCGCAGAGATTCGCCTTCGGACGCAAGCCGCGCGATGCCAACCAGCTTAGGCTCGGAATCCGAAAAAAAGGGCAGTGAAGCCATAGCATATTCGCTTTTTGTTCGCTATAAGAATAAACTCCCAAATCGGGCCAGTCAACAACTATTTATGCGAAGCGGAACCAGTTCAGCTGGACTAGTAGATTAGTCTTTCAAAAGACAGGTGGTGTCTGGAAGGTGTTGCCAGTGGGTACTGGACGCAGCCTGTCAAGCTGTCGAGTGGCCTCATCAGCCATTGGGGTTCGAGTCCCCCGCCTTCCGTTCGGTCGCTCGACACATACTCGTTCTCGTCGCTTTCGGCCGGGTGTATACTGGTGTTGCTTGACAGGCTGCGTCTCAATATCCAAAGCCCCGTCGGATGAACGGGGCTTTCGCTTTCTCGCCAAGAAGTTCGTGCTTGGTCGTCATGTGGTCTCGCCAAAACATTCACTGCAACTTCCGCTCAGCCTCTTCGATCGTCCCATCCTGAAAATCCGGATACACCGTCTGCGCCAACCTCAGCGCGCGCTGATAAGTGGCTCGCGCCTCTTTTCTCCGCTTCAGTCCGTCCGCATCCAGCAGTGAGCTTCGCCTTGCCTTATCCCGTTTGGATAGTGTGCAATCTTGATCAGACACACACCTGGGAACTGTCTAGAATCGCTCTGACCGCAAAGACCCACCGCGCCGTACTTCCGCAACTTGAGTCCTTGTGATTGAAAGAAAAGCGCTGGCCCAACCGCAGACGCTTACAAAAGGAATTCAATGCGTGGTGTTTTTCTCTCATTCTCGCGGTCTCCGATTCTGTTGGTCGGATTACTGTTGCTTTCCACACACTTGTTGTGGGCGCAGAGAACATCGCCTCCGCAGAAGATTCCAATCCAACTTCTTGAGACCCCCGCCCCGTTTGCGAGGACTTCAGGAGCCCAAACGCATCTGCATCTCACCAACATAGGACTGCCGCTGAGCTTCGAGCAAAATCCGGGCCAGACCAAGTCCGGGATGACACTTTTTCCTCATTATCCAGACCACTATCCTCTGCGAATCAATACCGATGCCGCGCTGCCCCCAGCCCCAAGAACGGCCGAATTGCGGAGCAAAGAGAAATATCTCATCGGCAACGCTCCCTGCAAGTGGCTGACGTTTGCTCCCACCTACGGCAACCTACCTCGTGAGACGACCTACAGCGTCGAGAACCTGGAGCACCTTGCGCACCGCATTCCATGGGTTGGCCCCATCATCCTACGAATCGGTCAACAGGCTAAAGCTCACCCGCATTTCGCTCGTATACTCAAGGTAATCAAGCCCCGATTCTGATGGTTCGCTTGTTCGTTCACGCAAAATCGCGGTAACGCTCATTGAGGGTTTCGAGCGCTCTCATCTGGTTTCGTCAGTTGAGAAATCGCAGCGTTGACTCTTGATCCTAGGTGGACGGATAATGAACCGGCTTTGGAGGGGAGTCTATGAAACGCCTTCCACGATCCCGCAGAGCAGCCGAACTCTCCGAGTCAGTGCGTTCCCGTCTCAATATGTACGCCCTTGCGGCTACTGCCGCGGGAGTAGCTAGTCTGGCTTTGCCTCGGGCTATAGAGGCGAAGATCGTCTATCATCCAGCGCACGTTGCCTTGGACGGACCTTACCCTCTTGATCTGAACCAGGATGGGATTCCCGATTTTCTCCTTAGCTGCCAACCGTTCGTCACCTCGAACCATGTAGGCTCTTTTCGCGTCAGTGCTATTTACAACCCCATGAACAATGTTCTGGTCTCCCAAGGCCAGAATCGTCTACCGAGGGATCTCAATGCTGGATTTGTTATTGGACCCTGGGCCCGCAGCCGGTTCTCTCACGAACGGGGGCTCATGGCCTTTATATACACGTATAGCGGCAGGGTGGTTAACTACGGCGGTCTCTGGGCGAACGGCGGAAAGGGTGTCAAGAACCGCTATCTTGGGCTGAAGTTCGAGATTAACGGCAAGTTTCACTACGGATGGGCGCGCTTTAACGTGAGCTTCCCCCATCTTACGTTGAGCGCCACGTTGACTGGCTACGCCTACGAGACGATCCCTGGCAAGCGGATCGTCGCAGGCAAGACCAAGGGACCGGACGAGATTGACGACAACATCGGACAAGCGAACCCTACAGCTCTCACCGCGCCGACTTCCGAACCCGCCATGCTGGGAGCGCTGGCATTGGGAACGCCTGGACTGTCGATCTGGCGGCGGAAAGAGCGCGACTGACTTGGAAGAAATCCGAAAAGCTTGCGGCGTTCTTAACAAATAGGTAGCTGTTGAAACATCGCCATGGCGCGCATGGTCGGTGTCAACAGGGAGGAACTACGATGACCAAAACATTGCAACAAAGCATTTCGAGAATGCGCCAGCGAGCGGCCGGTACCGCGCTGGTATTAGCGATTGTGCTGCTGCTCGGGATATCCCACTCGACAGAAGCGCAGACGTTCACGGTTCTTTACAACTTCGCCGGGTCTCCGGACGGGGCGAATCCATTCGCAGGTTTGGTGCGGGACGCCGCCGGCAATCTATACGGCACCACCTACACCGGCGCATCTTCCGGCTACGGAACGGTGTTCAAGGTTGAGCCCAACGGCACCGAAACTGTCCTGTACTCCTTTACCGGGGTAGCGGATGGGGGATCTCCCGTCGGCGGCGTGGTCCGCGACGCGGCCGGCAATCTGTATGGCACAACTGAGTATGGCGGCTCTTCCGGCAATGGGGTGGTCTACAAGGTGGACCCAAGCGGCACCGAGACCGTGCTATACAGCTTCGCCGGAGGAACGGGGGACGGGTGCGGCCCCTATGGAGGCCTGGTTCGGGATAAAGACGGTAATCTGTACGGCACCACCCCGAGTTGCGGCGCCTCCAACCTCGGAACCGTGTTCAAGGTGGCGAAGAACGGCACCGAGAAGGTGCTGCACAGCTTCGGCGGAGGTAAGGCCGACGGGGCAGATCCTCTCTATACCGCCTTGCTCAGGGACACCGAGGGCAACCTTTATGGCGTCACCTCGGAGGGCGGTTCTCAGAACGACGGAGTGGTGTACAAGCTGAGTGCAAGCGGCAAGTTGACGGTGCTGCACAGCTTCATGGGCGGTAGCAAGGACGGTTGCTTTGCCCACGGAACTCCGGCGATGGACAAGCTGGGGAACCTCTATGGCACAACCAGCAGATGCGGATCCACCGGTGGTGGAATCGTGTGGAAGGTGAGCCCGACGCGTAGGGAGAGGGTTCTGCACAACTTCGCCGGCGGGGCGTCCGACGGTGCGCAGGCAATCGGAGGCGTGATTCGGGATGCGCACGGTAACTTCTATGGCAATACCGACGGGGGCGGCGCCTCCGATGATGGAACGATTTTTGAACTGACGAACAATGGAACGCTGATCCTGCTGCACAGCTTCGCCGGTTCGGACGGCGGAACTCCCTTCGGAGGTGTGATTCGGGACGCAAAGGGCAATTTGTACGGCACTACCCTGGAGGGCGGCAGCGGCAAAGAGGGCACGGTGTGGAAGCTGACCCCGTAGCCACGAAGGGAACAGCGCCTAGCAGCAGCGTGGACCTTGTGATCGAGGTAACTGTTGGAATATCTGTTAACAACAGGGCGATTATTCCCTGACGGCGGTAAGCTTCCGGCCAAAGGCACCCCAACCGCGTCTCATACGCTTCGCCCATACTGCTTGCATTCTATTACCGCCCAGTACTACAGTCTCGACAAGCGGTTGCAAACCACAAGCGGAAGGAGCCACCCATGCTGAGGCAGGTCGCCGACGGTGTGCTGATCCACCAGAGCGAGTTCTGCCAGACCAACGCCGTTGTCGTGCAAGGCCGGGCTGGCGTGTTGCTCATCGACCCCGGGATACTCGGCTACGAAATGGCCGCCCTCGCGGACAACCTTCGCGAGTTGGGTCAGCCCGTTGTGGCAGGGTTCTCTACGCATCCGCATTGGGATCACCTGCTCTGGCACGCCCGGTTCGGCGCCGCGCCCCGTTACGGCACGGCTCGCTGCGCGGCCACGGTCCGAGATCGGCGGCTGACGGAGGCAGATGCGAAGGCCCGCATCGCCGCCCAGTTCATACCGCCAGACATCGCCCAGCAGGTATCGCTGGACCTGCTCGGTCTCATTGCCGGCCTGCCCGCCGACACGGCGCAGATTCCCTGGGATGGCCCTCAAGTCCGGATTATCGAACATCAAGCGCATGCCCCGGGCCATGCGGCGCTGTGGATTGAGGAACGCGGGGTTCTCGTCGCCGGCGACATGATTTCTGATTTCTTGATTCCATTGCTCGACTTGAACGACACGGCTGACCCGATCGAAAACTACCTCGCTGGCCTGCGACTGCTCGAGGGCGTGGCGGGCGACGTCGATGTCTTCATCCCCGGCCACGGGTCCATCGGTGGAGCTGATCAGATACACGCACGGATCGACCTGGATCGGGCGTACGTGCAGGCCTTGCGTGACACCCATGTTACCAGGGACCCACGGGTCGGCCCAGCGGCCACGTACGATTGGGTGGCCGGCGTGCACGCAGGGCAACTCCAGCGTCTCGCCCAAAGAAGCGAGCGCAACGGGACGCCCGCCTAGCGATCGGTGTGCGACATAATCATGAAGTGAAGCAGGTTGACGAGAACGCGAAAAGAGGTCGTTCGAGAAGCGCCCGTCGCGATCATTCACGAAGTGCTCAAGCAGCCGTAAAACTGCGGGCTATCAACACGCTCAAGGTAGTTCTGAGCGGCGCTCCCCATTCCAAGGTGTTCGTTCTTCGGGGAACTCGAAGTACCCGATAGCGTCTCTTGTGCAGTCGGTCGGGAGTACCGAGGTCGATGACGCCCGGCTGATCTCCAAAACGCCGGATTACGCTATCAGTGCTGATGTTCAAGATGGCTGCGACCTGCGTGACAGTGAGATATTCGGTTTCCTGCATTGATGGCCTCCCGCCAACTAATACTGAGAAACGCAGGAAACTGAGAACTCGCTGGGATGTCTCTTGTTATTGGATAGTCCGGCTTTCACCAGTCTGATCTTCCCGACTTCGAAGGTGGCCCGCAGCACGTCATCCAGCTTTTTCTGCTGTCGCACGTTCCATTTCGCATAGTACTTAGCCGTGACCGGCAGCCGTAAACACCTTCTTCAAGAGCTTCGGAAGTACTTGACCGTGGAGTTCGAATCTCCCTCGCTGTTCCAGAGCAGATATTTTGGGTTGTTGGATGCTGCGACTAGCTCCAGCCCAACCCAAGCTGGGATCACATTGTCGATGTGCGCTCCTGTTTTCTTGCGATCTGTTATCACCCTAAAGTTGTTCTGCTCCTCGACTAAGCCGCCGATGCGAGGCAAGATTACTGCGTCCTCGATGGATAGCCCAGCGTGACGCTGCACCAGTATCAGGGCAAGAACTCTGCGGCGGCTGTATTGCGTTTTTAAAGTTGGCTCGATTGCAGCGAAGATGCGCTGCACTTCATCGGGCGAGAAGGGGGCTGTTTTCACTTGTTCGTTCGGTTTGATTCTGATAGGCCCTAAGTCCTCGGCGGGGTTTTCATCTATCCATTTTGATTTGCGACAATAGCGGAAAAATTCCTTCAATCGACCTTGGTTGTTGCGTCTCGACAACTTGCTTTTGAGAGTCTTGTCCCATTCCGCCCGGTGAGCAGTCAAGTGTGGGAGGCTGACTTCACGGATCAAAATCAGATTCTGGCGACGACAGTAACCGAGCAGGAGAGTAGTCATCCTCTGACGCTTCTGGAGGGTGTCCTTGTCGATACCTTCCCCTGCTTTCATTTCCAAGAATGACTTGGCCGCACGTTCCGCAGTGATAGCTTCCACGCTTGGTTTCGCACCAACTGCTGAACGTTCAAACTCGCCTTCCATGCGCCGGGCAATTCTCTCGCCTTGTTCCCACGAACGAGTTTTCGCAGACTTCCGCTTGCGCTCGGTGCCCCATTCAAGCCAGACCCGGCACCTGCACTTGCGATATCCCCGATCTCGTTTGTGCGGGCACTTCTTGCTGTGCCTGCGCCAGACTTTGACAGTTATCATGCCCCGCTGCCTTCTGGGGCCAACACGCAAAGGCCGCACTTTTTTGCAAGAAACGCAGAACCAGCGCCGGAGCGATGGCACAAAACCGTGTACAAAATGGGGACTCGGAAGTACGCTCATTCCAAAGGGCTTTGGAATGGTGGCGGCGGTTGGACTCGAACCAACGACCTACGGATTATGAGACCGTCGCTCTAGCCACCTGAGCTACGCCGCCACGGCGAAAACTTACGTTTACCGCAATTCAAATGACTGCTGCGATCGAACGTGCCTAAAACCTCTGCTGGTCTGATGTTCGAGAGAACCCGAGGACCGACGGAGTCAGCGAGGTTCGGTCTCTGTGCGACGACCACACGTGCTGTTTCAAGTATAGAACACGCCAACCGAAAGAAGAACCCGTTGCTCTATTGCACTTCCACGGAAACCAAATCGCCGTCAACTTTTCCTCCGGCCCTGTAATTGACGGCTACCGGCCGACCCTTCCAGTCGCAGGAGAATTCGTCTGCCCCGATGAGCATCAGTGATTTGTAATTGTCGGTCCGGAGCTTGAGCACTTTTGCTCCTGCGGACACGGTCAAGATTGCCGAGGGAGCCTGCGAGCAATCGACTGCAACTAATTTTCCTTTCATAAATTGGATTGGACGGTGGTCCGGTTGCGGCGGGGCTGGAGGCTGCTCCGGATGATCGTCGCTGGCTTCTGCTTCTGGTTGCGGATTTGGCCTCTCTGTTTTTTGTGGCGGCTCCGCCGGTTTTCTCGAAGTTGACGAAGGCGAGTTTGAGGCGGACGTAGACGATGATGGTGAGGCCGCCGTGGTCGTCTGCTGTGGCTGTGCCTTGGTTTCGGCCTGCGGGGGGATGCCATACTTCTTCAGTGTCGGCAGGCCTGCCAATTGCTCGCCTGCGGACTTGGCCACCTGCACATCTGTGCTGTTCTTAAGCCGCTCGAGCAATGCGCTCGCCGCGTCCCAATTTTTGCCCGCCAGGTAGATTTTCGCCATGTTGAGCAGATAGCCCTGGTTTCGCGGCGCGAGTTGAAGGGCGGCTCGCATGGTGTCCATGGCGGCGTGGACTCCCCCGCCCTCCAGTTGGGCCATGGCCAGCATGTTGCGGGCCTCGGCGAATTCCGGATCCCAGTCCAGCACCAGGCGAAGATCCTGCATCATGTTAGGGAGTCCCTGGATCGAGCCTCCTGAGGATTGCGCAGCGCGCAACCGTGTCAGCGCCAAGTAATAGTGCAGCCAGGGATCCTTGGGGTTGAGTTCTGCGCCCTTGCTCAACTCTTCGACGGCGCGGTCGAACTCCTTCTTCTCCATATGTGCCCAAGCTAAGCTGCGGCGCGCGACCACGTTGTCTGTCTTTGGTTGGGCCGTGATCGACTCCAACTGTTGCAGGGCTTGCTCACGGTGCTCCGGGAGACGGACACTCATTTCCGCGACCAAGGCTTGCCCTTCCGGCGCGGTAAGCTCCTGCGTGCTGCTGCCGATCTGTTCGTCCGGGGTTACGGCCAGGGTCTGAGTTCCGCCAGCAGCCGGCTGCTTGCCCTTTTCTGGCGGCGGTTGTGGCAACGAATGGAAGTGATCCTTCACCGCCTGCGCGAACTGGGCTGAGCTCATGCCGTACGCTTTCTGGATTGCGTCGTCGATCGCAAGCTTCTGGTTCTCGACCAGGTCGAGATAGGTTCCGGTCTCCGGCAGTTTGTTCTGAGCGAGCAGGTAGTGCATCACGATCCACGCCTGCGCTTGGAACAAAGGACGATGCGAGGTTTCCTGAGCGGCAGAGACATCACTGTGCATGGAGAATAAGTCGGGGATCGAAAGCCATGCCGTCGCGTTCAGTATTTCAGTGAACGATTGCGGGTCTCCTCCAATTTGCGCTTGCTTGTTGTCGAAACGCAGGCTGGAGAAGTATTCCGCGAAGCCTTCGTCGAACCACGGCTGCGTGGGCGGATAGTTGTAGTTGAGAAATACGTACGCGAATTCGCGCGACACCGCACGCCAGCTATCGTCTTTCGACAAGTTCAGGACGAAGTAATCGCGGTCTTCGCCAGGAATGAAAAAGCCGGCCGCGATCCCCTGCCCCGGTCGGTTGGGCACAACTTTGCTGTATTCCTCATCGTTTCTCAGGGCGATGATGTCCACCGGTTCCGACATGTTGATACGTTTTCTCGCCAGGAGTTGACCGAAGACCAGGCGCATCTGCTCGAACCGCACTATCACGTCGCGCCCGTGCTTCTCGTCGGCATCCGTCACGACGGAGAAGTGGCTGGAATTGATGCGGATCCAGTGGGGCTCGTCAGAGCGGGCAAACGCGAGGGGAGGACCGCCGAGCAAAAGAGCGAGAGTGAGTAGGATGAGGCGTGATGGAAGGGAGTGGATGCGATCCGTCATGACCGTCGGGAGTTCGGAGATAGGGAATGCTACCACGCTGCGGAGGTGGGGAATTTCACAAGGCCGATCGAGGCTCAGGACTGTTGCGCCGCTGTTTACCATTAAATAACGTTAGGTATACCCCCTCCCCCCTCGATCTTTTGGAATCATGGGGTTAGCGCCAGACCAGCGTCAAAATCTTTGAGGAATAAGGACTTATATGCAAAATATTCAGGAATAAGGACTTAGGCGCTCGACGGGAGCCATGTCGTTCCCGTTTTGGGTTGGCAGGGTCCGCCTGGCGTTCGGGTTGTCAAAGAACGGAGCCGTTGGTGGCTATTCTCAAATAGCTAAGATTGCTTTGTAATATATTATCTGTTCGAGAGGGTGACGTCAAGCAGAGGAATCGGCGTTGCGCCGTTACGGCAAAGTCCCGGGGGTTTTATGCTGCGCCCGGCGGAGCGTGCAGAGATCCTTCGTTGGGAATCCTTGGCTTCGCCAAGGACTCCGCGGCCTCAGGATGACAGCTTCGGGAGAGTGAGTTTTCGTGGCGTGACTAACGAACGAGGCTCCCACTTCTCGCACAAAGGGCGTGCGAGAAATGGGGCACCCACGCACGGTGGTTGTCTTCGAAGAAATGAGTGGGGGTGATTGTCTGAGCCAAGCTGAGGTACACTTCCGTCGATGAGCGGCAAAGTCGCGGAGTTTTATGCTGCGCCCGGCGGGGAGTGCAGAGATCCTTCGTTGGGAGTCCTTGGCTTCGCCAAGGACTCCGCCGCCTCAGGATGACAGCTCAGGGAATTGTTTTGCTTCGGCTCCCGGCTCCCACTTCTCGCACAAAGGGCGTGCGAGAAATGGGGCACCCATGGACGCTGGTTGTCTTCGAAAAAAAGGAGTGAGGGCGATTGTCTACGCCAAAACGGTCCACTACCGATGAGGCCGGCTACTTGCTTTTGTAGGTGAATGTCACTTTGGTTTCTTCATCCAGGACGAGCGGCCTTACGAACTGGAAGGACGTGCCGGTGTGCGGCACCTCGATTGCCACCGGCAGCACTCCTGCCACGCGGCGTTGCAGATTCATGACATTGGCCGATGCTGCCTTCTGTTCCTGCTTTTTTTCGTTGGCTTCGAGTTGTTGAAGTTGCGTGTAATTGCGGGTGCTCGTGGACAGAGTATCAACGGTGGTGGACTCGCCGGTTACCTCAATTGATTCTGCGGTAGAACCCAGGCTCAGAGTCATTGGGTATTCTGCGGCTCTGCTGGCATCGTAGGTGATGTCTTCAACCGTCGATTTGAAACCATTTGCATCGGCTCTGATCTTTCCTCGGCCCGCAGGAAAATTCGAGACCATCCAACGGCCGGAAGCGTCGGTGACGGCAGTCTCCGCGAAGCCGTTATCGGAATTTGTCACCGTGATACGGGCGCCGGAGACAACCGCGCCGCTTGGATCTACGACGACGCCACCAAGTTGTCCGGGAAACGCCGGCATGTTGCTTGGCATACGGCTGATTCCTCCGCCGATTCCTCCAATGCCCGGTTGCATGGGCGCAACTTCCCGAATTGCGGGCGGCACCAGGTTCGCGGCCATTACGTCGCCGCCGAAATCTTTTACCTTGAATTGCTCGGGGAGAAATATCTCCCACTGCAGCAGATCGATGGGAACATCCATGCGCGGCAGGGAAAGCTCAGATCCGCCTTTTTTGGCAAAGGGAGCGCCCGAATGCATGAAGACAAAAGAAATTTCGTAAGCGCCGGTGGGACGATACCCTGGCCGCAACAACGGGACGCGATCTCCGTCGGGCCCTTGCACAGGTTTCACTTTTTCTCCGGCAACGTCCGCCGACAGAATGCTCGCGCCGGCGGGCAACGCCACTTTCAAGAATGGTTGCGCCTGGTTCTTGACGGTAAGTTTTATTTCGGTGAGCGACCTGCCCTCGGAAGTCACGAGGGTTGTAACCACCGCATTCTCGGCAACGGCGGCGAGCACGCTGCTATCTGGAAAGCGAGTCCACTCCAGCGCCAGAGTGGGTATTTCGTTGGGTTGGCGATGAAAGCGGAATGCTGCCTGCGGGGGATAGTGTGCCAGCGAGCGTAAGTAAGGATTGGTCTCTCTCACATCCATGCGCTTGAGGCCTCCGCCTTCGGTCGCGGTAAGCTCCATCGTCCCGGTTCCTTCGATGAGAACCTCCCCGGTTTCCCGCTGCGCATTTTTGAAGCTGGGAAATGGGGCGCTTGCTTTCGAATCGGTGATCGAGCGCTCCATTGAAATCAGGAACTGATGGCTGCGCTGAGTGGGGGTGCGAACTTTCAAAATCAAAGTGCCGGATTGAGTCTCGCTCGATTCCAGCGACGCTCCGCTTACTCCGGTCACTTCATAGGCCTCGGGGATTTCAACTTCGAATTGTGAAGGTTCACCTTGTACCACGTTGACGTCGGCAAGGGTCGCGACCCGAAGCTCGGCTTCGCTTACCGAGACCAGCGTTTTCACTTCCGACAGAAACCGCACCTCCCGCGGAACTGTTGGCGCTGCCGTTTCTCGTCTGGCCCACCAGATGCTGGCGGGTTGTCCGGGCGCGAGGGTTGCTTCGATGGTTGTGTGTCCATGCTCGGAGCGCCGATCTGTAATTAAACCGGGATTGATATTCGCGTACGTATTCTCCCCGGGAAGCACCAGCGAAAGTTGCACACTACCCGCTGGGGGAACCGGCAAACTGAACGAGGCTCGCGCCGCCTCAATGTTCAGATGCAAACCCGCATTCAGCGTGATGGAAAATTCGGACGGCCCCGTTAAGACGGCGGTTTGGACTCCATTTTCCTGTTGCAGCGGCAGTGCTTTGTTTTCCTGGTGCGCGTCCAGAATCGTTATGCCCGAAGTGAGTGGAACCTTGCTGACACCTTTCTTGAATACTTCGCCCTCCAGTTGAACGCTGCCCAGGACGGATTCATTTTCTACGCGCAACTTCAAGTCCGCGTGTTTGATCGAATAGGCGAGAGGCGGCGTCTCCGGTTTCTTTGGCATCTTGCTGGCTAAGTCGACCAGCCGGTTGTATTCATCGAGTGGGAGTGTGACATTGCCCGAGTCGGGCAGGGGAAGATTGTTTTTCTGCTGCGCGACTGCAGCCACCGAGAGAATCAGCAAGAGGACAAAAAGTTCTTTCTTCATCGCGCACCTTTGTTCTTTTCGCGTTGGTAGCTGAGTTCGGCCGCGGGCGCCTGATTTTCGGCTGTGAGTTCGGAGATCAGGAATATGGAAGGGCCAAAGCTGGGAAATGAAATTCCAATCGGAAGGATGCCAGCCACTTTGCCCTCTTTTGATTTGGCGCGGAATTTGTCGACTAGCGCCTGCGTGGCTTCATCATCTTTGAATTGTTGGAGTCGATCGGACTCCGCCATCGTTCGTGGCACTGCTGGTGGAGGCGCGGGCGGCCCCAAGTTAAATGCCTCTGACGAGGGGTTCGCGTAGGCTTCGATGCGGAACGCGCCCGGCTCCGCCGAGATGTGGAACAGCGGCGGGTAGTAGAGCAGCAGCCCGGTGCGGGAAATCGGCAAATCCAGCCCGGGCAAAGCCAGCCGCACTTTGCCCTTGTCTTCCCACGCCGGCCCGCGGCCCAGATATAAGACCTCGACTACGAATGCGGGTGGGTCTTCGCCTCCGCGAGCTTTCTCGAGCGGCAACAGTAAGCTGCCATCGGGCGACTGACCGGGCCGGACCGGTTTGCCTCCGAGCGCTGCGCTCCACACTACCGCTCCTGGCGGCAGCGTGATCTTCACGAAGTTTCGCTGGTTATTACGCACGGCGTATCGCGCCTGAACCAGGGTTTTTCCTTCTTTGCTTATCAGAACCTGATAGCGAGCTTCTTCGATGTTCGCCATCAATACCGCTTGCTGCGCGTAACGCGCGACGTTCACTGTGAGGGAGCGAGTTGCCGCCGGCTCTCCGGCGCGAAAACGAAAGGCCGCAAGCGACGGCGATTGGCGACTGGCGACGGTTTCGCCCAAATCGCTGGCATCGGCCTCTTCCATCCCGTGCGCCTTTAAATCTTTGATCTCGCCTGCTCCCAGTACCTCGACCGCGATTCCGCCAGTATCTTTCTCGGTGTTAAGAAGATGCAGCAGAGGCATTGCGATTTCGCCGTCGCGGGCAAGCCGGGTTTCGCCGTTGATCACGAATCTTGAGTTCTGCTCGATCGGCTCCAAAAATTTCACCGCGAGTTCGCCGTTTTTCATTTCCCAATCGGCCACGGTCGCGCCCAGCACCTGATTCACCGTAACGTTTTCAGGAAGCTGGATACGCGCCTCCGCTGCGGCGCCTTGGACTACCTCAAGGTTCACCTCGACGTAGATCGACGTCGAGTCTTCTCCCAGGCTGACCAGTTCCACTAGAGATCCGCGCAGGCGCAGAGGCTGGGTGGTTCGGTGGTCTTCCGTTTTTCTTCGCCAGCTAAAGGTGAGCGGCTCGTTTCCTCGACCGTAGGCAACCCACTTGCTTTGGTCGGCGGTTTCGGATTGCTCTGACAAGAGTCCGCCGCCAACTTGAACGTCCACGCCGTTTCGCAAAAGTTGCATCGATGCGCGCGTAATTCCTGAATCCGCCGGAGGCAGTGCGATGCTTTCACTCCCCGCACCGGCGGTGACGGGAATCGCGATCTCGAGCAAGAGAACAGAACGTCCAGAATGAGAAAGAACGGCAGTGAGCTGATTGCTGCCTTTGGAGGAAGACGGCGTCAGGGATACGAGTTTGCTGTCGACACGCGCCTCGCGAACCAGAAGCCCTGAAGGGATGGGAACGCGCACCCAGCCGTCTTTCAATACGTCGACCGTCAGGGTCACACGGCCTCGGGCCACATCGCCGCGGATCTGCAAATCGTAGTCGACGCGGGTTAGAGTAGCCTGTATGGAAGAAACTTCGGGTTCGGACTCGACCGGATAAGCCTTGGCATGAAGGGATCGATATTCGGCGATTGGAATTACCACCCAACCTGACGGGTGCGCGTCCTGAGCTTTGGATATTGTGGCGACGCAGAGGACGAGGCAAAGAAACAGCAGCTCGAATCTGGATCTCTGGCACCGTGAAACAGCCGGCTTGTTCAACATTCTCATAGCCTGCCTCTCGGCCAACTTAGAAGTGATGCATTGCGTATTCTTCAGCTGAGTCTTGCTTTTAACTTGGGTATTCCCAAGATCCTTCCGAAGAACGCTCGCCTGCTGCAATCTTGCGGCCGAGACCGTCGTCGACTCGAACGTTCTGTGCAAGTCAGGTTGTAAAGTAAGGATGAAATCTAATTGTAGGCAGAAATGTGAGTGGCAGAGGCCCATGCCTGGTTACGTTAGTTACCTTCAAGATGCAACTTCATTCGCGGCAGTGGTCGATCAGTGGTGCAGCGTCGCAGCCCAACCTGAGGTACACTTCCGTCGACGAGAGTTTCCACGAGTAGACCGCGTGGCCTGACCCGTCGGATTCTCATTCACACCGGGGAACTCATATGAATGCACGCGCGATGGGTTTGACTACTTTATTTCTCGCGGTTGCGATGACGATTGCGTTTCACTCTTTGGCGAATGGTCCGGCCAAGGCCGGCGATGTTACGGAGGCGAGAGTCAGGGCGGAAGCGGCCGATGGAAGTGACTGGTTGCTGAATGGCCGGACGTTTGAAGCACAGCACTTCAGTCCGCTCAAGCAGATTACGGATAAGAATGCCAGTGGGCTTGGGCTGGCCTGGTCCCTCGACATTGACAGCGCGATGGGAGTTGTGGCGGAGCCGATTGTTGTGGACGGCGTAATCTACGTGAGCGCGCCGCTGTCGAAGGTTTATGCGGTGGATGCGGGCTCCGGAAAATTGCTTTGGGTTTTCGATCCTAAGGTACGGTTGGATCAGGCCATCAACGGTTCGTATTCGGCGCGGACCAACGCCGGTGTCGCGGTCTGGGAGGGGAAGGTTTATGTAGGCACGGGAGATTGCCGGCTGGTCGCGATCGAGGCTGCGTCCGGAAAACAAGTGTGGGAGGCGACGGTGTGCGATCCCCATCAAACTGGGATCACCGGCGCGCCACATGTGGCGAAGGGAAAAGTGTTCATGGGCTACAACGGTTCCGACGATGGCGTGCGCGGATCGCTCGCGGCCTACGATGCGGAGAGCGGCAAAGAAGTGTGGCGTTTCTGGACGGTTCCAGGAAATCCAGCGAAAGGATTTGAAACCAAAGCGCTGGAGATGGCGGCGAAGACGTGGATCGGTGCGGACTCGTGGAGGATTGGCGGAGGGGACGTGTGGAATGCCATCACCTACGATCCCGTGACCGACTTGGTTATCTTCGGGACGGCCGGAGCGGGGGTCGACTATGGTGAGTTGGAATCGATTAAGGTCAGCGGGGACCGGCTTTTTGCGGGATGCATCATCGCCGTGAACGCCGACACTGGGGAGTACGCCTGGCATTTTCAAACCAGCGCTCCCGGATTGCAGACGGAAAACAACCACATTGTTATGGGCGATCTGGTGCTTGATGGCGAGCAGCGCCATGTGGCGATGACCGCGCCGAAGAACGGCTTCTTCTATGTTCTCGACGCCAAGACTGGGAAATTACTCTCGGCCAAGCCATTGGTAAAAGTAGCGTGGGCCACCTCGATTGATTTGCAAACTGGTAGAGCTGTGGAGGTGCCAGTATCGCAAGGCGGCGGACGGCAATGGACGGTTCACAACTGGTGGCCGATGAGCTTGAGCCCGCTGACCGGACTGGTTTATGTGCCGGCTACGGACCGCGAGTCTGGATCCAAAGCCGCAGTCGAAACCGGAGAGTGGATGCGGGGCACACAGGGAAAACTGATCGCGTGGGATCCGGTGAACCAGTCGGCGCGCTGGACGGTCGAAGAGCCGATTGCAACCAATGGTGGCGTTCTTTCTACGGCGGGAAACCTGGTTTTCCAAGGACAGGGGACGGGTGAGTTTGCGGCTTATGCCGCGGACAGCGGGAAAAAAGTTTGGTCGATTCAAACCGGCTCGGCGATTGAATCGGTTCCGGTAACTTTCGCGGTGAACGGTGAGCAGTACATCCTGACGCCGGTGGGATGGGGATCGGGCTCGAGATTATTCGCGCCAGCGTGGACCATGGCGACTCCGCAGTCGAAGCGTGGCCCCACGCGGCTGCTGGCATTCAAGCTTGGGGCGACGACGCCTTTCCCCAGCCCGCCTGATATCGTGCCTCCGGTGCCCCAGCCTCCGCAACAAAAGGGCACGAAGGAAACGATACAGCAAGGCAAAATGCTTTACCGCAAATTCGTTTGCGATGGGTGCCACTCGCCGGATGTCGACGGAAGTGGCGCATGGGTGCTCAACGGCGCAGTGCCTGATCTGCGCTATGCTCCGCCGGACGTTCATCAGGGTTGGCATGCCATTGTCCTGGCAGGCACGCATTGGGATAAAGGAATGCCTGGCTTCGCCGATCCACCGAAATTCGCGTTTCCGCACTTAAAGATGACCACGCAAGACGCCGATGAGATTCACGACTACGTGATTGATCAGGCCTGGAAGGCATACGACGGGGAGCAAAAGCAGGCGGCAACGAAGGCAGCGAACTAGCGCGAAAAGAACATGGCATCACGTCGATGTTCCGCCACTCGGGAGGAACTCAGCTGCATGCCACGAAACCTCAACGTTTAATTTTTCCGCTGCCGCAGGGCTTCTTCATACGCGTGCCGCGGATCGCGTCCGGTGACCTCTTTGTACCATTTGGGATGGAAGGTCCATGCCCACGACTCGCTGACGGAGCCGCGCGTCATAGCCTGAAAAGTTCCCGGTTCGCCGATTGTGCTGAGGTAGATGTGGATGAAGATTCCCCCCAGCATGATTAGTGCAGAAATATCGTGGAGGATGTAACTGATTGCCACAGGCCAGCGGCCGAAGGTGCGCGCACCGGCCCAGAGAATGATCCCGGTAATCAAGTAGACGATGCAGCCGACGACAATCTCCCAGAACATGGCCTTCTGGCCGGCGTTGAAGAAGCCGGTGTCAGGTGATTCGAGTGTTTCTTCGCCCGATACAACTCGCTTGATGTTTCGAATCCAAGTCGTATCGCCTTTCGTCCACGCCATGGGTCTGACCCAGTTCAACATCTGGAGTCCAAAAAAGAAAACAAAGAACAGGCCGAACCAGGGATGCATGGCGCGCGCCAGTGGGCCGCCGCCAAAAATGGGTGTGAACCAGCGGAATAGCCAGGGAAGATAGACTCCGAATCCCGAGAACAATGCCAGAAAGAAAAAGAGCGCGACCATCCAGTGGAGGAATCGGGTATACACCGGATGGCGCAGCAACTCTCCGACATAAACTTCAGTTCTGCCGATGCGCTCAAAGGCACGGCGGGCTTTTTCGTCGAAGCGTTCAACCGCGGTTGCCATTGGCGCCCTCCTTCTTTGGCGGTTCGGGCTGCGGCCGGCGCGGACCTACAGTTACATAATGCAGGCACACGCCCAACAGACCGAACAGAGCGAAAGTCCCGAGCACAGGCTTGAACAGCCACTTCCAAACGGTGTAGCTCCAGGGAATTACCGGATTCTTTGGCAATCCTCCATAGCGCTCGGGGTCGGTCGCGTCGTGCAAGACGTAAATGACGTGCGTTCCGCCAATCGATTGGGGATCGTAGACGCCGGCCTTTTCGAATCCGAAATTCTCGCGCAGTTGCTTCGAGCGCTCCTCGGCGATGAACTTCATGTCATCTTTACTGCCAAACTTCAGGCAGCCGGTTGGACAAGCCTTGATGCAAGCCGGCTCCAGGCCTTGACCCACGCGATCGGAGCAGAGCGTACACTTGTAAACTTTCTTCGTCGCGGGATTGAATTTTGGGATGTTGTACGGACATCCGGAAACGCAAAACTCGCAGCCAATGCAGTTTTCCTGCTGGAAGTCGACGATGCCGTTGGTGTATTGCACGATGGCGCCGTCGGCCGGGCAGGCGCGCAGGCAGCCGGGATCGGCGCAGTGCATGCACTGGTCCTTGCGCATGAGCCATTGAATCGTTCCATCCCCGTTCTGGTGCTCGTTGAACTTAATCAGGTTCCAGAAATTCCAGCGCGTCTCCGGCATCGTCTGGTAGGTGTTGTCGAATGTGGTTGCGCCGAACGGCATGTCGTTCCATTCGACGCACGCCACTTCGCAGGCCTTGCAGCCGATGCAGGTCGTGGTGTCGACCAGCTTGCAGACTTCGTAGTCGCGCTGGACGTCGAAACCGGGCGAGGCTCCGGAGTGCCCTGAGATTTGCTTGATCTGCAGCGTCTTTCTATCGGTCATATTAGTGACACTCCCAGAACCTCGTCCGAGACTCCGGCCGGATTGTCATCCCGAGCAAAGCGAGGGATCTCTAGTTCTTGGCATGCGCAAACAGGCTGCAGATTCCTCGTCGCTGTCGCTCCTCGGAATGACAAATTTGTGAGGTTGATCCGCATGCGTCTTACACTTTCTCGATCTTCACCAGAAACCCTTTGAACTCCGGGGTGAATGCGTTCGGGTCAATCACCGTCGGAGTCAACTGATTAGCTAGCGTCTTCGCGGTCTTGCCTTCGTCTTCAGCGATGCCGCGGAATCCCCAGTGAATGGGGATTCCGATCTGAAACATTTCTTTGCCGTCGATCTTCATGGGCCGGATACGGCGCGTTACCATAGCCTTGGCGATGTAATGACTGCGGGCGCTGGTGACGACCACTTTCTCTCCGCCGAGGATGCCCATCTGCTCAGCCAGTTCGTGCGGCACTTCGACGAACGGTTCCGGCACGAGTTGTACGTTCATCGGATTGTTCTTGGTCCAGTAGTGATAATGCTCGGTGAGCCGGTAGGTGGTGCAGATTACGTTGAAACCCTGCTCAACCGTGCCGTACTTGTCCATGTCGGTCTTGTACTTTTTCACCACCGGATTGTTCGACTGGTTGGGGTGCAGCAAGTTCGCAATCGGACTCTCCATGGGTTCGTAAAATTCGGGGAACGGGCCATCGGCCATCGCGCCCAGCGGAACGAACAATCGCCCCACGCCTTCGGGATTCATGATGAAGGGTCCCATGTGGTCCTTGGGCGCGGAGTCGGGTTTGAAATCCGGCACGTCGTTGCCGACCCACGACTGCTTGGCTTCATCCCACCAGACTTGCCGCCGGGAAGGATCCCAGGGCTTGCCATTCATATCGCAGGAGGCACGGTTGTAGAGAACGCGACGATTTGCCGGCCACGACCAAGCCCAGTTGGGATAGATTCCGAGGCCGGACGGATCTTCGGTTCCGCGACGCTGGATCATCGCGCCAGCTTCCGTCCAGGAACCGGTGTAGAGCCAATTGCCCGCCAGGGTGGTACCGTCGTCCTTGAGCCAGGCAAAGCCGGGTAACTGTTGGCCGGCTTTGATGGTCACATTCGTCTTAGGATCGGTGATGTCGGCGAGTGCCTTGCCGTTAATCTCCTTCGCGATTTCCGACAATGATGGCGTGTACGGCGTGGTGTAAGCGAACGTTGCGTTCAGGACCGGGTCCGGAAACTTTCCGCCTTCTTTCTGATAAAGCTCGCGTACCTTAAGGAAGATCGTCGCCACGATGTCCTGATCGAGACGCGCCTCGCCCGGTGGAGGAAGCGCAATCTGCTTCCACTGCAGCCAGCGCGCCGAGTTGGTAAACGATCCGTCTTTTTCGGCGAAGCCCGCGCCTGGCAGCCGGTACACGGTGGTATTAATCTTCTTTTGCTCGTCGGCGGTGATTCCCGGCGCGCGCCAGAATTCGCTGGTTTCGTCGGGATAGATTTCGCAAACCACCAGCCAGTCAGCTTTCTTCAACGCTTCGATGTTCTTCAGTGAGTCCGGACCAATCATGACCCCATTCATGCCGAAGGCGAAAAGACCCTTCACCTTGCCTTCGTACATGTCGTTCCAGATGTTGACCCAGGAATAGTTGCGGTCGATCTTGGGCAGGTAGTGAAACGCGAAATCGTTTTCTTTGGTCGCGGCTTGGCCATACATGGCTTTGAGAAGAGAGACAGCGAACTTGGAAGTGTTGGACCAGTAGTTCATCGAATCCCAAGGATCGGGTTTGGCCGGGGTGGGTGTGATTCGCTTGATATAGGTAGCAAGGTCCGTATCCGCGGGATTCGGCACTTTCAAATAGCCGGGCAGGTTGTCGAAGATTCCCGCCATATCGGTTGCGCCCTGAATGTTGGAGTGACCGCGCAGAGCGTTCACGCCGCCACCGGCGCGTCCAACGTTTCCAAGGACCATTTGCAGCATGGCTGCGGTGCGGATGATCTGCGTTCCGAAGCTGTGTTGCGTCCAACCGACTGCGTAAATAATCGTGGCAACTTTCTTCATGTCTCCATCTTTGCGGATGGAGGTGAACAAGTCGGCAGCTTTTAGGAACTGATCTTTCGGAATGCCGGTAATCCGCTCGACTATCTCCGGGGTGTAACGCGAGTATTGCTGTTTGAGCAACTGGAACACGCAGCGCGGATGCTGCAGCGAGAGGTCGTAGGCCGTTTTCGGCGGAAGCAGCGGTGGCGGAGGCGGTGTTGCGCTATTTGCGGCCGCTTTCTGAGCCGGAGGCGGACTGCCTGCAACTGGCTTTCCGCTCAAATCTCCGCCTTCTTCATAATTCCAACTGGACTTGTCGTAAACCTTCTTTTCAGGATCAAAGCCGGAGTACAAGCCGTCGTCAGGCAGCTTGAATCCTTCTTTAATAATGAAGGCCGCGTTGGTGTAGTTGACGAGGTAGTCGTGCGCGATGCGGTTGTTCGCGATGGCGTAGTTGATCACGCCGCCAAGAAAGGCAATGTCGGCGCCGGCGCGAATCTGCAGGTAAAGATCAGCATTGGCCGCGGTGCGCGTGAGGCGAGGATCGACCACGATGGTCTTGGCATTGCGATGGACCTTGGCTTCAACCGCCCACTTGAAGCCGCAGGGATGGTTTTCGGCTGGATTCCCGCCCATGATCAACATCATGTCGGTGTTCTTGATGTCGATCCAGCCATTGGTCATTGCGCCGCGTCCGAATGTGGGCCCCAAACTGGAGACCGTGGGGCCGTGTCAAACCCGGGCCTGGTTTTCCAGGTAGCAGACCCCCAGGCTGCGCATACTTTTGACCACCAGATAATTGAACTCGTTGGTATCGGTGCAGCCGCCGGTGAAGGCAATACCTTCGCAGCGATTTACCGTGTGCCCCGCCGCGTCTTTTTCGACGAAGGTATCGTCGCGCGTCTTCTTCACCTTCTGCGCAATCTCGGAGTAAGCCTGATCCCACGAGATGTCTTCCCAATCGGTCGCACCCGGCCGCCGCACCTGCGGCTTAAGCAGGCGGCGATCGTTCAAGATGTCCTGCTCGAGCGAGGAGCCTTTCGGGCACAGCGTGCCGCGATTGATCGGATGATCGGGATCGCCTTCGACGTGGACCACCTGCGGGATCGCGTTCTTCGCCTTGTCGCCCAAGGTATAAATTATGACGCCGCAGCTTACCGAACAATAAGGACAAGTGCTGCGCGTTTCCGTGGCGCGCGAGATCTTGAGGCTCGACGTCTGAGCGTAAACCGGAGTCAGATCAAATCCCAGGGCGGACAGACCTACTCCTCCAGCGATTGTGCTTTTGAGGAAAGTGCGGCGGGAAAGCTCCATCTATGTGGCCTCCGACGAAATTGGCAAAGCTTACGCGAACAGCCAACCTTCAAAGTCAGTGGACCTAACAAATCTTCAGATGCAAGACAGGGGTTACGGGTTACGCCTTGAAATTCGTCCCCGGCCAATAGCCTTCGCTTATTGCGGGCAATATAACCCTCCGGGGAGGATGAAGTCAATGTGAAGCAGCTGAAAAAAAACAGAGTCACCGACTCCAGCTCTGGGCAATGCCGTAACAGCCGTTTTGTCGCGAACCTGAGACGTAGCAAGCTAGGTCTCTACAAACACTGAGATGTTGCTGCAACGTCTCGTTTTTTGACTTTTTCTGCAGGTTCATAAGTTGGCTTTTCTTCGTGCACATTGCTCCCCAGCACCGACTCGCTTCATAATTGATTCATGAAACCTTCGCCGTGGCAGCGGCGCATCCAGCGGGCCGAATATCTGGCGAATGAATATTCGTTTGCTTCGGAGATACTGCGGTTCTACGCCAGCATCGCGCGCTTTCAGGAAAACCTGTATTCCCAGTTGGAAGCTGACTCGGAGAAGGTAAGCTCTGCCGAGCATCCTTCTGGGCCGCCAGAGTTGCAGGGCTTGGTCGACAGCTTTAGCGGTTTCCTGTCTGTCGTTGAAAAGCATGGCCCGGCGCGGGTGGCTGCAATCGCGCGTGAACTGCACGGAGCGTCGCGGCAGTCGTGGTCCGAATTGCTGGATGCGAGTTGGAGCACAACTGAATCATCGGCTGCTCCGGAGGATTTTCTGGCGCGGGCTTTCCTGCAGCCCTACGCGGCGTTACTGCGGCTGCGCTCCGGTGTGAAATTGGACGGTTACAACCTGCCGCTTTGTCCGTTTTGCAGCCGCAAGGCCGGCATGGGCGTGCTGCGGCCCCAGGGCGACGGCGCACGGCGGTCTCTTGCGTGCTCGTTCTGTCTGGCCGAGTGGGAGTTCCGCCGGATTCTTTGCCCCGGCTGCGGCGAAGAAAATAACAGCAAACTTCCGGTGTACACCGCGAGTGAATTCGATTACATCCGCGTGGAGTGCTGCGACACCTGCAAGACCTACATCAAGAGCGTAGACCTCAGCAAGAACGGCCTGGCCGAGCCAGTGGTCGACGAGATGGCCGCAGCACCGCTCGACCTCTGGGCAGAGCAGCACGGGTATTGCAAGCTGCAACTCAATTTGATGGGAATGTGACGAATAACACTCGGCAACCGGAGTTTCGTATTGCTGCCGGTGACCGCATTTCTATGGTAGTACTCGGAACGGTCGATTGCTTTTCAGTTTTCCGGATCGAGTTGTGACCTCGACCAAACCGCTGGTTGCGCCCTTTGGTACTTCGGCCGTGAGCGAGGTATCAGAAATTACTTTGAAGCTTGCCGATTTTCCGTGGAATGAAACCTTGGTGGTCGCAGTCAAGCCCGGACCGAGAATGACTATGTTCGCGCCAACTTTTCCGAAGCCGTTCACTAAGGCGACGAACGGCTTCAACCCGGCATCGAGGCTGTAGAACACGCCGCCGTTATAAAGGCCGCCGGGATTGGTGAGTCCGTAGAATTTGCCGTTCGTCGCTTGAATCTGCGTCGAGGCCGGATTCGCTCCATAGGTGTTATCCATATCGTAGAGAACCTCGTAAGCGCCCGAAGTGCTGGATCGAAACAACACCCCGACGGAGTTTGTACCGCCGGCAACCGTAGCTCCGTAAAGATTTCCGTCATTGCCGAGCACGGGCCCAGCAATAGCGTCAAAACCAGTAGCGTTCTCCGCGAAGTAGTAGACCACCGTCACAGCGCCCGCATGTCCGGCTGATAGCTTGAAAATGGTCCCGCCGAGAAACTGAGCTCCTGCGGTCGTGGTCCCATACAGGCTGCCATCCGACCCTTCGACAAGCGGACCATACGGGTTCGACCCGGTGACTCCTTCATTGAAGCTGTAAAGAATCGTGACCGCCCCCGTGCGCGTCATCCTGAAAATAGTGCCGTCGTCGTCAGTCCCACCATTGAGGGTGACGCCATAGAAGATTCCATTCCGAGCAAGGATCAACGGACCAATCGAGTGGCCCGGGAGCAAACTGTTCAGCAAATGAAATTGTCCGCTGCTGCTTATTCTGTAAGCGGTGCCCGAGACTGTAGTGCCATAAAAATTACCGTCGACGCCCTCGACAGGAAAACAATAGGGGTTTGCGCCATCCTTTGAGACATCGCCCGTAAAGTTGTGAAGCGTGGTCAGTGCGCCGGAGGCTGTTATCTTGAACACAGTTCCCGACCCGAACTTTCCGCCGTCGAAACTACTCCCATAAAAATTGCCGTCGGTCCCGAGCGTCAGACCAGACTCAGGATAGCTTCCATTTGAGCTGTCGAAGGTGAAGAGTACGGTGACCTGTCCGCTTGGCGTTACCTGAAACACCTGACCAAAACCCGCGGGGCCGGCAAATGGGAGAGTGCCATAAAAATTCCCGTCCAGCCCTTGTGCCAACTGCGCAGGGTATAGGAGGTTCCCGGCGGATTGGCTGAAATCGTGCAGATCCGTGTAAGTCTGCGCGAGCAAACTCAGTGTGGCCGCACAACAAAATACAATGGTGAACAACGCAAAACGCAGGAAGCGGCAAGTATGCATACAGCACCTTCGGACGTGAGCCGTAGTATGCGCATATCGAGTCCTGTGGTCAAGATGAAAGAAGATGCATTTCGTTTCGAAAACGGTGACCAACCCACAGAGAAGATGAATTGAGATTCAACCGCCATTAGATTCGATCATAATGAAATAACAAACCCTCCCAGAGACAGCTGGGAGGGTCGGCGAATTCGGACTCTTCAGGTTGTCAGGCGCGGACCACGTTACCCGCCTGGAACCCCTTGGGGCCCTTCAGCAGATCGAACTCCACGGTTTCGCCCTCATTCAGCGTGCGGTACCCATTCTCCTGGATGGCGGAGAAATGAACGAAGACGTCTTCCCCTGTGGACCGCTGGATAAAACCGTATCCTTTAGCCCCGTTGAACCACTTCACTGTACCCTTCTCTCTCACAATGAACTCCTTTCGCCTCTGCCAAGATTAGAATTCCACATTCTTCGCGAAGCGCGCGCGTTACAACCCCCTCAAAGCATGTGGACGAACAGTTTTGCCTCATGGCCGTCGAGACTCTCGTGCAACAAGAAAGGCTCTGGAGTTTCGCGCTAAGCGGTCGAGAAAATAGCGCGAAGCTCCAAAGCCTGTCGTGATGGCGCGAGTTTCGACTGCGATATACAAAACATCAACCCGAGCTAATGAACGTCGCTGCCGATATTCCGGCAACGGCAGGAATAATATTCAGGAATTTTCGTTCTGGCAAGAGAAGAATTAACAATGATGTGAAATAAAGTGAAACGACGGAATGTGACCCGCGGTTACCGGGCGCGCAGGCCGGGCTTACGGTCCCTACCGGCTACGTTTGGCCAATCTTGCGCAAAGCGAGGTGTAACCCTCTGACAATATTTGGACAAACACTGATCACACGACCCCCTGTCGATCGTCTTATTTCGCAGCTTTCGGGCAGCTCGCTGTCCGGAATCATTGGAACAAAGCGTCCCATGCCGCTCGAGCGAAAAATTAGGTCTTCTTACAAAATTCGCTGTGATGGCGGCTGTACAGGGCGTAGACGGTCAGGCCGATAGCCAGCCAGGCAAAGAATCGTAGCCAAGTCAGAATGGGCAAACCGGACATGAGCAAAACGCAAAAGAACACGCTGAGCACCGGCGCTGCGATGCCCCCCGGAGCGCGGAACCCGCGATGCCGGCCAGGATCGCGATAGCGCAAAATAATCACTCCGATGGAAACCAGCACGAAGGCGAAGAGCGTCCCGATGTTCGATAGATCAGACAGGGTGCCAATGTCCAGAAAGCCTGCCGGAATGCCAACCAGGAAACCGGCAATCCAGGTGGCTGTCGCTGGCGTCCGGAAACGGGGGTGAACACGTCCGAAGAGCCGCGGCAGCAAACCGTCCCGAGACATGGAGAACCACACCCGCGCCTGCCCAAGCTGGAAAACCAACAATGACGAGATCATTCCCATCATCGCCCCAAATAGCACTCCCAAATGAATCCAACTCAAAGTGTGCGAGCCGGTGCGGGCGGTTAAAAGCTTCATCGCGTTTACTACCGGAGCGGCATCGTCGCGGACGGATGCCCAAGGCACAATCCCAGTCAGCACAACCGCGACCCCGATGTAGAGTACGGTGCACACCACCAGAGTCGCGATAATTCCGATCGGCAAGTCGCGTTGCGGATTGCGAGCTTCTTCCGCTGCGGTTGAGACCGAATCAAATCCGATGTAAGTGAAAAAGATAATCGAGCCGCCAGTCAGGATGCCGGACCATCCCATGGGAGCGAAGGGATGCCAGTTGCCGGGGTGCACATATTGCGCGCCCACAATGACGAATGCGAGGATGGCGGCAATCTTCAGCAGGACCATGACGTTGTTGGCTTCGGCCGACTCGCGAATACCTCGCACCAGGATCACGGTCAAAATCATGACCACAAAAAACGCCGGGAAGTTGAAACCGAAGTGGAGGCCAGGCGCATAAAGAACGTCGCCCTTCAGATCGGTGAGGCCGCCCGGCAGATAGGCCGGCGAAATCCAACGCAATGCGGGATGAAATCCGAACCAGTCAAACATGCCCACCAGGTGCGCCGAGAAGCCCACGCTTACGGCCATGTTGCTGACGGCGTATTCCAGAATCAGATCCCAGCCAATGATCCACGCAATCAGCTCGCCCATGGTCGCGTAGGTGTAGGTGTAGGCGCTGCCTGCGATTGGAATCATCGAAGCCAGTTCGGCGTAACAGAGGCCGGTGAAAGCGCAGACAATGGCGACGAGAATCAAGGACAGCGCAAGCGCCGGCCCGGCTCCCGGGCGTCCTAGCGTGGCATGGTGCGTGATTAGAAAATCGAGCAGCGGCGCATTGAGAATAGAAGAAGTGTCGAACTTCTGGCCGCCGATGGCGGTCCCGATCACGGTGAAAATGCCCGATCCGATCACCGCGCCAATTCCCAGAGCGGTGAGCGAAACCGGGCCGAGGGTCTTCTTCAGTTTTCGTTCAGGCTCCTCCGAGTCCGAGATCAGCTTGTCGATCGACTTGCAACAGAAAAGCTGATTGTCCGAGGTTCGGGGACTGCCCTCCTTGGTTGGTTTCGGAATCGTCGGTATCTGAGCCAAAGGCCGTTGTCTCCAGAAGTGCGGCAGCTAGCAGTCAGCACTCAGCCCCGAAGATTCAGGGGCCAAGTGCCAAATGCTAACTGCCAGCGCTCTTTACCGCTTGGCTGCGCCGCGTGCCAATTTCTTCACTTTGCGCTTCTTTGAGCCACGCGCATATTCCCGCGGCTTGAGCGGTTTTTCCGCCTTCACTTTTTTGCGCGCTGTTCGTTTTGATTTTTTTGCGTTCTTCCTTGCTTAGTTTCTTCGTATTTGCCATGAGTCCTATTTATTTCTCCTTGAATGATTCGCGATCAGCTGCCAGCTTTGCTCGGCGGACAGTCCCTTCGTCCCTTACGCTCTTTCCAACTGGGCATACTTCTCCACCAGCTTCTTTAAACCGAAGCGAGGGAATTGTACCGTAATCTTGGCCTCTTCACCGTCCCCTTCTCGATGGTAAACCGTGCCTTCGCCATATTTGGGATGCCGGACCTTCTGTCCTGGCCGGAATCCCTTCTTGCCTGTAGGCTCCTCAACCGGTAATTTTGGACGCGTAAACTTCTTCCCGCGCGAAGCGAAAAACTCCGCAATGTTGTCGATGGAATTGTAGCTGCGTCCCGAATACGCAGGACGCCGAGGCTGGTTGCCTGCGGCCCAGTTCGCGCTGCTCTGATCCTCATCCTCGTAAGCATAATGGGCCTGCTGCTCAGGCTCGTGTGGCGCGGACACTCTGGTCCGCGAGCCTGCCCGCGAAGACTCCCGCTTCCGCCGCGACCCGCCCAGTTCCTCCACCAACTCCGCCGGCACTTCTTCGAGAAATCGCGAAGGAACGCTGGCCTCGGGCAAATCCGTTCCATAACGCCGGCGATACACGGCCCGCGTCAAAATTAAAGTATCCATCGCCCGCGTCATGCCCACATAGCACAACCGGCGCTCCTCTTCGATATCGTCGGGCTGCAAGAAAGTACGCGAGTGGGGAAACAATCCCTCTTCCAACCCACAAAGAAATACCAGCGAAAACTCCAGACCCTTCGCGGCATGCAGAGTCATCAGCGTGATTTGCGCCCGCTCATCGTAAGCGTCCGCGTCGCTCACCAGCGCGGCATGATCGAGAAACTGATCCAGAGTCTCGCCCCGATCGCGCGAATCCATCGCCGCATTCACCAACTCGCGCAGGTTCTCAATCCGCGAGTAAGCCTCAGGCGTGTCTTCTTCTTCAAGCTGCTTGATGTACCCAGTGCGATCAATCAGGAATTTTAGAATTTCCGCGGTGCTGGCGGGACCGCCAGGAGTGCGGAAGCCGGAATCAGTTTCATCCTGTTGTGATGGTGTGGAGCGGGCGCCCTCGCCCGCTTCGGATGGGACCGCAGCCTCAGAGGCAGCGTCAAGATCAGCAACCCCAAAGTCGAACGAGATATTCTCGTCTTCGCTCGGATCAAAAGAAATGTCTGCGTCCTCGGGCGATTCGTTTGGAGAGAAATCTACATTTTTCGCCTCACGCGCCGTCTCCTCCAACCGTTCCACATAAGTCCCAGCCAACATAGCGCGTCCATCTTCAATTAATCGTCTAAAACTCTTAAGCGCCGCCAGCGCCCGCTGCGGCAAAAGCTGACGCTTGATCGCCTCCCCCAACGCGCCCCACAACGAAACGCCAGTCTCCAGCGCGACCCGCTCCAAAACCTCAATCGTGGTCTTGCCAATGCCGCGGACCGGCGTGTTAATTACCCGCAGCAGCGAGATCGAGTCGTCCACATTGTGGATGACTTTCAAATACGAAATCATGTCCTTGATTTCGGCCCGCTCGTAAAACGAAAACCCGCCCACCACGTGATACTTCAACTGATACCGCCGCATGGCCTCTTCAAACAACCGCGACTGCGAATTGGTGCGGTAGAGCACTGCCGCCCGTGCATTCTCGCCCTGGTCCACAGCCTCCCGCAGATACTTCGCAATATAGTCCGCCGCAAACAGCGCTTCGTTCTCGCCATCTGGAGCTTCGTAATAACCGAGCTTGGCGCCGCCCTGCCGCGAGGTCCACAGATTCTTGCCTTTTCGCTTAAGGTTGTTTGCGACTACCGCCGACGCCGCCTGCAAGATGTTCTGCGTCGACCGATAGTTCTGTTCCAGGCGAATGATCTTGGCCTCGGGAAAGTCCTTTTCAAACTCGAGAATGTTGCGGATGTCCGCCCCGCGCCAGGAGTAGATCGACTGATCTTCGTCGCCAACCGCGCAGACGTTGTGCCGCGTTCCCGCCAGGAGGCGCATGAATTCATACTGCGGCCGGTTCGTGTCCTGATATTCATCAATCAGAATGTACTGAAACCGGCGGTTGTAGTATTCGCGAACCGCAGGCGCCGCCTTCAGCAAGCGCACGGTTTCGAGCAAGAGGTCGTCGAAATCCAGCGCGTTCGCTTTCGCCAATTCTTTCTTGTATTCAGCGTAAATCTGGGCAACGCGCTCAGTCTTGGGATCAGCCGATTGCAGATAAACTTCCTGCGGATCGAGCATGTGATTCTTCGCCCACGAAATATGCGCCAGCACGGATCGCGGCGTAGTTTGCTTGTCGTCAATCCCCAGCCGCCGCATTACCGACTTGACCAGTTGCGCCTGATCGCTTTCGTCATAAATCACAAAGCTCTTCGTGTGCCCGATCGGCGGCGCGCCCGGAACGGACGAAGGAATGCGCAGCGCCTCGATGTCCCGCCGCAACACGCGCACGCAAAAAGAATGAAACGTAGAGATGACCGGCTTCGCAATGGACAACCCGCCCACCAACTTGTCCACGCGCTCCACCATCTCCGAAGCCGCTTTATTGGTGAACGTCATGGCGAGAATGGATTCCGGCATGACGCCAAGATTTTCGATCAGATGAGCGATGCGGTAGGTGATGACGCGAGTCTTGCCGCTCCCGGCGCCGGCCAGGATAAGCACCGGCCCCTCGGCAGTTTCAACAGCCTCACGCTGCTGCGGATTGAGTTGGTCAAGGAAAGACAAAGTCGGGAGAAGCTCCAAAATCAGCCCTTTAGATTTTACAGGTGATTCGCTGACATAGTTCCTCTTTTGAAACGGATAACAGTCAGCTGTGACATCCAACCGTGACGATTTCTAGCGGGCGCAAGCAAACTCTCCGCGCCCGTGGTGTAATGGGAACACAGCACCCTGCGACGGTAGCAGATGCGGGTTCGAATCCGGTCGGGTCCACGCTCAGTTTCCTGGGCGTGGGGTTCTGTGGGAAGCGAAAGCAGGGATCGCTTTCCTGCGAAAGTAACTTGACTGAGAATTGCGGCGGTCTATACTGAAGGAGTCGCAGGGTGCTGTAAGTACCCAAGAATTCTTTGGCCCCGAGAAATCGGGGCCATCGCATTTTCTGGCCGCCATTTCTAGCGATGAACACCAATCGCGCTGGCCCGCGCCGCCTTGCACTCCTCGCACGGACACCAATCCCGCAAAAATTGCCACGAATAAATCCCCAACTCATGCCCATCATTGAATTGAAACTTGATGGCGTACTTACCCACGCCTTCCGCCGAGGTCGCTTTCACCGCAGGCTTGAACATGGGCAGTGTCCCCGGCGCCGGTTTCGCTGGCTCTCCTGGCTGCTGATGCGTCTTCGAACGTTCCTCGTCGCAAAGCGCGCAGGGGCAGGCATCGCGCAGAAACGGAAACGAATAATGCGACTGGTGCCCATCCTTCCACTCGATATCGAGCCCCGTCCCCGTGCTCAGGTTCACTTTTACCGACTTCGGATCCGCCACTGGGGCCATGAATTTAGTATCGCACAGTAGAACTGGAGCGTTCGTATCCGAGCTTCATGGATTCCCGCAGCGGCCGACCCACGTACCAGAGAGGTATCGAAAGTGGCTAACGAAAGTAACATGGGAATGACCGAAACACCTGCGGCATGCTATCTATATATAGACACCCGGAAGCGCGTGGTTAGCCTCCGTTCGTAATCCCAGAATGCTTGATTCTGCTCAGATAGAGGCGCCGATGCCGCCCGAGGTCAGTTCTGCCGAGGATGTATCTCATCTTTCGGGCACGATTGCCGATCGGCACGGCTTTGTCACCTCCGTTGACCAGACTCGCCTTTTTTATCGCCACTGGCCTGCGAGCACCGCGTGGAATGGCCGCGTGGTCGTCGTGCTGCACGGCATTGGCTATCACAGCGCTCCTTACAAGGTCATCGCCGATGTGTTGAATCCTCAAGGCACCGACGTGTATGCGCTGGACGCCCGGGGCCACGGCCTGTCCCAGGGACGCCGCGGATACGTGGGGACCTCCATTGAAGTCGGAGCCGACGTCGAGCGCATGATCCGCTTCGTGCAACGACAGCGGCCGGCGGCCAAGATTTTTCTGCTGGGCGACAGCATGGGCGCCGACCTCGCCCTCAACTACGCCAAACGAAACAGCCGCGAGCTCGCCGGCCTGGTGCTGCTGGCACTGGCCTTGAACCTCGACTTTAGCCAGTATCTAAGCCTCGAGAGCTTGAGCCTGATGCCGTACCTCGCGCTCGCGCACCGGGAACCGGTGATCAGCCTGGTCGGCCGGCGTCTCGAAGAAAGTTCGCGCGATCCGGAATTTGTCGCCCGCCGTCGCGTGGACCCGCTGTCTTACAAGAACGTAAGTTTCGGCTACTTGCTCGACATCCAGCGCATCGTCTTTGGGTGGAGATGGAAGATCGCACCCCGCGTGCATGCGCCCACGCTGCTGATCAAAGGGGGAAAAGATCAGGTCGTCAGCCACAGAGAGTGCGTTGCTTTCGATCGCCTCTCCGCGTCGACAGACAAGTGTTTCAAAATCTACCCTGACGTGCGTCACACAACCCTATGGGATCCGGAAACGCCTGAGATTTTACAGCTGGTTGGGAGCTGGATTCTGGAACACTGAGATTCCCGATGTGAAACAATTCCCGCAATAAACCAAGCGCCTGGGGCCGAACGACGATGGCTTTCCATTGGCAACCTGCTATGCTCCTGAATGTAAGACTCAGGAAGGTACGAGATGACAAAACTAAGAAAGGCTCTTTCCGCAGTATTGCTTGCTGCCATCCTGGCTGTCCCTGTCGCAATGGCTTCGCCGAGCAGTCATACGAGTCATGGCACGAGTCATACTAAGAGTAGCCGGTCAAAAACCGTTCACGTGAGATCTTATAGTAGGAAAAACGGCACCGCAGTGAAGGCCCATGATCGCGCAGCTCCTCGGCGCTAGATAGCGACGCTGCACCCGACGGGTAGTTGTCGAAACCACCTCAACTCCGGTAAAATCAATGTTTCGCACATCAAGTCTGGAGTCGTCATGGCACAAGTTTGTGATATCTGCGGCAGAGGGCCGCAATTTGGAAATACCATCAGCCACGCCCACAACGTGTCGCGGCGGCGCTGGAACGTCAACCTGCGCCCGGTTCGCGCCAAAGTAAAAGGCGGGGCCAAGCGTATGCGCGTCTGCACCTCCTGCCTGCGCAGCGGCAAAGTGGTCAAGGCCTAGGGTAAGATTTCGAATTGCCGATTTACAGTTGTCAATTGAAAATTGGCAATCGCAAATCCTACGGGTACACGCTACCGCACGCCCAGCAGTTCCACGTCGAAGATCAAGGTTGCGTTCGGAGGAATCGGGCCACCCGGTGTGCCACGAGCTCCGTAGCCGAGCTGCGGCGGGATTCGCAACTGCCGCTTGCCGCCCACCTTCATGCCGATGATGCCTTCATTCCATCCCTGGATCACCGGGGCGCTGCCCAGAGGATCTACGACAAAAGGCTCGCCGCGGTCCAGGGAACTGTCGAACTTTGTGCCGTTGGTCAGCCATCCGGTGTAGTGAACCTTGGCGGTCTGACCCGCGGTAGCAGTGGGGCCGGTACCGACTTTGATGTCCCAGTATTGCAGGCCATCGGCGGTCTTGGTGCCGTCTCCGGTCACCTTAGTGGGCGCGCTGTTGTCGGGCTTCTTGCTGCCTCCCTGCGCAAACAGGGCGGTAGCCGCGAATAGAACGATTGCAATCAAACACGCACTTTTCAACATCAATGTTCTCTCCCTAGTGGATTTTCGATTAAGACCGGAACCTCAGAATTCTAAATTGGAGTTTGAAAATCGCAAATTGCATTCCTATGCCAACGCGATCACATCAATTTCGACCAGCACATCCTTAGGCAGTCGCGCGACCTCGACCGTCGATCTGGCCGGCGGGGTTGCGGTGAAATAGCGCCCGTAGACTTCATTCATGGCGGCGAAGTCGCCCATGTTTTTCAGAAACACGGTCGAGCGCACAACTTTCTCCAACCCGCTTCCCGCGGCTTTCAAAATCGCCGAGAGGTTCTTGAGCACGCGATCAGTTTGGACGGCAACGTCGCCGTCGAGCACCTGTTGAGTGGCTGGATCAATCGCCACCTGTCCGGAAACGAAGACGAATCCATTGGCCCGGATCGCCTGTGAATACGGCCCAATCGCCTGCGGGCCTTCTTTGGTAGAAATCACATCGTCGCATCCATCCTCCAGAAACTGAAACGCCGTAGTTGATTTACGCAGAGGAGAGCAGGCGATGTCAAATCAAACGGATCTCAGCACTCGTTTCGAGTCCGCATTCGGACTGGCCACGACGAACGACTAGACCTTCTGCAGCCTTTGCACGTCGTGTACGCCGGGAATCTTGCGTACGCCGTTGATGATGTTTTCCAGGTGCTTCAGGTCAGCAATATCGAGAATGACGTCAATGTTGGCCTGCCCATTCGAGCTGCGCACCTGCATGTCCCGGATGTTGGTTTTGGCATCGCTGATCACGGCCGTAATCTGTTTCAGCATGCCGAAACGGTCGTCGCAAAAGACCGTGAGCTTCACCGGGTACGACTGGGTGCCCTCATCGCGCGCCCATTCCACGTCGATTCGGCGTTCCGGCTCATACAACAGGTTCACGACGTTGGGGCAATTCACCGCGTGGACGGCGACGCCTTTGCCGCGGGTCACATAACCGACCACCTCCTCGCCGCGAATGGGGTTGCAGCAACGGGCGCGATACACCAGCAGATCGCCATGGCCTTTTACGCGGATGGCATTGTTGCCGCTGTCTCCGCCGAAAACCCGGCGCACCACGCTCGCAATGCCGCCGGATTTTTCTCCCTCACTGTCGGCGACGGGCGCGGCAGAAGCTGGCGCCAGACGCGCCAGCACTTGCCGCGCAGAGTATTTGCCGTACCCGATTCCGGCCATCAGGTCGTCGACCTGGCCCAGGCCGTAATCGGAGGCGATCTTGCGCAGTTCTTCGTCCTTGATCTCTTTCAGCGCGACCCGGTACTTGCGCGCTTCTTTTTCGATCAGCTTGCGGCCGATTTCGACGGCACGCTCGCGCTGATGAATGTTGAGCCAGTGTTTGATCTTGTTGCGCGCACGCGACGACTTGACCGCAGCCAGCCAGTCGCGGCTGGGCTTATGGCCCGGCTGGGTCATGATTTCGACGATGTCGCCGCTGTGCAGTTTGTGCCGCAGCGGCACCATGCGTCCGTTGACTTTCGCGCCTACGCAACTGTGGCCGACTTCGGTGTGGATGGTGTAGGCAAAATCGATAGGCGTCGACTCCCGCGGCAGCACTACAACTTTTCCTTTGGGCGTGAAGGTGTAAACCTCTTCCGGGTACAGATCGATTTTGAGGGTGGAAAGGAACTCGGTGGGATCGGATACATCGCGCTGCCACTCGACCACTTGCCGCAGCCAGGCCAGCCTCTGTTCGTCCTGGGCCGAGACTGGGCCGTCTTTGTACTTCCAGTGCGCCGCAATGCCTTCTTCCGCCATGCGGTGCATTTCTTCAGTTCGAATCTGCACCTCAAACGGCGTGCCATCCTCGGTGATCACCGAGGTGTGCAGCGATTGATAAAAGTTCGGCCGCGGCATGGCGATGAAATCCTTGATTCGTCCAGGCACAGGCCGCCACATGTTGTGCACGATCCCGAGCACGGCATAGCAGTCCTGCAATGACTTCGTGATCACCCGCATGGCATACAAGTCGTAAACCTGCTCTATGTTGATTTTCTGCCGCACCAGTTTCTTGTGGATGCTGAACAGGCGCTTGATGCGGCTTTCCACTTCGGCCGTAATTGCCGCCTCTTTCAACTTGTCACGAAGAGTTTGTTCGACCCGCGCAAGGAATTGCTCGCCCTGCTTGCGGCGAGCTTCGACAGCGTCGTGTACTTGCTGGTGGGTAATGGGATCGAGATAGCGGAATCCGAGATCTTCGAGTTCGCCGCGAATCTTGCCCATCCCGAGGCGGTGGGCGATGGGGCCGTAAATCTCCAGCGTCTCCTTGGCAATTTTCTGCTGGCGCTCCACCGGAAGATGCTCGAGGGTTCGCATGTTGTGCAAGCGGTCCGCAAGTTTAATCAGGACGACGCGAATGTCGTCGACCATCGCGAGCATCATCTTGCGGAGATTCTCGGCCTGCTGCTCCTCGCGCGTTGCGAAGTCAATCTGGCTGATCTTGGTGACGCCTTCGACGATGTGCGCCACCTGCTCGCCGAACTCTTTGCGGATGTCAACAATCGTGACAGACGTGTCCTCGACCGAGTCGTGCAGCAGACCGGCGGCGATGGCCACCGCGTCCATCTTCATTTCCGCGAGAACCTGCGCAACTCCGAGAGGGTGGACCAAGTAGGGTTCGCCGGACGCCCGGCTCTGGCCAGCATGATTTTTCTGGGAGAATTCGTAGGCTTTGCGCACCAGTTCCAGATCGTCGCCGGGCCGGTTGGCACGCATGGTGCGCAACAACTCCCGGAACTTGGTCACCGTGAGGGCGGTGGTCGCGATCTGTTCGCGCAGCGTCGCCATGAAGAATTATAGCCGGGAATGAGACGTTGCAAGCAACGTCTCTACGGCCTTTGGGACGTGGCTTTCTGTTCTTGCGCCTTGGTGAACTGATAGAGTGGATTTGATGCGTGCCAAGGTTCTAGTCAGCGGTGCGTCGGGTCTGATCGGCTCGGCTTTACTGCCGGCACTGCAAACGAGTGGATACGAAGTGACACGACTCGTGCGCGGTGCGCCCTCAAGCAGGGATGTTGCATGGGATCCGGCGCGGCCACTCGCGCCTCAGTCGGTATCGGGTTTCGACGCGGTCATCCATCTCGGCGGCGAATCCATTACTGGCCGCTGGACAGAAGCCAAGAAACGCCGTATTCGCGAAAGCCGGGTGCAGGGCACACGCAATCTGGCCGAAGCTCTGGCCGCAGCTTCGCAGAGGCCGCGAGTGCTGGTTTCGGCTTCGGCAATCGGATACTACGGCGACCGCGGCGAAGAAGTATTACGCGAGGACAGCGCTTCGGGAGTCGACTTTCTGTCCGAAGTATGCCGGGAGTGGGAGGCCGCCGCCGAGCCCGCAACTAGAGCCGGAATTCGCACCGTACAAATGCGTTTCGGCGTAGGGCTGAGCCGGTCAGGCGGGGCATTGCAGAAGATGCTTCTCCCTTTTCGGATGGGGGTTGGGGGCAACATCGGCAACGGGCGTCAGTGGATGAGCTGGGTAGATATCGACGATGTGGTGGGCGCGGTTCAGCATGTCATGAAAACGGAGGCTGCAGGGGCCGGTCAACATGGTGGCGCCCAATCCGGTGCGGAACGCGGAATTCACCAAGACGCTGGCTTCGGTGTTATCGCGCCCGGCGATTTTCCCCATGCCGGCTTTCGCCGCTCGCCTCGTCTTCGGACAGATGGGCGATGAACTCTTGCTCGCGAGTCAGCGGGTCGAACCATCAAAGCTGTTGGCCAATGCCTACGTCTTCCAGCAAACCGAACTAAGGAAAGCGTTGGAAAAGATTCTAAAAAAGTAAAAGCGACCACGGATTTACTGCGAAAATATTTCTTGATTGAGTTTGAGAAATCCGTGCCGATTCGCTGTTCAGTGAAAAATCCGTGGCCTAATTGTTCGCGTGTTCCTTGGCGAATTGTTCCACTCGCTCACGGACGCTAAGCACGTGTTTGGGCAGACGTAGGTGGCTGCCGGCTTCGAGGATCGGGATTAGTCTGTCGAAATCCGGGCCGGAATGTGAGCCAGTAATGACGATGCGAATAGGATGAAATAGCTCCTTGCCCTTGGCTCCGGTTTCTGCTTTTACCTCGTTGACAATTTTCTTGAATTGCTCCGGCGTCATTTGGCCCGCGCTGGCTGATTCATCGGACAGAATCTTGACGACGAATCTGGCGAACACGGCACTGCTGTTTGGCCAAGCGAGAACTTCGGCGTTGTCGGGCGCGGCCAATGCAGCCTGCGGGTCGTAATTGAAGATGAAAGATGCTTTTTCTGGAAGTTGCTCCAGGCGGTCCACGTACGGGGCCAGCAGCCCCACTGCCTGCCCCACCCAATCTCGTAAATCGTTGCTCACCTGAACAATCGGAAGGCGATGGGAACTCAGCCATGCGGCATCTGTAAATTCGATGAGTCCAGCTTTGGCGAAAAACCACACTCCCACAGCAATCAGATCGTCTGGTGGCCAAGTTTTGATGTACTGCCGGTTGAGCCAGTACAACTTTTCCATATCGAAGACGGCGGCGGAGGGCGTGATCCGCTCCAGAGAAAATTCTTTCACGAGTTCCTGAAGGCTGAATATTTCGCGCGTTCCTCCGCTCGGAGCCCAGCCCAGCAGCGCCAGATAGTTCACCAGCGCTTCTGGCAAAACCCCCATTTCGCGAAAGTTGGCAATCGAGGTAGCGCCGTGGCGTTTCGAGAGGCGCTCGCGATCGGCGCCGAGAATCGTGGAAAGGTGGGCAAACTCCGGCACCGGCCACCCGAGCGCCTCGTACAGCGCGACTTGCTTGGGCGTGTTGGAAAGATGATCGTCGCCGCGGATTACGTGAGTGATCTTCATCAACGCATCGTCAATTACAACCACGTAGTTGTAGACTGGGATGCCGTTGGAGCGGAGAATGATTGGATCGCTCACGACTTCGTTCGAGAACTCGACATCGCCATGAACGATGTCGTGAAAGCGGATGGGGTGCTCGGGAATCTGCAGCCTGATGGCGCAAGCTTCGCCAGCCGCGCGGCGGCGCTTGGTTTCTTCGGGATCAATCGCGCGACACTTGCCTGAATAAATTGGCTGGCGGCCTTCCGCCAAAGCCTTGTCGCGTTCTAACTGCAGATCGTCCTCGGTGCAGAAGCACAAATATGCTTTATGTTCATTCAGCAGGCGCTCAGCCTGTTCGCGATAGAGTTCCAGCCGGTCGGATTGGCGATAAGGAGCGTACGGTCCGCCAACGTCTGGGCCTTCGTCCCAGTCGAGCCCCAGCCATTTCAGGTCGCCGATGAGTTGGTCTTCAAAACGAGCTTCGCTGCGCTCGACATCGGTATCCTCGATGCGGAGCACCATGGTGCCGCGCTTTTGCCTGGCGAAAAGCCAGTTAAACAGGGCCGTGCGGGCGTTGCCCACATGTAGATGGCCGGTGGGCGAAGGCGCAAAGCGCACGCGGACTGGAGAATTCGAGCTCACGGAATGATGTTAACAGGAGAGCGGGGAGCACATCGTCTGCGATCATGAACCCGCTCGACCCGAGGAGCCATCCCCGCTGATACGCAACCTCGTCCACGCGAGTTTGCTCCGACGCTCCTCGAGGCTTAGCTCTCGGCTTCGGCGGCTCATCTCTGTGCATTTCATCCAGCAGTTTTGCCAGCACCTCGGCGCGCTTGTCGCTATTCAATTCGCGGCGCAACTCTTCCAGCGCCAAAGCCACGATGTGATAGTGGTGAGCGCCGCAGTATTTGGGGTCCGAAGTAATATCGCGCCACACGTTGTGCATGAGTTCGAGATCCTGCGGGCGCATTCGGGGCGCGTGCGGCCCTAACAGATATTCCCGTATGGCTCCGTTGGGCTCGTGGATCTCCAGCGACAACCGCGGCCTGGGTTCGGGCAGACGTTCCCACGCGTCGCCGGTGAGCTTGGCCTGCTCGTCGGTGGTGAGCTTGTTGGAGAGTCCGCAGACGATCCGGCTCGAGTCCAGGCGCTGCGCGGTCACGATGATCGCCTCAAAGACGTCGGTGGCCGGGACCACAAGCAACGAAACCGGCTTGCCCACTTTCTCCGCAACCGCGACGGCGGCGGTGAACAGTTCCTGTTCGTAATGATCAAAGACCTGGGAGGCCTCGACCACCGCGCTGCCGCTGAAGGAGTGCTCGCGATGGTAAAGACGCGCCGTCATCACCACCACATCCTGGCGGACTGTGTCGGTGGTTCTGAGAATGTCGCGCAGATAATAGAGATTTCTGGGATCGCGCACCGCAACCAGGATGTTTCCCGGCCTCACTCCAAGTGCGCCCGATCCGAGTTCCTGGTTGCCGTAAACGCGGAATTGATCCAGATTCTCCGGCTTGCCATGCCGCTCTTTCGTGACTCTGTGTTCGGAGTACGAAAAAATGGCAAAAAATACCGCGCTGAACGTGACTCCGGCGATGGTGGCCTCGGATTTGGTGAACAGGTTTACCAACGCTGTAATAAGCAGCACCGCCGAGATCACAATCAGGCCCAGCGGTACTTCGCGGCCGCCGATGTGGAGATTGCCGGGAACCTTCCACTGACGATTCTCCGGCTCGGTGTAACGCAGTACCAGAACCGCCAGCGACTTCAGGGCAAAGCTCCAGATCACGCCGAAGGCATACAGTCCCGCCAGCACATAGACATTTCCCCGGCTTAGAATGATGGTCAGTAATTGCAACCCGACAATCAGATTGATGATGCGATAGCTGGTGCCGAATCTGCTTTGCGGCTTCTGGAACCAGTCGGTGAGTACGCCGTCTTCGGCTACGCGATTCAAGACGCCATTCGCGCCGACGATGGAAGTATTTTGCGCTCCCGCCAGAATCAACACACCAACCAGCACTACGAAAGCGTGGAAGATCAGCTTCAGCACCGAGGGGCCAACCAGGTACATCGCGATGCCGCCGATGAGGTTGGCGAAGTAGTCGTGCCGCACGTGGTCCGGAATAATCATTACGGCGTAGAACGAGACCAGCGAGGTAAACAGCAGGCTGTAGATGAAGATGACCAGGCCGGTTTTTTCCAGATTCTTCAGCTTCGGGTGTTCGATCTCGCGGTTGACCTGGGCCAGCGTTTCCTCGCCGCTCATGGCCAGCACGGAATGTCCGAATCCGACGAACAGGATGATCCAGGTGAAATGACTGATCCAGGTTCCGTCCAGCCATCCCAGCGATTCTTTGTTGAGCTTCACGACCCCGGCGTGTAACGGGTTTGGCGGCAAATGAATGGGCGCGCTAAAGACAGTAATGGTGCACCAGATGATCAGGATCACAACCATCACCGTGGTCACGATCATGATCTGCAGGGCTTTTTCGCTGGATTCATGCATGCCCTGGATGTTCTTCCACCAGAAGTACAGGACGATCAAAACGGCGAAAGCGGCGGAGAAATGATCTTCGGAAAAAACCATTGGATGGTGGACGTATCGGCCGATATCTTCGATGAACCCGGCCAAGTACTGCCCCGCTGAAACGGCGCTGATAGGGCCTGTAAGCACGTAGTCGAACAGCAACGCGGAAACGGAAAACTTGGCCAGCGTGCCGCCCATGGCCTCTTTAACGACGCGGTACACGCCCCCGCGCACAAACATGCTGCTGGACTCGATGTAGAGGGCACGGACGCAGTAGCTGAACAACATCACCGCCAGAATGAACCATGGGGCACTCTTACCGATGACTTTCTCGGCGTCACCACCTGCGTAATAAGCTGAAGAAGCCAGGTCGGCAAGGACTATGGCAGCGGCCCGCCAGAACGAGATGAAGGTCAGCATCACCGTGGTGGCGACGAACACTTTTACCGCGGGACGCCGAACGTTTGGAATGGATGAAGACATTAAAAAAAATGCCGAACAGCGTAAGTCTATGAATTTAGCACAGGGGACCGCGCTCCGACCCTGCCGGAGAAACCCATCTTTCTCATGCCCGGAGCGAAAACGACGAGGAGTTTGTACCTTTTCGGCAGGCGAAAAACCTGGATCCCCAACGTCTTAGGGATCACTACAATTAGTGGACCTCACATTCACCCACGATTTGGCGGCACGGCGGGATGCGGTTTGGGCGCCATATAAGTTCTCGTAATACGATCTTGCCAGCAAAGCCGATCCTCATCGAGAAAGCACCAGGCATAGCCTAACCCCAACGACAACCCCGATAACACTGAAGCCAGTACACGCCAACGTCGGGTTCTCCTCGGAACCGCGGTACCATCGAAGCGGCTCAATTGCAGCTTTGCCAGTTTCAGTCCGGGGGTTGTTCCCGTATAGACCAGGAGAAGGTATTGGTAGGCGATCCAGAATACAGCTACCAGAACCACTGAAGTTTCCGCGCCTTGCTGCAGTGGCGGCGTGATTAAGGTAACCCGGAAAAAAATGTAAGCGAAAACCGCGAATGCGGAGATCACGAGCAAGCCGTCGACGGCGCCAGCCAACAGGCGTCGTGACATCGAAGCCGCTTGTAGCGGCAGTTCGAATCCGGGTCGCCGTTCTTTTGCCGGCTCTTCAGCGGGCTCAATCAGGATGCCGCCGAGCGCAGGAGGCGGAAGCAAAGGCTCCGGCACCTCAAGGATGCGCGGTTGGTCTACGACGGGTTCGGCAAGTCCATCAAAAACTGGCGGAGGCGGCGCCACGGAGCGAGGAAATTCCAGAATCCTCGCGCCGGCCTCCACCATGTTCAAATCGACGTCAGTTTCCGGCTGCGTCAGTACCTCTTCACGAGCAACCGCGAGATCCTGCATCGCGACCGCAACTCGACTCGGGGCTGCGGTGAGTCGTAGGCTCAATCGCGGCTTTGTGAGAGCTCCATGATGGCTCGGGAGGGTCGAACTTCAGCTGCAACGACGGGTAATGCGGTGCACGCGGACGCCTGCGCGCCCGGTAATTGTTCACCCGAGCCGCTACCTCGTGACGCCACGAATCGGAGTCTTGCGGTCCGAGAAGTTCGCTTTGCGGCGAAGCGCTCTGCTCGACGAGTTGCAGTGACCCTTTCGAATTCGAGTTGACCGTTGCAAGCTGTGGTCCCTCAACTTGAGACGAATTATCAGCCGCCTTCGAATCGGTTGACGATTCTGGCATCCTGTCCACCACAAACTGCGGAGGCGCAGGATTTTCTTCGACGCTGGCGGCAAAGTGTTGTTCGCTCGCATCGTATGCTTCAGGGTCGATCAGGCGAGTGGCGGCAGGCAGCCTCACGCTGGAATCGACATCGGGTTCAAACTTCGACTTCATTTCTGGAGATCCCGGGACAAACGGACCTGTATTCCAACGTCAACGAGCAACCAACGTAGTCAGAGTTCCAAAAGTATTCACGGTTATCGGAATGCCTACCACTTTGCCTCTCGGGCCAACAGCATGCTAACTTCACGGTACCCGAGCGTGGACTTCACACGTGGGGCGTTCGTGCGCGTTCCGATGACTTCCCGCACTCGATTCCTTATCACGGCGGCGTTGGTTTGTCATCTGCTACTCGCGCCTTCGTTAGTTACCAGCCAGTTGCTTGCTCCCGCCGCTTCGTCCAGTCCAGCTCAAAGCTTGCCCAACACGCCCTCCGTTTCGAATGAAGAAGAGGTCACGATAATTGCGACTACGCAGGAAAAGATCGGCTCTATCTACAAGTTGCACGGCAAAGCGGAGATTCATTACGGCGTCTATATTCTTCACGCCGATGAAGTTACGTACGACGCGGACACCGGCCAGTCCACGGCTGACGGCCACGTTGTGCTCGAGGGCGGCCCCAACGACGAGCATATTCAGGCCAGCCACGGTACCTACAATGTCCGCGCGGAAAGCGGTCGATTTGAGAACGTGACCGGGTCGATCGGCGTCCGTATGCGCGGAACCCGGCTGATGTTGACGTCCTCGAATCCCTTTTTTTTTACCGGAAAAGTGGTGGAAAAAACGGGTCCCGATCACTACACGGTCTACGACGGTACGGTGACGACCTGCGAGTTGCCTCATCCCAGATGGCAATTCAATGCCAACAAGGTTGTGGTCAACGTGGGCGGCACGGCCAAGATTTACCACAGCATCTTCGGCATAAAAGGCATTCCTGTTTTGTATTTTCCGTTCGCCACTCTGCCGGCGGAGCGCTTCCCACGACAGTCCGGATTCCTCATTCCCAATCTCGGGACCTCTTCCATAAAAGGGACGATCCTGGGCGAATCGTTGTTCTGGGCCATCAATCGCAGCATGGACGCGCACATTGGGGCGGAGTATTTTTCTTTGAGGGGATGGGCCCCGCAGGGCGAATTTCGGGCCGAGCCCAGCGATACCTCCTTTATCGATCTAAATTATTTCGGTGTGCTCGACCGCGGTATTGGAAACCCCCCGGTGAATCAGGGCGGCGAAGAGGTTCGATTGAACGCGGAAGGCGCATTTAGTCACAACTTCCGCGGAGTTGCTAACATTGATTACCTGAGCTCATTCGTCTTCCGCCTGGCTTTTAATGATGTCTTTACCCAGGCCGTGAACTCCGAAGTAAAGTCCGAAGCCTTTCTCTCGAATACGACGCGGGGCTTTTTCTATAACGCCTCGATGCAGCGCTACCAGGATTTCGAAAGCACGACCGCCGGAGACGTCATCACCATTCTTCACGCTCCCAGCTTCGAAGTGTCCAGCGTCGATCGCCCCCTCGGGCACTCGCCGTTCTATTGGTCATACGACGCGGCGATCGGGGGAGTCTCCCGCAGTGAGCCCGGTTTCAGCACCGCCGATTTGGTTGGGCGCTTTGACCTGGAGCCAAGCCTGTCTCTTCCGCTGAAGCTTGACGGATGGTCGTTCCGTCCTGAATTTTCGCTTCGAGATACAAGCTATACACAGGAACTTTCGGCTGGCAACGCGGTCTCCGATCCCATCAATCGCCGTGCCCTGGAAGGTTCGGTGGAAGTAAGGCCTCCTGCCTTGAGCCGGGTTTTTACCGGCGAGTTCCTGGGACGCAAATGGAAACACGTTATTGAGCCGCGCGTGGTTTACAGATATGAAACAGGGATCAATAATTTCGCCCACATCTTGCGTTTTGACGAACGCGACATTCTCACCAATACGAACGAAGTCGAATACGGCGTGGTGAATCGCCTGTATGCGAAACGCAAGTCCGATCAGCCGGAAGACTGCGGAAAACCGGGAATGCCTTCCCTGTTTATTGGCGGAGCGCCAGTGCCCACGCGCATCCCGTGGGGGCGGCAGAATGCACCGACGGAAGCGCCCTGCGACACGGGACCAGCCGTGCGCGAGATTGTGACCTGGGAACTCGCGCAAAAATACTTTATCGATCCGACTTTCGGAGGCGCGCTCGTCTCGGGACGCAGCAATGTTCTTACCAGCACCGTGGATTTAACCGGCACTTCGTTCCTGACCGCGCCTCGTCACCTTTCGCCGCTCATTTCGCGCCTGCGGGTTCAGGCCACCGCGCGAACTGATGTGGAGTGGGATGTCGACTACGATTTCGTGCGTGGCGGCCTCAATTCGAGTACGATTCTGGCCAATTACCGTTTCGGCTCGTTTACCGTGGGCGGCGGTGATGCCTATCTGCAGGCTCCCGGTGAATGTGCTGTTAGTACTTGCATGTTCAATACCACCACGGACCCGAATATTATTTTCTGGCCACAACTTTTTAACCAATTCCGGCTTTTGCTGGGCTACGGTCACTCCGGCAAACAGGGATTCAGTGCCGCCACCAATGTTGGCTTCGATGCGAAATTGGGGTTTGTGCAGTATGCCGCCGTGCAAAGCACGTATAACTGGGATTGTTGCGGCGTGAGCGTCGAATTCCGTCGTTTCGCCTTGGGTTCGGTACGGAATGAGAACCAGTATCGCTTCACATTCGCGCTGGCGAATCTCGGATCGCTGGGCAACCTGCGGCGGACCGAAAGACTGTTCTAGGTATCCTCTGTTTAAGGCTCGGAAATCTCTACCCCGTTGGCGTGGGCATGCAGATACCATGGACCTTCATTGTGAAGATTGCGGAGAGTACCGCTGCCGGCTCCGGTGACCAAAAGACCACCGACTCACCTGCCCCCCACTCAGCCCAGCTAGCCTCATCGCCGCTTGAACTGAGCTTGCTTGCCGTTATCGCTGGTGTAGCCGCCGCTCTGCGTTTCCATTCACTGGCCGCAAAGTCCTTCTGGTTCGACGAGGGGGTGAGCGTCGCCATCGCACGCCTCGATTGGTATAACTTCGCGCGCATTTTATGGCGGCGCGAAGCCAACATGTCTTTGTATTATTTTCTCCTTCACTTTTGGTTGCACCTTGGAGGCAGCGAGTTTTTCGTTCGATCGCTTTCAGTTCTTTTTGCTATCGCCTCTGTCCCGGTCATCTACTTGTTGGGCCGCCGACTCTTCGACTCGCGAACTGGTCTGATTGCCGCTGCGCTGCTGGCAGTCAATGCTTATCACGTCCAGTACTCGCAAGACGCGCGCAGCTATTCGCTGATGGTGCTCCTTTGTTCGCTTTCGAGCCTGTATTTTCTGAAGTGCCTGAGCCACCCGTCATGGCCTAATCGCGCCGCGTATGTCGTCGCCAGCGTGTTAGCAGTGTATGCCCAATTCTTTTCAGGGCTGCTAATGGTCGCGCAGTGGGCTTCTCTCAGTTTTCTAGATGACAAACGGGCGGATATACAGACCCGAACAGGAAGCCGCAACGACTGGCGCTGGATCGCACTCCTGGTGTCGCCGGCCGTAGCTTTCGTCGCCACCACAGGCACAGGTCCGCTGCGTTGGGTACAACGTCCCGGGATGAAGGATCTTTGGGTATTCGCCCTGCATCTCACCGGAAACGGTGGCCCATGGTTGCTACTTGCCTGCGCGGCTGCGTGCCTGGCGGCGCTCTCTCCCGTTTGGCAGACGCGTACGATCCGGCGCGTACCTTGGGACATTTGGCGTTACCGTTTTCTCTTGTGCTGGCTGCTTTTTCCCCTTTTGTTTACCTTGGGGCTTTCCTTGATCAAGCCGTTATTTGTTCCCCGGTATTTTATTTTTTGTTTGCCCGCCCTTTTACTGCTCGTCGCATGCGGAATTACCCGCCTTCGTCGTGCCGCTCTGACGGTGCCAGCTCTATTGTTGGTGCTTGTTCTTTCCTTCCGAGGAACTGCTGGCTATTACCAGCAGGACCTGGACATTCAACGCGACGACTGGCGAGACGCAACCCAATACCTGCTGAACCATGCCCAGCCCGGTGATGCCCTGCTATTCCATGTCCCCATGGGCCGCATGCCGTACGAGTTTTATCATTCCTTAGCGCGAACCACGTTCGCCGCTCCGATGGTGCTCTATCCAAGTCACAGCGATCGCCTTACCTTCCTCGATTTCGTCGAAAAACCTAACGATGCGGAGCTTGCGCGCTTACTTCCCCAGCATGCGCGCGCCTGGCTCGTCCTCACTTACGCCGAGACTCAGTCGGGGTTGCCCGACTCGCGATCCGCGGAACTTTCCAAATTGCTAGGAAATTCCTATCCCACAGTCGAGCAACACGATTTCCCCGGGATCGAGATTCTGCTCTACACCGCAAAGTAATTTCGTCCCGGTCGCTATCGCCAGAGATGGCCGGCGTATTAGGATGTCTACATGCCAATTGCGGCCACGACCGAGTCCAAGCGCGCTGCGCTCGACGAAAAAATTCGCACCCTCGGCCGAACTCTCGTTGCCTATTCCGGCGGCGTGGATTCCGCTTTTCTGGCCTGGGCCGCGCATCAATTGCTGGGCACGGACATGCTGGCCGTAATCGCCGATTCGCCCAGCCTGGCTCGTACCCATCTCGCCGAGGCCGTCGACTTTGCCCGCGAGCAAGGCATTCCGCTCGAAGTTATCGCGACCAGCGAACTCGACCGGCCCGAATATGTTCGCAACGACGGCTCGCGCTGTTTCCATTGCAAGGATGAGCTATTCACCGCAATGGAAGCCTATCGCGCCGCCCATGGATTCGACTCCATCGCGTACGGAGTCAATGTGGACGATCAGGGCGACTTTCGTCCCGGCCAAATTGCCGCCAGCCAGCACCATGTTGCCGCTCCTCTGCTCGAGGCCGGACTGACCAAGCAGGAGATTCGAGAACTGGCGCACAGCGCCAATTTGCGGGTTTGGGATAAACCGGCTTCGGCTTGCCTGTCCTCGCGTATCGAGTACGGACGCCCCGTTACGCCGTGAGGCGCTGAGTACGGTCGAGCAGGGCGAAGATGCAATTCGCGCGCTCGGCTTTCGGCAGTTTCGCGTGCGTCACCATGGCGAAATCGTCCGCATCGAAATTGCCAGCAACGAACTGCCTCGTGCTCTCAGTTCCGAGATGGCCGCGGACTTCACCCGCATTTTCAAGGCCCTCGGTTTCAAGTTCGTTACACTCGATCTCGAGGGATTCCGCTCAGGCTCGATGAACTCTCTGTTGCCGGCCGAACAACTTTCCCGCAAGGCTTGACTCTGTGCGGATGGAGTCTTCGCAAAACCCGCATGGCCAGCCTCTGTCGTTGTTCTCCCTGTGAGATAATCGTAGTTTATTCCCAATGCACAGGCGGTTTTTAGTGACGATATTGCGACGTTCGATCTTTGTCCTCATGCTGGTTTGCCTCGGCTGTTCTGCTCAGTTAGCGCCGATGCCATCCGATCTCACCCAGAAAATTGAGCGCCAGGTACGCGCAACCTACACTATCCCGGCGAGTGTGAAAATTACCATTGGCCCGCCCCGGCCCAGTGACTTTCCGAACTATGACGCCTTAACCATCACTATGGAAGGCGGCGAAAAAAAACAGACCTACGAGTTCCTGCTTTCCAGGGATGGCAAGACTCTGGCTCGGATTACCAAGCTCGACCTGACTAAAGATCCCTACGTCGAGACCATGAAGAAGATCGACCTGAACGGGCGCCCCACGCGCGGCAACAAGGACGCAAAAGTAGTCGTCGTGAACTTCGATGACTTCCAGTGTCCCTACTGCTCCCGCATGCACCAGACACTCTTTCCCGAACTGCTGAAGGAATATGGGGACCGCGTCGAATTCATCTACAAGGATTTTCCTTTGACCGAGATTCATCCTTGGGCTACGCACGCCGCGGTGGATGCCAACTGCCTGGCAGCGCAAAACAATGACGCATACTGGGATTTCGCCGACCACATTCATGCCAGCCAGCGGGATGTTAATTCAGAAAAAGGGCGCGATGCTCAGTTCGCCGCGCTCGATCGTTTGACCCTGGAACAAGGCCAGAAACACAATCTCGACCAGACCAAGCTGCAGGCCTGTATCAAGGCGCAAAATGAAGAGGCGATCAAGGCTTCGATGAAAGAAGCCGAGGGCGTAGGGGTATCGGCGACGCCAACCCTGTTCGTTAACGGTCAGGAAATGGATGGGGCGCTGCCCATAGGTGAAATGCGGGCGGCCCTCGACCACGCGTTGGAGCAGGCGGGAGTGCCGGCGCCGGCGCATCCGCCAGCCTCCACTACAAGTCAGTCGCAACCGCCAACCAAGTAAGTGCCAAGAGGACCTATTGAAAACTAATTCGCGATTTCATCTATTCCTGACCGCGCTGCTTTTGGTTTCACTGCTTGCCTTTTGCTTGGGCTGCGGAACCAAACTGGCGGGAGACGATGTTGCGGCCACGGTTGACGGCCGCAAAATCTACCGGGCAGATGTCGAGAAGTACTACGAAAACCAGACTGCCGGCTCCCAGCAGCAACCCGTCGGAGAACAAGCCACCAGTCTGCGTCTTAGCATTTTGCGCGAACTTGTCGATAACGAAATCCTGATGCGGCGGGCTGAAAAGCTTGGCCTTCTGGCCACCGACGACGAAGTCGAGCGCAAACTGAACGAGATCAAGTCGCCTTACACCAAAGAGGAATTCGACGCCCGCATGAAGGAAAAGAAACTCACGCTCGACGACTTCAAGCGCGACCTGCGCCGATCGCTCACGGTCGAGAAGGTTCTGAACAAAGAGGTCACGTCGAAGATCAACGTTTCCGACCAGGACGTCACAAATTACTACAACGCGCATAAGGCGGAGTTCAACCTGGTCGAGCCGCAGTATCATCTGGCCCAAATCTTTGTAACCACAGCGCCGAATGTCCAAGTCCACAATCTGAAGAATGACAAGGCGCAAAACGAGGCGGATGCGCGTAAGAAAATTCAGATGATCGTGAATCGCCTGGACAGTGGCGATGACTTCGGCACGCTGGCCATGAACTATTCCGAGGACACGGAGACTTCGGCCAACGGTGGCGACCTGGGCTTTACCCCGGAATCGTCGTTGAAAAATACCGACCCGGTTACTCGCGATGCCGTCACCAAGTTAAAGCCGGGCCAATACAGCGCAGTCATCACGGTGATCAATCCGATGACCAAGCAGTTAGTTGGCTTCCGCATCGTGAAACTGATCGCGAAAGAGAGCGCGGGCCAGCGCGAATTGTCCGACCCCCGCGTGCAGGAGGCGATCCGCTCCCAACTCCGCGACCGGCGCGAACAACTTCTCAAGGCGGCCTATTACGAAGTTCTGCGCGATCAGGCCAAGGTAGAAAACTATTACGCACAAAGGGTGCTGGAAGGCAACGGCACTGCGAAATAACAGCAGTTGGCATTTGGCACTTGGCAATTAGTGAAGAACAAACGCTCACGCTGTTTCGGGAATCCGGAGATCTGAGGACTAAAAGCTAAGAAGCTAAAAGCTAGACCTGCCCTACTCCACAATCGCCAACACATCTCCGGCGTTCACATTCGCACCTTCGGCGGCCACAATTTTTTGCACGATGCCCTTCTTGGGCGACTTGATTTCATTCTGCATTTTCATGGCTTCCACGACCAGAATGCTTTGCCCGGCCTCGACCGCTTGCTGCCTCGCCGATGAGCACGCGCACTACTTTGCCGGGCATCGGTGCGAGCAGCTTTTTCGGACCTTTGTCATCCGCGTCTGCCCCTTTGCGCGCGCGCAGTGATCTTGGATCGCGCAACTCCGCGAGGTAGCGGACGCTGCCAACCCACAAATGCGTATCCGTCGCGGAGTGTTCCCGCTTGACCTCGTAGGCTTTCCCGTCGATCAAAACCGAAAGCACATCGCGCCGGGCCAGCACTGCATCCATCTGGACGTCGCGGCCGTCCAGCCGGCAACGCCAGCCTGCTTCCGCCCGCTCCAACTCGAGCCGGAAATTTTTCCCGTCGATGTTGACATCGTAGACCATAAGAAATTCGTCAGCGGCGTGATGCGCGATTTGTTTTAGCGCAGCGCTTCTACCCTTGCTGCTCTCTTCCAATCCGACGCAACCGTTCCATCACTTCCGTCCCCCACATTCGCGGATGCGTTTCGATTGGTAGCAAGGGCTGTTGCCGGATCCAAAATTGCGAATATTCCAGCGGCGATGGCTGCCACTTCCTGATGTGCGCCCCGCGCCGCGGGAGGCTTGGACTTCAGCAATCGATCCAGGTAACCGGTGTCCAGTTTTCCAGCCTGAAAATCCGCGTCGGTGAGAATGCGACGGAACAACGAGATGTTGGTCTTGATGCCGCCCACAAAATACTCGTGCAGTGCGCGAGTCAACCGCGAGATCGCCTGCGCCCGGTCAGTTCCGTAACCGATCAACTTGGCCAGCAGCGGATCATAATCGATGGGCACCGTCCAACCTTCGTACATCCCGCTATCCCGGCGAATCCCCGGTCCTGAAGGCGACAGCAACAAGGTGATCTTCCCTGGACTCGGAAAATAATTGTTGTCGGGATCCTCCGCATAAATACGGCACTCAATCGCATGCCCGCGGATGAGAACATCTTCTTGCCGAAATGGCAACTTCTCGCCGGCCGCGATCCGAATCTGCAGATGTACCAGGTCCACACCGGTGATCAGTTCGGTCACAGGATGTTCCACCTGCAGCCGCGTGTTCATTTCCAGAAAGTAAAAATTCTTGTCCTGATCGACCAGGAATTCTACCGTCCCTGCGTTGGTGTAACCCGCTGCCTTTGCCACCCGCACCGCGACCTCGCCCATACACCGTCGCATATCCGCATCAACGATTGGAGATGGAGATTCTTCCAGCACCTTCTGATGCCGCCGCTGGACGGAACACTCGCGCTCGCCCAGATACACAGTATTGCCATGCGCGTCCGCCAACACCTGCATTTCGATGTGTCGCGGATTGATGATTGCCTTCTCAATGTAAACTTCACGATCACCAAAGGCCCGCTCGGCTTCGCTCTGTGCGGCTTCCAGTCCAGCCTTCAGCTCTTCTACCCTATGCACGAGACGCATGCCCTTCCCGCCGCCCCCGGCGGCCGCTTTCAGCATCACGGGATAGCCAATTTTCGCAGCTACCTGCTCAGCCTCAGCCGCCGACTCCAGTCCCCTCGAAGTCCCCGGCACAAACGGAACGCCGGCTTTTTCCATCTCCTGCCGCGCCCGCGTTTTCGAGCCCATCATCTCCATCGACGCCGCGGTTGGGCCAATGAACTTCACACCAGCATCCACGCACGCTTGGGCAAACTTCGCATTCTCGGAGAGAAATCCATACCCCGGATGAATCGCATCCGCGCCGCTTCGTTTGGCAACGTCCAAAATCTTGGCGAAGTTCAAGTAAGATTCCGCAGCCGCTGGAGCGCCGATGTGGTAAGCCTCATCCGCCTTACGAACGTGCAGCGAGGCGCGATCGACGTCCGAATAAACCGCAACCGAAGTGATCCCAAGCTCACGGCAGGCGCGGATCACGCGCACCGCAATCTCTCCCCGATTGGCGATTAAAATCTTCTTGAACATGCTCATGGTCGTACGAGGTCGACCGGATCTCGTCAACATACGTGCGCTGACTGAGATCCTCAATTCTACTGGAGATTCGCTGAATCGGAGCCCAGCGTGCCGATCCTCCGCTATAGCGAGACACAGACTCTCACATTTACAATGCCCACTTCAATGCTCTTAAGGTGAAAACTAACATGCGCAAGATCTGCATAGCCGCCATCACTGTAATACTCCTCTCCTGCATGGCCGCTGCCCAGGACCAGGATTTCAGCAAAGTGCAAATGAAAGTCACGAAGGTTTCGGGCAACGTCTACATGCTGGAAGGCGCCGGCGGAAACATTGGCGCCTCGGTGGGCGAGGACGGCATCGTCATTGTGGACGATCAATACGCCCCGATGGCGGATAAGATTAAAGCCGCCCTCAAGGGCATCACCGACAAACCAGTACGTTTCGTAATCAATACCCACTATCACCCAGACCACACCGGCGGCAACGCGATCTTCCAGCAAACAGCGCCGATCATTGCGCAAGACAATGTGCGCAAACGTCTGCAGGAAGGCGGCACGGGAGGCAATCTTGGCGGCGTAAAGTTCGACTCCAAGCCCCAACCCATGGAAGCGCTCCCCATCATCACCTTTGATCACGATGTCACTGTGCATCTCAATGGTGAGGACATTCGCGCCCTCCACTTTCCCAGCGGCCACACCGACGGCGACAGTATCATCTTCTTTCCCAAGTCGAACGTAGTGCACATGGGCGACGACTTCGTAACCTATGGTTTTCCTTTCATTGATCTGAGCGCCGGCGGAAGTGTGGAAGGAATGATTGCAGCCCTCGAAAAAGTTGTTGCCCAAGTGCCTCCGGACGTAAAGGTGATCCCCGGACACGGACCGATCTCGAACCTGGACGACGTACGCCGGTTCACGACCATGCTAAAAGACACCAAGGCAGTCGTGGAAAATGGCGTCGAGCAGGGGAAGTCGTTCGACCAGTTGAAGCGGGAGAATGTGCTGGCACCCTGGCAAAAGTGGTCAGGAGAGTTCATCACCAGTGAACAATGGCTGGTCACGCTCTACAACGATTTGACGGGAAAGAAGACAGGCGAACTCATCAAACACAACTGAGCGTGCTGTGCTCTTGCATGTGTGGGACCGGGTCTTAGACCATCCCAACTCTGCATCAGCCCTCCAGCTTCCTTGTCAGTAGTTCATTCACCATTTGCGGATTGGCCTGTCCCTTTGAGGCTTTCATCACCTGGCCGACGAAAAAACCTATGACGGTTTTCTTGCCCGCGCGATACTGCTCGACCTGCTTGGGGTTGGCTTCGATGATTTCGTCGATGATCTTTTCGATTGCCGAAGAATCCGTAATCTGCTGTGGCTTTTCCTTTTCGTAGACAGCCGCGAAATCCTGATTGCGCTCGAAGCTCAGATCGTACAAATCCTTGAGCATCTTGCCGGAAATCGCACCACTTTCCACCAGATCCGCCGACAGCGCCACGCCTTGCATCGAAATCGGCGACTGCTCAATTTCCAGGCCCTTCGCCTTCAGACGTCCCATCAATTCACCCTGCACCAGATTTGCCACGCGCTTCGGATTCTTCGCAGCCTTCGCAGCCGCCTCGAACTGATCAGCAAAAGACTTCGTGGCGGTCAGCACTCGCGCATCGTAATCAGTGATGCCGTAATCGGCAACCATCCGCTTGCGCCGCGCTTCGGGCAGTTCGGGCAGTGTGCTCCGAATCTCCGCCTGCCACTTTTCGTCGACCACGAGCGGCAAAAGGTCGGGCTCAGGGAAATACCGGTAATCGTGCGCCTGTTCTTTCGAGCGCATGCCATAAGTCTTGCCTTCAGCGGAATTGTAGAGCCGGGTTTCCTGCGTGATCTCGCCGCCGGATTCGACGATCCCGATCTGACGCTCAATTTCATACTCCAACGCCTCGCGAATGAAGCGAAACGAATTCACGTTCTTGATTTCGGTCTTTGTGCCGAACTGCTTCTGGCCGCGCGGGCGCACGCTCACATTGGCATCGCAACGCAATGAACCCTCTTCCATATTGCAATCGCTGACCCCAGTGTAGAGAATGATTTCCTTCAAGCGGGTAAGGTATTCGTACGCCTCGGCAGGCGAAGCGATGTCGGGCTCACTGACGATTTCGATCAACGGCACGCCGCTGCGGTTCAGGTCGATCGCCGTAGTCTCGGCGGAATCGGCGAAGCCTTCGTGCAGGCTCTTGCCCGCATCTTCTTCGAGGTGCAATCGGGTGATGCCGATCTTTCTTAATCCAGCGGCAGCCACAATGTCGATCCCACCGAACTCAGCCAATGGCTTGTCGTACTGCGAAATCTGATAGCCCTTGGGCAGGTCAGGATAAAAATAATTCTTGCGCGCGAAAATGGAAGTCTGGTTAATGCGGCAACCCACCGCCATCGCGGCCAGCACCGCGAAATCCACAGCCTTGCGATTCAGCACCGGCAGAGCCCCCGGAAGGCCCAGGCAAACCGGGCAAACATTGGTATTGGGCGGATCGCCAAAGCGCGTGGAGCACGAGCAGAAAATCTTGCTCACGGTCAAAAGCTGGACGTGCACCTCCAGCCCAATGACCGGCTCGTACTTGGCGCGGGCCGCTACGGAAGTTTCCGGCGTGGTGGCCATATCCAGCGATTATAAAGGGCTGGGAGCGTCGTTTAGGAGGGCACACTCGCGGCTGCACCGGAATTACTTGGGTTTGGCCGGCGCGCTCAAATATTTCTCCAGCGAGACATCGAAATACATCAGTTCATTCCCTTTGGCATCGCGTACGCCAGTCAGATAAAAGTGTGCTCCGGCCAGCGGCGCTGAAATCTCTGACACATCAAAGAACATGAAGCCGGACTGCGTGCCATGCGGCTCAACCGCCTTGGCGGCAAACTGCGCGTTCTGAATCTCCTCCATCGCATCCTTGCTCACGCTGCCTTTCGCCTTCTTGGGCCAGGGCAGCGGATTGGGAGAGATGTTCCCCGGGGGCTTCGCAATTCGCCGGTAAATATCGTCTTCGATCGCAGGTGGAATCTTGCTCCGATCCGCAGTGATGAGCTCCGCCTTCATTCCCGATAGCGAGACCGGCTGGTCGCCATCATTGGTAATCACGACGAATATAGGCATGAGGCCGACGTCGTTGTAATGAACCGAGAAGATACTTGCCTTGTCGGCCATATCGTAAGGATCAAGCCCGAGCGTGACCGCTTCGTTGGGATGCGCGTCGTGCGCGGGATAGTTTTTCGCCGGCTGCGCCGCCGGCATGACAAAGTGCTTTCCCGCCAGGCAAACGATTGCACACAGCAACAGAACAGAAACTGCGGCTGTCTTTCGCAGCAGTGAACCACCTGTAAGCGTACCTGACATGATTATCGATTATAGGATGCAAGCTTCGGACGCGGCGGTGCCTTAGGCAGTATGCAGGTAGAATGTTTGTTCCCCCATGTACCTGATTTACAGCGCGCTGCTGGCGGCCGGGCTACTGGTCAGCCTACCCTATTGGCTGCTGCAAAGGCTGCGCCACGGCAAGTACCGCGCGGGCCTGGGCGAACGCTTGGGAAGGATTTCTCAGCGCCTTGTGGTTCCGGCCGCGCGGCCAATGATATGGGTTCACGCGGTCTCAGTGGGCGAGGTTTTGGCGGTCAGCGGTTTAGTTGCGGAACTGGCGAAGCGGTTTTCGCAGCACCGTGTGGTCATTTCAACGACGACGGATACCGGGCAGAAACTGGCCCGCGCTCGCTTCGGCGCGGAGAATGTCTTTTACTTCCCGCTCGACTTCGCGTTTGCCATCCGTCCTTACTTGCGCTTGTTACAGCCGCAGTTGATTGTGATCGGAGAAACTGAAATCTGGCCAAATTTTCTGCGGCTGGCCCATGGCAGCGGCGCCAGAATCGCTATCGTGAACGCCCGCATCTCGGACCGCTCTTTGCGCGGATATCAACGCTTTCGACCTTTGCTGAGAAAAGTGTTGCAGCAGGTCGACCTTTTTCTCACGCAGACCGAAGAGGATGCTCACCGGCTCACGCAAATTGGCGCGCCCGCCGAGCGCGTCCACACAACGGGAAACCTGAAGTTTGATGTTCCTGCACCGGCAGCGCCGCCGATTGTGGCCAGCCTGCGCTCGGCGTTTCAACAAGCCAACGCCAGTCCGGTAATTGTTTGTGGCAGCACAGTCGACGGCGAAGAACCGCTTCTGCTGCAGGCCTTCGTGAACATTCTCGCCAGCTATCCTCGCGCCGTCATGATCCTGGCGCCGCGTCACCCGGAGCGCTTCCTGCAAGTCGCCGAATTGCTCGACAAACTTGGCATCCGCTTCTGGCGGCGTTCCCTGTGGAGCGGCGATCCCGTTGTCGGCGGGGTCCTGCTGATCGATCGAATGGGCGAACTCGCGGCTCTTTACGCGCTCGCCGATGTCGCATTTGTCGGCGGCAGCCTTGTCCCTCGCGGCGGACACAATATCATCGAGCCCGCACTGCATGGGGTTCCCATCGTCGTGGGCAACCACACCGAGAATTTCCGCGACATCGTGAGCTGTCTTTCAAGCCCGCAATGCCGTCCGCGTGGTCACTCCAGCCGAACTTCCGCTGGTGTTCATGGAGCTGATTTCCAACCCCGCCGAGCGGGATGCGCTGGGCCGCCGTGCAGCGGAAACTCTGCAGGCGCAAATGGGGGCAACGCAAAGAACTATGCAAGCACTGGAAAAACTGTTGGCGCCTGCTGCCGATAGTGTTGGGAAGGATCGTGTGGGGACGGGTCGGAGCTTGTCGTGAGCGAAGTCGAGCGGAACCCGTCCAGCGTGGCGAAAGCTGTCTCCCAAGCGCATTGAATGAATCTCTTGTCCTCCATCTTCGGAGCAGGCGTTCGGGCACGCAACGCGCTCTACGACCGCGGCATTGCTCGTTCGCGAAAACTACGCGGCCCCGTCGTCAGCGTCGGCAACTTGTCAGTTGGAGGCTCCGGCAAAACACCCTTCGTGTTGCTTCTCGGAGAATTGTTGAAGTCCCGCGCTGTACCGTTCGATATCCTCTCTCGCGGTTACGGCCGCAAGAACCGCGGCGTAGCCCAAGTGGATCCGGCAGGGTCGCCGAGGGAGTTTGGCGACGAACCGCTGCTACTGGCTCGGCGCCTGAGTGTGCCGGTCATCGTGGCTGAGGATCGCTACGAAGCTGGCCTGTCCGCAGAAAAAAGTTTCGGCCCGCAGCTTCATCTGCTGGATGACGGCTTCCAGCATCGCGCCCTGGCGCGTGATTTCGACATCGTATTGGTTACTCCCGAAGACGCACGAGACCGCCTGCTTCCTGCAGGACGTTTGCGTGAACCTCTGAACGCATTGTCCCGAGCCGACGCTGTTGTACTCACCAGTGGCGCCTCACCCGAATCGTTTCCCTTGCAGGGCAAGCTGGTATGGCGAGTGCGCCGGGGCATCTCGCTCACAAATGTTCCCACTCGCCCAATAGTTTTCTGCGGAATTGCCCGGCCGCAGAATTTTCTGCTGCAACTGCGTACGGCAGGCGTCGAGCCAGTGGCGCAAGCGTTGTATCGCGACCACCACGCCTACACCGAGCGAGATATTCAGGACCTGTTGAAACTCCGCCAGCAGAGCGGGGCCGAAGGCTTCGTCACAACCGAAAAAGACGCCATCAACCTGGGCGGATATCTCCACGCACTTCAGCCCCTGGCAGTGATTCCGGTCAAAATGGAATTGTTGGACGCGGCTAACGCAGTCGATACTATGCTGCGGATGATTTCGGAACGAAGAGCAAGCCGTGAGAAAATCGGTGCCGGAGCTCCGCAGAACTTGACATCCAAATGACCAAACACCCCAAGGAGACAGAGCGGCTAAAGAAGATTGTCGAGTCCTTTCCCAAGATCACGGTCACCGTAGTGGGCGACCTGGTGGCCGACGAATTCGTTTTCGGGGAAATCTCACGCGTATCTCGGGAAGCGCCTGTGTTGATTCTGAAACATCGCGAACGAACCATCATGCCCGGAGGCGGCGCCAACGCGATCAACAATCTTGCTGACTTGGGCGTCAACGTTTTGCCGGTGGGAGTAGTCGGCGACGACGAACCCGGGCGCTTGCTGCTGAAAGCTTTTCGCCACAAACATATTCCCGTGAGCGGCGTTCTGAAAGACAAGACTTATACAACGGTGACCAAGACTCGCATCCTGGCCGGCATGACGCACAACACCCGGCAGCAGGTAGTCCGCGTTGATCGCGAACCGGAAGCCGAGCCCAACCGTCACTTGAAACGCGAACTCGTGCTGGCGGCGCGGGAATACGCGCGCGCCTCGGACGCTCTGCTCATCTCCGATTACGGCTATGGCGCAGCGAGTCCAGCAATCCTCAATGCGATCCGCGACCGCGGCCGTCTCGACGGAGTTCCCGTAGTGCTCGATTCGCGCTACCGCATGCTGCAATATTCCGGCGTGATCGCAGCCACGCCCAATGAGCCGGAAGTCGAAGCGGCGTTGGGTGTGCGCATCGGCAACGATTGGTGCGCGGTTGTGCGCCGCGGGCGAGCAGGTGATGTCACGCATGAAGCTGCAATCGCTTGTGATTACGCGCGGCCGCGATGGCATGGCCGCCTTCGCCGGCAAACACAAACCGGTGGACATCCCGATTTTTGGTTCCGATCAGGTCGCGGATGTGACCGGCGCAGGCGACACGGTGATCGCCACGTTCGCTGCCGCCCTTGCCGCGGGAGCGAGCACGGAAGAGGCCGCCCACCTGGCGAACTATGCGGGCGGAATCGTGGTGATGAAGCGCGGCACCGCGACGGTATCGCGACAGGAACTTCTCGATGCGCTTGAGCAATCGCCACCGGCGACGAGAGTCCACTGAATGTCCGCAAAGAAAATCCTGAGCCGCGAAGAATTGAAGCAGCGCGTCGCCGCATGGCGCCGGGCGGGTGAATCCATCACGCTGGCAAACGGCTGCTTCGATCTGCTGCACGTCGGCCACGTACGCTACCTCCACGCGGCCAAGCAACTCGGAGGACGCTTGATCGTGGCCATCAACTCGGATGACTCCGTGCGCGCGCTGAAAGGAGAAGGCCGTCCGCTAATGCCTGCTGAAGAACGTGCGGAAATTCTCGCGGCGCTGGCTGATGTAGACGCTGTCGTCATTTTCCCTGAGCAGGATGTGCGGGCATTGATCCGCGAAGTTCGCCCCAACGTTCACGCCAAGGGCACGGACTACACCGCCGATACCGTGCCCGAGCGCGATGTGGTCGCGGAATGTGGGGGCCGAGTGGAAATCGTGGGCGATCCCAAGAATCACTCGGCCACTGAAATTATCCAATCGCGGATCAGGCGGCGTTCGTGAGCATGCCATCGCCGTCACAGCTCTTCCAGAAATGGTGCCGTATTCATCCCTCGGAGATTGCTGATTGTGCGGCTGGGTTCGATGGGCGACATCATCCACACGCTTCCTGCCGTCACCGCGTTACGACAAGCATTTCCCGAAGCGACTCTGGGTTGGATAGTCGAAGAGCGCTGGGCAGAGTTGCTCTGCACTTTGCCCGAGCCCCGCTCCGGACCGCGTTCGCCGCGAAGGCCGCTGGTCGACCGAGTCCACACCGTGAATACGAAGTCGTGGCGCAAGTCCCTGCTTTCGATGCAGACTTGGGAACAAATTGCGGCTGGGCTCAGCGAACTGCGTGCGCAGCGATACGAAGTAGCAGTCGATTTCCAGGGCGCAGTCCGATCGGCCCTGCTGGCGCGATGGTCCGGAGCGCCGGTCATATACGGAGTCCGCACAGCCTCGCGAAAATGTTGCCAGCATGTTTTACACGCGTCAGGTGATTGCCCGCGGCAGCCACATTGTGGAGCAGAATCTGTCGCTCGCGGAGGCCGTTGCGCGCCGTCCGTTGGAAATGCCAAAGATAGAATTCCCGCACAACCCTGCTGTCGAAAAACAATGTGAAGAACCGCTTGGCGATTTCGCTTTGCTCAATCCAGGCGCCGGCTGGGGAGCCAAGCAGTGGCCCGCGGAGCGCTACGGGCACGTGGCCCGGCGATTAGCGGAAGATGGAGTGAAATCGCCTGATCAATTTCGGCCCCGGCGAAGAGCCATTGATGCGCGCAGTCGAGTCGGCTAGCGGAGACACCGCGAAGGGCATGGCCTGTTCACTCACGGAATTGATTGCGCTCACGCGCCGCGCGCGCCTCTTCATCGGCGGCGATACCGGCCCCATGCACCTGGCCGCCGCTCTTGGGATTCCCGTGGTCGCAATCTTCGGTCCCACAAATCCAGCGCGCAATGGGCCGTTTGGCACTCGCAGCATCGTTCTGCGCAGCCCCACTAGCCCGACCACGCACTCCCGCCGCGCGCAACCCGATCCCGGCATGCTGGAAATCAGCTCTGATGAGGTTGTTGCTGCCGCTCGGAAATTGCTACGGAGCGACCGTGCCTAACATTACCTGGGCAAAAATCGCGCGCCGCATCCGGGTACCTCTGGGCTTCGCTTTTACCGCCCTCTTTTTGTGGCTGGCAACACCAACGCAAGTGTCCCTCATTATCGGCTCTGCGCTCATCATTCCTGGGCTTGCGATTCGTGCCCTGGCATCCGGGCATGTAAAGAAAAATGAGCAGCTCACGACCACCGGACCGTACGCCTATACCCGCAATCCACTTTATCTCGGTTCGCTGATTCTGGCCGCGGGCTTCGCCATCGCTGCACGAAGCTGGTGGATCGGGGCCGGACTGGTGTTGATTTTTCTAGCGATCTACTTACCGGTGATTCGCGGCGAAGAGACATTCCTAAGAGAACAGTTTCCCGAATACACGGAATACGCACGCCAGGTCCCACGACTGCTGCCTCGGATCAGTTCCCCCAGCATTGGGCGGGGAACATTCTCCTGGGATCTTTACTGGAAACATCGCGAGTACAATGCGACTCTAGGTGCGATGGCCCTGATCGCCGCATTGATAGTCAAGCTGCTCTGGATCCGATAAATGGCGTCGCGGGCATCTCCGGTCCGGCATTCGGTATCTCACCAGGATGCTGGAATTTTCGTCTAAATTCGTCTAACACAAGATGCGCATTTTCTTAAAATTCAATCCGGCGCGGTTTTTGTTCGCAATACTCTCTGTCTCCTTGTCGCAAGGCCAAACTTCCGCGCCGTCGAGCCCTCCGCTCCCCACAATAAGCGCAGCCCCCTCGGCACGGGTCGTTCCTCCACCACCGAATTACGCTTTCCCGAACGGACAGACCTACGTGTATGGAGTCGAATGGCATCTGTTCAATGCTGGAACCGCCAGAGTCAGCCTCGGACTCGACGCGGGCCAGCAACACGTAACCGCGATTGCAGATTCCGCCGGAGTGGTCAGCGCGCTGTACAAGGTGCGTGATCGCTTCGAAGCCTTCTTCGATCCGCGCACATTCTGCTCGCTGCGCGTTTCGAGGCATACCGAAGAGAGTTCGCGCGCGCGCCAGACCGAGCTTCGTTTTGATTACTCTCGAAACAAGAGTGTGCTCGATGAGAAGAACCTAAAGACCGGCGAACAGAAACACGTGGAAAACGACCTTCCCGCGTGCGTTTCAGATGTCGTCAGCGGATTCTATTATTTCGCATCGTTGCCCCTGCAACCCGGCAATACCTATACGTTCCCGGTCAACGACGGAAACAAAACCACCGAAGTCAGGGCGCGCGTGGAAGCTCAAGAACAGGTTAAGGTCCCTGCCGGCACATTCCACACGGTGCGCGTCAAGGCCGAGGCCATTTCCGGCGCTTTGCAGGGCAAAGGCACGGTCTGGGCGTGGTTCACGGACGACGCCAATCATACTCCGGTACAGATGCGATCGAAATTAGGGTGGGGAACCCTTCTTTTCCGATTGCAGAGGATAGAAAAACAATAGCGATTTCCGTCTTCCAATCATTTCTGCGCCAATAGCGCCTTTGCCCGGCTGAGTTCTGGCCGATCCGAATTCGATCCATCACACACCTTTACCAGCTGAGCGTAGTAAGCGTTCGACTTGTCGGTCTTCCCCGCCATCTCCGCGGCTCGCGCCGCGCCGTACAGGCCATTGAAGCGGTTCGGATTGAACTTGAGGTCTGCCTCATACTCCGCCAGGGCTTGTTCCGGACGGTTCATATCGAGCATCATGTCGGCCAACATTTCTCGCGCCGGGATCGCCAGTGGTTCATCACCCTCCGCTTCTTCCTTCTCCGCAACCGTGTGCAACGCCCTGATAGCCTCGTCGTTATTCCCAGCGGCGTGAGCAACCCACGCCGCGGCTTCTTGACGATCCTGCTCGACTGCGTCGGCAAAGTACTTTTTCTTTTGCTTTACCAATGTCGCGTGAAGGGCTTCGATCTCGGCCACATCTTTGCGGGCATCAGCCACGTTGCCAGTGCGAGCGGCGCCAATTGCCCGCGCCCAGTAGGTAACCGAATTGTCCGAGGTTTCTGCCTTGGGAACCAGCGGCAGAGAGGCGGCATCCGTCCAGTGATGCATCTCCAGCGCATACCTCGCAGAAAAAGTTACCAGCGCATCCGTGCGTGGATCGAAGTCCATCCCGTACATATCATCCTTTTTCGCGGGCATGGCCTTCACTTCATCGATCACTCGTTGAGCATCCACTTCGCGCCCCGACTGCAAGTCAGCGTACACAAGAAAATCCATGGCATGAAACTGATGGCCTTCGCCCCCCATATGCATGGCCGCCGTTTTGCGGGTGGCGGCGATGGATGCGAGGTTGGAATCGATATCGTCCTGCCACAGCCCGAGGCGGGCAAAAATGTGCGACGGCATATGCAGCGCATGGGGAGCGGCCGGAGCAATCTTCGCATAGCGCCGGGCCGCGGGCAGTCCAAGCTCCGCCAACTGCGGCTTGTCGTAGCTGTGAATTAAGTAGTGGGCCACCCCAGGATGGTCGGGCTCTACCGCGAACAGCTTTTCCAAAACCGCTGCCGCCTGCTTTCGATTGGCAAAGGTTGTGTCGTTGTCCGGTTCGGCGGCGAGCAGCGACAGCGCATAGAAAACCGCCGCCTCGCGATCATCCGGATAGCGCTGATATGCTGTCTCCATACCCTTGGAGTAGGCATTCGCCCGATCATGATAGTCGCGCTTCTTGCCCCGGTAGAACGCGTCCATGGCAGCGATATAGTAACGCTCGCGATCAGTCTTGGGGCCCAGTGATTTTGCACTCTTGACCTCTCCCTGACCTCGCTTGAGCGTAGCTGCATCAGGATGGTTCCACAGTTGATGCCAGATGCTCATGGCAATTCCCCAATGCGCCATCGCGCATTGGGGATCGTCTTTCGCTATCTGTTCAAATTCTTTCTCCGCCTCTTCGTACCAGAACGAGTGCAGCAATGCGACGCCTCGTTCGAACGGCTTCTGCACCGGCGCTGCGCACGATAACGGAAAATGCACCGTGCCCAGTTGATCCGTGGTCAGATCTTCATGGTGATGGCCTTCATCAGCCAGCACGCCCAACGAAAATACCGTCAATACGACAAAGGCTGGAACAACTCGCTTCATGGAGACCCCGCTGAAAAGTGAGTCTAGCCCGTCCTGAGTGAGAGGGTCAAACGGAGTGGCTCTTTATTGCAGGCGGAAGCGCTCGTTCATCAATCGTTGCAGGCGGGGTTTGTACAGAATGTCGTAGGCGAATTCTTTGTCCGGAAACATCGCCAGGGCGGCCCGCTTGGCTCCGGCCACCAACTCAGAAGCTTCTTCGACGGTGAGGTTTGGATCCTGCCCAATCACCGACATGACCATGCTGATCATGATCTGCAGGCGCCGGATGTTTCTCGCCTCCTGCTCCCTTTCGCTTATGTTTGGCGTATGTCCATGCCGTTCTAAACTGCTCATCAAACCCCCGGACACTACGGTCTCTGCGATTAGATGTTCCCTGCCGCCAGCGCGTTGCGCCCACCCTTTGAGTTCATTGTCACGGCAAGTCGAGCTAAGCGCAATGGCCTGATGGTGTACGCCTTCGGTTACCTCAAACAAAGCGGCTGATTCGAAATGCGGCGGTTGAAAAAGAATCATAATCGAATGTTTGCTTGACCCAGATAGAGTTAGAATCAGACGAGCGCGGCTGACTTAGTCCAGGAGATCATCCTGATCGGAGGCAAGCATGGCAGACACAACGTCCACACCTCGAGACGAACGTCCGAATCCGAATGAAAAATTGGTGCGCGTGTTCGACACCGAACAGGAATCGGAAGCCATGATCGTGCGCGGCTTGCTCGAATCCGGAGGGATTGACTCTGATCTGACTTCGCTCGACGCGCAGCAGGACATTCTGCCCGGTGTCGGTGGAACCGTGATTCTGGTGCGCGAAGAAGATGCCGCCGAGGCGCGGCGATTGATTGAGGAATACCGCCAAACGCCCGACGAACTTGAAACCGCGGAATATGCGCTCAATGAAGAGCCGCCAACTGAGAGCTGACCGTCTTACCGTTAAGATAAAAAGTGACGGCCCCTTCCATATCCGTCCGGTAGGTAAAAACGTGCGCTGCCGCTAACCGCTCCAGAACTTCTTGCCGCGGATGCCCATAAACATTGCGCGCGCCCACCGATATGACTGCAAATTTGGGATGCACCGCAGCCAGCAACTCTGGAATCGTCGAAGTCGAGCTTCCATGATGAGCCACTTTGAGCAGGTCGGCCTGCGGATTTTCCTGCGCAACCTGCCTTTCTGTTTTCTTCTCCGCGTCTCCCTCAAGTAAAGCGGATGTTGCGCCATAACTGATTTTGATAACCAAAGACTCGTCGTTCGGCCGTGAAGGATGTGCCTCCGCATCCCGCGGCGGCGCCAGCACCGCGAGCTTTGCGCCACCCATATCAAGCGCGTCTCCGGCCTTGTGAAGAACGATAGGAATCTTCAATGCTCTCGCTTCGCGCAGCAGAGTTTGCAATTCTGGACTTGGCGAGTTCACGCCCAACCATAATTCGTGCGGATGAAAATTAGCCAACACTGCTGCCATTCCGCCCATATGGTCCGCGTGAGCATGTGTCAGCGCCACCACATCGAGCTGGTGAAACCCGCGCGACCACAGATAGGGTGACACCACATCCTCTCCGATATCCAGTTCCGAGTGCATCCAGAACGGTATCCCACCCGCATCCACTAAAAGTGTACGGCCCTGCGGCGACACCAGAAAAATCGAATCGCCCTGGCCAACGTCAATGGTGGTCAGTTCAAGAACTCCGGGCGTGACCTGGGGATGCGGCGGAACAGCACAGATCCAAAAAGCACTGAGCGCTAGAGCCGCCCATCCAGTCGCCACGAGCCAGGGGCGGCGGCGACTCAAAACCATCGCCAGCACCACCGCCCCTGCGGCCAACAGAATGCCAATACGCTGGGGCGTAGGCACGCGCGTGTCGGCGATTCGCAGAGCACCCAACCATCGCACCGACCCATTCATTGCGTGAAGCGCGGCTCCAGCAACCAAGGCGGGAACCTTCGCCAGGGCGGGCGAAATATAACTCGCGCTCACAGCCACCATGGCAGCGATCATAATGATTTCGGTGAGAGGCACGGCCAGCATGTTCGCCGGCAACGAAACCAAGGTCGCGCGATGGAAGTAGTACGCCATGGGCAGCGCGAATCCCGCCTGCAGCACCGTGGAAACCACGAGGAACTCGCAGCCTAGAAGCAACCCCCGCGCAGCACCAACGAGCACGATCAACGGAACGCGCTTCCCGAAAAACCGTTGCAGCCTGCCGGCAATCAGCCGCAGGTCAAGCCGCATTTGCGCCAGTGGGGGAGAAAGTGCGGCGTCATAGGTAGTAGTGTCCAAGCTCCTTAAAGCCTGAGAAAGTGGTTGCGTCGTCCGCTCCAGAAGCGGAGTTCCGATTCCTGCAATCACAAGCACGCAGAGAAAGCTGAGTTGAAAACTGGCTCCCAGCAGCGCCGCAGGATCGACAATTAGCAGAGCCAGCGCCGCCGCACCGATGGTGTTGAGAATCGATTTTCGCCGGTAAAGCAGCCTCGCGGCCAAGTAGAGCGCGAGCATCAGCGTAGCCCGCCACACCGGCGCGCCAACGTCGGTCAGAAGCGCATAGGCAACCGTCAGCAGAATTGTGACCGTACTGGCGACAAGATCATTCACCCGCATCCTGCGCAGCAGCCAAAACATCACCAGCGCAAGGACCGCGACTTTCAATCCAGAGATCACCAGCACGTGGTACGTGCCCGTGCGCTGGAAGTCAGTGAGGGTTTCACGTCCCAGGAACGAATTCTCACCGATCAGCATGGCATCAAGCAGTGGCGCCTCGTCCGGCTTCCATAAGACATGGATTCTCTCGATCAGGCTTCTACGAACGCGCGTCCGCCAAAGTTCAGCCCGGTTCCCGGCGAACCCCGGCAACAATTCAATCGTCTCCGCCTTAGTCGATCCGAGTGCCACGATTCCGTCTTCCAGCAGATATCCCGCGTAGTCGAACGCGCCGGGATTTCGAAAATTATGCGGCGGATAAAGTTTGGCGGTAAATCGCAAGCGCTCTCCGTAGCGGAACAAGTGCATGGGCACGGCGGCGGATTCTTCGGACTCCTCATTCTTTCTCTCGCGACCGTAGAAACTGACTCGAAGGCCGGAGCGGACTGCAACCGTCTGGTTTCCTGCCCTGATCGATTCGGTCTCAACATCCAATCTCTGTTGCTCGTCGCCGGAAGTCTTCTCTCGCACATTCCCTTCCTTGATCACGTGTGCGGTGACGACCACTTCGCGGCCATCCGCGAATCCCAGAGCACCCGCTCTGCTGTTCTGCTCGGGGACCCGCACTTGCATCATCAGTGCTCCCATGACAAACAGAGCCGATAGCCCAAGCACAAATGCGGCCCAGGCACGACGCCGCAGCAGGTATGCCCCGGCCGCGGCGAAGACAATGGCGGCGACCAACCACCACAGCGGCGGCCGCCAGACGTAGAAGCCGGTAACAATTCCGCCGGCATACGCCAACGCGGCCCAAAGCATCGGTTGTCGTGAGAGCGGCTTTTGAGGGGTAGTCGGCGGCGCAGTCGGCGGCTGTTTCACCGGCTAGCCCGCAACAAGAACTCCGGGAGTGGCGAGAATGCTGGGATATTGAGCCTCACTGACTTTTCTCGACTTGCTGTATAGAGAGCCACGAACGGGGAGGGCACGGCTTCACAGGCTGCGGAAATTTCCGAAACCACCGAACTCGGAAAGGGCTCGAGTTCACTCGTGCGCCGTGGTCTGAAAATACATCCAGGCTTCGGAAGCTGTGTCCCAACTAGTTCGTGTCCCGAAAGTTCGCGTCATAGGTCCGCGGTGTCATCCTTCGCAAAGCGAAGCACGATGCACTCGTTCGCCGCAGAATCGTGATGCGCGCGTCGAATAACCTCCAGACTTCACGTAACTGTGACGCAACACTAGGTTGCGACTGAAACAGTGGAACCTAGTCGCTCGCCGCAGCCGCGAGGCGGCGCAAGAATGCAGCCTACACCGCAGCCGCGGGTGAAAAGTGGTAAATGACGCAGCCCTGTAAGGGTGAAAGAACAGTAGCGACAAGGTCTCTTCAGCCCCTAAAGGCATAGAAATTCTGGCTCCAATCGCATTTTCCGCAGCCCCTGCAGCCGTGTCCGCCGGGCTCAACGGGTTCCGGCTTTACAGGTTGCTCAAAAAACGCTCGATTCGTATCAGGGCATCGCTTCGGCGACGCTCTAACTGCTGCACTATCAGTCGCGCCTTCACAGGCTGCGGAAAAAAGTCTCGATCCGTATCACGGTATGCTTTCAGGCATACCGTAAGTCGCTGAAAATAGGTCCGGCTTTAGCCGCTGGGGTTCGATGTTCCTTGCGTACACTGCATTTCTTCCGCAGCCTGTTGAGGCGCTGCAGTCGAGAACAGGTATTTTTCGGCAGCCTGTTCAGCCGCTTAGGGCAACGCTCTATGCCGTCACGAGAAACGGAAAGCGATGTGTCATTCGTTCTCGCAACCGCCTACCGAGACAACTGAAACACACTCTCCAAGTGGTAAGTCTGGGGGAACAGGTCCACCAGGTGCACCTGCTCCATGCGGTATCCGGCGCCGAGCAGGCCAGCCAGGTCACGCGATGCCGTCGCCGGATCGCAGGAGATGTAGGTCATCCGGTGCGCTCCCAATCCGACGAGGCTTTGGACCACACTTTCCCCCAGACCGCTCCGTGGCGGGTCCACCACCACGAGGTCAGGCCGCAGCTTGCCCGCCGCGCTCCGCAAGAAATCAGCGGAGGTCGCCCGGACCGCCTTCACGTTTGCAGGGGAATTGTGCAGCAAGTCACCAGAAGATGTCTGTGACGATTCAACTGCGATTACCTGTGGAAATCTTTTCGACAAAGCCGTCGAGAACAGTCCCACGCCGGCATAGAGATCAAGCGCCCTTTCGCCCGAATACCCGTCGCAGACGATCCCCACTAACTCGTTGATTAAATGACGGTTAACTTGAAAGAAAGCTCCCGCGCTGACTCGGAACGAGGCGTCCGCAATCTTGTAAGTTATCGCTGCGGCTCCAGAAACCGCCATCTGTTTTGGTTCGGCGAACCCCGCCGCGCCAGCCGACCCCGCCTTGTAAACCACGACGCCTGTGATGTCCAGCAGCGCTTTCCGCGCGGCGTCTGCCCATTCCCTAACCGGGGTGCTGGGAGTTCCGGGTTCGCAAGAAGCCTCGATCAGGAGTTGGGTATCGTCTGCATTGGCGAAAAACTCAACCTCGCGAATTCCATCAGGCATCGCGTGTCCGCGTCCCATTTGCCAGAACGCCGCAATGGCGCGATTGATCAGCGGCGAACTCACGGGACACTCCTCCACCGGCAGCAGTTCGTGCGAGCCAAATTTGTAGTAGCCCAGCGCGAATTCCGGTGCAGTTCGCACTTTAAGGCGGGTCCGGTTGCGGTAGTTCCAGGGCGGCGAAGGATGAATCGTAATCTTCGCGCCTAGTTCCAGCTTGGCAATTCGGCGAAGCGTCTCTTTCAAAATCGCAGCCTTGATCTCAAGCTGATGCTCGTAGCCGCCGTGCTGGTAATGGCAGCCGCCACAACGAAGGAAGTAAGGACAACGCGGCTCTACTCGCTGCGGGGAAGTTTGCAGAATCGCTTGCGCCTTGCCTCGCGCAAAGCCACGCTTCCGTTCGAGCAGCGAAACCTCGATCCTCTCGCCTTCCAAAACAAAGGGCACAAACACAGCTTTGCCGGGACCGCGCTCATCCGCAGCCAGCCGAGCAAATCCGTCGCCGCCGTAAACGAGTTTTTCAATGGTGAGCTGCAAGCGAAGATTTTATGCTGGAAAACGAAACGCCGGGTAAGGAGAAATTGCCGGTCGTCGATTTCCAACTGGCAATTGAAAATCGTCAATCGGAAATTTCACTTCGGCGCTTCACATATAAAAAAGACTCAACCTCGGCAGCCCATATTTTTCCAGCAGCCGTTTGTGCGAATACTGCTTCTGCAATTGCTCAATTTGTGCCGCCGGCATTTTGCGCCGATACGGCGCCAGTTCCCGATCGGCTTCGGCCCGCACAGCGACGATTTGCTCATCCGGCGTCGCCGCCAGCAAAACAGCAAGCAGTTTTTCTTCGGCCACGGTCAGCCGCCGTTCTAGATCTTCTAAACGCGGCTGAGTTTTCGCCGCCTCCAGATCGAGGGCAATCTCGCGCAGTGTGTTCGCCGTCTCTCTCGCCAACGGCGTCGCAGAAATTCCTTTTGCTTGGGGAAGCTTCGCGGCGTCGAGTTGTTCAGCATTGAACCGAAGAAAGGCAGCGATTTCGGAAGTTTGAAACCCGCCTGGCCGAGCGCCTTGTGAATCCGGGCTCGCCGCTCCCACAGCCGCCTCTTTCATCTCCTCCGCAGCCACCAGCACAGCCTGTGCGCAATAAGCCAGGCTATTAACCTTCTGCGACTTCGAGGGGCGCTGTTCATACCTATCAAACGCCGCATCCACGCCACGCAGGACTGCCTCAAGGGGCACGCTCGCATCCTTCCAAGTCTCGATCAGTGCCCAATCGAGCGGAGATAGATGAATGCGTCCCCGTCTCCGCTGAAAATGCTCCTCGATCTCGGTGAAGTAGTTGAAGTAGTTTTCCACGACGGCTTAGAGAACATTAGTTAAGTCTCGGGAAATTCATCCCGAAACGAAGTGAGGGATCCACAAAATGTCGGCGCAGTAGCGGAGTCGCAGGGAATTTCTACCATCGACCCAAGGGGAGTTCGCGTAACCCCTCGCTCCCTGATGAGAGCCTCCTTACCGGGAACGCGCCTTGCTGCCGGAAGACGCTTTCGACGCGGCCACAGCTTCACGAGCAGGTTTCGCGCTCAAGTTGCGCTCCCAGATAATGCGCAAACCCTCCAAGGTCAAAAACTCATCCACCTGCTTGATATGTTTCGATCCTGTCCCAAACAGAGATGCCAGGCCGCCGGTCGCGATCACGTTGGTTTCATCTCCCAATTCTCGAATCAACAACTCCAGAACTCCATCGATCAAGCCCAGATAGCCGTAGTAGAGTCCGGACTGCAGGCTGCCGACGGTATTGCTGCCAATCACGTGCGCCGGTTTGCGGATATCCACGCGAGTCAGCCGCGCCGTCCGCTCGAACAAGGCGTCGGCGGAGATCCCAATACCCGGGCAGATGACACCGCCCATGTATTCTCCCTTGGCCGACACGCAATCGAACGTAGTCGCGGTTCCGAAATCCACGACAATGCATGGCCCACCATATTTCTCGAATGCAGCCACCGAATTCACAATGCGGTCGGCGCCAACTTCAGCGGGATTGTCATAGTGCACCGGCATGCCCGTCTTTATGCCGGGTTCGATGAACAGTGGTTTCGTGCCGAAGTATCGCTCACAAACTTGCGCCAGTGTCGAATCGAGCGGGGGAACGACGGAAGAGATCACAATGCCGTCAATGCCTTTGGCTTCAAGGTTACCCATGGCAAACAGATTGCGGAAGAGCACACCATATTCATCCACAGTTTGAGTCGCCACCGTCGCAACTCGCCAATTCGCGATCAGCAATTCATAGCGTGGCGATTCGCCGCCAACGCCGCGGCCCGTGGCCGAATCCACGTTCGTCGCCGGAGCAAAAACCCCAAGCACAGTATTAGTATTGCCAACATCAAGAACCAGAAGCATAGAAATCATTCGTGTGGAACAGTTTGTGTGGGGACGGGTCTTCGACCCGTCCGGCCGCCGCGGTTTGTGCGCCGGCCGGTCTGTCGGTTACACCGGACAACCCCGATCCAAGACCCGCCCCACACATTTCCAACTTCAGCGGAGTTTTACCGTCCCACTCAAAACCGTACGCAAACCCTGCGCTGTTCGAACCTGCAAGAATCCCCGCTCATCAAGACCTTCAGTTACAGCCCTTGAGGTCGGCATTTTCTTCAACCTCAACTTGCCGCCCCCGAACCGAAGATGATCGTTCCTCAAAGCGCTTCAAGATCGAAGCCGTGCCCTCCGGATTCTCCAGCAACCCGCGATATTCCCGATCAAGCGATTTTAGCAAAGCCGTACACAACTCCACGCGCGACCATTCAGTGCCCGTAACCAAGCGCAGCGAAGTGGCTATGGCTTGCAAATCCGCAGGAAAGCTCGACTGATTCACATTTAATCCGATGCCAACCACGACATACCGCACCCGCGTGATCTCCGCATTCATCTCGGTCAAGATGCCGCAGAATTTCTTCCCTTCAATCAAAACATCATTCGGCCACTTCAGGTCGGCGCGCACTCGCGAGTCGATCTCCTGCACAGCGGAGTGTACGGCCAACCCGGCCGCCAGCGTGATTACGAGTACAGCGGAAGGTGGCAGCGCCGGACGTAAAAGCACCGAGCAATAAATTCCCGACGAACGTTCCGAGTGCCACCGATTCGCTCCCCGCCCGCGTCCAGCCGTCTGTTCCTCGGCCAGAAAAACGCTGCCCTCCGGAGCCCCGGCGCTCGCCGCTTCCATGGCGGCCGTATTGGTTGATCCAATCTTGTAATAGTGATGAAGGTGCTTGCCGAAAAGCGTGCCCTGTAACTGGGGCGCGAGCATCTCCGGCAACAGCAGATCGGGCATGGACTTCAGACTATATCCGGTTGACGGATGTCCCGCAATGTCAACTCCCAACTCGCGCAGTTGCTGCACCAGACGCCAGACTTCGGAACGGCTAATACCGATCTCGGCCGCGATTTTCGTCCCGCTCACGACGACAGTGGCGTGTGCGATGAGCAGTCGCACAATGCGCCCCAACCGCGCGTCGGTTTGTGGCGCGCGTGACGCGGGCACTGCGATGCGCGGCTTTCGTTTTGTCCGTGATTGCTTGATGCGGGAATTATGAGGGATAGATCACGAAACAGCAATTGCGGCTCAGCCAGCAATTCGTAAGGAGAAATCACAAAGGCTGGTGCGAGAGAACGCGACTTAGACTGGAGCTAATCGCATGCTCATATCGCTAGCCTTTGCCGAATGGGTCAACGCCCCGACCGAGATAAAATTCACTCCAGTCTCGGCGTAAGCCCGAACATTTTCCAGCGTGATCCCCCCCGAGGCCTCCAGGGGAATTCGACGGCCCGCATGTGAGCAGCGTTCAACCGCCCGCTTCACATCTTCGACCGACATATTGTCCATGAGAATCGCTTCCCCGCCGTGTTCCAGAGCTTGCTCCAACTCCTCCAGCGACCGAACTTCAATCTCGATGATCTGCTCGCCCCGCCGGTTCTTGTGAGCCCGTTCCAGCGCCGGCACGATACCGCCTGCCAGCGCAATATGATTGTTCTTGATCAGAACCCCGTCCGACAAATCAAGCCGGTGGTTCTGCGCCCCTCCGCAACGCACCGCGTACTTATCGAGCATGCTCAGCCCCGGCGCGGTCTTGCGCGTGTCCAAAATTCGCGCCTTCGTACCTGAGACGGCATCGACGAACTGCCGCGTCAGCGTAGCAATGCCGCTCAACCGCTGCATAAAATTCAGAATCACGCGCTCACAAGAGAGGATCACGCGCGCATTGTGTCGAATCACCGCGATCGATTGTCCCTTGTGCAAGCGAATGCCGTCAAATATCTCCGGATGCGTCGTGACCTCGTAGTGCGAAGTAACCGCACCGTCCAGCGCCGCATAACAGTCCAGAATGCGAGAAACGCACCCAATCCCCGCGAGAATGCAATCCTCCTTGGCGAGAATCGTGCCCGAAGCCCGCTGGTTCGCATCGATGCAAGCATAGCTGGTCGCATCGCGCGTAGCCCGATCCTCCAGCAGCGCGTTCTCGATTACTGCGGTAATGCGTCGGCTATTCCAATCCATGATCGTTTAGAGAGGGACGTGTGGGGCGGGCGCCCTCGCCCGCCAGTCCGTTACTTCAACTCATCCAGCTTACTCGTTACCTTCTCGCGCAGAACCGACAACTCTTGCGCCCGCCTTCGAATTCCCTCCACGACTTTTGCCGGAGCCTTCGCCAGAAACTGCTCATTGCCCAATTGCCTCTGGCCATTCGCGATCTCTTTTTCAATCTGCTCCAGTTCCTTCTTCAGCCGTCCCTGCTCCGCAGCCACGTCAATCTTTCTCTCGTAAATGACGTGCACATCAAAACGCGCAGTGTGCCGCGCCCCAGACAACTTAGCCAGCGAGTTCTCAACAAACTCAATCTTCTCGACACTCGCCAACCGCTCCACCGAGCCCTGATTCCGCTCAATCAGCTCGCGAATTTCCGGCTCCTGGACAAACAACTGGATCGGCACCCGCAACTTCTGCTCGACCTTCAACTCCGCCCGCGAGTTCCGCACACTGACGATGAGATCTTGCAGAATTGACATCTCCGTCTCAGCACCTAAATCTAATTGCTTCTCGTCTGCCTGCGGATACGAAGCCAAAGCGATCGACTGCAACGGCGGTTTGCCATCGTAAATCGCATGCCATATTTCTTCCGTGATAAACGGCATCACCGGATGCAACAGCCGCAGCGCCGCCTCAAAAATACCAAGCAAATTAGCACAAGCAATGCGCGCAGCTTGCTGCTCGGCCCCATCCAAAAGCCGCGGCTTGATCAGTTCGATGTACCAATCGCAAAATTCGCCCCAAAAAAAGTCATAGATCTGATTCGCCGCCTCATGAAAGCGGTAAGTCCCCAGCGCCTCGTTCACCCCTTTGGCCACGCGATTAAACCGCGAAAGAATCCACCGGTCCTCAAGCATGACCGGCTCAACGCCAGTCAAGCCTGTGTGGGACCGGGTTTCCAACCCGGTCCCGGGTCGCAGACCCGGCTCCACCCGGTCAATATTCATAAACATAAACCGCGCCGCATTCCAAATCTTATTGGCAAAGTTGCGATAACCCTCAGTCCGGCTCTCATTGAACGCGATGTCCGTCCCCGGCGCCGCCATGGCCGCGAGCGTAAAGCGCGTGGCATCCGTCCCAAACCGTTGGATGACATCGAGCGGGTCAACCACGTTCCCCTTGGTCTTCGACATCTTCTGCCGCTCGGCATCCCGCACCAGCGCATGAATATAAACCTGCCGAAAGGGCACGCTGTCGTCCTTCTTGTCACTCCATCCACTGGCTTCCTTCAGCTTCGGATCCTGCCGATGTCCCTGCATGAAGTGACACCCAAACATAATCATGCGCGCAACCCAAAAAAACAAAATCTCGTAAGCCGTAATCAAAAGCGTAGTCGGATAAAACACTTCCTGATCCCGCGTCTTGTCCGGCCAACCCAAGGTCGTAAACGGCAACAGGCCCGAAGAAAACCATGTATCCAGCACATCCGTATCCTGCTTCAGTTCCGACCCACCGCATTTCGTGCACCGCTCCGGAGTCTCGCGAGCCACAAGAATCTCGCCGCACGAGCAATGCCAGGCAGGAATCCGATGTCCCCACCACAGTTGCCGCGAGATGCACCAGTCATGAATGTTGTGCATCCAGTTCAAATAAATCTGCGTGTAGTTTTCCGGAACAATCGTGATTTCGCCATTCTCGACAACCTCGGTCGCCCGCTGCGCCAAAGGCGCAATCTTGATGAACCACTGCGTCGAAAGTCGTGGCTCAACCACAGTCCCGCAGCGATCGCACTTTCCAATCGAAATGGTGTAATCCTTCTCACCGACCAGAAAGCCCTGCTGGCGCAGATCTTCGAGCACCCGCTTGCGAGCCTCGTACCGATCCAAGCCCGGCATACGGACCCGCATTCGCGCTCATGCGCGCGTTCTCATCGATCACTTCAATCTGCGGCAGATTGTGCCGCAGCCCAGCCTCAAAGTCATTCGGATCGTGCGCCGGAGTCACCTTCACCGCCCCAGTCCCAAACTCCGGCTGCGCCAGATCATCCGTAATAATCGGAATCTCCCGATTCATCAGCGGCAACAAAACTTTCTTCCCATGCAAATGCGTGTAGCGCTCATCTTTCTCATTCACAGCCACAGCCGTATCGCCCAGCATCGTCTCCGGCCGCGTGGTTGCCACGGTGATGAACTCGCCCGTGCCAACCACCGGATAGCGAATCTCATAAAGCTTCCCCGCAACATCCTCGTGCTTGACTTCAAGATCGGAAATCGCCGTCCCACACCCCGGACACCAGTTGACGATGTACTTCCCGCGATAAATCAATCCCTCTTCATACAGACGAACAAAAACTTCGCGCACCGCGCGCGAAAGATTCTCATCCATGGTGAAGTATTCGCGATCCCAATCCACCGAGTCGCCAAGCCGCTTCATCTGCTCGAGAATCGCCCCGCCATAATGCCGCTTCCATTCCCACACCCGCTCAATAAACGCCTCGCGCCCCATATCGCGCCGCTTCTTGCCTTCGGAGGCAAGCTGCCGCTCCACCATCATCTGCGTCGCAATGCCCGCGTGGTCCGTACCCGGAAGCCACAAAGTCAGAAATCCACGCATGCGATGCCAGCGCACAATAATGTCCATCTGCGTATGGTTCAGCATGTGCCCCATATGCAACCGCCCGGTAACATTCGGAGGCGGCAACAGCAGCGTGAACACCGGACGCGTCTCACCCGGCGGAGGCGTAGGCACAGAAAACAGCTTCTCCTTAACCCAGTACTCGGCCCAACGCGATTCAATCGCGCCCGGCTCATACGCTTTAGGAAGATCGTGGGCCATGATGAAATTCAGCTCTCAGCCATCAGCTTTCAGCAACCAGCCAAGAAGGCTTCTATTGCAGGAGCAAGAGAAATTCGAAGGGCTGAGCACTGACGGCTGAGAGCTGAAAGCTGACCTCTGATCTTACAGGCGGGCAGAAAACGCGGTCAAACGGCGAAAGGGGTTGGTATATGGCGACGGCAAAAGTGACCCCCCTCCCTGTTGGAGAAAAACGGAAATGGAAAGTGCGAGGCGACGCGCAATTCTCAAACAATATAATGGCCTGATAACAACAATTGATTTTAAAGT
>CAWISU010000061.1:0-19327 GCA_963838765.1 uncultured Acidobacteriota bacterium | reverse complement strand
TGATCAAGGAGCACGTCGTAGTCGCCATCGGCGTTTAGCTTGAGCCCGCGAACGCGATGAAGTTGAGCCGAATCGTAGAGCGATCAATCCAGCAGAATCGTTGGGTCCAACTCCTGATCGAGATTCGACAGGCTGCGGCGCAGAAGATGGGATTTCCCGCCTACATGCAGGCACGCGTAATAATCGGCCGCTTCGATCCAATCAATGTCCGAAGGCTTGACGAAGAAAATTCGCCCGGCGCTCTTGATCGCGAGGCGATCCACTTTGCGGGGCTGCTTCAAGCCCGTCGCGATTCTTTCCTTGGCGCGGCTAAGGCATCGCTCGAAGCGGGCGTTATCGAAAGGCTTCAGCAGGTAGTCGAGCGCGCCGGCTTCAAAAGCTCGCAAGGCATATTGATCGTAAGCGGTGACGAAGACCACGGCGGGAGGCACGTCCGCTCCCAGTAGTTCGAGCACGTCGAAGCCATCGCACTCGGGCATTTGTACGTCGAGGAATACCAGGTGGGGTTGGCTGGATCGAATCTCGGCCACCGCCTCTGCGCCCGAGCCGCATTCGCGCACCTCGGCGATTTCTGGATCCTTCCGCAAAAGTACGGTGAGGTTTGTGCGGGCAAGTGGTTCGTCGTCCACCACGAGTGCGTGCAACCTTGGGGTTGTGGATTCGGAACGCACCGATCAGGCCTCCCGGAAGGGCACAGAGACTGAGACTTCAACGCCGTTGTCTTGATTCTGGAGGCGCAAATCGAACGAGTCTCCGTAGAGGCTTCGTAGCCGCGTGCGTACGTTCGAGATGCCGATGCCGGAACCGGTTGTCTCCCAATCCGCCGTCAGGCTGGGGCCATCATTGAAAATGCTGAGTGTGAGCATGGCATTCAGGCGCGAGGCGCGGATACGAATGGTTCCGCCTTGTGCGCGCTTCGCTATGCCATGTTTGACCGCGTTCTCGACCATCGGTTGCAGGATTAGATTCGGTACCTGCGCTACGAGCAGTTCCTGCGGAACATCCACAGAAAGGTGAAGGCGGTCGGCGAAGCGGACTTTCTGCACGTCCAGATACCTTTGTAGAAAATCCATTTCCTCGGCCAAGGGCACTTCCTGGCGGTCGGAGTCCTTGAGGATACGGCGCAGAAAATCACTAAAGCCTGCGATCATGCTGACCGCATCGTCATTACGATTTTCCCGGACGAGTCCGGCGATGGCGTTGAGGGAGTTGAACAGAAAGTGCGGCTCGATCTGGTGGCGAAGTACGCTGAGTTGGGCTTTAGAAAGTTGTTCACTAAGACGCGCGGCTTCCGTTTGTTGTTGTGCCAGGCGCTGGCGCGAGTCCAGCATCGAACCTACGGCGAGGACCGTGCCGTAAAGAATGAAATACGCCAGCAGGCCATTTTCGAACTCGTTAAGCCAGGCCGCTTTGAAGGGTGATGGAGTCGGATTGGCCCAGGGGTTCAGCAGCGCTACCAACAAACCTCTCCACGCAGCATAGACCAGACCTATCGTGAGACAGGCCCCAACGTGAATGGCCCAGGTAGAGACATGCGTCCATTGCGACAACGGGTGTTCTCGGCCGAGGCGCAGGACGAGCGGCGTTGCGCATGCCCACGGCAACCAGGCCACGAGCAGAGTGATGAACAGGCGAACCCAGGCGTGGTGCATGCCTTCCGAACGCATGACGAATACCGTCTGGGTGGCGTCGAAGAGCGCGAGACCCAGCCAGATCGAAGCGATCCAGATCCAGAACCACTGCGACTTGGAAGGAAGGCGTTCCAGGCTCACAGGTGAATAGTAACTCCCGGCGCGGGCCAGCGGACGCAGAAATGCAGCCACTGGCTGGTCCACTGCAGTTGGTGGTCTGGCGCCGGCGCTCTACCGCATAGATACTTCACGTGCTGTCAAGCAGCGATGTGGATTTCTAACTTAAGAATTCCAACTGGCCCGGTAGCAGGGAAACTACCCGTCCCTAACTAAAGCTGTAACGCTGGCGTCTTTACCCAGAGATGTCGGCTGCTCCAAACGCTTACGATTTGTGATGTTATGCGGGACGGCAGCCGGGATCGAGACTCGAGATAGGGAGACTCCGACAATGATTCAGCATACCGCTCGCGTTCTGTGCGCCTTCATCGTGCTTACGATCTCAATCTCCGCACAAAAGCCGCCGAACTTCGCTCCAGAAGCCTACAAGAAGCTAGGGAATCTTGCGGGTGATTGGGTGGGGAAAGACGAGCAGGGTGCGGAAGTGAAAAGCAATTTCAAACTGGCCATCTCGAACACAGTCGTGATGGAGACGCTCAATGCCTCTGGCATGGAGGAGATGCTTACGCTTTACAGTATCGACGGTGACGGGATTTCTTTGCTGCACTATTGCCCCACCAACAATCAACCGCATATGCGCGCAGTGCCATCCTCGGGGAACGTAAAACAGTTGACCTTCACTTTCCTGAGCGCCGGCAATCTCCCCAGCATCGCGGTTGGGCATGAGCACAAGATGGTGCTGGAGTTTGAAGACAAGGACCACATCACGGAACGGTGGACCTGGCAGAAGAATGGCAAGGACACTGACATGGTGTACCATCTCGTGCGCAAGCAATAATTTGCCGAGCCTCCGCTTGCTCGCGACAATAAATGCAGCCAGTAGCGTTTTCAGTGCAGGAACCGGACTAGCGCTCGAAACAGGCAAGACGGATACTCCTCATATGCTGACACGAATGAAAACTCTGCTATTCACCGGTTTGCTCCTCTGCGCATGGACGGTCGCGGGTCAAGCCGCAAAAGGTCCGGACTATACGGCTGACGGCCAGTTGAAACTGCCCGAGAATTATCGTGAGTGGGTCTATCTCACTTCCGGCTTCGATATGAGTTACAACCCTGGATTGCAGATGCCTGGCCATCACATGTTCGACAATGTCTTTGTCGATCCCGCGTCTTACAAGGCTTTTATCGAGACTGGGACATGGCCGGACAAGACCTTGCTGGTGCTGGAGGCGAGGATGGCCGAGGGTAAGGGTTCCATCAACCAACAAGGCAATTACCAGGGCGCTGAGCGCATGGGCCTCGAAGTCCACGTAAAGGACACGGCACGCTTTCGCGGAGGATGGGCATTTTTCGGATTCGATGACACGAAGCTCGCGACTATGGTCCCAGTGGAAGCGAGTTGTTACACGTGCCACGCCTCTCATGCGGCGGTTGATACGACTTTTGTCCAGTTCTATCCAACCCTGCTGCCGATCGCGAAGAGCAAGGGGACGTTGAGCGCGGTCTACCAAAAAGAAAGCGCGGCCGCGACAAAGTGCATCGACGATTCGCAAGAAATTGCTGGCACCAGGGCATCCCTCGATCATCGCAGCCGAAACGCGTCTGGTAGAAGCACTGACCTACGAAGAAAGCCAGAGTCTCGCAGGGCCCACGTTATCGACGTGGTGGAACCCAGCGTAGTCCGCGCGTTCGGTTTCGATACCTACGCTGCAGGAAAAAACGGGGACTAAGGGAAAGTTTTTGAAGGTCCGTTCGGTACAGGCGGGTTCCGCGATTGCTATCGGGGCGATGTTGACCTGAAAGGGGCGATGTCCAGACTGCCGGTTTTCAAGGTCCACAGTGCGTTCTGAACCGTAATGAAAATTCCCTACTTTCATTGATTTGTCAGTCACTTACCAGCGACTTGATTTGCTCCGTTTTGATCCGATTTGCACCGTTCTGAGCATTGAACCACTACAGTTTTGCTACAGTCCTACCGTGAGCCGTTGCTCACGAGCGTACACCTGATGTGCGCGACGCTTCCAGAATTCCGATGACGTTGTATCCCGGCGCTAGGCCCGCAAATTTCCCGAAGTCGAGATAGATGTAGAATCTACGTTGCGCCGGAGCCGGTGGAACCGCCGAGGTGTTCAGACATGTTTCTCATTGAACGTGTGCGGGCGGATGCAGAGATTAGAGAACAATACGAAATTGATACCGTTGTGAATGTGCTCGCCGCTGCTGGGTACAATCGAGTAAGTTGAACCGATCGACGTAGACGCGTTCTGAACATAGAACTATCACGTTTTCATCACAGCACAGTTTCAGCATTCGGGGCCACTCACTGACTGTTGCGCCTACAGCGGCTCAGCAGTGATCCGAGTTATGGTGTTGTAGGAACCTGAGATTGACGCACTTTCCCCAGCTTCGAAGTTAGTCTCGGCTGCGAATCTTGGAGAGCAGTCGCAGTATTTCCAAATACAGCCAAATGAGAGTGACCATCAAAGCGAAGCCGCCGTACCATTCCATGTACTTTGGGGCGCCGGCACGGGCGCCGCTCTCGATAAGATCGAAATCCAGCACCAGGTTGAGTGCGGCAACAATCACGACTATGACACTGAAACCGATCCCGATCATGCCCGAGCCGTTGATGGCCGTGAAGTGAACGCCGAAAAAACCAAGCACAAATTGCAACAGATAGAAGACGAAAATTCCTCCCGTCGCCGCCACGATCCCCATCTTGAATCTCTCGGTGGCGCGGATGATCCCGGACCGATAGGCGAGCAGTAATGCCACCAGTGTGCCAAACGTCAAGCCGACTGCTTGCTCGGCGATGCCGGGAAACCGCATCTCCAGCATGGCGGAGGCGCTGCCCAGTACCAAGCCTTCCAGTAGCGCATACATTGGCGCGGTCACCGGAGACCACGGCTTCTTGAATATGGTTACCAGTGCGACGATGAAACCACCGATGCCTCCGACCGCGAGAAGCGGCAGCGCAGCCTGAGGAGAGCGTGTGAACAGATTCCAACTCCAGGCTGCAGTGGCCACTGCGCAGATCAACAAAATGCCAGTCTTGTTAACCGTACCGGAGATGGTCATGCTGTCACCGAGCACGGCGCCGCCCACGCGAAACGCGTCGCCGGACAACGCTGGATTGGAAGTCTTTAGTAGAGCCATTGGAAATCTCCTAAATGGGATCACGTTAGTGTGTACCACATCGGAAAGGGGAGTCGAGCCCTCGAGGGCCGAAGCCCGGCGGATCTTGAGTTCACTAGGCAGTTCTAGACCGTTCTGAAAATTCTTTACGCTACATGATTCTTCAACCATTTACCAAGAAGTCGATTTGCTCCGTTTTGATCCAATCTGCCCGGTTATGAACGCAGAACTACTACAGTTTTACTACAGCAACGACCTCACGGTAGAACTACAATCCTTTTTGATAGAGAGGACACGGAAATGAAAACCTCTGACAAAGACTCAACATTTGAAGTGTCCCCGTCTCACTTTCTCCATTATGTTTTGCGCGAGATTGTCGAGGTCGACTATAGTTCACCGGATGCTCACTGGTTCAAGGAGCACCAGCCGGATGATCAAGGATTTGACGCTACGACCTAGCATGTGACTCGCTCGACGACCGGCCCCGCTGCTCGCATCGTTAGAAATGACACGTTGTGGATCTTTTCCCAATTGAGGGGTCCTTGGGGCATATTCCCTCCCGCGCTGGACGCGAAAATAATCGTTTCTGAAATTAAGGACTTGCGGATGCAGCGCCTCGCCGGAGAGCCCGCCTTTAGGTTTTCGGCTGGCCCTGGCTCATCATGGTTCCCACCATTCGATGCGACCGATACCCTTCTACGCGAACGCGCTAGAAGCATGTTCGTTCGTGTAATTGACTCGGTGGATCGTGAGTTCGGGGCAATCTTGGATAAATCTGTATCAAAAGATCCCAGTGAAAGCGAAAAGCGCGGCGATCAAATCCGGAAGCTATTGAAGGTGATCGATTCCGCTGTGTTCCGCCTCGACATCATACTAGACGCTAACCCTCAACTTCGACGAGAGGAGCGGAATGTCCCAACAAGTTCCGCTCGCGCTGCTGTTTTCCGAGAGCTCTCTGTTTGTTGGGATCGCTTGGCGGAGATCAATAAATCGCAGCGTCAACGTCCGCTGGCTCCAGCCACGATGCAACACCTAATGGAAATTTTCAACGCCGTCGTGTCTGCTGAACCAGTCAAGGTTCTTATGCTTGCTGCGACCCTACTAAGGGGCCCTCACTAAGGGGCCCTCGTTTAGGCTACGAATTTGATCATATGGCAATCGCTCAAGTGGTCCAACTGACAGAGACGTCATTGGCCGATCATCGAGAAATACTCAGGGACGGCCAAAACGCGGCGCGTCTCGGCGACATCATTGATGTATTTGTCAGCGCAGGATGGCCACAAGCAACTCACCTTGTCATGCAACTTGATTCTGCGATACGGTGATGCGCAGCTGCCCTGTGGTGTCGCCTGTGGCTAGGCGCGGAAGGGGACGCATATTGCGTCCGTTGTGTTCTCACCACGGCCGCGCATTGAGGTCACAATCAACGACCCTAGAATGATTCTGCGCAAGGCGACAATTTCCCCTCACGAGCCTAAATCAGAGCGCCGACCCTGCCCAGTTTGCAATCGAGTTGGTCCCAGCTTGCAGTTAACTTGCAATGGCTTGAAGTCAGATTGGCTTCTAAGTTCTGCAAAAGTTTGGTAGGCGCGGCAGGAATCGAACCTGCAACCCTCGGATTAGAAATCCGATGCTCTATCCGTTTGAGCTACGCGCCCATGCTAGCGTTTTCATCAGTTTACCAGCTTCGATTGCTCTGAAAGCTGTACAGGAGCTGTACATGCTACAAAAGCTTGGCCGAGTTGACGCATTGCATCCTCAACCTTGACATTGCGCACTTTGATGTAGCTCTTCCGTGTCGTGCGTACGTGGCCGTGGCGCCATTAGACGAAGAGGATGTGCGTGTTCGTGCGGCGTCTAGCCCTCTATTTCGCCTGGCCGGAGTGTCGGCGACTCGGTTCGGCAACAGACGCCATACCGCTGCCACAGTCGAAACCACGGACTCTGCGCAAGCATTTCGTCGTGCCTGCGATTCGCAGCCGCGACATCACTCGGGCTCAGCGGTCTGGTGTCCGGCGCTGCGAAGATGCGCTCCAGTCGCTCGATTTCGGCGATGGCCTGCTCGGCGTCCATTCCATGTCAATGATCCAGCAAAAGCGGCGAGCGGTCAAACGGAGCGGCCTCCTAAGAGTCCCAAGACCGCAGTTTGCCCACGAATAACCCCAAGAACTGGTCAGTTTGGTACAGTCTCGGAACTGAAACCCAGTCATACTCTTCATGATTCGCTGCGGAAGCTCAGGCAGGCGATGGATAACCGACACGAATGTCGTGAGGAGCCGCTATCAAGCGGGGCAAAGACAATAATGAAGACGAAGACATGGACGGTGATTGCCAACTCGGGCAAACAAGCAGACCTTGAATCTGGACTTGAGAAAAAGGAGTTTCAAAAGCCTACGCACATTACCTCCAGAGAGTTTGCCCATTGGTTGGCGGCTGCGAGCCGCATAGATGACAATGCTTTGCAATCACTATTTAAGCGGTAAGGCACACGCCTCGGCCCAAGGGAATTCATCGGGATTAGCTCGCCGGAGCGTGCCACAAACGGAGTAAGCTCTAGTATGTCCGATTAGTGCTGGTCTTGGGGGTGATGAGTTTGGCAGAAATTCGACTGCAAGAGGGCGAGTCGTTGGAGAATGCCCTTCGTCGTTTCAAGAAAAAGGTAATAAGCGAAGACATTATTAAGGACGTGAAGCGTCACTCCTTCTACCTGAAGCCGGGCGAGAAGCGCAGAGTGAAGCAAGCTTTGGCGCGAAAGCGTGCCCGGAAAAAGATTCGCAAAGAGTTGGATGGAATTCGCAACTAGTCCTAACCGCGGCCTTCATGGCCGACACAATGTGGTACGGTAAGCAACAGGAGAAGCCAATGTCAAAACATGATACCCCCACCAAGCCCCACCGACGCCCGAAGTCGGCGAAGCGCGTAGATTACACGGCACGGACCATGGCGGCTCTGAAGCAACTCGCGCACGAAGCGAAGCTAAGGGAAAATCAGAGTCCGCTCCCGAAAAATTTGTAATTGGAACAGGCATCCTCGACTCTTCCGCTGGTCCCTCACTTTTGGGGAATGCCTCTTTTGGTGACGAGATAAACTGCGAAGCTTCCCAACCAATGCCCGCCTTCGTAATGCTTGCCGGTCACCGCTGCCAGTCCTGCACGCTTGTGCTCCTCGGCAGCGGCGATGATCGTTGGCAGGCGTTTGTCCCCTTTGGGCAAACCCGCAGCGATGCCCTCCAGCATCCATGCTCGGCTGAGATTCAGCCCATCCAAGTGCGCCAATTTGGGGTCGCTGGGATCGGGCGACACCACTGGCTGCAACCAAGCGCCATTCTTCGCGGACGAAATCTGAGGCAGAAAAGATCGGAGCCAGCGAGTGAACTCATTGCTCGGCAACACACGCCGCATAAGGTCGGCTTCCCCGAGGCACGGCGATAGGAAGTCCTCGCCCGAAGGCTCATACGCCAGCGGGCAATCTTTGTCCCCGAGGTAAAATTGCCGGGCTTTCGACACCAGCAGGTCTGTAAACTTCGCATCCCCCGTGGCGCGTGCATAATCCAGAACCAGGCCGAGGGCGAAAGCCGTTTGGTCATGCTCGCCGATCCGCACTGGGTGGGAGAGCTTGGGGAGCCAACCCTCCAGCCGTCCCCGTGCGGCCTCCTCCAGCGGGCGCAGGTTCGCAGCCATGTCGCGTGCTTGCGGATCGGCCCACTCGCGTAATTCCGCAGCCAGTTGGAGGAGCCACGCCAACCCGTAAGGACGTTCAAAGCTCGTCCGTCCCTCGGCCCGCAGGTAAGTCGCCTCCTGTGCGATGTTCTCCGCGGTGAGACTGTGCCGCAGGGCTTCGCGTGCGGAGGGCACGAATGCAGAACTGGGGAAAGTCCTGACGAGGCGTGCGAGCAGCCAATGCCCGTGCACAGAAGAATGCCAGTCGTAGCAGCCGTAGAATGCGGGCGTCAGCTTTCGCGGCGGTGCCACGTCTGCATCGCTGTTCAAGGTGTGGCTAATGTGGTTCGGATATTCCTTGTGGACGCACGCGAGGGCAAGATTCGCAAACCGCTGGGCAGCGTCGGCGTCAAAGATGGCTAGGCTCGCATTGTTCTGTGCAACGCCCATTTTGCCGGTAGTGAAGATCAAGAGCACCGTGCAGAAAAGGTATTTCATTCAGGCATACTTTAGACGATTAGCACCTAACGCTGCCAATCAATATGAACCTGCCTTTGCAACCTAAACAACATTCGTCGTCGAACTGTATACAATATGTCGAAATCGCCAAAACGCAAACGAAGAGTCGTCTTCTTTGAACGGCTGGCAGCAGATCGCAAGATTTTGGGCCAGCCGATTTCCGTGGCTGAGCGATAGGCGAAGTCGGGGATGCCGGTCCTGTGTTCCAAAACGGGAAGCCGCTGAGGAGGTTCTTTGATTGGGCTTGACACAAGGTTCAGGCCGCGTATTGTGGGAAAGGCGACAACCTCCCCCAAGTAGGAATCTGCTCTGAACAGGCCGTGACCTAGTAGGGCGTCCGGGCTCCCGAAGAGTGAGGCTTGTCGCCGTCATTCAAAATCATTAGTTCTCCGCACACCGCTACCGAGCGTGAATCCTGACGTACGAACTGGTCGCACAGGTGACAGCAACCTCCTGAATAGACCAAGCTCGATGTTTGCCAACTCGTATTCCTGCTGCTTGATAATTCTCGCATTTCTCAGAATGACGCGCACGCCTCCGCGTGTGCCGTTTTCCTTCATTTGCCGAAACCACATAGTTGTCAACAGAATCCGCCATCGCAAAATGAACCGTGATGGCTAAGAACAATAAAGGGCGAATCAAAACACACACGCGGGGCCTCCTCCTAACTTAGCCAGATCGTACACCCCGTGCCTGGGTTGGTGCTGACGATAGCTGTGCGACGGGGTTCCCTTACGATCTTTCAGGCCGCGATCGGCGCAATGAATGGCGAGAAGATCGCCACATCACTCATCGACCCGGTTGCGAGTGTGATCCGCACCTTTCTGATGCCTGCCTCCGTCCGATCACGCCCTACGACATCCCCATCGAGAAGCACGCGAAAACCGGGTACGCGAGGCTGCAATAGTCTTTATTCAGCATTGTCATTGACCTTTGCCTCCTGCAGACCTAACATTCCACCCGAACGCTCTTCCGTGATGGGCGTGTACGTGGAACTTTGGTTTCAGTTTTCTAGCAGGGAGGCACCATGTGGCGAGAACGGGCGCTGAAGGTTGTGTTGGTGTTTGTGGGATTGCTCTTTTCGGCTTTAGTGTATCCCTTGATCGTGTTTGTGCGGCAAGACCCTGCGTTGGCGATGATGCTTGGCCTTTACGTCACACTCGGCATCTTCTTGCTGCTGGCAGCCCGTGATCCATCGGCAAATCGCAGCTTGATTGCTTTCACAGCGTGGTCGAGTTTTGCTCACGCCGCACTCATGGGGGCGCAGGCATTGCTTAATCTGATCGCACGCGGAGAACTAATCGGCTCGGCTGTGCTCATTCTGATTGGTGTCGCGTTGATCGCGCTGGCTCCGGCGAAACAGCCAGTCGATCGGGTATCGCCAGCCGTCGTGTAACTACGCAAGAACCATAACTATTTGCACGATGGACAAACCTGCGCAGAGCACACAAGATTGTCCGCACGTTTCAAGTCCGCTCTTCCCCGATGAAACCTCCATTCTCCCGGTTGCTCCAGCCAGAATGAGGACTCGCGCCGTGAAGGAGATTGTGAGCATGGATGAAAGGTTACAAGCGGGGGGTACTAGTCCTGCGCCGCAGGCCCGCGGATCACTTCACTGGTTCCCAGCCTTCGGGCAGCATATCGAATGCCAGAGTGTCGCGGTAGGCGTACTGATTGCCTTCCGGCACCGCCACTGGCGTCAACATGTGCCAGATACGGTCATCATCGAAGACGTAACACTCGCCGCATTCGCGCATCGTGAAGCGATCTATTTCGTGTTTGTCATTGTCGGTTATGATGACCTCGCCACCACGAGCGCCGCAGCAGCCCAGTAGGTGGGTGGCGATGTACTTTTCCCCGTCTTTATGTAAGCCCGGTGGACTCGTGTCGCACGGTCGACCCGGTGTAGCCGTGAACCTTATTAGATGGACGTTGACCAAATACCTCGTGCCCACCGCCGAGAGCGGCAGATAATGAAGGTGGTGAGCAATCATCTTGCAAACGCCCAAGGAGGCAGCGATCGGCGCGGGCAAGGGAGCATACTCTCGCGGCTGGCCGCCTAGTGTCGTGTTGTATTTTTTCAACTGCACATAGGGCGTGTTTTCCTCGCTGGACCAAACTTTTACACCGCCTTCAACAATCTCGGCTAGGAAACGATTTAAGGAACGATACCTGTCGCCCCCGTCATAGTATTTGTCCTTTGGAACGGACCAAGCCGCATGAGCTAACGCTTCCAGGGAGCGGGCTATGTCTACATCAATTCTGAGCGGCTGACGACTGAACCCGCGTTCGATGAGGTCGTTTCGCGACGTAGCATTGTTTGCAACCGGAATGACGCTGTCTTGACTCATGATTGCTCCCGACAATTGGCTGACGATTTGCATAACAAGGACCTTTCCTTATCTCTCGCTGGCAGCGAATCAATACACCCCAAGGGTCCATTAAACCGGAATCTCCTTTTCCGCTGCAATAACGCTGGCGATCATACGCCCACCTCATCGTCACGATAATGTGGAAACACTTTCACCTGAAGTGTTACGAACCCAGTAAGCGATTCGCGCACAGCGGGGTGCCCGTCGCCTACCAAGGGTCTCTCGCCCTCTGGAAAAACGCCGTCTCCGACATCCCCGTCCTGAAACTAGCAAAAGCGGAGTAGTCGAAGCTGCAATAGAATTTACGTCTAACATGGTAATCACAGCGTGGGTCATCTCGCTTCTGGTGCTCGCGCTCGCTCCCATTCTCCTGATACGCTTCCGCAAAAGGTGGGTAGCAGCCTTCAACTTGGCTGTTACCAACCGAATCACCAGCCGATTCGCTGCCCGATTGCCCGGCTTCGGCATTCTTACTCATGTCGGGCGGAAGTCAGGCAAGGTCTACCGGACGCCAGTGAATGTTTTTCGAGCGCCGGAAGGATTCCTCATCGCGCTCACGTACGGACGAGAAACCGAATGGGTCAAGAACGTACTAACCGCTGGGGGATGCCAGCTTGAGACCGGTGGCGTGCAGTATCAGCTTTCCGCACCAATCATCGTGCATGACCCCACCCGGCGACAGTTCCCCGTTCCTGTGCGGATTGTGCTCCGGCTCATCGGTGCGAACGATTTCATGCAGCTATCAATTTCTCCCGCACAGGGAGTTGCGCCCTAGTGAGACATAGGACTGAATGCCAACGGCAAGTTCGAACGGACGGTTCTAGTGATCACAAGGGGCAGCGTTTGACGCACGGTGATTCACTGGCACCGACGTCCAGAGCATGGCTCCAAGGTGCGATTGCTTTCCTTGCCCGCCGAGCGCGGGAACGCTGGTGGCGCCGCCATTGTGGTGAATCAGATCGGTATAGTGCGCGAGGGTGGAGCGAGTGGTAGCGTCGGACGTGATCGTGATCGCGCAAAGGAATGTCCCACTCGATATCCTCCCGTGCAGCGGGACTCATTGTATCGCCAGGCCAGCTGGGGTCAAATTCCGTGGTCTAAGGAATGAGTTCGTTACTTACCACGGGTGAAAATGGTGTGGGCCGAGTTTCGGCTTTGTTTTTGTGACGGCTATCGAGATCAGGGCGACGACGGCTAGCGTTACCAAGCCGAAGTAGATGTCGATGTAGGAGAGCAGGCGGCTCTGCGTGATTACATTGTTTTGGAAGAGTTGCAGTGCGCCGAGCGCTGGAACGCTGGTGGCACCGCCATTGCGATGAATCAGATCGGTATATTGCGCGAGGGTGGAGCGAGTGGTGGCGTCCAGACGATTGGAGACGTCCAGGAGCCGCGAGGAATGGAGGGTCATGCGGCGATCGAACATGACCGTCGCCGCGGTGACTCCAAAAGTGTTTCCGAGCTGGCGGACAAAGAAGTAAGTGGTGGAAATATCGTTGACATCGGCTACGGGCGCGTTGCTGGTGACAATGTTGCCAGCCGAGATAAGAAGGGGCGAGATGCAAAAGCCCTGCAGGAAAATTGCGGGAGCTAAGACCACGGTGGGGGTGGTCGGCGTCCAGATGTAGAAGATGGTGACGTATGTGGCGATCAAAAACAGCAATCCGAAGACGAGCGTGCGGAGGGGCCCCAAGCGCGGAATAACCACGTGCAGAGAGAACTGGAGCCCCAACCCAAGGCCGAGCGTGTACATCGAAATAAATCCGCCCGCCTGCAAGGCGCTGTAATCCTGGACGAAGCGGAGATATTGCGGGACGACATAAAGCCCGGCACCGAAGAACGCTCCCACGATCAGAATCACGAGGAAGAAGGAACGCAGGGAGGCGAGACGAACGATCATGCGCAAATGCAATACCGGTGCTGCGTTCTCAGGGCGGTAATCCCACCAGAGGAATGCGATAAAGAAGATTGCAGCTGCAAGCAGAGCGAGGACAATCCAGTTCGACTGGAACCACAGATCGCGCTCGCCGCGGCTGGTGGCAGTTTCCATGCAGGCCAGCGAGGCAATCAGCAGGACGATGCCCCAGATATCAACCTGGTTGTCTTTCTTTTGCTCAACCAAAAAACCTGGGGGGACAAGTTTCCAGATGAGAAAGGCACCGATGGCCAGAAAGGGGAAATCAACCAGGAAAGCATAATTCCAGTGAAATGTATCGGTGATCCATCCCATGGCGCAGGGATACGGGACTTCAAATGCGGAAAGAACGAGGTAGAGCCGGGTGACGGCCGCTATCCTGGCTTTCCCGGGAAACGCCAGCCCGGACAGAATGATGACGCGAACCAGAAACGCGCCGCCGCCGAATCCCATAATCAAGCGTGAAGCCAGCAGCTGCGTCAGGCTGCCCGTGCTGAGCACGCAGCCCATCGCTCCCGTGGCATAGATCGCAATGCTTAACAGTAAATGTCGCCTAATGCCGATGACGCGGTTCATCCAGGCCGCCATCGCCATGGAGCTGAGGTAGCCGACGTTATAAAGAATTATGACCCAGCTGATTTCATCGGAGCTTGCCCCCACGTTGCCCTGCATGTCTGGGAGGAATACGTTAATGGAGAGACGGTTCGAGATTTCGATGGCGGTAACCATGCCGACCGTGAGGAGAATGGCTAGGCGGCGCCGGTCGGAGACCTGCGACAGCGTACTCCTGAGGAATTTTTCCTCTTCCAGTTCCCAGGATTCCGGGGGACTTGCACCAAGATAGCTCATTGCACCTCCAACCAGTCAGCGAGTGTAAATGGTCGCTTCAACGTTCATGCCGGGCCGCAGGATGAGATTCGGATTCTTGTTGGGCTTGACCAGGATTTTTACCGGAATGCGCTGCACGACCTTGATGAAATTTCCCGTGGCATTTTGCGGGGGCAGCAACGCTTGGCGCGAACCGGCTGCTCCGGCCAGCGAATCGACAACGCCCTCGAACTCCTGGCGATACGTATCGACGTGAATATGCACTTTCTGACCAGGCCTGACATGGGACAACTGGGTTTCCTTGAAATTCGCGGTGACGTAAACCTGGTCGAGCGGAACGACCGTGAACAGGAGCTGCCCTGGTGAAACATACTGGCCGAGATCCACGGACTTCTGCGTGACTTGACCGGTAATTGGGGCGATGATGTGCGTGTAAGCGAGGTTCAATTCGGCTTGTTGCAGAGATGCCTGGGCGCGCTCGACAGCGGCCAGCGTCGATTTGTAGGCCGCTTCGGCAATGGGGACCTGCTGCTCTTGTGCTTTCGTTTGGAGCAATTGAGACTGAGAGCGCAGGAAACGAGCCTCGGCGGAGTGCGCATTGGCCCGCGCAATTTCGACGGCTTGTTGTGCCGCGCTCAGCTGCTGTTCGGCGGCCGCCAGCTCACTTTTGGCGACGAGCGCGGCAGCATCAACGGCATCAAATTGATATTTCGAAACGTCGTCGGTGGTGAGCAAAGGCGTGTAACGCTTGAGATCGCTCTGAGCTTTTTCGTTGGTGGCGCGCTTGGCGGCTACGTTGGCTTCGGCGACTTGCAGGTTCGCGGTGGCGGATTGCTCGAGCTGCGCCTGGGACATGGCGTAATCGGCGGCGTCTGATTGTTTCTGCGCTGAGGCACCGTTCGTGCCGTTCGTAGTGGTTTCACGCGTCAAACCGATTTGCAGTTTTCCGGAATTGGCTTGCGCCTCTGCGAAATCGAGGTTGGCTTTGGCCTGTTCGACTTCCGCCTCATATTCGCGGGGATCGATTTGCACCAGGAGGTCGCCTGCTTTGACCGGCGTATTGTCATTGATGAGAAGTTGGACAACATAGCCGGGCACCTGCGGGGCGACGGCGGTAATGTGACAATCCACCTGCGCGTCATCGGTGGTAACGCGGTCCGAGAACACGTACCACGCCACTGCGATTAAGACGAGAACCGCGGCGATAAAGCCGTTGGCGAGCGGGCTCAGATTTCGAATCCGTTCGCGCCATGAGGGAGTTGGCGGGGGGGTAGCCGTTGCCGCGGCAACCGGAGTGCTATCGGATGGCGGCGGTGTGGAAGATGAGCTCATGATCCGGTCTGCCTCTCACTTCGTGTACATGGTTTCGATCGTACCTGTGGCACGGGCGAGCGCCGCCCGGGACAGGTTGAATTGATACAACGCGCCGATTTGGTTATCGCTGGCGCGCGCCAGTTCGTCTTGCGCCGTGATCACTTCGATGTTGGTCGTGACTCCAGCTTGAAACCTTCGTTGGGCTTGAGCTACTTCTTCCTGGGCCAATTGCAGGCCTAGATTGGCAACGTCCACAGAATTTCGCGCGGCAGTGAGTTGATCGAGGGCGGACTTTACTTCATCCACGATTCGCGCTTCCAGCTGGCGGCGAACTTCCGCCACGTGCTGCTCTTCCAGTTTGGCGCGAGCTTCTTCGGCGTGGATGCGTCCGCCGGTGAAAATTGGAAACTGCAGAGACACTTCGTAGGTGTAGGCTGGAACGCCATTGTTGAATTGCGAGCCCTGGTACAGCCAGAATCCGGAAAAGTCCAATTGAGGAAGGCGCTGTTCGCCAGCCGAATCCGCCGACAAATGGGCTATCCGTTGCTGCGAATTGAGAGAAAGAATCTCCGGGCGGGTGGCTAACGCCTGGCTGAGCAGGGTCTCTTTTTCGAGTTTGGGGAGATCGTAAAAATCGAGGTGGTCGGCGACCTCGAGGTCCTGGTCGCGAGGAAGATCGAGGAGTTCCGCCAAGCCGTACCTGGTGGTGTGAGTCAGCGTTTCGGCATCAATCAGATTCTGGCGCTCGTTCTGCAATTCGACGTTGGCGCGCACCGTGTCAATATTCAAACCGACTCCTGTTTTCTGAAGTGAGGTGGCCTGCTCGTAGAGGCGCTGCGCCAGCGCGACGCGGGCACTGGCGGCGTCACGCGTGGCTAGGGCGCGAAGAATGAGCAGGTACTGGTCAACCACGGCGGTGACCACAATTTCGCGAGTGGTCAGTTCGTCGGCACGCGACTGGCGGGTTCCTTCCCGGCCGATCTGGTAGCCCCGGATCAAAGGCAGATCGAAGATGGTTTGCGAAAAAGTAGGCCCCGCTTGGATGAGCTGAAAGGGACCGGCGTCCTGGTGGTGCTGTGCGTGCTCGATACTCTGAAAATTGTACTGATTGAGTGATGCACTGGCTTCAATGTCCGCGTGCGGCAGCAGCGGGGAGCGCGCGATCTGACTATTGCGATCACTTTCGAAGATCAGCAGCCGGGCAATGACACGCTGAGGATTCTGACGCAAGGCCAGTTGCACGGCTTGCTTCAGAGTGAGTTGGACGATTCCGGACGAACCTGCCGCAGTCTGCTGTCCGAAGGATGCGAGCGGAAACGGCGTGTGCAGAAATGCCAAGAACAAGATGCACGTCCGCCGGAAATTCGCCGGCATGGGGACCTCCGAATCTAAGAATTAGGGCCAGAGAAGAGGCATTATAAGGGAAACCAGAGGTCGCACGCAGGAATCCGGGCAGTCGTCATTCTCCATCTTCATCGGCAATGAAAATTCGCGCTGGCACCAACCGACAAAGACAACTCCCGGCGCGTCCTCCCATTTTTTCGGGCTGGAAAGAATTCGCATCCGCAGGGAATCCACAATGCCGCAAGTGCCGATAGCCAGCCCCCTCGTCGTCAGGCCGGTTCGCGCTCAGCAACTCGCGGAATGCTGACGTAAATAGCGGAGGAGTAGTCTTTCTTTCTTGAGTGCAGCCGTTCTACGCCTCCGATGGCGCGTGCAGCGGTTAATCGGAAAACGGGCGTTAGAAACCGACGCTGACTGCAGATTGCCGTGCGCGGACCCCGAGTGCCTCGGTGTTTGGGGACGCCATGCTTCGGACGGAATCTTCGAAATTGATAGCCAAATCGGGACTGACCAACCCGGGACTGACCAGACCCGGCCTGACCAAGCCTGGCTTTCCTCTATAATGGTGTGTTTTTTGAACTCTGAGGTCGAGTTGACGATACTGATCGACCCGATCGCTGTGGCGATGGAAAATTTTCGCGTGAACCGCGGCAGGAATGAAATTCTGATGGGTGTCGCTGGGAAAGATTTCGCTGCCTTTCCCCACCACTCTTATGGTATCAGCGCTGAGAGAAACAAGACCCCTTGAACTTTCCTCTCCCAATCACCGCGACACAGCGCAGATCGAAATGCTCGCTTGGGGATTAGTGTGGGGCGGCAACCCGCCGTGTGCAATCTTCGCTTTAAAAAGGAGAAAAATCATGGCGCTCCAAGAGGAACATCGGATTCGGATTCTCGGCCCAAGCCTTCCAGCAGTAACCTTGCTGGCGTTGGCGATGGTCTTGGCAATGCAATCGACGCAGGCCCAGACATTGACTGTACTGCACAGCTTCAAGGGTGCGGAGGGGTCAAATCCTACCGGCGGCCTGAGCATAGGTGACGCGCGAAGCCTCTATGGTGTGACGGCGTTTGGCGGCAGCCAGGGATACGGCACTGTGTTCAGGCTATCGAGGCGCGACCATGTCTGGGTCCCAAATACGTTGCATAACTTTACTGGAGGAAGTGACGGGAGTGAGCCGCTTGCCCCAGTTATCCTGGGCAGTGATGGCAACCTCTACGGTACAACCTCATCGTTAGGCGCAGCCGGAGGCACAGTTTTTAAGCTCAGCAAACCAGGGGACGACCGCGGCGACAACTTGGCTTGTCACGAAACTCTTCTTTATTCTTTCACCGGCGGCAGCGATGGGCAAAACCCTGGCTGGGGCCCGCTCGTCTTCGACGAGGCTGGCAATCTGTACGGTACGACGGCCTATAGCGTTGTTAATTGCGTAGGCCCCAACTGCGGGAATGTTTACAAGCTGACTTGTTCTAATGGTAGCTGCGCGGAGACGGCACTTTTCAACTTTACCGGCGGGAGCGATGGCGGGCAGCCGTTTAGCGGAGTGATCTTCGATAACGCCGGCAACCTCTACGGTACGGCATCACAAGGCGGGCTTTACGGCGCAGGTGTAGTTTACCAGTTGACACCCGCGGAGTCTGGCTGGATCGAAAACATCCTGTACAATTTCTCCGGTGGAAGCGACGGTGGATCTCCTACAGGCCAGGTCTTTGATAAAGCAGGTAATCTTTATGGTGCGACCGCCCTGGGAGGCTCAGGTGGCGGAGGTACGGTTTTCATGCTCTCGCCTTCCGGCAGCAACTGGACGTACACCCTGCTGCACAGCTTCACGGGAAGTGAGGGGCCTATGACCAGCCTCTCCATAGACGCAAGCGGTAGTCTCTACGGCACGACCTATTTAGATGGCGCGTATGGACTAGGCTCGGTCTTCAAGCTGATGCCATCAAACGGTGGCTGGATCTTCACTTCTCTCCATGACTTTACAGGTGTCGAGGGATATTTGGCGTCGAGCACCGTCGTTTTCGACGCCAGAAGCAATCTCTACGGCGAGACATGGGCTGGCGGAGCCCATCGCGACGGTACCCTCTGGAAGATCACGCCGTAAATCGCGCTGGTGCGAGGAAGGCAGAGGGAAATAAATCACTGCACCCCAGCGAAGCGAAGGTCAAGAATCCAACTTTGCCTTTTCGGCCAGCGCAAGATCACCAGTGAAAATATGTGCATGGCGCATACCGGTTTGGAAGACTCAAAGGAACCGGTACAATCGCTCGCGTTAGTTGCAAAGCCACACCTCAGTCTGATGCAATACCCAAGCGAATACGACGCGCGCTATTCTTGTGATACTCCGCACCTCGCGTTGAGGGAATCCAGCTTGGTTGTTATAATCGGGTCTGTTCGACAAGCTCCAGCAGTTTGACAGCCCGTGATTACCGCCAGTCCGCAAAAGTTTGGCGTAGCCAACAACTCGCAAGCGTCCGGCAGGGGAGTGGCAAAGTGGC
>CAWISU010000060.1:0-79714 GCA_963838765.1 uncultured Acidobacteriota bacterium | reverse complement strand
CCCGGGTTGTTGACCAGCACCATGAGCGCCATGGTCAGCCCGCGGAAGGCATCGAGCGATACCAGCCGGTGCAGCGCCGCTTCAGGAGTCCGCACGGCCGCGGGCCGGCTCTCGGATCGGGTTGCGGAAGAGGGCGACATATTTAGTCTCCAGTTTCGCAGAAACATAGCACCAAAGAAGCGGACCTTGCCATTTACGGTGCGCCACGGATGAAATCCGGGAGGGCGCGCCCATCCGCAGGCCCGCCCGGTCGCAGTAGACGGGGCAGCGGCAGCCGTCCGTGGCGCGCGGTATCCTGATAACGACCGCCAGGAGGGGGATCGAAGTATGGAACGAAAGAAAGCCAGCGATTTTCCGCAAGAGCTGCTGAATCTGTTTGATCGCTACGTCCACGGCGACATGGACCGGCGCGATTTCCTGGAAGCGTCGCAAAAAGTTCGCGGTCGGCGGCCTCACAGCCACGGCCATCTGGGAGAGCCTCCGGCCCAATTACGCCTGGGCGCAACAGGTCACAAAGGACGACCATCGCATCAAGACCGAATACGCCACCGTCCCCTCGCCGCAGGGCAACGGAAGCATCAAAGGCTATCCTGGTCCGTCCCGCCAAGGCCAGCCGGAAAGATGCCCGGCGTCCTGGTGGTCCACGAGAATCGCGGGCTGAATCCCTATATAGAGGATGTGGCGCGGCGCCTGGGAACCGCGAATTTCATCGCCTTTGCGCCCGACGGTCTGACCAGCGCTCGGGCGGCTATCCGGGCGACGACGAAAAGGCGCGCAGCGATTTTCCAAAAGGTGGACCAGCCGAAGATGACCGAAGATTTCATAGCCGCGGCGCGCTGGCTCAAGTCGCGTCCCGATTGCACCGGCAAGATCGGCGTGGTGGGCTTCTGTTTCGGTGGCGGCATCGCCAACACGCTCGCGGTGCGCATGGGCTCGGACCTCGCGGCCGCGGTCCCTTTCTACGGCGCGCAACCATCGGCTGCGGACACCGCCAAGATCAAGGCGGCGCTTCTGCTCCACTATGCCTCGCTGGACACGCGCATCGACGGCGGTTGGCCCGCCTACGAGGAAGCGCTGAAGGCGAACCACGTGACGTACACCGAGTACATGTACGAAGGCGCGAATCACGGCTTCCATAACGACACCACGCCGCGCTACGACGAGGCCGCGGCCAAACTGGCCTGGCAGCGCACGGTCGATTTCTTCAACAAGTATCTGCGCGGGTAGTGCTGCGGCTGCGTGGTTTTGTGCCTTTCCAGGACCGCTCCCTTACGGTCGTGGCTCGGATCGGAGCCGCGACCGTAAGGGAGCGGTCCCTCGGCCACGGAAAATGTCCCGGCGGCCACGGAGCCGCCTGCAACGGCTCAGCCGCTGCCGCAGAGCAGCGTGAACCGTGCGCACAGAAGAAGGCGACCGCGCCCGCCAGCCGCGTCGCCTGACCACCACGCCGATGACAGCGGCTGAACGAACGCCGGCCTGCACGTAATCCAATTGATAGAACGACTGCGAGTCATTGCGATTCTGCGCGACGATCCGGATGTCCGGGTCGCGCGGACCAGACAATTCACCAGGTAGGCCGCGATCCGGCTTTGGTGATGGTTTTCGAAGAGTCGAGTCTTCGGTTGGGGCCGCCGCGAGGCAGATCCGCATTGAACTGATCCGAATCTCGCCGAGTCCTTCTTTCATCTCCTCGATCGCTGGAAATTCCACGGACAAGCACGGCGTCAAGCGATGGCCGTCGATCGTGAGCGACAAATCGCGAAGCACCCGCTCCGCGTAAGCCCGCTGCTCGGTCTCTGAGATGACGCCGTCCGCATTCGGTATCGATGCTCGCAAGCACGATGGGATACACGGCGACACCCGGGGTCAGAGTGCATCTGCGCCTGAATCCGGTCTTTCTCCACCGAGAGGATGGTGGCTTGCAGGTACTCATCGAGCCGGTGCGCGGACGCAGGCGCCCCGAGCCAACAGAAGAATCGCAGCAGCGGCAGCCAGCCTTGCTTTTCATTTGGCGGTGAGCTTCCTGCCGTAGTCGTTCGTCGGATCGCGGTACATGGTATGGACATGCATGGAAGGATCGCCGCCCAGTCGCTGGGGCGCGTACTCGATGACGAGGTGCGGGCCCTGAATCCGATAGTAGGCCGTGATGTTGCTTCCCGGAGCAGCGGTGGTCGGGCCGCTCCAGGCGAACCAGGTCTCGTCGATATCGGCTTTCAGCTCGGCCATACGGGCCGCGGCCGCGCTTTCGTGAATAATGCCCGCCCATTCCGATATCACATCGAGCAGCATGGCGCGTTGCCGCTCGTTCATGGCGGAAGCCTTCAGGCCCTCGGGCTGGATCGTCTTGCCGTCCTGCCCGGGTCCGAGCACAAGATCGGCCAGACGGTAGCTCAGAATCGCCTGTTTCCGCTGGTTCTCGTCGAGGGCATTGAGCAAGGCGAAAGCCTTGTCGCTCTCCTGGCCGAGGGGCCGCACGGTTTTCCCGTTGAGCGGTGTAGAGAGCGGGCTGGGCGCCGGTCAGGGTGGGCGTGAGAACGCCGCGTTCGCCGGCGATGGTGATGTTGAGCGCCAGATGGTGGCCTCCAAACTGGAACATCCAGGGGTCCTTTTCGGAGGGCGTTCCCAGGATGGAGATGTAGTAGAGATCTTTGCCGAACATGGCGCCGTTCGGCCCTCTACCACCGCGGGCCGTTACCCCTTCTCCGCCTGGCGGCCGTCGCCCCTGGCCGGCCGCACCCCCTCTGCCGGACGGCGGCCGGTTGCCTTCGTTGGTCTTGAGGACCTCGTCGCCTTCCATAATCTGCTGAACCTTCTCGAACCCTCGCGGCTGAGCGCGGATGAAACCAGAGCCATGGCGGCGGAACGCTGCGCGGGGTTCATTTCCTTCAGGCTGAGGCCCGCCCGGGGAACCATCACGCGTCGGGAGGTTGGACCAGCGTGCCCGCTGCTGGTCGTCGTCAAATGCAAACAGCACGCTTTGCCGCTGCTTCTGATCGAGCGTCGAAAGGAACGTATTCGCAGCGCTCACGATCCGCGAGGTTGCGCGTCTGCGCCATGGCGGCGGTGAGCGATAGAAGGATCAGGGTTACCGCGCGCAGCGGTGGTCTGTTCTCATCGATTTTCCTCCTTGGGGATGTGGATGCAGGCAGTCATGGAAAGCATGCCGGGCTCAGAGGAACCGGTACGCCGGCCGCGACCTGGGTGAACGCACGGCTGGGCGTGGCGCCGGCGGAAGATTCGAACATCAACATCCCAACCGCCACCAGCACCGATAACATCACAACCGTCAAGCGGATGACGGACCCGGTCACGCCTATGCTATTTTGCGGCTTCATATCTATCTCCGTTTGCGAAATTCTCAAAAAGCTCGCGGGACCGCCGGACGAACCTCTCGAGCCGCGAACCGCGGGCTGGGAGGGCTCCGGCGGCCGGGTGGCGCGGTAGAGATCTAATACCAGATCCCCTACGCCTCCCTTGCCGCAGATCATGTGCGCAACTTCGGCGCCCACCGGCAAAAGCCTGGGACCGCGCCCCACGCCTTGAGCCGGCCAGGACACCAGCAGGGCCAGCAAAAGACAGGCGGCCAGCGCGGGCCAGGTCACAAAGCGGAGCCTCTGCCGCGCCCGGCCTTCCCGGAAACTGGAAGTGAGCTGTAAGGTTCGCATACCGTAATGACGACGCCGATTCGCCATACGCAACGTTAAGGAGTGTTATGGAGGCCGGCCGGCCGCGTCAGCGCGGGTTCGCCGGGGCTATCATCGAAATGCAGGCTGCCGTGAAGCGTATGGGCAAACCCGGCTCGAATGGACTTTGTTGGGGATCATCGGGGTGGTGTGCGCCGGGCCTCCACTCCTGCAATACCGATGGACGGACGGGTTGCGCCGGGCCGAATTGGTACGTTTACGTTCGGGGCTGAACGAACAGGTTCGCCACCTGGCACAGGCCTTTGACGACGAGATCCGCGAGAGCTCGACGGCGCTGTTGCCGGACTCGAACGAGCTTCGGGAAGAAGGCGCGGCGGAAGCTCACCGGGCAAGGTATGAGCAATGGGCAGCTTCGCATGACCGGTCCCTGTTTGCGCGTATTCGGCATCGCGGCGCCGGAGCGGGGACGCTTACCCTGTACGGCCTTCACGAGGACGGCCGTATGGCTCGCATGGAGTGGCCGCCGGAATGGGAGAGTCTGCGGGTCCAGATGACGGCCCGCATGGAAAGGAGAGGGGCCGCCGCCCTTTGCCGCCGCCGATTCGGACCTGATTCAGATTCCGGTACTCGATAACGCCGGCGACCACCACCATCAGGCCTCGGAACTCGAGTGGATGATCTTCGAGCCCAGCCAGGACTACATGCGGAGCAAATGGCTGCCCAACCTGGTGGCCGAGTATCTGAACCCGGGCGGCGACACGACTTACGATGCATCGGTCGGTTGGGCCAACGCTCGCGGCGCCGTCATCTTCTCTACCGCGCGCCGACAAATCCAGCGTGGCGCCCGGCGCCGATGCCACCGCGGGGATTTTCTCTTTCCCCGGTCGGCGCTCTCGCCGGAGCGCCGGCACGGGCGGCGCGGCGATGAAGCGCCGGCCCGCTGGATGATCGCTGTCCGGCACCGCGCCGGCTCGCTCGACGCCGCCGTCTCCAGCGCGCGAACGCGAAACCTGGCCACGTCCCTGGTGCTGATCGGACTGCTGGGAGGCGCGGCGTGGGCGCTGGTTCGATTTACCGCCCGCTCCCGCCGGCTGTCCGAAATGCAGTTCCGTTTCGCGGCGGGCGTGTCGCATGATCTCGCGCACGCCGCTCACGGCCATCCGGGCGCCGCGTTCAACCTGGTGGAGGGCGTGGTGAAGGAGCCGGCGGCGACTGCACGGTACGCCCGGCTGATCCTCCGCAACGCCGAGGAGCTGACATCCATGATTGAAAACGTGCTGGCGTTTTCCTCCTCCCTAGCTCGGACGCGGAAGAACGGCGCGAGACGTTCGCCGTGGGGGATCTTCTGCAACACGCCGCCGGAGTGATGGAGCACGAGATCGAACAGGCCGGCTGCCGGATCGAAGTGAACGTGGCCCCCGGGCTGCCCCCGGTGGCCGGCGACCCGGTGCGCTCGAACTGGCCTTTCGTAACCTGATCGGCAATGCGATCCGGCATGGCGCCCAAGGCAGTTGGATCGGAGTTTCGAGCCGCGCCGTGGGCGAGGGAGTGGAGGTCCGGGTCTGCGACCGCGGCCCCGGCATTCCGGAGCCGGAGCGCGAACGCATCTTCGAGCCCTTCTACCGCGGCGAACAGACCCGCGCCCAGCGGGTGCAGGGCACCGGTCTCGGGCTCAGCCTGGTGAAGAAGACGGTGGAGCGCCACCACGGCACTGTAGCCGTCCACAACTCGCCCGGCGGCGGCGCTCAATTCACCCTGCATCTGCCGGCGGTCCCGGAGACGGTGTGAGTTCCCGCATCCTGTTGGTGGAAGACGCCCCGGACGTCCAGTTGATCGTCGCCGACCTTCTCGGCGGGCATGGCCATGACGTCGCCGTTTCCGGAGACGGCGAGGAGGGTTTGCGCATGGCGGCGGAGCAGCGGTTCGACCTGATGATTCTGGATGTGATGCTCCCCGGCATGAATGGCTTCGATTCATGCCGGGCGGTCCGCGAGCGCGGGTTCGACGGCGCCGTCCTGATGCTCACGGCCCGGGACCGGGTGGACGACCGCGTCCAGGGTCTCGGCGCCGGAGCCGATGATTACCTGGTGAAGCCGTTCGACCCCAAGGAACTGCTGGCGCGTGTGAGCGCCCTGCTGCGACGCCTCGGCAAGACACCGCTGACGCCGGTCCTGCAGTATCACTTCGGCGACGTGGCGGTGGATTTCGAGCGCCGCGAGGTCTTGCGCGCCGGGGCTGCCGTGAGCCTGGCCGCCAAGGAGCTGCAGCTGCTCCGCGACCTGATCGACCATCGCGGGCAGGTGCTTTCCCGGGAGCGCCTGTTATCCCGCGTATGGCACGACCAGCCCTTCATCGGGCCGCGCACGGTGGACGTTCACATCGCGTGGCTGCGGCAGAAGCTGGAAACGAATCCGCAAACCGCCCCGCTACATTGTCACGGTCCGCGGCGAAGGCTACAGCTTCCAGCCCTGAGGACCGGGTGTTATTCGACCTGGACGGAACGCCAGTAGGCGGCGCCGGGAATGGCATCCGGCACCAGCCAGTGGTACAGCCGCAGCCGGACCTTTTTGCCGGCGTACTTCGACAGGTCCGCCCGCACCGTCGCCCAACTGGGAGCCGCGTAGGCGGCGTTCGGTGGCACATCCTTGCGGTCAACTGTCTCCCCCTGGCCCAACACCTGGGTCTTCACGTCGTCGTCGTCGATGAAGATCTGCAACCGCCAGGGACGGCCCTTCAGATAGCCGACGTTGAATTCGAGCTTCGGCGACCCGGCCGGCAGCGTCATAGTCCGCTCCAGCATGCAGGGGCGTGTGTCGCGTGGGAATGTCACCAGGACGTCGCCATCCAGGTACGTCGCGCCCGCGCCTCCGCGCGCTGCTCCTTCCAGCGCGAGTCCCGCGTTCCACAAGGCGCCGTACTGGTTGACATCGAAATACTCCAGGGGCTGCGCCTCGCGCCTTCTGCTGGGGGATGATCAACGTGTTTCCCTCCAGGCGCGCACCGTTGGCCAGCAGGTTCTTTCGGCCGGCTTCCGCCACGCGCCGCGCCAGGTCGTCGATGCGCTCGTCGATGACCCGCCCGAATTGCAGCGGGCCCATGTGGTCGCCATAAATCCGATTGTGCAGCGGCTCCACAAATTGGGACGGAACGACCGGAAGCCGTGCATGGCTCCGGTGACCGACGAGACGTTGGCGGCATTACAGTCCGCGTCGGTGTAATCGCCCGCTTGCGTAACGATGTTGATGCTCTTGAGGAAATCGCCTTCGCCGAAGAGGATTCCCAAGGCCACCAGCGCACCGTTCGCCACCGAATTATTCAACTGCGGGTAGTCGGGCCGCCATCGGGCCTCGCTCTCGGCCGCATTTGCCGCCACGGCTTGCCCTGCTCGAACCCGGCCAGGACAAAATCAATCGCCTGGCGGTAGTTCGACCGCGGATCGATCAATTGCGCCGCCTGGTGCACGATCTTGGCGGGGTTCAAAGGCATCATCCTGCGCGTGGCGGAAAAGACCCGCGTCAACGTTGTGCTTCAGGTGGGCGCCATCAACACCGAGGTCGTGGTGCAGGGCGCCGAAGTGGCCGAGGTCGAAACCCAGTCCTCCGATCTTGGCGGCACAGTCACGGGCAAAGAGATCACTCAGCTTGAGCTGAACGGCCGCAACTTCACCCAACTCATCACGCTGGTGCCGGGCGTGAGCAATCAGACCGGGCAGGACGAAGGAGCGGTCGGCGTTTCAGGGAATGTTTCTTTCAGCGTAAACGGCGGCCGCACCGAATATAACAACTGGGAATTGGACGGCGGCGATGCCATGGACAATGGCAGCAACAACACCCTGAACGTCTACCCTAGCGTTGATGCGATCGCCGAGTTCAAAGTGCTCACCTCCAACTACGGCGCGCAGTACGGACGCAACGGCTCGGGCACGGTCGAGGTCGAAACCAAGTCGGGCACCAGCCGCTTCCACGGCGACCTGTACGAGTTCAATCGCAACGATTTCTTCAACGCCACACCCGAATTTCAGACTGCCCCGCCAGCCTATAAGAAGAACGATTTTGGTTTTACCATCGGCGGCCCGGTGTTTATTCCAAATCACTACAACACGGAAAGACAGAAAACATTCTTCTTCTGGTCGGAAGAGTGGCGTCGCGACATCGTCCCTGGAGCAACTTTTTTCAACACCACCACGGTGCCCACGCTGGCCGAGCGAGCGGGGAATTTTAGCGATGTGTGTCCAACTGCCGGTTCGGCGGTGAATACAACCGCCTTTCCAAACTGTCCGATCGATACGCAAACGGGCGGCTATTTCCCGGGCAATCAGGTGCCAATCGCCAATCCCACGATAGTCAATGCTCTTGAGGGCCTCATCCCCACCCCGAACATTGGCGCCAACACCTGGTATCTGCCGCCGTCCTTACCGACGAATTGGCGGGAAGAATTGTTCCGCATCGATCACAACATCAACGACAAGGTTCGCACCACTTTTCGTTATATCCATGACTCCTGGGATCAGGACTATCCCGTGCCCCTGTGGACAAACGGGGTTACCTTTCCCACCATTCAAACTAACTTCAATGGGCCGGGAGTCAGCATGGTGGCGAGGGTGACGGCTACAGCCTCACCTACGCTGCTGAATGAATTCGTCGCCAGCTACACGACCGACCACATCACCACAAGTCTGATTGGACCGTGGCAGCGGCCTTCAGGATTTCCTCCGATCGGAATCTACAACAACGGCTTTGGTGGCAAGGTTCCCGGAATTATGCTGAGCGGCGGACAGTATAACTTCGCCGAAGACCCGGGTTATGTCCCCAACGGTCCGCTAAACTCCAATCCCACTTTCACCTTCCGCGATAACCTCACCAAGATCGTTGGCCCGCATAACCTGCAGATGGGTATCTATGTAGTGCTGGCCCACAAGAATGAAATCCCGCAGCCGCAGTATGGCGTGAACGGTCAGTTGCAGTTCAGCAACACTGGCAATACGGTTACTACGGGGAACCCTTTTGCCGATCTGCTTCTGGGAAATATCAGTACGTTCACCCAGGAGCAAGCCGCGCTCAAAATGCACGAGCAATACAACATCTTTGAGCCTTATTTTCAGGATGATTGGCACGCCACCTCGCGCCTGACGCTGAATCTGGGGCTGCGTTTCAGCTTCTTCGGAACCTATTCAGAGAAGAATCATCTCGCGTGGAATTTCGATCCCTCGCACTACGTTCCCGGCGCCAGCAGTGTAGATCCAGCAACAGGCCTGGTGATCGGCAACCCTTATAACGGCTGGGTGGATTGCGGCGTCACGCCAGGGGTCCCGGCCGGATGTATGACCAACCACTGGTGGAACCCCGCACCCCGGCTCGGTTTTGCGTACGATCCATTCGGCAACGGGCGGTGGGCCATCCGCGGTGGCTATGGCATCTTCTTCGAGCACACCAACGGCAATGAGGCCAATACCGAGTCGCTCGAGCAGTACAACATCAACACGCAGACCAGCAGCGTGTTTAATGTGGCAGGATATGCCAATCTGAATTCCAGTCTCCTCGGCGGCGGAACACCTCCACTCTCGTTCGTCTCCATTCCGAACAAAGCCACTTGGCCCTATATGCAGCAGTGGCATCTCGATGTGCAGCATGATATGGGCAAGAACACAGTTGCCACCCTGTCATATGTCGGCAGCGGCGGAGTGCATCTGACCCGTGACTATGAGTACAACCAGATTCACTCGGTTTCGGCAGGCCAGAATCCTTATGCCCCGGGCCAACTCATTACGGCCTTCGACTGCAGTTGGGGACCGGGCAATAGCCAGCCCAACATAACGTTTGATGCTTTTGGTGTTCCCACGAACGCTGTGACTTCCTATGGCACACCCGTTCCCTACAGCGCTCCCACAACTCCGGGAGGCGTTCCCTCAGGCGCAGCCGTCAATCTTTTCGTGGCTTGCGGCAACAATGCGACCCCATTTTTTCCATTCGCGGGGATCGGAAACATCACCCGGAAGGATCAAACCGCATCTTCCAACTACAATGCGCTGCAGGCTTCTCTACGCCACAGTATAGGCGGGTTGCAGCTGAACGCTTCTTATACCTATGCCCACTCCATCGACGACTCCTCCGACTGGAACGACTCGGGCTTTGTCGATAGCTACAACTTAAACGCGTACCGGGCCAGCTCGAACTTCGATGAGCGGCACATCATTACCATTGGCTATGTTTATGATCTGCCCTTTTTCAAGAGCAAGGGTCTCTCCAATCGGCTCCTGGGAGGGTGGCAATGGTCGGGCATTACCGACATTGAAAGCGGGACACCGTTCAGCGTTTATAACCAGGGCTGCAGTCCCTGCGGCAGCACGGTGAATGGCTCGCCCACCAGCATTCCTAGCGACAACGCCGGAGTTTCCAACACGTTTGCAACCGCGGGCTCCTACCCCGACCTCGTAGGTAATCCGAACACTGGAATACCTGCGCTTCCACCTGGTAACCCGCCCTTGCTCTTCAATCCTTCAGCGTTCGCCGCACCCACAGGACTCACTTTCGGCAACTCTGGGCGAAACATTCTGCGCAATCCCTGGCGCACGAACTTTGACATGGCGCTCCTGAAACATTTCGCCGTTACCGAATCGAAATACTTCGAATTCCGCGCTGAAGCATTCAATGTGTTCAATCATCGGGAGTACACGTGGCTAGGAGGCGACGCCGGCTCAGCAGCAGACAACGCCAATGGCACCGGAGTCACAACCGCTAACGCCGTCGGCTGCTATGGCGGAGCGAGCAGTTCGGCTGGCGATCCGAGTTGCCTCGGTAACGGACTGCTTCAGCCCAATGGAGCGCACAACCCACGCATCCTGCAGCTGGCGCTAAAGTTTATTTTCTGAGGAGTTTTGCAGAGTAGCCCTCCGGCCTGGCCTCCCCCGAGGCCAGGTTTTTTGTGTAAGCTCGATTTTGCAGAATGCCGGATCCCAGCGCTTCTCGCGCTGCGGAAGCTTTGAAGGGGCACGGCTTCAGCCGTGGAAGAAGGTGCGCTGCTCACCCCACCTCCGCATGCTGACGAGGCGAACTCACGGTGGTTAACGCGTGCTCCAGGTCAGCAATCAAGTCATCGGCATTCTCGATTCCCACCGACAGCCGGATCAATTGCTCAGTCACTCCCATCTTCTGCCGCTGTTCGGATGAAATCATCGCATGGGAAGTAAGCACAGGTATGGAAACCAGAGAATCCACTCCGCCCAAGCTGGGAGCCAGGGTGAACAGGCGCAGCGATTCGGTGAGTCGCCGTGCATCTTCGCCCGAACCGTCGACTTCGAAGCTGACAATGCCCCCGCCGCCGCGCATCTGCTCCATCGCCACCGCCCGCTGCGGATGCCCATCGAGAAAGGGATAGTGCACGCGCCGGACCTTGGAATGTCGATCCAGAAACTGCGCGACGCGCATCGCATTCTCGTTCTGGCGCTGCACGCGGACCGCGAGGGTTTTAATACCACGCAGCAACAACCACGCCGCGTGCGGATCCATCACCCCACCCAACGTCGTCCGGGTTTCGTGAATCCTCTCAATCAAATCCTTGCGGCCAGCAATAATGCCGCTGATCAGGTCGGCGTGCCCGCCAAAATACTTTGTTCCCGAGTGCATGACCAGATCAATGCCAAATTCCATCGGACGCTGGTTGATCGGCGTAGCGAAGGTGCTATCGATCATGGTAATCAGATCATGTTTCTTCGCCAACGCAGCCGCCTTGTGCAAATCGACGATCCGCACAGTAGGATTGGTCGGAGACTCGAGGTACAGCAGTTTAGTGTTGGGCCGGATGGCGTGCGCATGCTGATCGTACTCGGTGGTATCGACCAATGTAGTCTCGATGCCCAGCTTCGGAAGCCATTGGGTGAAAAATTTCGTGGCCCCGCCGTAAATGTCTCGCTGAGCCACGACATGATCGCCGCTTTTCAGCAGCGCAAGAATGGAAGTAGTAATTGCCGACATGCCCGAAGCAAACAGCAGAGCAGCGTCAGCGCCTTCCAGCTCCGCGATCGCCGACTCAACCACGGTATTCGTCGGGTTTCCGTAGCGGGTGTAAAACATGTCAGTGTGAGTCGCCCGCAGTTGCTGGTCGTTGTCGGTGACCTCAAAAGTTGAAGTCTGGTAGATGGGAGTGGTCACGGGGCCGTTCTTCTTGTCGAGGTCGGTCCCACCGTGAACAGCCTCAGTCTCTGGCCGGTGCTGATGCTTTTTCATGAGAACTCCGTCCCGCGGATCTCGCGGTTTGCCTGTAATAATCCATTAAGACTATCGTTCATGAGCGAAGTCGGCAAGCGCTTCGCACACGGCCATTCCGACCGATTCAGGTCCGATACCTTTATAATCCCAACACCATGGATACTGGTCTCAAGAGTCGGGTTGCGATCGTAGCCGCCTCCAGCCAGGGCATTGGCCGCGCCACTGCAGAGGCTTTCGCCGCCGAAGGATGCCGGGTCGCGATGTGCGCCCGCAACCCTAATACCCTGGAGGCAGCAGCCGAGCACATCGAGAAACAATACAGCAGCGAAGTGTTCGCCCAGGTTCTGGACGTGACCGATGCCGAGGCGGTGCATCGTTTTGTCGATGCGGTAGCTTCGAAATTTGGCAGCGTAGACATTTGCGTCACCAACGCCGGAGGCCCACCCGCAAGAGGATTTCTTGCGGCCACCTTAGAAGAATGGCGAAAGGCCGTCGACGCAAACTTTCTCAGCACGGTTTACTTCGCCCGCGAAGTAATTCCCCACATGCAGCGTAACCACTGGGGGCGCATCATCACCATTACTTCCATCACCACCAAGCAACCGGTGGCGGACCTCGTACTTTCGAACGCAGTACGCGCCGCGGTTGTTGGCCTGGTGAAAAGTCTGGCCAACGAATTCGGCAAAGATGGCATACTCGTAAACAATGTTGGACCGGGCTACACCGCCACCGATCGTCTAAAAGAATTGGCCAAGGCCCGGTCCGCAGCCTCAGGCAAGAGTGAGAAAGAAATCTCCGACGGATGGAGTGCAGACGCTCCTCTGAAGCGTCTCGGAGAACCCCGCGAGGTCGCAGACGCAATCGTGTGGCTGGCCTCCGAGCGCGCGTCATACGTGACAGGCCAGACCGTGCTCGTTGATGGCGGTCTCTACAAGGGTTTATAGTTCGTGAGCAGCGGGCGTCGTCGCCCGTGCGGTCCGTGAATTGATTTATATGCGTGCGATACATTGCTCAAAAAGGAAAACATGCGACCGTTAGCATCTCGAATGAAAGTAATGACCGGTGAAGGCGCGCTCTCCGTGTATGCGCGCGCCAAGGAACTGGAGCGGGAAGGCCGTTCCATCATTCATCTCGAACTTGGCGAGCCTGACTTTCACCCAGCACCATCCGTCAACGACGCACTCAAACGTGCGTTGGACGAAGGCAAAGACCGCTATTGTGCGGTAGCCGGCGTTCCTGCCCTGCGAGACGCAATTGCCAATTATCTTCACAACACCCGCAATCTGAAGGTCTCGGCGGATAACATCGTGATCGCACCAGGCTGCAAAATTGCTCTCTTCATGGCGATGATGGCGCTCATTGATCCGGGAGACGAAGTGTTGTATCCCGACCCGGGTTTTCCCGGGTATCCATCCATCACTCTGGGCCTGGGTGGCGTTCCGGTACCATTTGAGCTTTCGGAACACAATCATCTTCAGCCGGATCCAGACGAAATCGCGACGAAGATCACGCCTCGCACCAAAATTCTGATCACGAACTCCCCTGGCAATCCGACCGGCACCGTCTATACCGACGAAGTGCAGCGGCGACTGGCGGAACTCGCCGTAAAACATGATCTGCTGGTGCTCTCCGACGAAATCTATGCCCGAATCATTTACGGCGGTCAATACATCTCGCTGATGAATTATCCAGGGATGCCGGAGCGCACGCTGATCATCGACGGTTTCTCCAAGAGTTTTGCGATGACCGGATGGCGGCTGGGATATACGGTTGCCCCGCCGCGAATCGTCCCGGCGCTGCAGATGCTGGCGGTCAATAGTTATACGTGCGTCGCGGAATTCAGCCAGTATGCGGCCATCGAAGCACTCAAGGATCGCGAGGGCGCAACTCCGCGCATGGTTCGCGAGTTTGCCAATCGCCGCCAACAGTTTATTCGCGACCTCAATCGTGTCCCCGGATTCCGGTGCTCGCTGCCGGAAGGCGCGTTCTACGCGTGGGTGAACGTTGCAGAGACAGGAATAACCGCGGAAGAACTCTGCCGTATTATGCTGGAGGAGGCTGGCGTTGCGGCCATCCCCGGGGCAGCATTTGTGCAGGCTGGTTCTGATTTCATCCGCTTCTCATTCGCCTCCTCGAACGCTACATTGCGGGAGGCCGTGGAGCGGATTCTGCGCGTCTCTGCCGCTTGGCAAGGAATTGCCGCAGCGCGCTAGTGAGATTGCTACTCGAGACTCGCCCCGCGATCGCGGTGTAGATGCAATCGGACTCTAATCGGAAAAGGTGCACTGATGGGAAAGGCGGCAAAAGCAAAGCGCGTAACCAAGAAAGCTTCATTGCAGAAAGCTGCAAAGAGGACGAAGCCAAAGGAAGCGAAGCGAAGTGCTGTAAAGGCCGAACTCAAGTACATTCCATGGAGTTCCGTCCAACTCGAAGACCTGAATCCCCTGCTACAACGCCAGTTCGTCGTGGGCCACGACATAATGTTGGCACGCGTCCTGCTGAAAAAGGGATGCATCGTACCCGAGCACAGCCACCACAACGAGCAGCTTACCTACATTCTGGAAGGCGCATTGAAGTTTTGGATCGACGGCAAAGAAATCGTAGTAAATGCCGGCGAGGTGCTCACCATCCCTCCGCATATGCCGCACAAAGCGGAAGCGCTGGAGGATACCGTCGACCTGGACGTATTCAATCCGCCACGCGCCGACTGGATTAACAAGACCGACAAATATTTGCGCGGTGGGAAGTAGACTGCCCTGGACAATATTCCGCTGACCTCAATCCGGACGACCGAGCGCAGTCCACGCGAGTGCAATCCCGTTCAGTCATCGCAACTGCAATGCATCGGCTGCGGCGTCGTGTGCCAGAAAGCGCAACAGAATTTCCGCTGCGCCGCTTGTGGCGATCTGCTGGAAATCGTATATCCCGATTGGAACTCAGCCCAAATCGACGTCGCCACGCTCAGAGATCGGTGGCGCCAACGCCGCACCTCCTCCATTCCAGTCGACGAAAGCGGCGTCTGGCGTTTCCGAGAACTGCTGCCCAACTTCGGGGACTCGCAGCAGATCATTACGCTGCGCGAGGGAAACACCCCGCTCTATGAAATGCCCTCCTGCGCCCGCATCGCTGGGATGCAGCAACTTTATGCCAAGCACCAGGGAATGAATCCCACCGGATCGTTCAAAGACACGGGAATGACTGTGGCCGCATCCGTCGCGCGGCGCGAGGGATTTCGTTGGGTTGCCTGCGCCTCCACCGGCAACACCTCCGCTTCCATGGCCGCCTATGCAGCGCGCGGCGGAATGCGCAGCCTGGTTCTGATCCCGGAGGGCAAAGTCTCGTGGGGCAAACTTTCTCAGTCGCTCGATTATGGAGCGGTGACCTGCCAGTTGAAAACCGATTTCGATAACTGCATGCGTGTGCTGAATGAGGTTGTGCAGCGGTTGCCGGTTTATCTGCTGAACTCGGTCAATCCGTATCGCCTCGAAGGGCAGAAAACTGCCGCCATCGAACTGATGGAACAATTCGATTGGCATCCCCCCAACCACATCATCGTTCCGGGCGGAAACCTGGGAAATTCCTCTGCGCTAGGGAAGGCGTTCATCGAAATGAAGCAACTCGGTTTCATTTCAAGCTTGCCGAAAGTCTCCATCATTCAGGCGGCAGGAGCCAATCCGTTGGTGCGCACCATGCGCGAAAACCGCGGCACCAAACTGATCTCCGTGCAGGCTGAAACTGCGGCGAGCGCCATTCGGATCGGCAATCCTGCATCGTGGAAAAAAGCGGTAGCGGTGCTGCAGGCGACTGGTGGCGCTGTCGAACAAGTCAGCGAAGTTGAAATCGCTTTAGCCAAAGCCGAGATTGGCGCCGATGGCATTGGCTGCGAACCCGCGTCCGCCGTGACTTTTGCCGGACTCAAAAAGCTGGTGAAGGAAGGTTTCGTTAAGCCCGGAGACAGCGTCGTCTTGATCTTGACCGGCCACTTGCTGAAAGATCCTGAGTTCACTTTGAAATTTCATCGCGGCGATCTGTTTGCCGGGACGGAAAACGAAGAGCAAGCTGATATTCTTAGGCCGCAGCAGCGCGCACCCATCGTGCTTGATGCCACCATGGACGCGGTCATTCGAACCTTGAAAGAAGCAGACAACGGGCTGGAGACGTAGCAAGCCGCACAGCTAAGTAGCGCCGCCGTCTCTCCCACGCCAGCAAGGACAAGATGCCGACGCTGCAACATACGCATGACTGATCGCACTGGCAAAAAGCGGCCTAAACTCCAGTCCCTTGAGATTGTCCTTCCCGCCACCTCCGCGAACCTGGGACCCGCGTTCGATGCCGCTGCTCTTGCTTTCTCAATGTTCCTGAAACTCCGGGCGAAGGCCGCAAATGAATTCTCGGTCAAGGCACACGGCCGCGATCCCTCAATCTGCTCGCAAATCGAAAACCATCTTATTCTCAATACCTATCGTGAGGTGTTGCAGGAGGGAAAAAAGCCGGTTCACCCGCTCGCGCTCCGTATTGATAACGAAATTCCCATTGGCAAGGGATGCGGATCCTCCGCGGCTGCGCGACTGGCTGGAATCGCTTTGGCAGTGCATTTCGGCCGGTTGCGCTGGAGCGATAGCCGCATCGTCTACGAAGCGGCCCGTCGCGAACATCATCCCGATAACGCGGCAGCCTGTTGGATGGGTGGTCTAGCCATTGCACGAATTTCCGCCAATAACAAAATGGAAATGGCCCACGTAAAACCCAAGGGAAGGTGGCCGCTGTTATTCGCCGTCCCCAATGAAAGTCTTTCTACCGAGGATGCGCGCCGGGTTCTGCCCCAACAATATTCCCGCGCGGATGCCGTGGCCAACATTCAAAATTCGATGCTACTGCTGGCGGCGTTCCTTCAGGGGCACAAACACCTGCTCGTATCCGCCCTGGAAGATCGCATCCATCAACCGTATCGTGCGTCCCTGTGCCCACTGCTGCCCGCGTTGCAGAAGCTAATTGGGACTCCTGGAATACTAGGCTGCGCGTTGAGTGGCGCTGGACCTTCCGTATTGATCTTTCTCGACCCGAAATCGAGTTTGCACAAAACTATGGCGCGGGTCCGCGAATGTCTGAAAGCGCAGGGACTCAACCCAGAATTGATTCCCACCGAGATCACCGCTCGAGGAGCGAGCCAACGGATGCGCTAAAAACAAAACCGCGCTAAGCTCGTGGCTATTCGTCCGCGCGGGACGGCTGAGTTGCAGTCACAATGCTGGAGAGATGCTGCTGGAAACTGAGATAAGGTTCGCGTGCGAAGCGGTCCGGGTAAGAACGCAGGGCCCGAAGAAAACTGTCTATTTCGTGCTGGACCTCATACTCCCGGGTAGAGTTCGCCGCACACAAATCTGGCGCGTGATGCTTCTTAATCTTCATCTACTTCTCCCTGCCACCGCATAGGCCTGCCAGACCTGCCGTACATTCGGACTGCGAGCTACTCTTCACAAGGCCTTAGTTTGCTTGCAAATTTTCTTAGCGAAAAGGGGAAAGCCGAGAGTATTTGCCGTGCTCACACATGTAAATAGCACTTTGGTGCCATAGAGAATTCCCCCGGTAACGATCGGCGAAAGCGAAAACGAATGATCGGCAGGGTCATATCCCCGTCAGTCTCGGCTCGCAATCTAACGGCTGGCCGGAGGAACGATACCATTCATGCGCAGATATTCGACCACCTGCCCATAATGATCAAAGCAATGCCCCACCACAAGACTGGACATACCAAGCCGAGTAGTCGTTCCCTCTCCGAAAGGACTCTTGATGGCGTTCACAAGATTTCCTTCATTAATGACTCCGACAGCTTTGTGAACATAAGCAAAAGAGTCCGCTACGAATTTCACAATCTCCGCCTTGGTCTTCATCGAATCCGGGCCGTTTTCGCTGCCCACGTCGACCGGCGGCTTCTCTTCGAGAATGGCCGCCCCGACCATGTAGTTGACTGCGGCTACGTGCTTCACCTGCTGGGCAAATGTCCGCACGCCCTTAAATTCGCCATTGGTCGGGGCGAAGGAATATTTATCTTCGGGCATTGCGTCCGCAGCCGAAACGAATTGCTTCTCCACCCCGCTCACGCCGCGATCCAGTACTTGAGCGATAGTGCGATGTTCCGCCGGTTTCGCCTCCTGTGCCGCAGCGAAACCGCTAGTTGCCAACAGCAGTGCACACGCAAACAGCCACTGAATCTTCCTCATCAGAAATCTCCTTGAAAATATCGAGAATTGGGGACCGGAACCTGATTAGTCTCGCACCACCGACGGCGCGTACTGCAACTCCTCCGACGTCAGCGGATAGCGTCGCACACTCACCAGTCCAACCACAAGCGCGATTGCAGACCATAAAAATGCGGTTGGAATTCCAACCCGGCTCGCCAGCATGCCCCAAAGCGCACTCCCAATCGCCATCCCTCCCTGCAGCACCAGCAGATACAGGGATAGCGCCCGCGCCCGCAGAAATGAAGGCGACATCGTCTGCGCCGCGACATTAAGACAAGCCAGAATCCCAATCCACGCGGTTCCGCTGGTGAACAATACTAGTTCCAGCCAGCCGAAGGTTTGTACTCGACCCGCGGCAAACGTCATGGCGGCAAACACCAGGATGGCGACGGTTACAACACCGTCCACAGAAAGTGTGCTTCGTAACCTGGGCAGCACCGCCGCTCCCGCCAACGCGCCCAGCCCGAATGACCCGAGGAGCAAGCCGTAGCCGGTAGCTCCGTGCGGACGGGCAATGATGGGAAGCAACGCCAACAAAGAACTTGCCGCCAAACTGAAAGCCCCAGTGCGGATCAGCACGCAACGTACAACCGGAGCCCCGCGTACATAGCGCAGGCCGGTGAGAATGGCATCGCTCACGCGCCCGGTTTCCACATCCTCAAAGCGGGGGCGCTTCCAGCGATACAAAAAGAAAATAACTCCAAAAAACGAAACCGCATTCAAAAGAAAAGCTACACCCGAACCAGCGATTGCGATCACCATGCCGCCCAGGGCCGGACCAACTGCGCGAGCCACATTGAACCCCACCGAGTTCAAAGCCACTGCAGGCGCATGCTGCGCGGCCGAAACTATCTCCGGCGTGATCGCCTGCCACGCGGGATCATTCATCACCGCGCCCAACCCCAGCACAAATGTGAAGCCAAGCAGAATCCATGGCGTCACATTTCCCAACAACGTGAAAATGCCCAGCAGCGCCGCGGCCGCCACCATCCAACCCTGCGTGATCAGCAGGAAGCGCCGCCGGTCTACCATGTCCGCGAGCGCGCCCGCTGGCAGAATGACGAGAAACACCGGCAAGGTCGTCGCCGCTTGCACCAGGCCCACCATCAACGGAGACATAGTAAGCTGCGTCATCAACCATCCCGCGCCGACGTTCTGCATCCAGGTACCGGTATAAGAAATCACCGCCGCGACCCAGAGCGAGCGAAATAGTGGCTCTCGCAACGGAGCCCACGCCGAGCCGTTCGAGGACCTCCGCAGAGTCGCTGGCATCGATATTTTCACCGCTTCAGCCATGCTCAGTTGTTCGCGACCCTTTCCGTCGCCGTGCGCTTTTCAAACGGCCACTCCCCGTGACGCCATGCGCGCAGCAGATATATAGCCACGCCACTAATCAGGATCAGGCCAGCGTAACGAATTTGACTTAGTGAGTTCGTGCGCGAGATCAGCACGAACAAGAATCCGACCGATGCAATCAATGCGGGCAACGGGTAGAGCCACATGCGAAACGGCCGCGGCAAGTCGGGACGCCGGATGCGCAACACAATCACGCCGATCGCCTGCACCAGGAATTGCAACGTAATCCGGATCACCACAAGACCTGCGATCACATCCGCCAACGACAGAAAACAGAACATCGCTGCGACCACCGCCAGCGCGACCAGAGACACATACGGAAACCGTCCCTCCGCATGCACGCGGGCGAACGCTTTGAAATAATTTCCGTCGAGGGCGGCCGCATACGGAACGCGCGAGTATCCCAGCATCAGCGAAAACACCGAAGCGAACGCCGTCCACATGACCAGGACAGTCGCGAGATTCGCAGCCCGCGGCCCGTAAATCTTTTGCATGAACATAGACACCACATACAAGCCGCGATTGTCTTGACCTGCCTGAATCTCACGCCACGGCACCACGCCCAGGATGCTGATGTTCATCACCACATATAGACACGCCACCAAAAAAATGGATAGCAGGATCGCCCGCGGGATTGTTTTACCCGGCTCCTTCACTTCATCGCCCAGGAACGCGACATTGTAATAACCCCAGTAATCATAAGTAGCCACTAGCATTGCCGAGCCCAATCCCAGGAAGAAATTGCGCGAAAGGGTAAACGCGCCCGGAGGAAAACTGAACGCCCGGGAAGCATCGAAATGGATAATGCCCGGCGATGATGATCCAGAACATGGTTCCGATCACGCCTGCCAGCAGCAGCTTTGAAATCCATCCAATGCTCGTGATCTTCCGGTACAGAAGCACCATCGCCAGCGCAACCACGCCGATCGCGACAAAGGTTGCTCCCGAGACCAGCCAGTGCAGTTGCAACCTGCCCAACAGCGGCAAAGGCACGCTCCAATGGCGAGCGATGAATTGCGTTTCCAGTCCGGGCCACAAATAGGATGCGTACCCAGCAAGCCCAATGGATCCCGACGCGATCGACAGCGGCGCACTGAAGGAAAGCTGCCAGACAAAAAGAAACGAGATCAGCCGGCCGAGACGGTTCGGCCCGTAAATCTCGCGCAAGTAACCGTACGAACCGCCCGACTGCGGCATGGCCGCGCCCAGTTCCGCCCACACCAGCCCATCGCACATGGCAAAGATCGCGCCCAAAATCCAGCCGAGCATTGCCTGTGGCCCACCCATTGCGCTCACCATCAGCGGGATGGTGATGAACGGCCCCACGCCGATCATGTCAATCATGTTGAGCGCGGTCGCGCTCCCCAGCCCCACTCCGCGAATCAGCCGCGGAGAATTCTGATCGGTCTGAGAGGAAGTCTGCATCAGGCAGGTCGCCGACAAATGCGGATTCGTATCAAGGCATCGCTTCAGCGATGCCGTAACCCTCCAAGTCAGTAGCGCCTTCACGCGCCGAGGACTGCGATCTCAGTTTTTCCGCAGCCGGTTGGGGACTAAGAAGCAAATACTACGTTCTGAAAGGCTCTCCGATTACTGACTGCCGTTGCTCTCATGTCCAGCGCTCAACAAGTTCACATAAAGCCGGATCGCTCCCGGAACGCCCGCCGGCAATTGCCGAAAGAAAGCGTATCCGGTGTAGATGTACGTTCCCTTGCCATACTGCGCACGCAACAGTCCGCCCTTCTGCGGCGACTCCCCTGGGTCATTGGAAGCCAGCAGCGGCTTGAAGTTCGCGTCCCACTGATCCATGAAATACAACCCACGTTCCTGCACCCATCCGTCGAAATCGTGCTCAGTAATTTGGTTGGGATAGCGAAAGACGCCATCCCCCGGCGCCAGAATTTCGACCGGAGCCTCTTCAACCGAAACCCGAGCCCGGCTAAGTTGCGCAGGGTAAGGCGTGAAGTTTCCCTTGTTGAAATCAGCCACGCCGGTGTTGTACTGCGCCACGAGCGTTCCGCCGTTGTAGACAAACTCCAGCAGCTTTTTATTGTTGGCCGCGAGATCCTTTTGCGTATCGTAAGCGCGGATTCCGAGCACAATTGTCTGGTACTGGCTCAGATCCTCGCCTGCAAGTTTCTCCGCCGGAATCAACGTAACCTGTCATTCCGATCTGTTCGAGCACGGTCGGGATATCATCGCCCGCGCCCATGATGTAGCCGACCTTCAGGCCCTTAGGCACTTTCACGTCTACAATGCTGATGCGCTGCAGCGCCGGCTGGTAGTAGTAAAAGCTGTCGAGATCCTCCCGTGTGACCAGGCTGTAACCCTCGCTGTAATTCATCCCACCCGACTCGAGAACCGCACGGATTTCCGCTCGTCCTTCCTTCAGGCTGGCCGGAGATATTTTGAACTCGACCTCTTGCTTTTCGCCGCGCTTGTGAAACTCCATAGATTCTTTTGCAGGCTCTGCGTTCCAGCCAGCAGGAACTTCCAGATGCAAGGTCCCCTTACTAGCCCCGGACAAATTGCTCGAAACCCCAACCTTCACTCGAAATTCGCCTTTGTGTTCGGTAGGAATCACCTGCTGCCCAGGTTCGAGCATCACGGAAAACGCGGGAACGATCGCGAGGTTTCGCTTCCGCTCCACACCTTTGTCGTCCACAAACGGCGCGACCACCGGAGACGATATCTCCGTCTTCGGCCCGTCCGATCCTCCTAGCTTATGTTCCCCGCCGAAAACACCCAAGTCGAGCGCCGACCGATGTGTGTGATATTCGACCGTGGCATGGAACGGAGGCGGCGGAAAAGGCAAGGTAACGTATCGCTCATCATCAATCGTATTGATGCTTTCGGTTTCCGGATCATCGCGATGCCAGTAGGGACGCGTGTAAACACGCTCGTAAGCAGCCTCTGCGGGAATCTGCACCACGAAGTTCGCATACTGATCCTTCCCCGGGGCCACGACCAGCACTGCTTCTTCATCAACCTGCGTGGCCCACCCTTTCGGAGCATCGAACCGCACTCGATCAAGAACCAATTTGTATTTTGAGCCATTGTGAAACTTCACCCTCACCAGAAATTTCTGGCCAGGCGACACAGCGGTTAGTGCGTCCTCCTCTTTCGGCAGCCCTGCGCCCAGATCTTGCGGAGGAGCGACGGTTGCCTCCACTGAAATGTCCATCGCCAGGTTGATGGCTTTTTGCGTCTGTTGCTCTTTCTCGCGAAGTCTCGCGACCAAATCCTCCTTTAGCGGCGAGCCTATCGGACTGCTGTCCACGCGGCTAAGAAGTGCGTCCAACTGTTGCAATACGACAAGCAGCGGTCCCGCTGCCCCGCTCATTTCTTTCTCGCTCCGCCGGCTTGCATCCTGGATATGGTTTGCAATTTCAACCAGTCCCGGCCGTAGCCACGGCACTTTCGACTCTTCCGCTCCCAATCGCAACGCCAGCCCCGGCAGACTCGTATCAATCCCGTCAAAGAAATCCTGCTCGTGACCGTCTTTATCCGTCGTCGCCGGCAAAATCGAATCCACCAGCTTGTAATACGTGTAACGAGGTCCGGGATCCACCGAAAACACTCCCACACCCTGCGAAAGCTGATGATGCAATCCCTCCACGGCAAACTGGGCGTATGACATGCCCAGCCTGGGATTCGGCTCTCCGGTGTTCAACCTGACGGTATAGTTCTCCGCCGGACAAGTTTGCGCCCCAAATCCACACACGTTTCCGATGTAAAATTTCTTCGCCTGCCACGGCAGCAGACCTTCCTTGATCTGCTCCGGAAATCGATTCGGGTCAGCCGCTGCGCGAAACGCCTCACGCGTAAGAATTGAAGAGGCCTGATGGTGACCATGCCCGTCACGGTCCGTCCCGGAAAAGCGCGCAACCAAAACGTCGGGCCGGAAGGTGCGAATCACCCGTACCATGTCCCCCAGCGGAATATCGTGACCTTGCCACTTCTGAAAGGTTTCGTCGGCATTCTTGGAAAAACCGAAATCGGCAACTCGAGTGAAGCGTTGCTCCACTCCGTAATACCGGTCTGCTCCCAGCAACTCCAACGTCCGCAAAACCCCCAGCACATCGAACAGATTACTGCCGATCTTGTTTTGTCCGCCCTCGCCGCGGTTCAAAGTCAGCAGCAAAACCGTCGCACCTTTCCCGCGCGACTCCAGCGTCAGCATGCCACCGTCTTCGTCGTCGGGGTGGGCCACGGTTTGCATCAGGCGCGCGGTCGTCTGCAACCGCAGCAGCGTTTCCTGCAACCCAGCCGCCCCCGTGTCCTGAGGCAACGGATCAACAAATCGCGGAGGTGCTGAACTGGCTGGCGTGGGCGTGACCTGCGCAACCCAAGCGACAGTCAGCAGCAGAATTGGAAGAAGGATCAGAAAAAATTGCGGCGAGCCGGGCCGAACTCGCTGGTGCCAGACCCCACGGTCGTCGTCTGTCATAGATAATGGATTGTTTTTCTCGCGGACCGGAGCCAATATTTTTCCTGGCGCAGTATCTTAGTCATCAGCTGATTGGCACGAACCTACCGGATTCACTGCCCCTGCGGGTTGCGCACACTTTCCTGGCACTGGTGAGCCGCGGTCAGCACCGCATCGAACTCCTTGCTGCTGCGCAACTGCGCCAGCAACGGATCAGCCAGCAAAGCCGAATAGGAGCAGTAATTCTGGTCAACCGCGGCCTTAATCATATGAAGAGCAATGTCAGGCTTTCCGCAGAAGGCCATAATCGCTCCCTCATAATACCAGCGCTCAGGATCAGGTTCCGACAGTACCGAAGCCTCCACGAAGGCGGTCACTCTGTCCAATTCAGTAGGAGGCCGCATCCCCAGGCACGCCTCCAGCAGATCGCGATGATAATGTGCCGCGGGCGACACTTTCTTCACGTCGTCACGCGCCTGCGCCAACTTTCCCTCGCGCAGCAGAACCGACATCGCTGCCGAGGCAGCCCATTCCGAGCCCGCATCCAGGCGAACAAAATCCATCGCCCGCTGCGTTTGCCCCAACTCCATAAACGCCCACGCACAAGATCGGAACTGGTAGTTCCCAGGAGACAACGCCAACGCGCTTTCACACTCCCGCGCTGATTCCTCCTGCATCCCGGCATAGCGCAGAACAAAGGCCATAGTAAAGTGTGTCTGGCCACTCTCCGGCCGGCTCTTGAGCAAAGCCTGCGCCGCCACGTAAGCCTTGGTTAACTCGCCTCGCTCCACCCGGTTTGTGATCAACTGTCCCGCGGCCACGATCCGATTGGGATCGAGCGCCAGCGCCCGCTCCGAAGCCGTGTTGGAAAGCTGGAACATTTTTTCGCCGCCGTTCGAGTAGTCGGCGTCATAGTAAGCACGCACCCCAAGTTCCTCCCACGCGGGAGCGTAGCTCGGATCCACTTCCACCACATGTTGCAGCACCGCGATTGCATCCTTATTCGGTCCGGCGTCGTGAGGCAGCGCCAGACTGTGCAGATAAAGATCGTAGGCCTCCTGGCTCTTGGGACGACTACTGGTATCCAAAAAGCTGCCAGCCGCTCCGAGAATCGGCAGCAATCCCCGCCGGATCTGGTTGGCCAGCTGCGCCTGCAATGCAATCAGATCTTCGCTGGACGCCGTGAAATTCGTCTGCCACAACATCTTGTTGCTCTTGGTTTCGGTATCTTCCAAGGTCACAAGCAGATTCTCTCCCTGCCGCAAAAAGTGCCCAGTCAAGACACTGCCCACATGCAGTTCGTACCCGACTTTTTGCGGATCAACATCTGCACTCACGTATTTCCGCGTCACTCCTGAAGGACGCACGTCCAGCGTCCGGCTGTGGGTCAGCACATTGGAAATTTCGTCAGCCAGCGCGAAGCGTAGATAATCCACGCTGAAGTCACCGTTCATGTTCTGTAGTGGCAACACCGCGATGGCATTTCCCCCAGCGTTCGCGCCGGCAGCCCGATGCTTGAACCACCATGCGCCCAAAGCCGCCAGCACAGCAATCAACAGGCCGGACAACCCCAGCAGCAGGTATTTCTGCCAAGCGCTGGAAGTCTGAAATGCATTTGTGGCAATGCGCAGCGGTGCTTCCCGGGAACCCGTCTTCACCGCTCCCGATTCTGTCTGTCTCTTCAATCGCTGCAGATCGGTTTTCATCTGGGCCGCGCTGGCGTAGCGCTTGTCCCGATCTTTTTCCATCGACTTGCCGATGATGCCCTCGATCTGCGGCGGCAGGGCGGGATTCAGCGTCCGCGGCGGGACTGGCTTTCGATGCAGCATCGCATCCAGCGTGGTCACCACATTCGCTCCCTGAAAGGGCTTCTTACCGGTAGCCATTTCGTAGAGCACCACGCCAAAGGAAAACAAATCACTCCTCGGATCAAGTTCTTCGCTGCGCGCCTGTTCCGGCGACATATAAACCGCCGTGCCCGGAACCACTCCGATCGCGGTTAGCGAATCCTCGTACGGCGTGTCCTCGCTCGCCGCCACTCCCTGGTCCCGCGATAACTTGGCCAATCCAAAATCCAGAATCTTCACCTGCCCGGTATGGGTGAGAAAAAGGTTTGCCGGTTTGATGTCGCGATGAATAATGCCCTTGGCGTGAAATGCCTCCAGCGCCTCTGCCACTTGCACCGCAATGTCTAGGAGTTCCTCGAACTCCAGAGGCTTTCCGTGAATGCGCTGCTTCAAACTCTCCCCTTCAAGCTTCTCCATCACGATGAAGGGATGGCCGCCGTTATCCTCGATGTCGTGAATAGTGCAGACGTTGGGGTGATTCAACCGCGAAGCCGCCCGCGCCTCGCGCTCGAAACGATCCAAAGACTTACGGTCGCCTAGTAGATTGTCGGGAACAAACTTCAAGGCAACGCGGCGGCCAAGGCGCACATCTTCCGCCTCGTATACAACGCCCATTCCACCACCACCAATTTTTCCCAGAATGCGATAGTGGGAAACGGTCTGACCGATTATGGGCGAAGCGGCCATTCGCCGCTATGTTAGGCCGCGCCGGGGCGTAGGTCAACCGCCGCGTAGGAGGTGCCAATTAACGCTGGTAGTCATAAGCGCTCCGCGCCCAATTGCTGGGTTGAAATTTTCCCGTAGCCGTGTAAGCATCATCGCGCCCTTAGCCGCATTCCCGGATGGAAACGACATGGAAACTCTGCTGACCAAGGTCCAAAAGCTGGTAGCTGTAGTGCTTGCGTTTCTTCTGATCCTCGTTGTGGTGCTCTCCACCGCGCATCTCGGTTTTCTCATTGCCGAAGAGATCTGGCAACCGCCAAGGTTCCTTATCCCAGTGCAAGGCCTGCTCGATATCTTCGCGTTTTTCCTGCTGGTCCTGATCGGCGTCGAGTTACTGGATACGCTGAAGGCATACGTTAAGAAAGATGTCATTCACGTTCGGGTAATCCTTGAAGTGGCCCTGATCGCGATGGCGAGAAAAGTCATCATCGTCGAACCCTCCAGCCTTTCTGGCCTGACCATGTTCGGGATGGCCGCCCTCATCCTGGCCCTCGGCGTAGCCTTCTACTTTGAGCGACAGGCGCAAGGCGAACAACCCTCCGGCCCTCAATCCCGATAGGTCGGGCAACCGGCGCGGACGTCAGGAACGAGCCTCTGCCTCCTGGAGGTGAGCACTCTTGCTCAGGCCAATGGCACTTGAAGTGCTACCGTCCAGGTGTGCTTCGAGCCGAATCGTCGACAAGCCGGAAAGTCGCTTGCCGTTTTGCGGGACCCAGCTAGTGAAGCGAATTGCACCAGTCCAAATAATTTCCCTTTTTGTGTTGTCCGCTTGCGGGGCCTGGTGCCAGACTGCCCGCCCTCCAGTTGATCTGCTTCAGGAGAAGGGCTCAAACTCACCCGAGGTGCGACCCCAGGAGATGCCTACCTGGAGATTCCTGCCTGATGCCCCGTCGGGACAGCCTGCAACACAAACAGACAGATTTCACCCGTTCGTCCATGAAGCACGCTCGCCTTCCATTCTTGGCGCGGTAGGCATCAACGCGGACATAGTGCGCGAACCAGAACCGGGACGTGCCACTCCCGGGCCGCGGAACCTAACCGCCTCCTATGAAGCGGCCTTCGCTCCAAGCAATTCCAGCATTTTTGATAAATATCTGTACCCGTCGTTGGGCAAGCGGATTTTGCGTTATCACCCTTCGACCAGCGGCAGCTTTATGGGCCGCGCCACCTACGCCGCTTCGCGCATTTTCATTACCCATGACGACTCCGGAAAGGGAAAACTGAACACTTCGTATTTCCTCGGGATGCTGACTTCGGTCACGGTCGAGAGTGCTTACCGTCCATACTGGGCGCGATCCACTTCGGCGACCTTCAACAATGTTGGTTCAACCATTGGCAGCGATGCGGGCATCAACCTCCTGCACGAGTTTGGCCCTGGCATCCGGCAAATGTTGAGGGGCCACGGACCGAAATTCGTGTCCAGCCTTGCAGACCGCATCCCCCACTAGGAGAACCTGAGCCCCCGTCACTGCAGATAACTTCCCGTCGGTCAGCCTCTCTCAGCGCCGTACGGGACAGGCGTCCATCGGCACCGACCCTCTCCTTCAGTCACAATGTGTTGTTGAAGCGCTCCCACTGTTGCTTCTGATTCGCCATAAATGAAATAAAACGGGGATCCTTTCTCAGGTTGTCCAGGTTAGCGTCACCTTCAAACAGAGGGTAGTTCGGGAAGCCCTCCTCTGCCGTCACTTGCAACCATTTCATTGCCGGCTCAGGCTGTTTCATCAGCGCATAGGCAGAAGCAATGTTGTAAGACGTGTGATGAAAGTGAATATATCCACGGCCGATATCAATCGCGTGCTGGATGGCGGCTTCCGCTTCTCCTTGCTTACCAGCCTGCGCCAGCATCATGGCTTTCAGGCTTATGACCTGTCCGCCCTCGTCTCTCGGATAATCTTTGAGTAGCTGCTCAATTAACGCCGACGCTTCTTCAGTCCGGCCCAGCCGGAATAAAGAGTTGGCTTTGTAAGCAGCTACGATAGGATTTTTTTCGAGCGGGGTAGTGTCGAAGATCTGAAAGGCCTCTTCGTACTTAGCCCGGCACATCTCGATTTGGCCCAGGCGAAATCTCGCCAGAGTGTTGCCCGGATTGATCGCTAATGCCGTTTCAAGCTCTCGCCAGCCCTGGTCGAGCAAGCCAATGTGAAGATAGACGTATCCCAGTTGGTGATGCGCCTCATCGAAATTGGGGTTCAGTTCGATTGCCCGCTTGTAGGAGTAAACTGCCTGTTCATGAGGGAAGCGATTGTAAGGTGTCCACAAGATTAGACCACGGGCAAAATAACCCTCGGCGAGATTGGGATCGAGCGCGAGCGCCTTATCCACATCGACTTCAGCTTCCTCATTCAACTTTTTCTTGTCGGCGCCGGGCGCGAAGAGGCGCGCTTTTATGGAGTAAGCGCGAGCTAGTTCGGCATAGGCGGCCGCGAAGCTCGGATCAGCCGCGATGGCCTCTTGGAACAGTTTGATCGCAGCTTCATTATTCTCAGGATTCTCGCTGCTGACATTCACCTTGCCGCGCATGTAGGCGTCGTAGGCCGCGGGATTGGCGGACTTGACGCCCGACGCAGATGTAGGCTTTGGTGTTCGAAATGACAATGTGTATACAGCCGCCGCCACCACTAGCGCGAGCGCCGTCAGAACCAGCCCCAGCCTTGAAACGCGAAGCCTCCGCCATCTTCCCTCGGAACCGGTGACTGCCTTTAAACCCTCAGGCGCCGGACGAACCTGTCCGTTCTCGTATTCGCGGCGGATTTGCGCCAGATCAGAAATCAGATCGCCCATTGTCTGATAGCGCTGCGCCGCGTCTTTCTCAATGCATTTCCGTATCAGCCGCTCTTCAGCGCCGCCGCTATGGCCGATGCTGGAGCGATTGATCGGGGGCGGGTCCTTAGTCAGTATCGCAGAGATCACCTCTGCCGTACTCTTGGCCTCGAAGGGCCGCCGTCCGCTCAGCAATTCATAAAGCACGGCACCGAAGCTGAAGATGTCGCTGCGACAATCTAACTCCTCGCCGCGCACCTGCTCGGGAGACATGTAAGGTACTGTGCCCAGCACCATTCCCGGCATGCTCAACAGCGTCCCAGTTTCTGCGTCGGGTTCGGCAAGGCCCGGATTGCGCAGCACTTTGGCCAGCCCAAAGTCGAGCACCTTCACTTGTCCGCGCGTTGTGAGCATGATGTTTTCCGGCTTAATATCGCGATGAATGATGCCGCGCGCGTGGGCTTCGTTCAGGGCATCGGCAACCTGTGCCGCAACCGCGAGCGCCTCGCGCAATTCTGGCAAGTGGCGCTTGATCCGCGCAGCCAAGGTTTCGCCTTCGATGTACTGAAGCACGATAAAGCTGTAGCCGCCCTCCTGGCCGACCTCATAGATAGCGCAAATATTGGGGTGATCAAGAGTGGCCGCGGTCTGCGCCTCTCTCAGCAGGCGTTGCCTGGCGTTCTCATTGGTAGCGACTTCTGGTGGGAGGAACTTGATCGCCACTTTGCGGCCCAGCCGCTCGTCCTCAGCCAGATAGACCTCGCCCATCCCGCCGCGCCCGAGCTTCTGGATAATGCGGTAGTGCGAGATGGTTTCGCCGATCATTCGTGGCGAATCTTACGTCGCCGAAACCAGCAAGTCAATAAAGGCGGTGGGATAGCTATAGAGGCAATCAAAATGCAGCCACCCTTGGGTCCAGGGGCTTGGGGGATGATGAGTGTAATGGCGATGTTTCAACAATTGAGGAGACTCGCTCTTCTTTTAGTGGTGTCGTGTTTCTGGGGCGGTTCCCCGCCCTTCAGAAATGCGATGGATCCGCCTCCATCTTCGAGTCCCACCCCTTCATCTCATTGAGTTCCTCGGGGGTGATCTGCGGCAAGTGCCGGATAAACAAAACCAGGCGCCAGGTTTGCGGGACGGTGTGCGTTCCGCTGAAGGCTGGCATGCCGCTCAAACGAACTCCATTTTCAATTGTGTAGTAGAGCTCGCCGTCGCTCTTGTTCTGCGTCCCGGCTGCGCGCAAGTCGGGCGGTTTCGGATAGAAGCCCTTGCCATATACCGTCTGGCCCCCTCCGTCATTCGAATGGCACGGGGAGCAATGAAAGGCGAAATGCTCCATGCCTCCCCGAATGTTCTCCGTTGAAGGCGGGATGGGATTGCGAAGTTGGCGATACGCGGATGGCACGGCCAATTTGCGTGCCGTTGTGGCCGCGAATTCCTCAACCGCTGATGGTGTCGCTAGTGCGCTGAAGCCGTGTCGCACGAGAATCAGCCCGTAAACCGCGGCCGCAACCGCAAGAACAACCAGAATTAGCGAAACTACTTTCCAGGGTTTCATGTCTGCCTCCCTTGTCCCGAGCCGGCCTTCGATGGGCTGCCTTCCGCGTCAGCCGCGAAGAACGGCAGCTCCGAAGGGAGCACCCGTCAGGCCGCCATCCACCACCAGCTCGACCGCGTTGATGTACGACGAATCGTCCGAGGCAAGAAAAAGCACAGCCTTGGCCAGATCTTCCGGCTCGCCCCAACGGGCAAGTGGAACCGTGGAAGAGAAGAAGTCGGAAACTTTTGCGGATTCCTCTGCCGTGGCATTGGCGCGTGGCCCGCGCTTCCAGATGGGAGTTTTCGTCGCTCCAGGGGCCACCACGTTCACGCGAATTTTGCGCGGTGCAAGGTCTGCGGCGATGGATCGCGCCATCGAGACGAGTCCGCCTTTCGTGGCAGCGTAGGCAGCCAAGCCTGGTTGACCGAGATAACTTTGCACCGATCCGTTGAAGATGATGCTGCCGTTGTCATTCATGAGAGGAGCGGCTGAATTGACGGTAAAGAAAGCACCGTTGAGGTTGGTGTGGACTACCTTCTCGAAGATGGCTTCGTCGGTCGTGCCAGTCGGCGTACTGCCAGAAATGCCTGCATTGGCGAAGACGATGTCAAGTTTGCCAAAGTCTTTGGCGAGTTCAGCGAAAAGCTTCTTGCGGTCCTCCGCCACCGTAACGTCGGCGCGATAGCCGTGCGCCTTCGATCCCAGCTCGGCGACCGCTTCATCCAGTGTCTGTTGATCGCGACCCGTAATTGCGACTTCCGCGCCTTCTGCAACGAAAAGGCGGGCAGTGGCCAGGCCGATGCCGCTGTTTCCGCCGGTGATGAGAGCCTTCTTGCCTGCGAGTTTCATGATTTCCTCCTGGACGGCTGGGCCGTTAACTACGACGACCGTCATAAATGGGATATGGCGTGTGCCCAATTTTGCTTCGTCAAAACAGGAGAGCTGGGAAGATCGAAGCTCTCCTGTTGCTGTGGCGGAGATTTGGCCGTCAGTCGTGTCAGATCAGGCTGCCAAGTTCGCCGTCCTGGATCGCAGGGACCGGAAGCCCGCGCGAACCTCTTCTGAAAAGAGCTTCGGCTGTTCCCAGGCCGCAAAGTGCCCGCCCTTGGGGAGCTTGTTGTAATGGATCAGTTTGGGATACGCGCTTTCTGCCCAATTGCGCGGACATTGATAGAGCCCATCGATCTCGGTGATGAATTGCGGCAGGGCGTTGAGTTTTGCCTCGATCTTGCGCCAGTCGTACTCTGTCGCCCAATAGCGAGCGAGTGCTTCAGTGGTCGCGAGCTGCACGCCTTGGGTTGCATCTGTGACCGTTTCTCGTTCCGGCCACCGTGTGTTGTCGATGCGCCTGCGCAATTCAGTTAAGTCCGCCTCTGCAACATTCACATTAGGAAACGGACGAATTGTATTGTCGTCTGCCTGCTTGCTGCCCTTTTTTGTTGTACTGATTTCGGTCATGGTGGCCTCCTTTTGAACAGGTTGGGATTTCTTGGTGTGAGTGATGAGCCAACAGTTCAACGTCAGCCCTGACAACCTCTGGATGGCGATGGATTATACGCCGACATCGAAGACTGTTGTTAACAGGCGTGGCTGTTGAAAAACTCACTCACTAGAAAATGCTCGAAAAAACTTTGCGCTAGGATGCCCTACAAACGACGTTCTCGTTTTCCTAGACATTTTGAACCCCCGGAATTTTGGCTGTTTTGGGGAAAATGGAGTTTTTCAACACCCACAGGCGGTTACACTCAAAACCCCTCTTGGCATCATGACGGCGGGTGGACCCGCCGTTTGGCTTTACTAGGCAGTGCGGCTGGACGCAGTCTCCCGCGTTCTCGCGGCCTACTCGCATTCGATCTCCACTGCCCCTGTGCACCCGTGCCGTACTGAAACTGTTACGAAACTAGATAGAAGACTTGACAGTTGGACAAACTCTGCTCCACCCGCGTAGCAGCGCAATCTGAAAGCCCGGCACGGCAGTGCCTGGAACGAAAAGCGGATCAAACCGAGTCCGCTTCAGCGGGCCACACAAGTTTCGGCCACTCGACTGATTGGCGAACGTCTGGCGGGAATTGGATCGCTCGTCCGCCCTACCTTTTATTCCGTCACTTCTGTTCCTTCGAATGTGAGCGATTGTGCTCAGACATTCAAATCCATATCAGATACTGTTTCTGCTGTTCCACTCTGGATGCTCCAGGTTCCCCGGCCGGAAAATTCAGCCGTTGCACAACGCGTCGAGTGTTCTGCGTAAGGACCAACAGCAAAATCAAATCCCAAGTGAAACCTCAGACCGCCGCAAGGCGAGAATCCTAGGAGGGTTCCATGAAAAAAGTGTTTCTTCTGATGGTTGTATCGGGCCTGCTGGTGACGCTGGGTTTTGCGCAAACTCCGGACGCTGGCAGCAATGCCGACCAGTCCAACGTTCAAGGCTGCCTGGGAGGATCTGATGGCAACTACACAGTTGCGGAAGATGGCACTCATCAGATTTTCAAGATCACCACCAGCAGTGTTGATCTCAAGTCACATCTGGGCCATGACGTAAAACTCATAGGGCACAAAGCAAGTGGGGCCGCAAATTCCGGCGCCGCTGATAACAGCTTTGCCGTCACCGAACTGAACATGATCTCTGACCACTGTGCCGCAGCCGCTGTTGCACCGGTTGCGACTGCCAACCCGTCCTCGGAGACTGTCATCCCACCCGCCGCCGCGGCCACTGCACCGGCTGCGACTGCGAGCACACCCACTGCGGACGCTAGCGCACCGCCAGCGACTGCCAGCACACCCGCTGCGGACGCTACCGCACCGCCAGCGACTGCCAGCACACCCACTGCGGACGCTAGCGCACCGCCAGCGACTGCCAGCACACCCATGCGGACGCCAGCGCACCGCCGCGACTGGCACACCCACTACGGACGCTAGCGCACCGCCTGCGACTGCCAGCACACCCACTGCGGACGCTAGCGCACCGGCTGCCACTGTCAGCACACCCGCCGCTGCACCGGCTGCGACTGTCACCGCGCCCCCTGCGGACGCTGCTCAACCGGCGCGACGGTCAACTCGTCCTCGCAACGTTCCGGCAACAGAAACTGCAGCCGCCACTGTACCGCCTGCGACGGCCAGCCCGTCCTCGGATACGATCATCCCAGCCGCTGCGGACACCACAACACCCGCTGCCACTACTAACGCGTCCTCGGAGACTGTCAGCCCACCGGCTGCCACCGCCACTGTACCCACCGTGACTCATAAGAGTGGGTCTCTGTTTCTCTTGATTTTCGTTGCCGTGCTGGTGATCGTTTTAGGCACGATGGTCCCTGTCTTCGGCAGGTGGAGAAGACGGAAAATGCGGGAGCGGACCGGCAGCCCAAATCTTTCTTTCACCAAGGAAGAGAGTTCCGATCGAAACAAGCCAGCACCGCGCAAAGCGGCCTAGGCTGAGTGAGATATTTCGGAGGTGACACGGAAGAGCGGTCCTTCAGGACCGAATAATCTGGGAAGACGGAGTTAACTCCGCCTTCCCATAAGTTCACAGTAGTTCTACGCTGCTACGGCAACGGCGGTCTTGTGGAAGGTCGAATTGACAACGTCCGAGGTCTGAACCTTAGGCGTTCCGTCGATAAACCTTGCCAGCATCTTCAACACTTCGGGGTAAGCATTGGTGTTGTAAGTTTCCGCGCTGGTTTTGCTGTCCCACAGACTGATGGCAGTCACATCGACTCCGCCGGGATTGGAGAACGTAATTTCGCCCTCAAAGCCGTTCTGTTTGCGAAGTAAGGGAAGAATGTCCTTGTCAAAGGTGCGGGTGTAATCAGAAAGCATATTGGATTTCAGATGAAAAGAGACGTTGCGTGAAAACATTATCAACCTCCTAAGGTTGTCATTCGCTAAGATAGGGGAGAACTTCAGATGGACTGACTTAGTTCAGGAGACCTGAAAGAGGAGCAAGGATGCTCGCTCCGTCTAATCGTTGCACTTAGGTGGCCCACCGCAGTAACCCCGCAACTTGTTGTTTCGATACGTTGCAGAGCAGATCCGGCACCGCAGAACCTGGGTTTCGGTCGTGTACATTTGGCGGAAAGCGAGCACAAACGACGAACCAACTCCTTCGGCGGAGGTTTGTCTAACGTCGTCGAGGCTTCGAAGCGTTCGCCCTTTCCGGTTGACCTGGCATTTCAACTCAGCTAACATATAAAGGATTACATTAGCTGTTCGATAACAGCAGTGGGCTTCTCCGGCTCCTTGACAACTCGTCCGCCGCGCCAGCGGTGTGAGATACCAGTCTGGATCCGCGTCTCCCGGCGTCTCGAAATGCCCAAATCGTCCTTAAACATCCCGGCGCAAGGCCACCGATTTGATGCTCGTCCAACTCAAAACCTAGTTCCAAAACGGGCGCTAACTCTTCCGCATAGCAACCGTAACCCTCATGCTCTCAAGATTTTGCGCGTAACTCCTGTAAACTCAAAGATTTAGCACATAGTCGCAAAATAAACCATTTGTTATCTAGATTTTGCACACGGAGAGGGGGGAGGGGGTCTCCCTGTACTGAACAGCAGACTCAGTCCCGTTTCAGGAAAGAAGCGCAGGCAAGGTAACACGCGGGCGAGGCCGCCCGCGCCACACTTTGACTAGAGTTCGCGCGAGAGGATAGTGACAGTTGGCCGCTCAGCCATGCTGCTCACTACGGAGAGCGGCAGCCGAATCTCGACCATCAAGCCGCCTTGCGGTCGATTCGATACTCTGATGGTGCCGCCGTGCAGACGCACAGCCCGATCCGTAATGGCCAAGCCAAGGCCGACGCCGCCGGTCTGGCGCCCGCGGGCATCGTCGATGCGGTAGAACGGGCGAAACAGTTTGTCGAGCGCGTCCTCAGGCACCCCAGGACCGGAGTCGGTCACTCGTACCACGGCCTCCGGTTTGCCCACGCCGTCGTTCTTGATTCCCGCCGTCGGCAACGCCAGGTTCGGCAACCCCACGCCCTGTTCCAGGCGGACCTCTACGCTGGTACCTTCTTGCGTATAACGAATGGCGTTGCGCACGACGTTTTCAATCGCGCTGTGCAGCAGACTCGGGCTTCCCATCACCACGCAATCATCCACAATTGTGGCCTCGACTTCGCAATGGCGGTTTTGTGCTTCGAACGCAGCATCCTTGGCAATTTCATGGATGATCTGCTCGAGGTGGACTGGGACTTTCTCGATGGATTCTTCTCCAGCTTCGAGGCGGGCAATGGTAAGCAGCTTCTGGATCAGCTCGTTGAGGCGGTTGGCTTCGCGATCGATGCGATCCAGCGCACTGCGCGCGTCGGAGCCGCTGCGCTGGCGGGCCAGTTCCAAAGCGACGTTCAAACGTGCCAGCGGAGATCGCAGCTCGTGCGAGATGTCGGTCAGCAACCGGCTCTGGGCATTCACCAGGTTTTCCAGGCGTTCGGCCATGCGATCGAAGTCGCGCATAAGCTCCGCCATTTCGTCATGCCGATGGGACCCAGGCATGCCGGCGCGCGCAGTAAGATCGCCCGAGGCCAGCTTCTGAGTTGCGGCGCGAAGCTGCACGATGGGCGAGGTCAAGTATCGTGCCAGGATGTAACACACCAATCCCGACGAGATAATGGCGATCAGGATGCCCAACCCGGGCACGCCATGCGGCCCGAAAAACGGATGCTCCTCCGGCGGCAAGTCGATGATCAGCATGTACCGGCGGCCGTTGTCGGCGGTGAGGGTCTGGCGCAGGAATTGAACCGGGCCAAAACGTCCCCAGAATGAATCGGCGGAGTGCATTTGGCCGCGCCTGCCATGTTCGATCCAATCGGGCAGCTTGCGGCCGAGCAGTTCGCTTCCCTGATCGTCAAAAATGAAAAGCCGGACGTGCTGATTGTCGTGGACATTCCTCAGATACTTTCGCGCCCCCTCGTCACCGCCCGCTTGATACGCCTGCAGAACTTCATTCAGGAACTTCGGCTCCTGCGCCTGCAGATTGGAAATCTCTCGGGACGGTCGCATGGCGAAAGTCACGATAATGGCCAAGACGAGGAAGAGCGCTTGCGCAAGCCAGTAGGAGAGAAAGATCTTGAGAAACAGGCTTCTCATGCTTCCTCGACCTTGGCTGCAGGAGTCTTGGCATGGTCGCGCGGATGAGCAAAGATATAGCCCACGCCGCGCACCGTCTTGATATGGTCACTGCCGTTGTCGGAATCGCCCAGCTTCTTGCGAACTTTGCTGACGTGCATGTCGATGCTGCGGTCAAAGGGAGAAAACTTACGGCTGAGCACCGCATCCACCAGGTGCTCGCGGGTGACAACGCGTCCCGCCTCGCGCAGCAGGACATGCAGCAGATTGAATTCGACCGACGTCAGTTCGATCGGCTTGCCATTCTGGCGAACGATTCGAGTGGCAGGATCGAGCTCAATATCGCCGACCTGCACGACCTCGGGAATTTGGTCGTCTACTCTTTCTCCGCTCTTTTCTCCGGCCTGCGTTCGACGCAGAATGGCGCGGATGCGCGCAACCAGTTCGCGGGGATTGAAAGGCTTGGGAAGATAATCGTCAGCGCCGATTTCGAGGCCAACAATTCTGTCCACGTCTTCTCCGCGTGCCGTGAGCAGCAGGACCGGAATGCGCGACGTATTCCTTATCCGCCGCAGCACGTCAAAGCCGTTCATGCCGGGCAACATGACATCGAGCACAACCAGCAGGTGATCTCCACTCAGCGCACGATCCAAACCGCGATTGCCGTCGTGAACCGCTTCGATCTGAAAGCCCTCGGGTTCGAGATACTCCCCCACCAGGCTGCACAACTCCACATCATCGTCGATAACCAGAATGCGATCCACTTTACTCATTTTAGTTAGGCTCGTCGGTAACGGTGGTAAAGAATTGTCAAACCAGCGGTTACCGCGCTTTACAAAACTTTACTCCGGTTGACCGACTCTTTACCACTCCCGGGACTGAAAAGTGTTTCTATGATCAGAAGCAAATTGAGGTTTTCCGATCGACGGGGAATGCTCACAGGAGAAGTTATGAAATTTCGCAGCAAGATTTCGATTGCCGCTTTGGCTGTTGTGCTGGCAGCGGGAATCGCGATAGCACAACCCCACGGCGGACCGCGCGGTGGCGGTGATTTCTTTGGCGGGGGCATGTTGGGTTTCTTCACCGATTATCTGGATTTGACCGATGCGCAACAGACGCAGATGAAGCAGATCGTCGCTAAGGAAAAACCCGCGCTGGAACCTTTGTTCAAGCAGGAGATGCAGACCCATCAGCAAATGATGCAGCTCATCCAGAGCGGCACCTTCGACGAGTCCAAGGCGCAAGCGATTGCAACCCAGGGAGCACAGGTTCACGCGCAACTTGAGGTACAACACGCGCGTATCGCTAACGAGGCTTACCAGGTTCTGACCCCGGACCAGAAAACCAAGCTGGCTCAGTACATAAGCAAACGCGAGCAGCGGTTCGAGCAACATATGCAGCAGCGCGAACAAGGAGCTCACTCGGAAGCAACGCCGAATCAGTAATCGTAGGCGTGGGAGGAGGGAACGAGGGGTTTCCCTCCTCCTGAGTGAGGTTTGTTCTATGGATTAAGAAAGGCGGGTAATTTCTTGGCTACTACAGCAATCCCAACAGATCTGGTGGATGTGATCGCCAGTGAGATGTCGGTTGGCGTTGAGCGGGCCGTCGAATGCTGGATGTGGGAGATTGAGCAGGCGCTTACGGATTTACATCTGACCTCAATCGACCGACTTAATGCCGTGTGCGAGATTGTGAACGAATACAAACAGCTGACCGGGAAAGCACAACTGAGGGACCGCAGTATTTGCTGAACGTCCGCCAACCAAGAGCTGGTAATCCGATAGTTCTGGGCGAGGTATGACCATGGATGTTGATCTCGTTTATTCCTACCTGATTGATTTCACCTGGTTCTTTCTCGGGAGCTGGGTGGTGCTGCTGTTGACTGCAGGAGCACTTGCATTCGCCGATTGGTCGTCGCCCCCGGGCTCACCGCTGCTGGGGACGATGCGGCGAAACTGAAGCTAAGGCTGGTAGAATCGCATCTAACGACCGATGCTGCCGAAAAGTCTGCGTCCCCTCATTCCTTACTTCAAGAAGTACCGCCGCAGCTATTTGTTGGGGACGCTGTCGGTTTTTCTCACCAATGGCGTCTGGATTCTTTTCCCGCTCGTAATCCGGCGGGCTATCGACGATCTTCATCTCGGTATCACTCGACACAAACTGGTCACCTATGCGTTGCTCTTGTTGGCCGTGGCGGCGATTAAAGGAATCTTCCAATTTCTAACTCGCTGGGTCGTGATCGGGGTCTCGCGCGAAATCGAATTCGACCTGCGCAACGACCTTTTCCGGCACCTAGAAAGCCTTTCCTACTCTTACTACCAGCGGACTCGAACCGGCGACATCATGGCGCGTGCGACCAACGACCTGAACGCTGTCCGCATGCTGTTGGGGCCGGCGATCATGTATTCGGCAAACACGATCGTATTTACCGCTGGGGCGCTGGCGTTCATGCTCTCGATCAGCCCTAAGCTGACTCTCTACGCTTTCTTGCCACTGCCCATTGTGAGCATCACGATTCAGTACTTTGGCCGCAAGATTCACGAACGCTTCGAGCGAATTCAGGCCATGTTTTCCGAGATCTCGGCACGAGCCCAGGAGAATTTTTCGGGGGCCCGGGTGATTCGTGCTTATGTGCAGGAGGAGGCTGAGATTGCGGCATTCGAAACGGCGAATCAGGAATACATCAAGCGCAGCCTGAAGCTGGTTCGTTTGATGGGAATGCTGTGGCCTACCCTCGAAACCATGCTGGGACTCGCGATTGTGCTGGTGCTTTGGCTGGGCGGCCGCGAGGTGATTTCCGGTCGGATCACCGTGGGTGGTTTTGTTGCTTTCAACACTTACATGGTGCAGCTTACCTGGCCAATTATCGCCTTGGGGTGGGTCATCAATATTTTCCAACGCGGCACGGCGTCGATGGGACGCATCAATGAGATTTTGGTGGAGAAGCCGGAGATTGAAGATAGTGAGGCGATACAAGTCAAAGACAGAACGGGCGAGTCGCCCGTTCCCACACAGATCTGTCCACGCAGATACGGGGCGAGATTGAGTTTCGGAACTTGAACTTTTCTTACAACTCTACTCCGGTTTTGCGCAATATCAATCTGCGCATTCCTGCGGGCACCAGCCTGGCGATTGTTGGGCCAACGGGTTCCGGTAAGACCACGCTGGTCAGCTTGATTCCACGCATTTATGACGCAGAGCCGGGAACCGTGCTCATCGATAGCATTCCCATCCGTGAATATCCCATCGCGACCTTGCGCCGCAACCTCGGATTTGTCCCGCAGGAGACTTTTCTGTTCAGCGAAACCGTGCGCGAGAATATCGCCTTTGGAAAAGAGGATGCTTTGGACGAAGATGTTCGGTCGGCGGCGCGGGCTGCGAGCATTGCCGAGGAGATCGAGAGTTTTCCCGAGCAATACCGAACGCTGGTGGGTGAGCGCGGCATTACCCTATCCGGCGGCCAGAAGCAGCGTACAGCGATTGCGCGCGCCATCATTCGTAATCCCCGGATTTTGATTCTCGACGACGCGCTCTCCAGCGTCGACACTCATACCGAAGACAAGATTCTCAACCACCTGCGCGAAATCATGCAGGGTCGCACCACGATTTTCATTTCCCACCGGGTTTCCACCGTGCGCAATGCGGATCGCATCGCCGTCCTTCACGCCGGACGAATCGTGGAGTTGGGCACTCATGACGAACTGGTGGCCAAGGACGGTTACTATACCGATCTGTACAACAAGCAATTGCTCGAGGAAGAGCTGGCGGAGGTTTAGATGATTTTCAATTGGCAATCGCCAATTGAAATTCGAAATACCGGCCTCTCGAAGTTCCCCAATATGCAGCGCGTGGTTATCCCCGAATTGCTCGACACCGATTCCGGCACGCCCGCCGAGATCGCCACTGCCCTGTGCGACTTGCGCCACATCAATCAGTGGTTCGGAGGCGTTGCCGCGACCCAATCGATGGTCACGCAGGTGGCGCAGAAAGCAGGTGCCACCTCGCTATCGTTATTAGAAGTCGCAGCTGGCGCGGGCTATGTGCCTCAGGCCGCAAAGTTCCGCCTGCAGAAGTCAGGGGTTGAGCTGCACGTCACCCTGCTCGATCGCGCTCATTCTCACCTGAGAAATGCCTCTGGAAATGGAACATGGGCTGTGGCAGGAGATGCGACGGCGCTTCCCTTCACCGACGGAAGTTTTGATTTAGTGAGTTGCTGCCTGTTTGTTCATCATCTGGAACCGGCGCTGGTCGTGCAATTTGTGAATGAGGGTCTGCGAGTTTGCCGCACTGCCGTGATCATCAACGATGTGGTCCGCGATCCAATTCATCTTGCGCTGGTTTATCTGAGCCTGCCGCTCTATCGCAGTCACTTTACTCATCATGACGCACCGGCCTCTGTGCGCCGGGCGTATACCATTGAGGAAATGAATGAGATGTTGCGGCACACGGCGGCCGTTAGCGTTCAGATTAAGCGCTATCCCCTTTTCCGTATGGGGGCGATCGCGTGGAAACGATAGAACCATGTACGACTTGATCGTAATCGGGGGTGGGCCGGCGGGAACTTCCGCTGCGATTACTTGCGCTCGCAGTGGCGCTTGCGTGTTATTGCTCGAACGGGGGCGTTTTCCACGCCACAAAGTTTGCGGCGAATTCGTCTCTGCGGAGTCGCTTGCCCTGCTGGTCAACTTGCTCGCTCCACAGCACAGACGATTATTCTCCGATTCAATTCGCGTTCCTGGTGCGCGGATATTTCTCGACGGCCGTACCCTCCATACGCCGATCGATCCGCCTGCAGTCAGCATCTCCCGCCTGGATCTCGATGCTGCCCTGTGGGATTCGGCGGAACACTACGGAGTGGATGGCCGGCAACAAACCGTCGTCCAACGTATTTCAGGAACCGGTCCGTTCCTGGTCGAAACCTCAGTTGGAGCATTTGAAAGCCGTGCGCTCGTCAATGCCTCGGGCCGCTGGTCGAACCTGAACTGCGCGCCTGCCGACACACACAAGCCGGGTGCGAAGTGGCTCGGTATCAAAGGACATTTCACCGAGCCTTTTCCGGCGGATTCCGTCGATCTCTATTTTTTCGAGGGCGGCTATTGCGGAATCCAAGCGGTTGACGTCGGAGGCGAAGTTCAACGATCTGGAAGGGTCAACGCCTGTGCCATAGTACGCGCCGACGTGGCCAGCACATTGCCGGAAGTGTTCGTTTGCCATCCCGCATTGCAAGAACGCAGTAACGCATGGAAACCGCTTAGCACTCCGGTGAGCACGTCGCCACTCGTCTATCCGGAACCCCGGCCGGAGCGAAACGGAGTGTTGATGGCTGGCGACGCCGCTGCGTTTGTAGATCCGTTTGTCGGCGACGGCATTTCCCTCGCCCTGCGCAGCGGCCGCCTCGCAGGCGAGTGTCTGATTCCCTTCTTTGGCGGAACTATTTCGCTGCCCGAGGCCTGCCACGACTATGGCTCGGCCTACGAACGGAGAGTCACACCCGTTTTCCGGACGTCTTCGAAAATTCGGCGAATGCTGACTTTGCCGAAGACGATGCGGATTCCAATTCTTCGCCTGCTGGAAAAGGCTCCGGTGATCACGCGATACTTGGTGAGCAAGACCAGGCAGGTTGCCTGAACGAGTCGGGGGCTGAAAGGGTTTCCGCCTGGACGGGCGAGACCCCGTCCCTCCGCAATCCTGCTAGCGCACGACCAGCACTTCGCGAATGTTGTCGCGCGTCAGGAAGAACTTGATCGAACCGAAGTCGCGAAACAGATTTTCAACGTGCCGGTTGTTAAAAACCCGCTGCAGGCGGAAACTCTTTTCAATCGAAGTGTGAAGTGCACCGGTGGGCCCTTTGCGCAAGTCTCTGCGCGCTTCGACATGCTGCATCTCGAGGATGTCATTGTCGACAATGTGATAACGGTAGCAGGGCGCGTCCGGTCCAGCTTCGTGAGTGTGAAAAAAAGCCAGCAGCATGCCTCCGGGTTTAACCGTCGACCAAAGTCGAGCAACTACCGGCTTGACCAGGCTTTCATGCATGTAATCGGCTAAATTCCAGCACAGAACGATATCGAAGTGGGCCGGCGGGTAGACCAGGTTGTCGGCGAGAAAGCGCCTGCTGTCCAGGACCATCTGCCCCTGCTCACCCTTCGTGATCAAAGATGGATCGGCCGAGGCCTCGAGCAAATCTTCGCTGTAGATCTTGTGTCCCCGTGCGGTCAAATAGCGGATATTGGCGGCCGACGTGGAACCAATATCAAGAACACAGATTGGCTCCTGGGATTGCAGCGTGCGCGAAATTGCGCCGAGTCCGCTGGAGCGCCGGGTGAGCCGCTGCGCCGTGGACACCGGTCTGGATCCTTGGCCGTCGATGGATGAACCGCGAAAGAGTTTCATGAAGCTGTGGGTAACCGATGCCATGTCAAATTCCCGCGCGTCCGGTTCCCGAGAGTCCCGCAATCTAAATATATCGCGGCCTGCAACAGCGGAGCCGGTGAAACGTTCTAATGCTTGGTTACCTGAGTACCTACCGCCGCCGCGCTCCTTGCCTCGATCTGAGGTTCAGGCTTGGCTGCAGCCGGAGTATTCGGCTTGGCGGCTTCCCTCTGGATCTCCACCTTGCCCTTGAAGTAAGCGCCTTCTTCGATTGCAATGCGCTGGGTGACAATATCACCCAGGATGACCGCAGATTTACGCAATTCAGCCCGTTCGCTGGCCCGAATGTTGCCTTCCAGCTTGCCCTGGATTATCACACCCTTGGCGTTGACATCAGCATGGACGTGGCCGTTCGGTCCAATCACCAGATTATTACCCTGCAGTTGGATAGCACCCTCGACCGTGCCATCGACGTACAGGTCCTCGCTGCCGGAAAGTTCTCCCTTGATGACAACGGACTTGCCTATGTGTGCAAACTCTCCGGTCTTTGGAATGTCCATATCTACAGTCTCCTTTGGGTGCACTACCGCGGGCACAAGTGGGAATACCGGATTCTAAACTATTTGAAGCATTCCGGGGGATCCAGAAGCTCGATCCGGCAAAATAGTTTCACCTGGCGCCAGGCCTTCCACTTCCTTTTTGAAAATGGCTTAAATCGCCTTCTGCTGGCGGCCTAAGCCGTTGTACAATGCCGTTCGGTCTGGAATTCAAAACTGAAGTCCCAGTTCAAAGAAAGAGTGAGTGTATGAAAAATTCCATCGTGATTTCCACAATTGCCGGCATCGCGTTATCGGTTGGAGCGTATTTCTTGCCTGGCCCGGTACACGCAGCGGATGAAACCAGAATCAACGGATTTAGGATTGTCGTTCCGGAATCCAGCATTCCCCGCCCTGGCCGTATCCATACCAACTATTTTTTTGCGGTTCCAGATGCCCCCAATACGACGGGCGGGCCTCCTCCCGGCACGGAGACCCCGGGCTCCCTGGCTTGCGTATACAAATTAGTTAACGGACCAAAGGGCTGCCCTATCGCAAAGAGCAAGAATGTGCCAACAGGCGGCTGGGGAGCTATTGCGATTGTAGATGCCGGATACTACTCAACTGCGAAATCGGATCTGCACGCATTTTCAAGCTACTTCGGTATTCCCGATGCCGACTTCCAGGTTGTTTATGCCGATGGACACAGACCGCCCGTCTACGATGAATGGTTACCCGAACAAGCGTTGGATATCGAGTGGTCTCATGCTATGGCGCCCAAAGCCAAACTCTTTCTGGTGGAGTCGAAGCTGGCTTACACGGATCCTACATGGCAGGCCATCCAGGTCGCCGGAAAGTTAGTTGCTGAAAACGGCGGCGGCGTAATCAGCATGAGCTTTGGAAACCTGGAGTGGTCCCGCGAGGCGACCGCCAACAAGTATTTCACAACTCCGGGAGTTGTCTATTTTGCAGCCAGCGGAGATTCGGGCTTAGGTCCTCTCATCTATCCATCAGCTTCTCCCAACGTAGTTTCTGTTGGCGGTACCGTGTTCAATCGGGATTCCAATGGGGATTTCGTCAGTGAAACCTATGGAGGGGGCGGCGGGGGCAGAAGCTGGTTCCTCAACCGTCCAAGCTACCAGGATGTGATCAAGAACGTTGTCGGCGATTTGCGCGGAAATCCTGATGTCTCTTCCGACTTCTGCTGCACCGGAATTTATTTGCAGGGCCAGTGGGGTGGGGTGGGCGGCACCAGTTGGTCTTCACCGACTTTTGCCGGAATCGTGAATGCCGCTGGCGGCAAGATGAAATCGAGCAAGGATGAACTCACCGCCATCTATCAGGAGTACACCAACAAGAAAGAATATAACGCCAATTTCCACGACATCACTGAGGGCGATGCGAGTTGCACCGTCGGCTGGAACTATTGCGGTGGCCTCGGATCCCCGCGCACGTACAAAGGAAAGTAGATCAGATGACTACTGATAGAGGCTCTGTCGATGACAGGGCCTTTTTCTTTCTCCTCCCCAAGCGAGCACAATTTGCAGCTCGGTTCCGGACTTGCACTGCCAGCTTTAAGCATATACAACGGGTAAAGAACGACTGCCCTCTAATCTAGTGCGGGGGTGCATGAGATCGATTCACTTCAAGACGAAACTAGCGGCCGCAATCGCAGTGCTCGCGATTGTCGCCACACCTGCTACATTCTCCTCGGACCAGCCTTCGGAATCGCCGCTCGAACTCGTGCGCAAAACGGTCCAAACGGAGATTGGGCCAAGCAACGGCAACACGAAAATAATATTTACGGATCGCAAGCAAACATCGCGTGGCTCGCAGACCAAGCTGATCGTCGAAACCCGCGAAGGGACCGTGGGGATGATGGTCGCGGAGAACGATAAACCTTTGACCGCCGAGCAACGCGAGGCCGAAGAGGTGCGCTTGTCCGGGCTGGTAAGGAATCCCGAGCAGCTAAAGAAAAAGCAGAAGTCGGAAAAAGAAGACGACGAGCGGATGACGGGAATCATGAAGGCGCTGCCGGACGCTTTCCTATATGAACCCGACGGCACCGCGGTTGGGAATCAGGAAGTCGGCAAGCCCGGCGACCAACTGGTTCGACTTAAGTTTCGTCCCAACCCAAAATACAGTCCGCCCAGCCACGTGGAACAGGTGCTTACCGGATTGCAGGGTTACATTTTGATCGATGCGGATCAGCACCGCATCGCGGAGATTGACGGAACTCTAGGCAAGGACGTCGGCTTCGGATGGGGAATCCTGGGCCGCCTAGATCGAGGTGGACACTTCCTGGTGGAGCAGGCCGAGGTGCTCAAAGGCCGGTGGGAGGTCACCCACATGAGCCTTAGCTTTTCCGGCAAAGAACTTTTATTCAGGAAATTCAATATTAAGTCGGACGAAGTCTGCGGCGATTTTCGTCCCGCACCTTCGAACCTGAACTTTCCCCAAGGTGTGGAGCTACTGAAGAAGCAGGGAGCGGAACTGGCGGAAAACCGGCAACGGCCTTGATCCGTAATCCGCGACATCTTCACTTTTGTTCTGGGCGGATTGTTTCCTTCCGCACAGTCAACTTCTCGATCAAATCCTCGCGTACTCGATAGCCGGTGCCCGGTTCATGGCGAATCAGAATCGTACCTTGCGCCGTGACCTCGACTTCAGGTTCGATAATGTCTTCCTTCCAGTAACGTTTGGAGGCGGAAACATCTCCCGGCAGACGAAAGTTATGCAACGTGGAAAGCGCAATATTGTGGGCGCGCCCCACCCCCGACTCGAGCATCCCCCCGCACCATACCGGAATGTTACGGGCCACGCAGATATCGTGAACCTTCTTGGCTTCGCTAAATCCCCCAACCCGCCCGACTTTAATGTTGATAATGCGGCAAGCGCTCAAGTCCAGCGCCTTGGCCGCATCGCGCGCATGCCGGATGGATTCGTCGAGACAAATTGCGGTGCGCAGTTCTTTTTGCAGGCGGCAGTGGTAATAAATGTCGTCATGCCACAATGGCTGCTCGATCATCAATAGATTGAACTGATCGAACTTGCGGAGGTGCTCGAGGTCGTCCAAAGTGTAAGCAGAGTTCGCGTCGCAACTAAGCACGATCTCAGGCCATCGCGAGCGGATGCGCTCCAGCACATTTACATCCCAGCCCGGCTTCACTTTTACCTTGATGCGGCGATATCCAGCGGCCAGTTCGGTCTGAATCTTCTCCAGCAATTGCTCGACAGAATCCTGAATGCCGATGGAAACACCACAGGAAATCTCCCGCAGCGTACCGCCGAGAAGCTTCCACAAAGGCATTTGTTTCTCCAGGGCCTCCGCGTCCCACAGCGCATTTTCGACGGTGGCCTTGGCCATGTGATGGCCCCGCACTCTCGCCATCAGAGGCACACTCTCCCGTGCACTCGACAGCGTCCGGCCTAACACAGCTGGGGCGAGATAATGTTTGATCGTGGCCCAGGCGCTTTCGGTCCACTCGCTGCTGTAGTATGGGTCCTCGCCGGCTACACACTCTCCCCAGCCCTCGATCCCGTCACAGTGGGCGGTCAGCAGAAGGATTCGGCGGCCGAACGTGCGTTTGAAGCTTGTCTCGAAAAAGTGAACCAGCGGCATCTGAATTTCGCGGAGGGTGATGGCCTCAATTTTCATATCGCCAATAATCCATTCACTGGATCAAAATCATTCACCACAGAGGCACAGAGAATTCTGAAAACATTTTCTGGAGCCTAGGTTGCGGAATATATCCACTTCTCTTCCCATCGTCCCAGTAGAAAATTGCCGTTCCCGTGGGGATCTCTTTCGTAGCCCAGCACCGCCAATCCGTCGCCAAATGCTTTTACAAATTGTTGTCGATTGCGATCCTGCACTGCTTTTGCCTGACTGCGCTTGGCCGGGGAGGCCTTCCAATCGTAAATCTGCGCTGGCACGGAAATCGTGGTTAAAGTTTCGACACTTGGCTTCTCTCCCGTTTGCAGCAAGCATTCTACTCGCTTTGACTTGAGCCACCACTCGGCCACTAAGCGGTCCGTCGGCAAACCGCCCTGCAGTGGCGAAGAGGTAATTCCGTACTGGTTCACGGTGTAGCGCCGCGCGATGGCGCCCAGTTTCTCGACATTCAGATATGCGTTCTTGATTTCTAACGGATCAAAGGTCCACTCGATCAATCCGAAATCACGGGCAAGGGCATCTTCGCGCTGGAACAGCTTAAGACGACGTCCGACTCCGCCATTCTGATGCTGCTTACGCACAGCCAGCATATGTGAATGGAGGTATGAATGGCCGCCCCGAACGCCCGGTATTGAAAGCGCAAACCCGATCATTTCGTTGCTCATAAACGCTCCGATCACTTGCCCACCGACTTTCTCGGCTACGACGAACATACGCAACGGCACCAGGTCAGCATCGGAAAAATCCCAGACTTCCTTCTGAAGCGCGACGCAAGCCCGCATTTCATCGAGCTGACGACATTGGCGAATGACGATCGAATCCGCGCTCACCTGACGTCCTGCTCCTGCTGCTTGGCCCGTTGCCATAAGGATTCGAGCTCATCCATGGAGACTTGATCGGGAGTGCGTCCAGAACCGCGCAACTGCTCTTCCATCCATTGGAAACGGCGCTTGAACTTGCGGTTGGTTTTCTTGAGCGCCGACTCTGGGTCGAGTGAAAGATAACGCGCGACATTTACCAGCACGAAAAAAAGATCGCCTACCTCGCCTTCCACTCGCTGCCGCAGATCTTCGCTGATCTGCGGACGCCCGGACCCGGCGATGCCTCGTCCCTGGGGTTGAAGACCGGGCGCGGGAAATTCTTTGAGCTGCTCTTTCAACTCTTCTGTTTCCTCCTGAAGCTTGTCGAAGAGTCCGTCAATGTTCGGCCAATCGAAGCCCACGCGAGCCGCGCGCGAACTGAGCTTGTGGGCTTCGAGCAAAGCCGGCATCGCGGAGGAAACACCGGCCAAGACGGACTCCGGCTTGATTTCACTGGTTTCAGATTTTCCGCCACCTGCCTCCAGCCGTTTTTTCTTCTCTTCCGCTTTGAGCGCTTCCCAGTTTCGCAGCACGTCGGACGAGGTCTCGGCCTTTACATCTCCGAAGACATGAGGATGGCGATCCACAAGCTTGGTGGAAAGTCGGTCGATCACTTCGTCAATCGAAAACCTGTTTTGCTCTTTGGCCATCTGCGCGTAAAAAAGAACCTGGAGGAGCAGGTCGCCCAGTTCGCCAGTCAGTTCGTACCAATCGCGATTGTCGATAGCTTCGAGGACTTCGTAAGTCTCCTCAAGCGTATAGGGTTTAATGGAATCAAAGGTCTGCTCGCGGTCCCACGGGCATCCGCCCGGAGCCCGCAGGCGGGCCATGATAGAAACCGCTCGCTCGAAACGCTCGCCAGTCGTTGGCATGGGACAATCACTCTAAATGAGGTGCGCGGGTGTGGGCAATGCACAAGAATCACGTAGCCCCGGACGCCTCGTCCGGGGCCAGGAAACATGGAGGAATAAGCTCGACGACATTAGAACCTGCCCGGACGATGCGTCCGCGGCTACGTGATTCTTGTGGCGATTAAAACTAACGTTATCTTTTGTAGAAAGAAGAAAATGGGGGAGACTGGAAACGTTTCCATCGTTCACGCCCTATGGCCATGCATCTAAACCCCGGCATGAACTCGCGACCTCCACTGGAGAACGAGCGCTTCTACGTACTCGTGATTGGCGGGGGAATTAACGGAGTCGCCATCGCCCGGGAATGCGCCCGCGCCGGGCGGCGCACGCTTCTGGTCGAGCAGCACGATTTTTCCGCAGGCACAACCAGCCGTTCGACCCGCATCATTCATGGAGGCTTGCGCTACCTCGAACACGGCGACATTGGCCAGGTGCGCGAGTCGTTGCGGGAGCGGCAGTGGTTGCTGCAGCGGTATCCGCATTTGGTGCATCCTCTGCACTTCCTGCTGGCCCTTGACGGGAACAGCCATCGCAGCGCGCTCGCTGTTCGTACCGGCTTATGGCTTTATCGGAAGATGGGGCGTGTGGGGCATGCAGTCGATGCAGGCCACGCGGAGCAGGAAAGACTCCAGCGTTTACTAGATGCAGGGAAGCATTTGTCGATCTTCAGCTTTGACGACGCGCAGTGCGAGTTCCCAGAGCGGCTGGTTGCGGAATGGCTCGTAGAAGCGATTGAAGCCGGAGCGCTGGCGCGCAACTACACCCAGGTGCTGGCGGCGGAGATTCGCAATGGGCGCGCAACCGGCGCGGTGTTGCGGGATCAGTTGAGCGGAAAAGAAGAACGAGTCGAGGCCACCTGGATTATCAATGCGACTGGGCCTTGGGCCGACGGCGTCTGCCAGAATTCCAACGTTCATACCGACAAGCCTATGGTTGGCGGGGTGCGTGGATCGCATATCGTGTTGCCAAAGCTCGCAGGCACGCCTGATGCGGCCGTCTTCACCGAGGCTGTCGATGGGCGGCCCATCTTTGTGATCCCCTGGAACGAACAAGTCCTAGTCGGAACGACGGAGGTTCCAGACGGGAGCGATCCCGCCCAAGTACAGCCCTCGGCGGATGAAATTGACTATCTGCTGCGATCTTTCCTCCGTTTGTTTCCGCGCTTGCCAGTATCGCGGGACGACATTCACTACGCGTTCGCCGGCGTGCGGCCCCTCCCTTATTCCCTGGAGAGAGACCCATCAGCGGTGAGCCGGAAACACTATCTCCACGACCACGCCGCGGAGGGCGCCGCGCAGATGATCTCCGTAATCGGAGGAAAGTTGACCACTGCAGGCAGCCTGGCGCGCGTCTGCGCGGCGAAGATTGGAGTGAAAACCACGTCGCCAACCCTTGCCATTGCTACCGAAGACAGCGTCGATCCGACGCTGGAGCAGTGGGTAGTCGATGTCGCAGAGGCAGGCGGCATCAGCTCCGAAGCGGCGCGTGGCATCGTGGAATGGTATGGAAAGCGCGCGCTGGCAGTCGCTCGGAAGGCAAGAGCTAGTGCGGAAATGCGTGCGCCGCTGTGTCCGCACACCCGGCACATGGTGGCCGAGGCGGCATATTCATTCAGCAATGAGTGCGCATATACGCTGGCGGATATTTTGCTTCGCCGCGTACCAGTGGCGCTGGGGACGTGCTGGTCATCGTTGTGCAGCCGGGAAGCTGCAACGCGCATTAGTGCCGTCATGGGATGGAGCGAAGAGCACGCCACTATAGAATGGGAAACATTCGAGAAAGAACGAGATGGTTTTCTGCGGAAGGCGTCCCAGGCAAGGGCTGCTCTCAAGGCATAAGGATAGATCTCGTCTCCTTCGCCAGATCGACGCAACTCTTCTCGGATTACGCGAAGGTCCGCACCAACAATTCGGTATCGTCGGAAATGATGCCGTCGACTCGCCACTCCGCCAGGCGCAGCATTGCGTTCTGATCATTCACAGTCCATGTGAACAGCTTCCTGCTCGCACTGTGCACCTCCTGCACCAGTTGACGAGTGACCAGTGAGTGATGAGGAATCACGTATTCGGCCGTGGTTTCACGCCAGCACGCAAGCTCTTCCGGCTTGTCGCAGATGATTCCAGCCTGAATCTTCGCACTGCGGGTCTTTAGCTCCATCACGACTTCGGACAAGAAAGAAGAGACGACATAGTCTTCTTCTATCTTGTATTCGCGCAACGAGGTAAGCACCTTCGACTCCAGGCCTGGAACTTTGAGTTCAATATCGAGAAATGCCCGTTGACCATAGCGCTGCAGCACATCATCGAGGCAAGGGAGATGAAGCTGATCGGCAGTTGCCTGCGAGATATTGATGCCATGGACTTTAGGATCATGGCAAACCACAGAGCATCCCCAGCCCGCTAAGCGAACATCGAACTCAAAGCCGTCGCAGCCGTGTTCGAGAGCAAGGTCGAAAGAGGCGGGGGTATTCTCAGGAACCTGGCTAGACGCACGAGCCCCGCGATGACCGAGTAATAGGGGAGGATCGGACATCGCGGTGATTTTACGCCTGATTGTGCGCGGTTGTGCGCACAAAAGTACAATCCAGTGAGAAATTCTGTGTTGGTGCACTTTTCATGGTGCAGTTTGTACCAGAAGTTCACAAAATTCTACATTTCGGTCAAGATTTCTTACCCTACAGCTCCCGCGAGCCGTTAGTCCAGATCGAAATCGCGGATGGGTTTGCCGGTGTCGGGAGATTCTTTCGCCTTCTTGACCGCTTCCTGAAACTTCTTTTCCAAAAGATCTCCAGCGTGTTTCTGAGCTTCCACCGACTGGCGAAAGATGGATTCGCGGCGGCTGTCCTGTTCTTTCATGGCCTTGGCAGCTGCCTCGAAATCGTTGAACATCTTGGGCTTTACAGCGGCCGTATGCGCGATCACCCCTTTAGCCACAGGATCGACCTTCAGGACTGCACTGCAGCATGGGCAGGTTATATCGAAAGCTGAGTTCTCTGCCATACAGCAAATCATAGCGCAAATGCGCGTCCCTTGATCGACAAAACTCAATGAGGCTGGATCTTGATGGGAAAAATGTGGAAAATCGAGAGCATTTCCCATCCCAGGAGAACCACAGAAACAACGGTCACCGTGATCGCCAGCATCTCGCCGAAATTAAGATTGCTTCGGCGGGGCTCAAACCGCCTGGCCACCAAGCCAAGAATATTCAAGGTTGCGAAGCCGAAAACCAGCACCCAAAGGATGTTGTAGACATTGTCCTTCTTGCTGGAAGATTCGGAAAACTGAATCGCGAAGATCAGCAACGACTGCAGGCTAGCCAGGCTCGGCCCTACCCAGTTGGGTGACGTAACACGTGCGAGTGTAGAGGTAAGGGACGATACCATGGCTTAGCTAGTTGTGCCTTCAGCGATCTCCAATTACCACTGAAAGGCTAGATATTACCTTGTTTGCTCCGCGAAAGTCAGCGCCAAAGCTGGGTTACTCTCCTGCGTCCGACCAGACCCCTGCTTTATAATAGAAAGATTCCGTATCCCGTCCGAGGCCGCCAGAGGGTCCTGCGATACAAAAACAGGCGTGGCGAGGCTTACGCAGCGGTGCGGCAGTCGCTTTACGAGCGTCCCTTATTGATGTCCACAGAAACTATTGTTGTTCGCGGTGCGCGAGTTCACAACCTCAAGAACATCGATTTTGAGATCCCGCACAACTCGCTCATGGTTGTCACCGGGGTGTCGGGATCGGGCAAGTCTTCGCTCGCTTTCGACACGATTTATGCGGAGGGCCAGCGCAGGTATGTGGAATCGCTTTCCGCCTACGCCCGCCAATTCCTGGAACGAATTGAGAAACCAGATGCCGACGTCATTGACGGAATCGCTCCCGCCGTAGCAATTCGGCAGAAAAATACCACCCGCAACCCTCGTTCGACCGTTGGCACAGCAACAGAGATTTATGACTATCTGCGTCTGCTCTTTGCCCGTATCGGCCGCACCTACTGCTTGCAGTGTGGCAAAGAAGTTAAGAAAGACACGGTGGATGAAGTTGCAGACGCCCTGCTGAAGCTGAACGAGGGCACGCGCCTGAATGTGCTTTTCCCACTGCAGAGTGCTACGCCGCAAACTGCGAGCGCTCCGGACGCGTCGTCCTCCACGGCTAAGCGCAAAGCCAAGAAGAAGAGCAAAGCCAATGTCAGCATTCTTCCCTCCGACCAACTTAAGAGTCGTTTGCTCGATCTCCGCACTCGTGGCTTCAACCGCCTCTATCAAAAAGAGCAGATATTCGAGTTTTCCACGCCCGAGTCGTTGCTCGAAATTAACTTCGCTGAGCCAGTATTTCTCCTGGTAGATCGGCTGGTGGTGTCGGCGGAATCCCGCGCTCGCATTGTAGATGCGGTTGAGATTAGTTATCGCGAGTCCGGTGAAGTTATTTTCGAGACGGCGCCACGCGAAGGACAGGTTTCCGAGCGGTTGCGCTTCTCCCAACGCTTCGAATGCAAGGCATGCAATATTCGATATGAGGAGCCGGAACCACGATTGTTTTCCTTCAACAATCCGTACGGCGCGTGTCCGCGCTGCCAGGGATTCGGGAACACCATTGACTTCGACCTGGAACTCGTGATTCCCGACAAATTCCTGACCCTGAATCAAGGCGCGATCGAGCCCTGGACCAAGCCCAAATACCGCTCTCTTTTTTCTGACTTGAAGCGCTTCGCCCGCGAAATGGACATTTCCATGGATGTACCGTGGAACGAACTGGATCGCCAGCATCAGCAGTTGATCATTAATGGCGAAGGCCGGTTTCTGGGAGTGCGTGGTTTCTTCAATTATTTGGAGAGGAAGAAATATAAACTTCACGTCCGCGTCTTTTTGAGCCGCTACCGCGGATATTCCGTCTGCTCCACCTGCAGTGGAGCCCGCCTGCGTGTGGAGGCGCGGCAGGTAAAGATCAATGGCAAGAATATCTGCGACGTATGTTGCATGACGGTCGAGCCTGCATCGAAATTTTTCGAGGCAGTCGAATTAACGGAGCAGGAAGCCGGTATCGCCGAGCGATTGCTTCAAGAAATTTGCGAGCGTCTGCGCTTTCTGAATGAAGTGGGACTGGAATATCTGACTCTCGATCGGCTCGCGTCCACGCTCTCGGGCGGAGAAGCCCAGCGCATTCAACTCGCCACTTCGCTAGGCTCGCGTCTGGTGGGAACGCTTTATGTGCTCGACGAGCCGTCCATCGGACTACATAGCCGGGACACGCATCGCCTGATCAAGATCCTGCACAATCTGCGCGACCTGGGCAACACAATTCTGGTAGTCGAACACGATCGCGATGTCATGCGGGCGTCCGATACGATTCTCGATCTCGGACCTGGCGCCGGAGAAAATGGCGGCAAGGTGATCGCAGCCGGAACCTACGACCAGATTCAGAAAATACCCGGCTCCCTGACCGGACGCTATCTCTCGGAAGAGTTACAGATTCAGATACCAAGCGTTCGCCGCAAGCCCGGGCCGCAGCAAATTAAGATCTACGGGGCTCGCGCCCACAACTTGAAAAAGATCGACCTGGAGGTCCCGCTGCGAATGCTGGTCGCGATCACCGGCGTCTCCGGCTCCGGAAAATCGACGCTGCTCCACGACGTGGTATATCAGGCGCTGTCAGCCGCCAAGAAGCAGTCCAACGGAGGCCCTGTCGCTGCCGCTGCTTGGGACCGAATAGAAGGAGCAGAATTCATCGACGAGGTTGTGCTGGTGGATCAGTCGCCCATCGGACGCACCCCTCGTTCCAACCCGGTCACATACATCAAGGCCTTCGACGGCATTCGCGATCTCTTTGCTTCCCTGCCCGAGGCTAAGAAGCGCGGTTTCACCGCCGGGCATTTCTCCTTCAATGTACCCGGCGGACGGTGCGAGACGTGCCAGGGCGACGGAACGGTAACCGTAGAAATGCAGTTTCTGGCGGACGTGGAACTCATCTGCGAAGAGTGCAAAGGCGCCCGCTACAAACCGCAAGTTTTGGAGGTTCGTTATCGGGGGAAAAATATCCACGAAGCGCTAAATCTGACAGTGAAGGAAGCGCTGCATTTCTTCGCCAACGCACCCAAAATTGTTGAGAAACTGCGGGTGCTGGAGGAAGTAGGTCTCGGCTATTTGCGGCTGGGGCAGTCGGCAACGACGCTCTCAGGCGGCGAAGCGCAGCGAATGAAATTGGCCGCGCACCTGCAGCCAACTGCGCGGGAAGCCATCCGACGCCGAGACTCCGTGGACCAACCTCGCCGAAGACAACACATCCTGTATATTTTTGATGAACCGACGACCGGTCTGCACTTTGACGATATCAGCAAACTACTCTCCGCCTTCCGCCGTCTAATCGATGCAGGGGGCTCGATCCTGGTGATCGAGCACAACCTCGAGGTGATCAAAACGGCAGATTGGGTAATCGACCTCGGTCCCGAAGGCGGCGAGCGCGGCGGACACATTGTGGGTTCGGGTCCGCCGGAAGTTATTGCCAAGCTGCCGAAGTCCCACACCGGGAAATTTCTGGCAACTGTATTGAACGGAAACGCGTCGTCGGGAACTGGGCTGCCGGGAACTGGGCTACCCGAAAATGGATCGTCACGGAATGGGGGCAAATAAGGCGGTCTGGATTCCGCTGCTGGTTGTGGGGTTCCTACTCGGCGGGACCGCTCTCGCCCAAAACACCGGCCAAACCGTGCGTCATCACAAGGTAGTTGAGCAGGACTCGTCCTTTCCGCCCGAACTCACACAAGCCGAGAGCGCCATTGAGAAACATGAATACGCATCAGCGGAGCCGCTGCTACAAAAAGTAGTCGCTGCCGATGCCAGCAACTTTCAAGCCTGGTTTGACTTAGGATTTGTGTACAACGCGCTGGGAAACACTCAGGAATCCATTGCCGCATATCGCAAATCGGTGGCGGCCAAGCCGGATGTTTTCGAGTCCAACCTGAATCTGGGACTCATGCTTGCGAAAACTGGCCAACCCGATGCCGAACAATTTCTGCGCGCTGCAACCACTCTGAAGCCGACAGCCAACGTCGACGAAGGCCACGCGCGAGCCTGGTTATCGCTAGCCCATGTGATTGAGAACACAGAACCCGAAGCAGCCATCGAAGCCTATAAGCAGGTCGCTGCCCTTGAGCCCAAGGAACCCGAGCCTCACCTTTCCGCCGGGCAACTGCTGGAGAAAGAGAATCATTTCGCCGATGCGGAGCAAGAATATAAGCAGGCTCTGGCCATTGACCTCAATTCCAGCGATGCTTTAACCGGCCTGGCCAACCTCTACTTGCGCGAGCAGCGCCCCGCCGATGCCGAGCAGTTTTTGGACAAAATAATCGCCCTGCACCCGGAGGACCTGTCCGCCCGACTGCAACTCGGCCGCACCCTGCTCATTCTCGAAAAGTACGACGACGCAATCGCTGACCTGCTGATAGCCCAGAAGCTCGATCCTGGAAATCCCTTGGTGCAGAGCGATCTCGGGTGGCTGTATCTTCAGAGCAAGAAATACGATCGGTCAGAAGCGCTGTACCGCTCGATGGTGAACGCACACCCTGACAACCCTCAACTACATCAATACCTCGGCGTAAGTCTTTTAAAGCAGCGGAAGTTTCCCGAGGCACAACAGGAACTCCTGGCCGCAGTGAAACTCAAGCCTGATTTCGGCGAGGCTTATGGCGATTTGGCGACCGCTGCCGTTGAAAACAAAAACTACGAACTCGCGATCAAGGCGGCGGATGCGCGCGCTAAGTTTCTCCCCGAGGTCCCCGTCAGTTATTTTCTTCGAGCTACCGCGTACGATCACTTGCGCGATTATAAAATGGCTGCGCAGCAGTATCATCGGTTTCTTGAGGTCGCAAACGGAGAGTATCCTGACCAGGAGTGGCAAGCTCGCCATCGTTTGATTGCCATTGAACCGAAAAAATAAACGCTATGCGTGTGCAGACAACAATTACGGCGTTTCTTTTGGTGACGTCATTTCTGGCCTTGGCGTACAAAACCGAAACTTTGCAGGAACTGATGGCGCGGGCAGAATCGGCTCGTGTCGAGGATCGTCCCGCTTTGTGCGTCGAAATCGCCGAGCGCCAGCTCAAATCCGCCGACGAACTGTATACAGCCGGCAAGATCGATGACGCTCGAACTGCGATGCAAGATGTGGTGACCTATTCCGAAAAAGCACACGACGCCGCCATCCAATCCGGCAAAAAGGTAAAGAACACAGAGATCGCATTTAGAAAAATGGCCGCCAAACTGCGCGATATCAAGCGCAGCCTGAACTTTGATGATCAAGCCCCGGTGCAAGCCGCCGCCGACCGCCTGGAGAGCTTGCGCACCGACCTTTTATCCCACATGTTTGGCAAAGGCAAATGACTTCGAGATCCGGCAAGTTCGCCTGCATTATCGTGTCGTTGTCGCTGCTTTCCAGTGCCCGGGCACAACACCGCCGCGACCCACTCAACCCGTTGGAACAGGATCAACTGCGCGACGCCGCTCAGGATCCCACCGAGCGCCTTAAGCTGTACATCCAGTTTTCCCGTACGCGGCTGACCTCCCTGGAGCAAGTGCGTTCTGATCCTAAAATCACCGACCGCGCTCAGCAAACTCGTGATCGGCTCCAGGACTTTCTCGACGTCTACGATGAGTTGAACGACAACCTCGATACTTTCGTTGAGCGGAAAGCCGATTTGCGAAAACCTTTGAAGACCCTCATCGAAGCCGACAATGAGTTTCAAGCCAGGCTTCGGGCATTGAAAAGTTCGGCCGACTCAAACAAAGATGAAGCCAGGCAATACGATTTCCTGTTAACCAGCGTGCTGGAAACCATCGACACCAGCGTACAGGACCATCGGCAATTGCTAAGCGAACAAGAAGAAGCGTTCAAGCACAAGAAAAAATAAGACGACATTGTTGCTCACTATTGTCCCCGATTCAACAGCGCATCCGCGTTCTTTTAGATTCGCCCATGCTAATCTAGCCGCAACGTGAAAGACAGGATTCTCCACATCTTCCAGGAAACCTATCGTGAACTGCGTCCACGCGCGCCCATGGCGGACCTTGCTGTGGAATTCTTTGCCTTCGTGAATATCAACAACACCATCCGCCTGCGTGACGGAAAGCTCTTTGTTCGTCTTTCAGACTTGCTGGAAGGAGCTCCGGACCCGGTGTTGCGTTCGATTGCTCATATCCTTCTAGCCAAAATGTACCGCAAGCCGATCGAGCGCGCATACGCCACCCGCTATCGCCACTATATCTCAGGCCACGACATCGCCCAAAAAGCCCACCTCGTGCGCCAGATGCGTGGCCGCAAGCGAATCGAAAGTGCTCAAGGCCGAACCTATAACTTGGAAAATATCTTTGAACAACTCAACCAGCGATTCTTTTACGGTTTGCTCGCGCGACCACGGATGACCTGGAGCCGCGACCACGCTCGCAACCGCCTTGGCCACTACGATCCCGCCCACAACGCCATCGTCGTGAGCCGCGTTTTCGACCACCCCCGAGTTCCCTGCTATGCCGTGGAATACATCGTCTATCACGAAATGCTGCACCTGAAGCATCCCGTGAAACTGCGCGGCAGCCGCCGTTGCGTCCATTCCTCGGAATTCCAGGCCGAGGAAAAACTGTTCCCTCATCTCGACCAAGCAAAAGCGTTTCTCAAGCACCTCTAATGCAACAAGCACCTCTAATGTAAATGGAGTTTCACAATGCTCCAACGTCTCAACCCAACGTCTCAACCCCGATGTCATTCCGAGCGTAGCGAGGAATCTGCAGTTCTTAATCGCAGGGATCAGGCAACGTGATCTAAATCACAATCGCTCGTGACTCCACGCGTTGACGCCTCGGGAGCCGAAAGATTATCCTAAGATAATGAAATTGAAATTCATTTTCAATATGGCGACTCTAAAAAAAGGCTGATTCCTAGATGTTGGAAGCATTCATCGTAACCTTGCGAGAAGGCGTCGAAGCCGCCTTGATCGTCGGCATTACCCTGGCGTACCTCTCCAAAATAAATCGCCCGGAGCTGCGCAAATCCGTCTATGCCGCCCTGATCTCCGCCTTCGTAGGCAGCCTGGGGGTCGCAGCTCTGCTTTCCCGCACCCGCTGGAATCAAGACATTTTCGAAGGCTGGGTCATGCTCGCCGCCGCCTTCTTCGTCGTCACCATGATCATTTTCATGATGAAGACAGGCCGCAAAATGAAGGGCGAAATCGAGGGCAAGGTCGGCCTGCTGGCAGGTCGCAACGCATCCTTCGGGCTCTTCGCCTTCGTATTTCTGATGGTGCTGCGCGAAGGCGTGGAAACCGTTCTGATTCTTTCGGCGGTCTCCTTAAACTCAACCGAACTGCTAAGCTTCATGGGCACCTTTCTGGGTGTAGTTGCGGCGGTGGTATTCGGAGTGATGTTCGTCAAGGGCAGTGTCCGCATCAACCTGCAAAAATTCTTCCGCGTCACAACGGTAATTTTATTCTTCGTTGCCGCGCAGTTGGTCGTCTCCGGCCTGCACGAACTCTCCGAAAATGGCGTACTCCCATCTTCCAAAACGGAGATGGCAATCATCGGCCCCATCGTCCGCAACGACCTCTTCTTTTTCATCACCATTTTCGCTCTGGCCGCGCTCATGGTCCTGTTCGAGGTCAAGCGCCGCCAACCGGGAACGCTGCCAGACTCCCCTGCGGAAAGGCGCAAAGCAATTTGGAGCGCCCGCCGCGAACGCCTGTGGATGGCTTCCGTCTACGCCAGTTCGTTCGTCTTCATTGTTCTTGTCACCGCCGAGTTCATCTACACCAAAAGCGTGAGCGCATTGTCGCCAGCGACAGAAGTAACTTTTGTGAACGGCCAAGTCAGCATTCCGCTCACCCAAGTTCAAGACGGTGATTTGCATCGCTTCGCCGCCCAGGAAAACGGCAGCACCGTGCGTTTTTGGCTGTATCAAAAACCGGACGGCAAGATTGCCACCGTCCTCGATGCCTGCGAAATCTGCGGCGCGGTAGGCTTTTACAAAGGACCCAACGGAGTAGTTTGCAAGAACTGTGCCGCCCCCATCAATCCACAGTCAGTCGGCATGCCGGGTGGATGCAATCCGGTTCCCCTCAAGGCGCAGGTCACCTCCGACGCCGTCATCATTCAAGAGGCGGACATCGCGGCCAGAAGCCGCATGTTCCAGCAATAGCCATGTTCGGGCGCTTGGTCTACGAATCCTTCCGGCGGCAAAAACGCCGCAAGCTGCTCGCCGGCGTCGCCATCACCTTGGGCGTTGGCGTTGCGACTGCCATGATCGCCGTCGCCACCGATATCGGCGACAAGATCAGCCGCGAACTCCGCACCTACGGCGCAAATCTGATCGTAACCCCCCAGGAAGATACGCTGGATGTTCAAATCGGCGGCGTCGATCTCAAGCCTCCTAGTGACGGTGCCTACCTCAACGAATCCGACCTGCCAAAGATCCGCGGCACGTTCTGGCATCACAACATCGTAGGATTCGCCCCCATGCTGCCGGTGACTGTCAACATGAATGACGCTGATGCAAAAAACCTCACCTTGCTTGGGACCTATTTCTCGAAGCACCTTACCTTCGGCAAAGAGGAATTTTCAACCGGTGTGAGGGTGACCCACCCTTGGTGGAAGGTGCAAGGCTCCTGGCCCGACGACAACTCCTCTGACCTCTTGCTGGGCGAAAATCTCGCCGCAAAACTCGGTCGCAAGCCGGGGGATGAAATCGAAATCAACGGCCGGGCGCACCGCGTGGTCGGTGTTCTTTCGACCGGTGGAGCGGAAGAAAATCAAATCGTAGCTCCCCTCGCGCTAGCCCAACAAATCCTGGGCAAGCCCGGGGCCGTGCGCCGCCTCTATGTGAGCGCGCTCACTAAGCCAGAAGACGCGCTGGCCCGACGCGATCCCAAATCAATGAACCCGGAGATGTTCGATCGCTGGTATTGCTCGCCATACGTAGCTTCGATTGCATATCAGTTGCAAGAGGCCATCCCCCACTCCCACGCCGAGCAGATTCGCCAGATCGCGCAGAACGAAGGCACCGTGCTCTCCCGCATCAAGGGCCTGATGCTGCTAGTCACCCTGGCGGCGCTGTTCGCTTCCGCACTCGCCGTCTCGGCTGCAATGGCTACAGCCATTTTCGAGCGGCGCACCGAAGTAGGCCTGATGAAGGCTCTCGGCGCAGGCAATGTTTCCGTCGCAGCCTTGTTCTTCGCCGAAGCCCTGCTCCTGGCTCTACTTGGCGGCGTCATAGGCTTCGCCGGCGGAGTGCTCCTGGCCCGTCAGATCGGCCGCTCCATCTTCGATTCCCAAATCACCATCGAGCCAGTTCTCTTCCCGGTAATCCTCGCCATCGCAGTGATCGTGACCTTTGCGGGCAGTGCCATGGCGATCCGCCGCGCCGTAAAGCTTGATCCGGTTTACGCCCTGCGAGGTGAAGCATGACCTCTGACCTCATCCAGCGCCGCGCAGCCAAGCCTCATACCTCAATGTTTCTGCGCATGCTGATGCGCGCCGCCGTACTGCGTCGCGGACGCGCCGCCTCCGCCCTGCTCGCCATGGTGGTCGCGGCTGCAGTAGCCACGGCAATGCTAAATCTGTATGTTGATGTTCAAGCCAAGCTGCGCAAGGAGTTCCGCAACTACGGCGCGAACATCGTCGTAGTTGCCAGAGAGGGCCAGACGCTTCCCGCCGATGCTCTCGATAAAACTAACTCCGCACTTAGCGGACGCGGTCTCGCCGTGCCCTTCGCCTATGTTGTGGCCCGCACTTCCAGCGGCCAATCCGTCGTCGTTGCCGGCACCAATCTCGATCAAGTCCGCAAGCTGAACAGTTGGTGGTCGGTCACAGCGTGGCCCAACACCACGCAAGATGCATTAATCGGAGCGCGCGCCGCCGCGGTTGTCAGCCCGCAAGGAAACCCCTTCGACCTCAGCTTCCAGGAACGCACGATTCACCTCAACCCCACGGGAATCCTGCACACCGGCGCATCGGAAGACAGCCGTATCTATCTTTCGCTAAGCGATTTCGAAAACTGGACTGGCGTGCAACCTTCGACCATAGAAATTGCCTCTTCCGGCTCATCTGAAGAGGTCAACGCCCTGATTCAAAAATTATCGCAAGCCCTCCCCGCCGCCGATGTCCGTCCCATCCGCCAGATCATGGAAGGCGAAGCACGCGTGCTTGGAAAAACTCGCTCGACCCTGACCGCAGCCGCCGTCCTGATCATCGTTACTGCGGCTCTATGCGTCCTCTCCACGCTGATCGGATGGGTCTTCGACCGCCGTCGCGACTTCGCCATCATGAAAGCTCTAGGCGCTTCCGAAAGCCTGATCGGCGGGTTCTTTGCCGCCGAAGCCGCCGCATTGGGAGCCGTGGGAGCAATCGTCGGATTCGGCATCGGTGTAGGCGTTGCTGCGTGGATCGGCCGGGTAAACTTCAACGCACCGGTGGTACCGCGCTTGAATGTTCTACCTGTTATTTTCGCGGGCAGTGTCGCGGTGGCCTTGATTTCCGCTGTGCTTCCGATTTTTCTCCTGCGCCGCGTGCAACCCGCTATGATCTTGAGAGGGGAGTGAGATGATCAAGCTGAAAAATGTCAGCCGCCTGTACCCCGCCAAAGCTGAGGCCAACGGCGGCGTCATCCGCGCTCTCGACGATTTCTGCCTCAACGTCGATCCCGGCGAGTGGATCGCAATCATGGGTCCATCCGGGTCCGGCAAATCGACCCTGGTGAACCTGATCGGCTGCCTCGATCGTCCAACCTCTGGCGAGATTTGGCTGGACAGCCAAGACGTGGCCAACATTTCGCCAAGCGAACTAAATCGAGTGCGAGCAGAAAAAATCGGCTTCGTCTTCCAGCAGTTCCACTTGATTCCCTATCTCACCGCCCTCGAAAATGTGATGCTGGCCCAATACTTCCACAGCATGACAGATGAACGAGAAGCGCTCGAGGCCCTGGCGCGTGTGGGATTAAAAGAACGCGCCCACCACGTTCCCTCGCAGCTCTCCGGCGGCGAACAACAGCGCGTATGCATCGCCCGCGCTTTGATCAACGATCCCAAGATCGTCCTCGCCGACGAACCCACGGGCAACCTCGATGCCGTAAACGAAGAAATTGTTCTGCGCCTTCTTCGTGAACTCCACCAACAGGGACGCACCATCGTCATGGTGACGCACGACCCGGTCGTCGCCCGCCTCGCCGACCGCCGCATCGAATTGCACCACGGCAAGATCGCAGCCCAGGAAGTCTTTGCGATGGCCGACGAAGAACAATTCGACGAAGTTCTCGAAGAACTCTGGGCCCTCGCCGAACACGGCGAGATCGCCGAAGTCGGCCGCATGGAAGTGCACGGCGCGCTTCCGGTAAGCATCGCAGTAGAAAAAATGATCGACCTCGGCTTGGTAACGGCAAGGCCGCATCCGGCTCAGCCGCACGACCACAAGCCGTTCATCAACCCCTGCCACGATGCCTTGAAACCGGCCGGAGTATCGACCGGCGACGGTAGCCTGATCGTCGAACTCACACTCCGCGGACGCCAACGCGCCGCCGACATCATCCGCCGCCACCGCCTCGCCGAGCGCCTCTTCACGGACAGCCTCGCCATGGACAGCGAAACCGAAATCGAACAACAAGCCTGCAAGTTCGAACACATCCTCTCGCCCGAGGCCACCGACAAGATATGCGCATTCCTGGGCCACCCCCGTACCTGCCCTCACGGCGCGCTCATTCCCCCGGGACCATGCTGCGGACGAGCCAAGGAATTCGCCAACGTTGCTTTAGCAAACTCCGAGCGGCCCGCATAACCTTTCATGAGCGCCCGCAGAACCTGCATCGGTGTTTTCGACTCCGGCTTTGGTGGCCTGACCGTTCTCAAAGCGTTGCTTCGCCTGATCCCCGATGCCGACTACTTATACTTTGGCGACACCGCCCGCCTGCCCTACGGCTCGAAGTCCGCGGAAACCGTGGCCCGCTATGCCGTCGGAGCTGCACACTATCTCGAGCAGCAGGGCGCACAAACCCTGGTAATTGCCTGTAACACGGCCACAGCGCTAGCCCTGGACAAGATCACCCAGGCAGCGCGTGTTCCGGTCGTAGGTGTAATCGAACCTGGGGCAGATCGCGCCGCCAGCGAAAGTACGAACAGGAAAATTGTTATCATCGGTACCGAAGCAACCGTCAGCAGCCACGCTTATCTGAAGGCCCTCGAGGCTCGAGGTGCGCACGCCAAAGAAAAGGCCTGCCCCTTACTGGTGCCACTGGTGGAAGAGGGCTGGATCGATCATCCGGTGACCAAAGAGGTGGCCCAGATTTACCTCAAAGAAGCCTTCACCGATGATTTCAAATCGGCCGACGTGCTCCTGCTCGGCTGTACCCACTACCCGCTCATCCAACCGATACTGCGCCACGTTGCCCCCAAGCACGTCAAGATTGTCGACTCCGCCGACGCCACCGCCGATGCGGTCGGCAGACTCCTGCGCCGCACTCCACTGCCCTCCACACCTGAAGTTGAGCGCCGCAGGTTGCCTCGGTTGAAATATTTCGCCACCGATTCAGCTGAAAAGTTCCGCCGCCTCGGCGGACGATTCCTCGGCCAACCTATCGACGATGTCCGGCACGTGGATCTCCCCGAATAGTCCGCGAATCTAATTCGTCGAACTCTATCTCTCATATTCCGAGTTTAAGAGCAAGAGTCAGATTGACAGCAATACTCGACCAAAATAATCTGACTTGCGATAACCACGTGGGCCCGGACGCCCCCGTCCGGGCAACCGAGCAAAGCTCGACAGGCAGCTTGATTAGCCAAATGCAGACGCTCGACAACCCGATCTGGCAGTCACTGATCACCACTCACGCGCACATGGGCCGCCTATGAAACTTCTGCTTAAGTTTAATCTCGTCCTGATTTTGATTTTCGGCTTCAGTATCGGGATTGCGGCGTACATTTCACGCAATTTCCTGGAGAGGAGCGCGCGCCAGGAAGTTTTGCAGCAGGCACGTTTGATGATGGGCGCTGCCGGTGGAATGCGGACCTACACCTCAGAGCAGCTCGGCCCCTTACTACAGGCCCACCAGGCCGAAATCAAAACGTTTCTGCCGCAGACCGTTCCCGCTTTTTCGGCGACCGAGGTATTCAATTACCTGCGATCCAGTTATCCCGACTACACCTACAAGGAGGCCACGTTGAATCCCACCAACCTGCGCGATCGCGCAGTGGATTGGGAAGCCGACGTGATCGAGAACTTCCGCACCCACGCAGGCGCCAAGGAGTTCTCTGGCGAGAGAGAGGTTCCCACCGGGCGTTCGCTGTTCTTAGCACGGCCCATCGTCGCGGCCGGACCTTGTATGGAATGCCACAGCACGCCGTCGGCCGCTCCGGCGACAATGATCAAACAGTACGGCGCGAACAACGGATTCGATTGGAAACTGGGCGACACCGTAGGCGCCCAGATTGTCTCCGTTCCCATGTCCGTAGCTTTGACGATTGCCGACAAGGCGTTCCGCACGCTGATGATTTACCTGGTCGGAATGGCGTTGGTGACCTTGATCCTGCTGGATGTGGCCATGATCGTGATTGTCGTTCGGCCGGTCAGCCGCCTGGTTGCCGCGGCCGATGAGATCAGCAATGGCAACTTCAACGTCCCTGAAATTCCAGGTAAAAGGCTCGGATGAAATCTCGCAACTGGCAACGTCGTTCAACAGGATGTATGTCAGCATGGTGAAGGCAATTCGTCTGCTTGAATCATAACGCGTGTTCGCGCCGGAAGAGAAAGAAGGAATGTTGGCCATCGCCAAGCAACGGAATTGCGGGAGCCGGCATTCTTGGCCCTGCTCGCCTCGGAGATCATAATCGACGCCACTACTCTGAGTGTTTTATCGATCATATTTGTCGCCACGCTGATTCGATCGGCATTCGGCTTCGGCGAGGCTCTAATCGCGGTTCCGTTGCTTGCATTTTGCATTCCGTTAGAGGTTGCTGCCCCGCTGGTCGTGCTGGTGTCGATTACCATCGCTGGCATCGTTGTCGTGCAAGACTGGAAGAAGATCCACCTGCGCAGCGCCGGATGGCTGGTGCTCTCCACGCTGCTCGGCATTCCCCTGGGTCTCATGCTGCTGACAAGTAGTCATCAAAGCGCCGTGAAAGCCGCGCTGGGAGCGATCCTCATTGCTTTCTCCGTCTACTCCTTGATCGGCCGCACGCCGCTCGAACTGAAGCGCGACAGTCGACGATGGCTTTTGGCCTGCGGATTCGTTGCCGGCGTGCTTGGCGGCGCCTACGGAATGAATGGCCCACCCCTCGTCATTTACGGAGCCATGCGACGCTGGTCCGCCCAACATTTCCGTGCGACATTACAGGGATATTTCCTTCCCGCCAGCGTCATTGGCATGGCCGGCTATTGGCTGGCCGGACTCTGGGTCCCGGCCGTAACCCACTACTATCTGGTTTCACTGCCGGTAACCCTGGTGGCCGTGTTCCTCGGAAGACTGATCAATCATCGCCTGCATGGAGAGAGCTTTCTTAAATACATTTACCTCAGCTTGGTCGGCATTGGAGGGCTCTTACTAGTTCAGGCAATAACCCGCCGATTCTGAGCACACATTCCCGCAACATGCGGGAATTTTTGCGCAGGTTTACGGTTTGAAGGGTATCGATCCACTAGCATCGTTAGCTTATCGTTCTGAAAGACCCCTGGCCATGGCAACTTCTAATGCAGTTAGCGTTCGTTATCACGATTCCGGCCCTGATCATTGCGGTGTGTGTCAGCGTTGCCTACGAACGCGATATTTGTATTTTGATGCTGGACTGGCTGCAAGAGTGCCAGCGGAAGAGGACTAAGCTGTCACACGCGACAATCGTTCGACTGATGGAGGGGCGGCAAAACGCCATGAAATCTCGGCGATGGTCTGGTTGAGGGACAAGTGAGGGTTAATAGAGGGTGGACGGACCAGCCTATTGAGCTTCATTGTGGTTGCATCCGAGAATCATGTCGAAGGCATATCTCGTAAAAACCTTTCTCGCGCGTTTGCATCCAAATGTGGCGCTTTTTCTGAAAACTTTGAGGCGCTCAAGAGACCTTGACATTGAACAAATCAACCCTCCGATTGACGCTGGCTGCGTTGGCAGTACCCGTGCTTGCTGTCGTTGCCAATTCTCAAGAATCGTCTTCAACAACCCCGGTTCCGCTTGTTGCCCCCGCGATCCAGCGGACGGATCCGGCGTCCAAGTTCGGCGTGAGCGACTTTCGATTGGAGGCGCTCGATCCAGACGACTCGGCGCCCGATGGGACGCCCAGTACTTCAGCAAGCGCCGACCAGCAGCAAGGGGTTGTGAAGCGAAGTATCATCCGGATTGCACAGGACCAGAAGCACCTCTACCGGGGGCCGTTCGAAGCTCATAACCTCAAGTGGGACGCCCTGATTCTGGTAGGCACCGGCGCGTTTCTCGCGGCCGACCGCCACATCGAAAACAATATTTCGCACTCCAATTTCTCGACCTATCAGGCTATTTCTGATACCGCGTTGGGAGGGTTGGCTGCTTCGCTAGCGGGGATATACCTTTACGGAGCCAACTCCGAGCACAGCCACGCTCGAGAGACGGGCGAGCTCGAACTCGAGACCCTAGTCAACACCTTCCTCGTCTACATTCCGATGCAGTTAATTGCCGGTCGCCAGCGGCCCGACGAGGGCAACAAGCACGGAGACTTTTTCAAGCATCACGCCCTAAACACTTCATTCCCCGGCGGCCATGCCATGTTTACCTGGGCGATGGCCTCGGTGCTGGCCGATGAATATCCCAAACCATGGGCACGGACGCTGAGTTACGGCGCCGCTTTCACCGTGACTTTCTCCCGCTTTATGGCACGGGATCACTGGTCCTCGGACATGTTTGTGGGCACGGCGTTGGGCCTCGCCATCGCCGAGAGGACGTTCCATAGCCGCTGCAATCCGGAGTTCGAGTCGCAGTGCAAGCACCATCAGTGGTGGTGGAAGCCGATGAAGATAGAAGCCCAATAGCGATCGCCAACCAATTCCCCCGCTTCTGCTTGAGATCATGAGTGCGCGGCAGTTTTACTGGTGAGCCTTTTTATCCTGACTGTCACCCAAATCCAAGCCGAAAAGAGGATGCTCGTACGTACCTGTGATCTTAACCGGCATCACATAGCCGACAGGTTTTTTCTTAAAGAAAGGGTTCAATACTTTGAGCATCAGCGCCTTGACACCGCTCGTCGTCTTAGATGGTTGGGAAACAGTGGTTAGCGTTCCGTGCAGATCGATTTTCTCGGTTATCAAATTGTAGGTTCCTTGCATTCGAGCCGTGGCCCCTGGAACGCTAAATGAAAGATTGGAGAAGCGAGCTGTGCCATCTTTCAGCACAACATGTCCCTTCAAGTCGGAGAGCACGGTCTCGGGATCGTCTTCGTTCTTTTCGGCCTTGCGCTCAGCTTGTTCATTTGAAAGAGCGCCCTCGCTCAAGTGGTTCACGCCCTCTTGCGTGCTGGAGTTGGTGAAGGTTCCAGCGTTTATTCCGAAATCGCCTTGCAAATCCACTTTCTCGAGAAACGGTCGCGCTCCTGGCGGGATGGAAACTTTAGCATGGAAGCTGGTAATCCCAGACATTGACGCACGCTTCGCCTGGGCGAAGAGCAGCAGAATGTCCTGAATTCGTCCATCCTTTGTCGCTAGCTCTAGGCCGACGGTTTTGCCTGGTTGTCCGGCTCTTCCTGCCACACTCCCTTGCGAGGATACGGCCGTTTTCCAGAAAGTCGCAGCGACTTGGTGCAGAACCGTATCTCCATTCTCGCCGTTGACCTCGGCATGGAATTGAGTTCGCAATTGCACTGGATGGGAGCTTGAAGTGACCGCAAAGTTGGGGATATCGGTCTGTCCCTGAACGTCAATGTGATCGAGCATGCCAGAAAACTTACCGGAAGAAGAAAGCAGTCCGGCGATGCCCGGGAAGACACTGAGATCGGCCTGTTGGAACCAATACTCGCCCGATACTGCGGTTTTGCCGAGATCGTCCGCGCTCCAAGGACCAAACTTGCCTGAGGTTGTTATTTCTCCCGGCGGCTCCGGGTTTGAAAACTTGGCTTGAAACGAAGCCGGTCCCTTGCTGCCAATGTTGCTGAGATCGAAGCTATGAAAGGAAAACTTTAGCGGCTGCTTGTCCGCGGCGCGGGAAACTTCGAGAATCGCTCCGTCTGCGATCAATTCATCAACTACGATCGTTGATCGTTCAGGCGTTTGAAAGTTCTCGCCTGAGCCGCGTGGAGGCGTGAGAATGTGCACCCCTTCCGCACGAATGCGCTTGACGTGTTTGGCAAAAAGACCGGAAAAGCTCCCCTCAATTGTTAGCTTTTCAACCGTGATTAACGGCGGCGTTCCAGCTTTGTGATTGTGCTGAAATGTGACATGTTCGAGGACGCAACCGGGACGCGGGAAGTACGTGCTGTGGAATGCGCCGGCATCCACGCGGCTCAGGCTCTCGTCTTCTAACTGTGTCAAAACCGCTTTCCGGCTGAATGGCCAATACAATGCAAGGAAAGCAACAGCGACAAGAACAATAGCGGCCACTGCGAGCAATGCACGCACGATTAGTTTCTGCTTGTCCGTGGACGATGTTGGAGCGATTAACTGCTGCATCGGTTGACCTGAAGCCTCAGGTCTTGGAGGCGGGTAATTGATCTCGGGTTGGCGCGTTTTCCTATTACATTTTCGGCAGAACGATCATGTTCTGCGGGTTAGTTATGCTGTAGGGCGAGCCGGGGGCTTGGCTGACGTTCGTCGGAGTGACTGTGAATACGAAGAGCTTGCCGGCAGAGCGGCTGATGGCATAAAGGTGATTGTCGTCGTCCCAATACAGCTGATCTATCTGTTCCTTGGTGAGCAAGCCAGTATAGTGCGTAATCGGATCACCGCCATTGAAATGGAAAATCTGAAACCCCGCGGTTCCGGCGATGGCGAGAAGTTTGCCCGATGGCGACATCCGAATGTCCGTGACGTATTTGACGGCGGTGGTCGGCATGTTCGAAAAGGTGCTTGTCGTGGTTAGGTTTCCGGAGTCGTCAGCGGTGTAGGTCGCAAGCTGGGTCGGGCCGTCGGGTTGCCATGTCGATGCGTTGAATGGCAGGACGGAGATGGCCACGTGATTGGTGCGGTCGGCAGCAGCACCGTAGGGATCGTAGAAATCACCTCGTCGCGCACCCGGCATGGCTGGATTGATGTTCAAGTCGGCGAGCGTTCCATCGCGGCTTCGCTTAACCCCAGAAATATACGGATTGTATTCATAGGAACCTGACCCATAGGCGTAAATGTTGTTCCCAATGAAGCTCGGCGCCAGGCTGACCGCCATGCTGGCGCCCGTCGCTCCGCGATAGGTCAGTTCGCCGGTGGAGTCGTCAATGCTGAAATATTGATAGGTATTGTTGGCGCAAATGTTGCCGTAGAAGTCTTCGTCATAAAGGGTCGTGCCGGTATGGTCGAGAAAAAGGGCAATCGGTCCACCGCATTTGTATCCATTGAATTTTTGAGCATTGATGGAGGCGACCTTTTCAATGGAGCCATCGGCGGCGATCGAGAAGGAGTAGATGTTAACTCCATTGGTGCCGAAAAGATACTTTCCGTTCACTGCCATGGACCAGGGTGCGTCCGCGGCAAAAGGCGAACCGGAGACGGGGGTGAGCTTGCCGTTGGCAGCGGCGGCGAATGCGTTAATTTCGTTGTTATTGTTGCCGGGACTGCTGGCTACATAAACGAATGCCACCGGCGAGCCGGTGGAATTGTCCTGGGCGAATGCTAGTCCTATGCATAGCAAGGCGATTACGCAAACGAGGAATTGGATGTGGCGGGTCATCTTTTTTCTCTTTCTTCTTGCTAGTGAACTGAGATAGATGCCGGGCGGTGAGTCAGATGCCCTGCGGGTGTGCGGGGTTGGCCTTCGCTTGTGCGAGCGGTTAGCGGGTAAATGGTGCATCGATTGTTGAAGATATGCAGTGACACGAATCATGCTTGCTTTGCTCAGTGGGCCCAGATGAGGCGTCTGGGCTCACTTATTTGTGGCGGCTTGTGCGCGAGGGCGCCACATTGTTCTTGCGACTGTTCCGCGGTACACGAGCCGACGAGTTTTGACGATTAGTGGAAAAGTAAGATAATCGAGGAAGGTGCTCGTACATCGTCAGTCGGTTCTGAAGGTTTTGGCCTTTGGCTTGGCCATTTTGTGCGCCGCATTTTCTGCGGCAGGAGCACAGTCCTCGACGCCATCGTCAACTCAATCATCAACTCAGTCCTCGCCTCGATCTTCGAATCAATCCTCGTCCCAGAAGAAGACAACCACCAAGAAAAAGACCAGCTCAACGACCGCGGCGCGGGCGCAGCGCAAGCGGAGCTCTCCACGTTTGCGGCGTATGCATGAAGCGTTTGTGGCGTCGGCGAGTTTGAAGCCGATGGCGCGGCAACTGCTGCAGGATCGGACTCCGGCTGCTTACGCGGGAGTGGAGGCATATGCGCGGCGTCATGCGAAAGAAGATGCGGGGGCGTTGGCCTGGCTGGTGGTTGGGTATGGGCACATACTGGATCGCGATTATGCGAAGGCGATCGATCCGCTGAATCGGGCTAAGCCGCGTGCAGGAGATCTCGGTGATTATGTGAATTTTTATTTGGGCACTGCTTACTATCAGACTGGGCGGCTGGCGGAGGCGGTGGCTACCCTGGGTGGGTTCGATAAGAGTTATCCGGAGTCGTTGCTGATTCGGGATGCGCATGTGGCTTACGGCAATGCCCTGGTGGCGGACGGGCGGGCGCCGGAGGCAGCGGAGTTATTGGAGAATGATCGCCAGCCGATTCGGGCTGACCTGGAACTTGTACTGGGACGGGCTTACGAAGTCGCCGGACAGCCGGCGAAGGCGTTGGCTATTTTCCGCAATGTGTATTACACCATGCCGCTTAGTTGGGAAGCGACCCAGGTTGAAGGGGAATTGAATAAGCTCGCCGCAACTCCGGAAACTCAGCCGGTCACGTTTGCAGAACGAAAGACGCGGGCCGATCTGCTGGCTAAAGGTAAACAGTATAACGGGGCGGCCAATGAATATCGCGGGTTGTTGAATGATGCGGGGCCCGAGGGCCGTTTGCCGATTCAGGTGGCAATGGCGGAGGCGCTGCGCCACGCTGGACGGGATAAGGAGGCGAAGAAGGAGTTGGAGGCGATACCGGAAACGACTCCGGAGATAAATGCGCAGCGTTTGTTCAACCTGGGAGAGATCGCGCGCGCGGCGAACGATGATGATGGATTTCTGCGGATCCTTGAACAGCTTCGACAGACGGCGCCTACCAGTTCATGGCTGGAGCAAGCGCTACTTTCGGCGGGGAACATTTATCTTTTGCGGCGCGATTACGACCGGGCAATTGATTCCTATCGGGAACTGCAACAACGCTTTCCAAATGGCGGACGGGCCTCGTACGCGCACTGGAAGGCGACGTGGTTAAGCCTGCGGCAAAGCCGGCGCGCGGATGCAGAGAAGGGTTTCGATGAGCAGATTGAGTTGTATCCGTCGTCGGGGGAAGTTCCCGCCGCGCTTTATTGGCGGGCTCGATTGGCGGAAGAAGATGGAGAACCGGGGAAGGCCCGGGCCTATTACCAGAAGGTGTCGGACCGGTTTCGCAACTACTACTATGGCGAGTTGGCGCGGGAGCAGATCGCAAAGCTGAAGAGCGATAGTGATCCGACACAGTATGCGCTACTGGATCGCGTGCCTCCGATCGATGCGAGCGCCAAGGTGAAGGAGGATGCCCTTCCTACCGACAATCTACGAGTGCAGAAAGCGCAACTTCTGGAGAATGGGGCGCTGCTGGATTTTGCGGTGCGGGAGCTGCGAGCGGCGGCGGCTGAAGGTAACGGGAACTGGCTGGCACCGGAGACGGCGCGTCTTTATGCGGACGCTGGGCGCTATGACATGGCGATTGAAGTTTTGAAGCGGGCCGTGCCTAGTTATTTTGCGGTAGATTTGCCCAGCTTGCCCCGGTCGTATTGGGAGGCGTTATTTCCTAAGCCCTACTGGGTCGATCTGAAACGATTCTCGTCGAGCAATGCGCTGGATCCTTACCTGGTGGCGGCGCTGATCCGGCAGGAATCGGAGTTTAATCCTAGCGCGGTGTCGCGGGCAAATGCAGTTGGGTTGATGCAGCTGTTGCCGAAAGTTGGTAAGTCTGTTGCCAGGCAGGAGAAGCTGAAACACTTTTCCAGTACGCAACTGTTTACTCCGGGCGTGAATCTTCAGCTCGGTACGCGCTATTTTCGCGGGATGGTGGACAAGTTCGGGGCATTTGAGTATGCGCTGGCGGCTTACAACGCGGGGGCGGATCGAGTGCAGGACTGGCTGGGGCAGGGGAAGTATCGGGATCCGCAGGAATTTGTGGAATCGATTCCCTTTACGGAGACCCGCGAGTACGTGCAGGCGATCCTGCGGAATGCGAATGTGTACCGGCAATTGTATGGGGCGCCTTAGGAATCATTAAGGTTTCGCTGGCCTGTTACCTATTGCTGCTTTCCCGCATTGGGACGGAGTTTATGTTTGCCACCGGGTACCCCCTCCCCCCTGTTTTTTTGCAAAATCTAGAAAACAATGGATTTATTTCACCACTATGTGCTAGATCTTTGAGTTTACAGGACTTACACGCAAAATCTAGACAACATGGGAGTTACGGCAGCCCTAGGCATCCCGTTTCGGAACTGACGGGACGGGTTTGCAGGTTCGCGCCGTCGGTCGGTTCAGGTTGTCTAACCCAATTTGACCCAATGCTGATCTAGCAGGCTGGTGAAAGAGTCCATTTCAACTTACATCCGCGGCCCCCCAGGGCTAAGGCCCTGACGTTTTTCGGCGCTTTGCGGCACGAGCAAACTCGTGCCCTCCCCAATTCGACACATTCAGAGTATTTTTCAGCGACCTCCTACGCCATGAAAATGGTCCTTCTCGGACAGAGCTTAGTTTTCAAAGATCGAGCCCGCCTGTGCGGGCCTCCTTAGAGGCAGGTTCGAGGCAAAATCATATATTATCCTGTAGATAATATATATTGTACAAAGTTATCCGATTGCGAGGCGAGCAGTCAACGATAAAATACGCTGTGGAACTGGGGCCTCGTGCGGTGCGTCGAGATGACTTTTTTGGCGGAGCAGTGAGGGTTGTGTTCCTGAGATATGGTGCATTAGTTCTTGCCCGTCGCTCTGCGCAGGAGGTTTGGCGCTGCAAACAAAATGCATGGTCCTTCGCTTTGCTCAGGGCTACAGGCGAGCCGGCGTGGCGACGATCACTTGAAGGCATCGGCGCTGGCCTTGGCGCATTGGCCGTCCTGGGCGCTGGTGGCGCCGGAGACGCCAATTGCTCCTACAATCTTGCCATCGCTGACTAGCGGGATACCGCCCTCAACGGGTGTTGCGCCTTGCAGGCGGAGAATGCGGAGGCCGTCGCCTCCAGCGGCGAGGGCATCCTGGAACGCCTTTGTCGGCCGCTTGAACAGGGCGGCGGAGCGGGCCTTGTCGATGGCAACGTTGGCGCTTCCGAGTTGGGTATTATCCATCTTCTCGTAATAAACCAGATTGCCTGAGGGGTCGACGATAGCTACCGCGACGGACCAATTGTTTTTCGAGGCTTCGGCTAAAGCGGGGATGGTCGCTTTCTTGGCATTCTCCAACGTGATGCTCGGGCCGTAGGGATTGGGCATTTGGGCAAGAGCGCCGGCTGAAACGCACGGCACGAACAGCAGGGCGACGATAGTTCTCACGACTGTTTTCGATGTCATGGTTGGTTCTCCTCCGATTACCTGCGGAGTATCGCTCACTGACTACGTAGAACTCAAGTGGCTTATGCGGTTGGGAAGAGGTTGCGACTCGGCTGGCCGTTTAGTTTTTGCAGGAGCAGGGGCGTTCGAAGGGGCACGGCTTCGAAGCTATGCCATAAGTCATTGAAAGCGACATGCGGCGAGGCTTAAAGTGTGTGCGTGAGAACTAATCTTTCGCCCCGTTGGGGCTGATCGGCATGCCACTCTTACCCACGGCTTTCGCAGTGGGCTGCACTCTTACGCCGCTTCGCGGCTACGGATTCACCGTTTTGTTCCACCATCTCGCCGAAATTCTAGTTCTCACGCACACACTTAAAGCTGCGCCCTTTCGAATCTGAACGCCGACTTGCGGTCTTTTCCGCAGTCTTATGCGGAGGTCTCGTGGACGGGGGACTTGGCGAACAGGATTTCGATACCCAGTAAACCTGCTCCGACGACGATTGCGCTATCGGCAACGTTGAAAGCGGGCCACTGGTACTGGCCGATATAGAAGAGCAGGAAATCGACTACGCGACCGTTGAGCAGGCGGTCCCAGAGATTTCCCAGAGCCCCGCCGAGAATCAGGGCGAGGCCTATGCCGGTGGTTGACATGGAATGGCTGTTGCGCCAAAGGAGAGCGGAGACGACGACCAAGGCCACAATTGAAAACAGCACCAGCATGGCGATCTTCCATTGCGCGGGCGAGTCGGCGAACAGGCCAAAGGCGGCGCCGCGATTCTCTACGTGGGTGATACGGAAGAAGCCGGGAATTACTTGAATGCCGTCGTGCAGCGAGATGTTTTTGGCAACAACCCACTTGGTGGCGCGATCGAGCAACACTACCAGCAAGGCAATGAGGAAGTGGAACCGGCGCATTAGATGGGGCTGGGTCATTGGCGTTGGCCGGCTTCCGGGCTGCGGAGCTTGCGAAGTTTCAGCGAATAATCCGGCAAAGTGCTCTCCCTGGGAAGGTCGATGGCGGCTTGGCTGGAGCTGGATTCAAGGTCGAGCGGCACCCGATGGTTCACTCCCAAATGATTGATTCTTTGATTATAGGGAGAGCTGGGAGGAACGTCCATCCGGGGTTCGGGACCTTGGTAAGAGGATGTCCAAAAGCACGGTGGAAAAGGGACAGAAAAAGTGTACAATTTTGTTAGCTTACGCAACCCCGCGCCTTAGCATCTAATGACGGCGTTGGTGGAAAAGTTCCAATTCCTGATTGGCACGGAACAAGATGGGGCGACTCAGAGGAGTTATTAGTGCCGGGCAAGCAACTTGCCGCGGTAAGGGCTCATCAACGTTAGAGTGAGCGGTAGCTTTTGGAGGTTCAGCCTCTACACCAGGAAGTCGGGTCAAATATGGTTACGAGCGACATTCAGCCCACGCAGGGAAGCGAACCGCAACTGAACCTGCTGTTGTCCAAGAGTGACTTGGATCAGCCGCTATGGAAGTCCCTGGGTCAGAATCTCAACGACTTTTTCTTTCCGAAGAAGCAGCCGCCTCTGGTGCTGACGTCGAAGCCGATACCGGTCAGGGACATTTGGGGATTCTACGATTACAAGAAAAACGGCGCGCTGGGCTCGACTGTGGTGCACATCCTGGCAGTGGTGGTGATCATCGGTGGAACGATGCTGGGCCGGCGTGTGGTGCAGCAGATCACGAAGCCGCAAGAAGTGATTACACTGGTTGCGCCCGATGATATTCCTCCTCTGCCGCCTTCGAAAACGCAGGCTGGCGGTGGTGGCGGCGGTGGTGACCGCGACAAGTTCCAGGCGCCCAAGGGTAAGTTACCGAAGTTAGCGATGGAGCAGATCACGCCACCGATGATGGTGGTGCGAAACGATCATCCGAAATTGGCAGTCGAACCGACCGTGGTGGTTCCGCCGCAGATTAAGCTGGCGATGAACAACCTGCCGAACCTGGGCGATCCGATGTCGCGATTGCCGTCGGGGCCGCCGTCGAATGGCACTGGGTCGGGTGGTGGGATTGGCTCGGGAAATGGTGGTGGCGTGGGTTCGGGTGAAGGACCTGGAGTGGGCCCAGGCCATGGCGGCGGGATTGGCGGCGGGGCGTTTAAAGTAGGTGGCGGCGTCTCCGCACCCAAGGCTATTTACGCGCCTGATCCGGAGTACTCGGAAGAAGCGCGCAAGGCGAAATATCAGGGAACGTGCGTGCTGTGGCTTGTGGTTGGACCGGATGGCCGGGCGCGCGATATTCGCGTAGCGCGCACGCTTGGTCTAGGGCTCGACGAGAAGGCGATGGAAGCGGTGAAAACTTGGAAGTTTGAGCCTGCGATGAAGGACGGCAAGCCGGTTGCGGTGCAGATCAACGTGGAAGTGACTTTCCGGTTGTACTGATCCGATTTCGATTGTGATAAAGACGGCCGCGAGAAATCGCGGTCGTTTTGTTTTTGGAGGAAGGAAGTGTGGATCAGGAATCCGAGCGATTTTGTTCCTCTCCGTAGCGGAGGACGGCGAGGTGCAGCAGGGCGCGTTTAGTGAATCCGAGGCGTTCGTAGACTTGAATGGCGCGAGTTCTCGGGAAGAACGTGCAGAATCGGAAGTTCGATGCGGCTGAAAATGCGGTCGGCAAGCAGGTGGATGAGGGCGCTGGCGTAGCCGTGACCAAGGTGGTCTGGATGCGTACACACTGCGCTAACTTCGGTGTAGCCGGGAAGCCGCAGTTGCGCGTCGGCCATTTACGCCAAAGTCCCATTTACGCGGATGCCAAAATAATTTCCCATTCGTAGTCCGTGTGCCAAAGGGTCCGGGATTGGTGAGCTTGGCGAGAACCAGCATTTCCGGCACGTCGGCCTTGGCCGTAATGAAGTGCAGTTCGTCGGGCCGTAATAGCGGCGGGGATGGTTGGACACGAGGCAAGCTTACTTGTGCCTTCGATGAAAAACTGTGACATCCGACCTTGACGTTCCGACCTCTACAAAAAACGTAAAGGTGGGCCAGCCCCGTATTCGGTTAATCCAAAGTAGCCCACTATCGATCGATTTCGAGGGCATTGACAGGTTCGTCCGGGCGGGATAAGTTATTCTGGCTCCCCTAGTGTTCGTGGCTTCCGGTGTGCCGAGAAACTCGCGTAGGCCTTCACGCGATAATTGGCATTTGCGTCGAAGCTGGAAAGGTGAGCAACATGTCCTCGAAAGTTCCTCTTTGTGTTCTCTGTGTTGGCCTCGTGGTTATCTCCTGGATCCCCATTCATGCCGCCGATGATTCGGCTAAGTCGGTTGCGGACTGGCCGCAGTGGGGGCGCACTTCTTTGCACAACAGTGCGACTCACGCCTTAGGTCAAAGTCCGGAGGCTAAACTTGCCGACATTACTTACGACCCCTTTGTGAGTCAGGAGAAAGCCGAAACTTCTGACGAATTGCTGGCGCACTATCAGGTGCCGCTGGTCGATGGCAATTCTGTGTTTCTGGAGTACAAGACGGGGAAATATGTTTCTTGTGATCCGCCGGGCTCGGGCCAGCCTTATCCCTGCGGACCGGATGACTGGAATACGGAAATCTGGAATGAGCGAGCCTTCACGTGGAAGAACGGGGCTCTGGTCGAGGCGTGGAACTTCCGAACGGATTGGAAACCTGAGCCCAACACCGACTCCGGCGGGCAAAATGGCGATGGTCTTTTTGGCTGGGAGCCGGTGTTCCACGCTGCACTGTGGAATGGAAACCTATTTGTTCCCGGTCTGGGTGGGACGATCTACAAGGTTGACGAGAACACGGGGAAAATGGTGGCCCACTATAATCCATTTCGCACGGTCGATCGCCACCGGTTTGTTTCGGGGCCGTTGACCATTGACGGGGTGGGGAATGTTTATTACAACGTGCTCGAACTGGACGCCAAGGATCCGTGGAGCGTGGATGTACACAACTCGTGGCTGGTGAAAATCAGGCGCGATGGAGTGGTGAAGAAGGTTAACTACTCCCAGCTGACGACGGAGGGAACTGGGGATGGTTCGCAGCGGCCGGGGGTTAATATCTCGCCGGCAGTCTCGGCGGATGGAAAGACCATTTACACGGCGAGCGTTGCTCACTTCAATCCGCTGGACGCATACATCATTGCGGTGAACTCTGATCTGACGCCGCAGTGGCATACTTCCCTGACCAATCTGGCGCAGGGGCAGATTACAGGGGCCGTTATCGATCTTTCGTCCGCCACACCAGTTGTGCTTCCCGACGGCAATCTGCTGTTTGGGGTTCTGGCCTCAGGCACCAGTCGCGGCTACATGCTGAAGTTCAGCTCCTCCGGGCAGTTTTTGACCTCGTTTGATTTTGGTTGGGACGACACGCCTGCCATCTACGCTCACGATGGCACATATTCCGTGATCACGAAGAATAACTATTACAGCAGCGGACCTTACTACATAACCCAGCTCGATGCCGACCTGGTGCCGGAGTGGAGTTATGAGAGCGTTGACAATTTTGAGTGGTGCGTCAATGCGCCTGCGGTGGATGGGAATGGGACGGTGTACGCGGACAGCGAGGATGGAAACCTGTTTGTGATTAACCAGGGTGGGACGCTGGAGGGGCAGATTCTTCTGCAGCAGGCTGTGGGTGCAGCTTACACGCCGGTGTCGATTGGGAGGGATGGGAAGATCTACACCTTGAATAACGGAGACATGTTTGTGGTGGGCAGGTGAGCGGCTATTTCGCCTTCGAAATATCTTCCACGGCAAACAGTTGTCCGTTGCGTTCGGCTACGCCGATGCCTGCGGAGTCCATGTCGCTATCCAGGATGTTGGCGCGGTG
>CAWISU010000059.1:0-147413 GCA_963838765.1 uncultured Acidobacteriota bacterium | reverse complement strand
CACCACATCGCCCTGAACACTTGGGAAAGCCTCGGTGGATCTCCGCCCCCGCCCGGCACAACCGGCCTCTATCACGCCGCCATCGTCTACCCCACCCGAGCCGCGCTGGCGTATGCCCTGCGACGAGTCCTACGCGCCCAAATCCCGCTCGAAGGAGCAGCCGATCACGGAGTCAGCCAATCCATTTACTTGCGCGATCCCGATGGCAACGGGGTCGAGCTGTACTGGGACAAGCCCAAAGACCAATGGCCGCGCACTCCCGATGGCAAGCTAGCCATGTTCACCCACAGACTCGATCTGCATCAGTTGCTGAGCGAGGCTCGACCGAGCCGTCGCTAAGCTCCGGTCCCCGCGACCTTTAAGCAGGAGCCCACAATTCTCTGAGCGCTTCCGGGAGGGCCTTTTTCTGTTCCACTATCTAGGGTATACCCCTCCCCCCTTGATCTTTTGGAATGATAGGGTTACGGCCAGACTACGAGTAAAATCTTTGAGATAAGGACTTACACGTAAAATATTCCGGAATAAGGAGTTCACGCCTCCCATTGTCTCGACCGGCAATGATGAGGTCAATGATAGGATTCCAGCTAATGCCTGTACGTAGACAATATCTCAATGGCAAACGGGAGTAAAGAGGATAGTCTTACGGCGTGATTTCGAACGCCACCCCAGAGTCGTAGGTGCCGCCGTTCTCGGTGGTGCCGAAGTGTCCTTATGATCGACGATCACAGGCCAGGGAAATGCGCCGTCTTCTTGCCGTCGAATTTATGTACCACGCTATACGTCCAGGTGCCATCCTTCTTGGGTGACAACTTGAAAATCACTCCGCAGGTATAGCCGCAGTCCCCCAGGCCGCTCCCGCTGCTTGTGCCGTAAAGGTTTCCCGCCTTATCGAACGCCATCGGGCCTCCCGGACCGCAACCCTCCGCACAGTTGGGAAAGTCGTATAGGACGGTCTGCTTCCAATGACCACCCGTCGATGGCGTCATCTTATAGATCGTCCCACTCTTATGGACGCCCCCGTACCCGGTCACTCCGTAGGCGTTGCCGGAAGCGTCCACCACCAGCCCTGACGGATACTGGCCGTCGGTGGGAAAGTTGGCAAAGCGGTGCATGACGTGGTAGGTCCAACTCCCGTCGGAGTTGGGCGTCATCTCGAAGGCCACCCCGCAGCCCGCCGATCCGGGGCAAGGAAGCTGGCTAATGCCACCGAAGAGAGTTGTGCCGTAGAGATTGCCGTGCGCGTCCCAGCTCATCGGTTCATCAGGTTCGACTCCGTCGGGACAGCCACCTTCTGGGCTGCAAAAGCTGTAAAGCTGCTTATAGGTCCAGCCCTTGGCCCCCGGCGACAACTCCCCAACGGCTCCAGCTCCAAGGTTGCCGCGGCCCAGAGGAATCCGTAAAGATCGCCGGCACTATCCAGAACCAGCCCAGGGCCAAGGTACTGGTGGTACAGCAGGTTGACCTTCCATCCTCGGGAGCGGTGGCTTAGCTTGAACACCGCAGCCTGGCCCACTCCCGCCCCGTCCATCGTGCCGTACAAATTCCCCGCCTCGTCGGTAACCAGATTACCTAGGGGCATGGCTCATCCTTCCCGCCGGTAAACTCGTGCAGCGCTATCTCCTTCCATGTTCCGTCGGCTTGGGGCCGCAACTCGAAGGTCATACCGCAGCCGTAGTCGCTGCACTTCCCCGTTCCGCCGTTGTACGTGCTCCCATATAGGCTTCCCTTTCCGTCAATGAGGAGAGGTGAGCCCGGAAGCGACCCGTCCTCAGCACTGCCAAACTCGTGCAGGACCTTGTACTTGGTGGCGCTCCGCACAGCGGGCGCTAGGCCGACTGCAATGGCGGTAACAGCCAGAATGTGCGTGAGTCCAGCCGGTCGAAAACTCGGCCTCATCTTGGCACCTCCTTGCTGCTGGCCGGATCGGCCCCTGAGAGGGCAGGGGGAACGCCTTCCGCCGCGCGGGTACTATACCACGGCGTCAAAGTGCCGGAGGCATCTCGGCCCCCGTGTAACTGTCTAGCTATTCATCCTCCTCCCTGAAGTGCCGTCCGGCCCGGTCGGCACAGGGTAGGCTCCGTTCCGGAGCGTTGTGTAGTAGCCCGTGAATTTGCTGGGTGGATACGGAGTCGAAATATTGGTGAAGGTGCGCTGGTTGTTCAGGAGAAAGAAATCCGACAGCGGAACGTTCCCGTTCGCACCGTCCAAGGCATTGAAGTCTGCATAGTAGGGCTTGGCTATCGGCGGCATCCCAAAGTTGTACTCGGTAAATGCCGGTGCTCCCGAAGTCGTGTTGGTAGGGGAACGTGTCGTTGTTGCACGAACCATTCTGGCAGGCCCCGGAAACATAGCCCGCCTGGGTGTATTCGGAAACCACCAGCAACGGCACCCGGAACCCGTACACATAGCCACAGCCCCAGTTGTTGGGTGCTGGCGGGGCAGGGCACGCCGGGGGCACGTTCGTGCCCGTGTAGACTGCGGGCGGTGTAACGTGGTCGAAAAAGCCGCCCCCAGTCGTCCAGACCACGAAGATCGCGGTCGGTTCGGGGGTCGTGCCGGAGTGGCCGGGATAGCCCCAATAGTCGCAGTTGCCAAGGCTGTTCTGGTAGCTGTTGCCGATAGCGTCGACAATATCGCCCACCCACGACGGGCCTAAGGGAGGGCTGACAGTACCGTCGAATTGGGGATGGTCTGACCAAGCTTGGTCCGGGATGACCCAGGTGATCTTCTGCAGTTTGCAGTTGGAGATATCGTCCAATATGGGCGCGCCGTCATAGCCGCCCTGGTTGGGAAGCTTGATGTGGTTCGTGTACTCAGTTGCCAGGCAGGGCTGCCCCAGTTTGAGTAGGTCGTTTTCTCCGTAGCACACCTCCGGGATTCCGGCCGGGGCGTTCCAAATGATCCCTGGCGTCGGCGTATAGTAGGCCCAGCTAAACCCCCTGTCGCAGTTGCCGCTGCCGCAATCGGAGGCAGCGGTCACCAGGCTGTCGTGGGTGTAACACTCATTCTTCGTGGGGTCCGCTTCGGTGGAACCACTGGGGTCGGGCGTGACCCATCTAGCAGAGCTGCCGGCGTACGGGCATCCGCTGGCCGCGAAATCGGCGTTGTCGGCTACGAAATCTAGGTAATAGTTTAGTGGTGGGTCGTTGGGGGCGACTGGCGCCGAGGTTCCCGTGAACAGGAACTGGTGTGCCGGGAAGCTCGGCCCCTCGTTTGTCTGAAACATGTAATTCGCAAAGCCGTAGGCGGTGGCGATCTGAAAGTAAGGTGCGACGTCGGACCTTTGCACGTACGAATACGATGGGCAATGGCTTGGGGGGTGTACTCATGGCAAAAACCATCCATATTGCCGCTGCGGTAATCCGTAAACCAGTCCTCGTAAAAGTGGTGGGGGTCGAGGGGTGCGTCGTTCATCGGCAGCGAGATGTTGCAAATAAGCTTGTCGTAGGGCCCGCCCATGGTGACCGGGATATAGACGTAGCCGCCGTTTTCGATGTCAACACCTGGCTCGAACGGGTCTTCGGTACCGCATTTAGTTCCGCTCGGGCCGGAGCCGAACATATTGTCGGGCGTGCGGTTTTCCTGAATGATAATGATGATGTGGCTGAAGGCGTTTGGTGGGATGGTTTGGGCGTGCGCGAATGCTGCCGCGACGGAAACTAACAGTAGACTTTTGGCCGCGAACTTCACTGGGAGGACCTCCTTAATTCCGGGATGGAATTTTCGAGATGGGTTTGACTTAGGTACGCTGTGAGTCGGGTGATAGGCCTGAGACGCAGTGAGGCAATTATCCTCCCCGAATTTCGCTTGTCAACAAGATTCCGGATTTGATTGTAGGAGCGTCTCGCTATTGGACAAACTTGCTCGAATCCAAATCCCGGAGAAATTGACACGGACCGGGCCGCTCTCGTTTGGAAGAATTGTGCGCTTGCAGAATCAGGGATTGAATATCATCGCAATCGCGATTAGATTTGCTTGCGCGATCAGCGCCAATTGTTGTTGAAGAGTTCACCTTTAGAAAATTAACCGCTTAGACGGAGGTGTTCGAGTGTCTAGCAGCAGATCGGCTAGAACGGCGACCGTCGGCGTCGAATGCATTATTCCGATTCTGAGGGTGAACAGTGTTGCCGCCAGCATCCGCTACTACGTGGATGTGCTCGGCTTCAAGGTGGATTGGGGCGGCGAGGAGGAATCGACTTTTGCGTCGGTTTCACGCTCTGGCCGGGCGATCATGCTGTGCCAGGGTGAACAGGGGAATCCGGGGACGTGGCTCTGGATCGGAGTCGAGGACATCGAACCGCTCTTCACAGAATACAAAACCAAGGGTGTGAAGTTCCGAGAGCCGCCAACCAACTACCCGTGGGCGTACGAGATGAAAATCGAGGACCCTGACGGACACGTGCTGCGATTTGGATCGGACCCGAAGACGGATTAGCTTGACGTGGCCCGGTAAAGTGCAGCGTGACCGCGAACCGCTACTCGGGCAATCCGAGACGGCGCATCAGGTCGGTGTAACGCGCATCGGAACGAAGCGGATCCAGCGCAGGATAGCGAATCGCGATCAGCAGTTCGTTGTCTCCGTCAGCATAGGCCTTCTCCAGATACTCGAATGCCTGGTCACGCTTTCCGCTGAGCGCGGATGCGACGGCCACAAATGCGGAGCGATCCGAACCCTCCAACGTCATGGCGAGATCGAGATAACCTTTCGCGTCAGCGCTAACCGGAATTGGTTTCGCAAATGTCTTCCGCAGTTCACTCACTGCTTCTGGAAAGCGGCCGGTCGTGGCGTACAGATGCGATAACTTGTAATGCGCCGGAGCAAAGTTCGGATCCCGTGCGAGCACTTTCTGGAACTGCGCCAACGAATCCGGATACCGCCGGGCTTGCATCAACATCACAGCGTAGTTAGTACTGACGATCGAGGAAAGAGGGTCGAGGGATAAGGCAATCCGATACTGTTCCAGCCCCTGCTCGTTGCGGTTTTCAGGACTGAGATAGCTGATGGCATAGAAATAGTGGGCAGCGGCGTTGTTGGGGTTCAACTGAAGGGCACGCTGGAATTCCGGCTCCGCCTCGCTCCATCTCCATAAGTTAGCCAGGGCAAAGGCACGCGCGGCGTGAGCCTCAGGCAGAGAGTCGTCCAGTTCGAGGGCTTTGCGCGTCGCTTCGTCCGCCAGCAGTTCCGCCTGCTTCGAGGTCAATGGAATGTAGCTGGGGGCAATGTTATAGGTGTCCGCCAGCCCCGAGTACGCGAGCGCATAGTTGGGATCAGCCGCAATCGCCTGATGGAACAAATCGATACTCTTCTCGAGGCCTTCGGGAGTTCGTCCGTACCAAAGTTGGCGACCTTCCAGATATAACCGGTAGGCTTCCGGATTCGAGGTCCCGGCGCGCCCCAATCGCTGCCGTTCGTTGCCGCTCAATTGAATTCGTAAACTATTGGAGATGTCGCGCGCAATATCGCCCTGCACTTGCGTAATGTCGGACAACTTGCGGACGTACTGTTCTCCCCAAAGTTCAGCGCCGTCGGCGGCATTGACCAGATCGGCGTGAATGCTCAATTCATCGCCATGTTGCGTGATTCGTCCGGTAAGCACCGCGCTCACCTGCAAGCTCCGGCCGATCTGTTGCGGATCATCTTCTTTGCCTTTGAAACGGAACACGGTACTGCGCGCCATGACCTTCATGTCCGGCAGTTGCGAAAGCGTGCTGATCAGGCTCTCGGTCAGGCCGTCGCTGAGGTACTCGTTGCCGGAATCAGAGGTCGCATTGACGAAAGGCAGCACCGCGATGGAACTGACCTTCCTGGTATCCGCCCTTCCGCGCAGGAAGTAAAAGCCCAATGCAGCGGCAATCACCAGAATCCCAGCCACGCCGATGGCCAGCAGTTTATGCGAATGGCCAGCCGCAGCCGGGACGGAGGACACCGCGCTCGCATCCTGCATCGGCAAGGACACCGCAGGCGTCGACGAACGTCCCGAGTCGAGATCCCTTTTCAACCGCGTCAAATCGCTGCGCAGATCGGCCGCACTCTGATACCGCAAGTTCCGATCCTTCTCCAGCGCCTTATTGATGATGCGGTCCAACTCCGCGGGTATGTCAGGATTAAGCCGCAGCGCCGGAACCGGTGCCGCATCCAAAATCGCTTTGAATATCTCCGCCGAACTGCCGCCGCGAAACGGCAATGTGCCGGTCGCCATCTCGTAGAGCACTGCCCCGAAAGAAAACAAATCACTGCGGGCATCCAACTCTTTCGCTCGCGCCTGCTCCGGTGACATATACGCCATGGTGCCGAGGGTAGAACCGGGATTGGTCAGATGCTGATCATCGACGGCGGTCATGGTATTCGCCGAGGCAACTCCGCTCGAAGAACTGGCCGTGGGCGCAATCTTCGCCAGCCCAAAATCCAGAATCTTGGCGTGGCCACGCTGGGTCACAAAAATGTTCGCCGGCTTTATGTCGCGATGGACGATTCCCTTGCAATGTGCCGCGTCCAATCCGTCGGCAATCTCAATGGCGAGCGCGAGCATGGTTTCGTTGTCTAACGGCCGTCCCGCAACCCGATGTTTCAGCGTTAGGCCATCCAGAAACTCCATGGCAATGAAAGACTGTTCACCGTGCCTGCCGATTTCGTAGATGGTGCAAATATTGGGATGATTGAGAGCCGATGCCGCCCGCGCCTCCCGGCGAAAGCGTTCCAGGGCCTGCGGGTCGCGAGACAATTCATCGGGTAAGAATTTGAGGGCGACGAAACGGCCAAGTTCGGTATCCTCAGCCTTGTAAACCACACCCATGCCGCCGCCACCAAGCTTCTCGATGATGCGGTAGTGCGAAATGGTCTGGTCAATCACTACGAGGGGTCCGGCTTTCCGGTCGCTTCATCTTACGGACGCGGCAACAGCACGTCAACGAATGGGGGTCTTTGCGGTCATGAATGGCGTTCACGACCCATTGACCGCCATATAGTGATATCACTATAATAAGGATAGCCATGGCCGATGAGCCGCCGCTCAAACCGGTGATCTGGGTTGGTGCGAGTCTTAAACATCTTCGTGAGTTCCCAGCACCAGTACAAGACCACATCGGGTATGCGCTGTACGTCGCCCAACGCGGCGGCAAGCATCAGGACGGGAAGGTGCTCAGCGGCTTTGGCGGAGCAGGCGTTCTGGAAACGATCAAAGACTATCGCGGTGACACCTTCCGGGCGGTGTACACCCTGAAATATGCGGGGATGATTTTTGTCCTTCACGCATTTCAGAAGAAGTCGAAGAGCGGGCGAGCAAACACCGCGCCGGGACATCGAACTAATCAGGCAACGATTGCGCGAGGCCGAACAAATGGCACGAGGGGGAAAGCAATGAGCAACAAAAAGCGAGGTGAAACCGGGAGCGGCAACGTGTTCAAGGACATCGGCGTGCCCAATGCGGAAGAGCATCTGGTCAAGGCGCAGCTTGTATTCAAGATTGATACGATCCTGAAAAGACGCCGCCTCAAGCAGGTGGAAGCCGCCGAGTTGTTCGGAGTTCGCCAGCCCGATGTATCGAAGATGCTGCGCGGCGACTTCCGCCAGTTCTCCGTCGAACGCCTGCTGCGTTTCCTGGTGGCGCTCGATCAGGATGTCGAGATTGTGGTGAAACCGCATCGCAGTCGGAACGATGCGGCGGCGATGCAAGTGGTTTAAGACGGGAACGGGCTGGCTTGCGCTACTTTTCGATACAGGTGGATGAAACAGGTAGCGTTCCGTTTGTCCCTGGATTTTTTTGTTTTGCAATCATGATCGCCCTGATGGCATCTGCGCGACGACGGCCACATCGAACTTTGAATAGTACTTTTTCACGTCGCTGGCCCCGTACTTGGCGCGGAATTTCTCGACCACGGACGACACCTGTTTAGCGTCCGTGAGAGGGATGGCCTTTAATTCAGCCTCTGTGCCTCCCGCCTTGATCCGAATCGTTGGGTTCTTGAGGGCGTTCTTATACCATTGCGTATCCGACCCCTGCACCGGTAGGAGGTAGAGCTTGTCGTCCTCCAATACAAACCAGACAGGGATTGAGATGCTGAGTCCTGATTTTCTGCCGGTCAGAGTGATCGTGATTTCGCGAGATCGGGAAAGGCGAGCTTTCAGAGTATCGTTCTGTTTTGGCATGTGCACCTCTGTTCTTAGTGATTTCCATAATCAGACTTCCTTTAATCGATCGCTGAATAAACTCACTTCGATGTCTTGTTCATCCAAACGCTCCACGTGACCGGACCGGCTTCGTCATCAGTTATCGGGCGGCCAGTTAACTTGAGGACCAGCTTGATCTGACCATGATGGTAACCCTCGTGCCAGATCATGTGCTGGAGCAGGAGGATCGGATGGTCGTAGTGATGGTCCATGTCGCGGTGGGCCTGCAGCCGGCCCTTTACCGCGTCGCGCACCGCCATGGCGCTGTCGTTCAGCATCTGCGCGATGCGATCAGGGTCACGCTCGACTACCCACTCTTCCTTGGGCAGCTCTCTAGCGAACTCGGGGGCGTCCTCGAAGACGAACACAAGTCGCACATAATGGATGTGTGTGAACAGCTCCGCGACGCATGGACTGCCCTCCATTGCCCTGGCCTCCAGCCCGCCCTCCGGCAGGGCGCGAAGAAGGTTGCGAAGGATGGTGTTGTTGCGGTCCCAAGAGTCCAGCAGAGCTGCAAGGAGAGTTTGGTTTGGCGCGTCCGACATATCCACCCGCTTGTTGATGCGACGAATTGTATTTGAGCTTACCGCTCAGCGATTGCTCATCTGCTCGATGTGTTCGGGATACCGCGCACCTTGCACCGCGATCTTTGAGGCGGCGCTTTCGATCTCGCGGAGATCGTCGTTTGTGAGTTCGAGTGCTGCCGCACCGATATTTTCTTCGAGACGATGCAGCTTAGTCGTGCCTGGAATCGGAACGATCCATGGCTTCTGCGCCAGCAGCCAGGCGAGCGCGATTTGGGCAGGCGTCGCTTTCTTTCGTTGTGCGATTTGGCCGAGCAGATCGACCAATGCCTGATTCGCCTTGCGGTTCTCCGGGTTAAAGCGAGGGAGCTGATTGCGAAAATCGGTGCTGTCGAACGAAGTGCTCTCATCGATTTTTCCTGTGAGGAAGCCCTTGCCCAGAGGACTATAAGGAACAAAGCCAATTCCAAGTTCCTCAAGGGTTGGGAGCAAGTCCTTCTCACGATCGCGGAACCACAGCGAGTATTCGCTCTGCACGGCGGTGACCGGCTGAACCGCGTGTGCGCGGCGGATCGTCTTCGCGGCCGCTTCCGACATGCCGAAGTGCTTGACCTTGCCTTGATGAATGAGATCCTTCACGGCTCCGGCGACGTCTTCGATCGGAACCTCGGGGTCCACGCGGTGCTGATAGTAGAGGTCGATGGCATCCACCCGGAGCCGCTTGAGCGAGCCTTCGATCGACTGCTTGATATGCTCCGGCTGGCTATTCAGCCGTACCCAGCCCGGACTTCCATCGGGTTTGAGTTCATAGGCGAACTTGGTGGCGATGACCACTTTGCCGCGATATGGAGCAAGTGCCTCGCCCACCAGTTCTTCGTTCGTGTACGGGCCGTAGACTTCGGCGGTATCAAAGAATGTGATGCCGAGCTCCACAGCGTTTCGCAGCAGTGAGATCATTTCCTTCTTGTCTTTGGGTGGACCGTAGGAAAAGCTCATTCCCATGCAGCCGAGTCCGAGAGCCGAGACTTCAAGATTGCTTTTTCCGAGTTTGCGTTTTTGCATTGTTTTTGTCCTTTAAACAAATCTGACTTTGAAAGCGTGCGGCTTCAGACGGAAAAAATCCCAGCGTCGAAGTTTTGAAAGGGCACGGCTTCCCAGCCGTGCCGTAAGACCTTGAAAGCGATGTAAGGCGCGGCTAAAGCCGTGCCCGTTCAAAGCTCCAATCGCTGGTTTCGGAGTTTTCCCGCCTCCGCATCGCACTTCTTTCAATGGTTTCCCGGGCGTCATCCTAAGCTAAGTATGCGTGACTGTGCTGATCGCAACAACCCAAGACACTATGCCGAGCGAAAGCAGTTTTTTCATGCGTGGTTCCTCGTCACTCGTGTCCCGCTTTTACTCAGACTTCAGAGAAGCCATGTCGATGGAGAAGCGGTACTTCACATCCGACTTAAGCAATCTCTCGTATTGAGCGAAGCCATGTCGATGGAGAAGCGGTACTTCACATCCGACTTGAGCAGTCTCTCGTAAGCTTCGTTGACCTTCTGGATCGGGATAACTTCAACGTCGGCGGTGATGTTGTGCTTCCCGCAGAAATCGAGCATCTCCTGGGTTTCGGCGATGCCGCCGATGCTGGAGCCTGAAAAACTGCGACGACGCATAATCAGACCGAAGGCAGAAACGCCGAGGGGCTTCGGTGGCGCGCCAACAATTGTAAGGTTGCCGTCGCGGCGGAGCAGGTTGATATAGGCGTTGATGTCGTGCTCGGCGGAGACGGTATCGAGGATGAAGTCGAAGCTCTCCGCGTGCTTTTGCATCTCGTCGGCGTTGCGCGAGACCACGACCTCGTCGGCTCCGAGGCGGAGGGCGTCTTCCTTTTTGTTCGGCGAGGTCGTGAAGACTACAACGTGGGCTCCGAACGCATGTGCAAACTTCACGCCCATGTGGCCCAATCCGCCTAGACCGACCACGCCAACTTTCTTGCCCTTGCCGACACCCCAGCGGCGCATGGGCGAGTAGGTTGTGATTCCGGCGCAGAGAAGAGGGGCAGTTCCGGCGGGCTTGAGGTTCGTGGGAACGCGCAGAACGAAACGCTGGTCGACGACGATGCCCTCGGAGTAGCCGCCAAAGGTGACGCCTCCGAGGTGCTTGTCTGGAGAATTGAAGGTCAGTACCATGTTCGGGCAGAACTGCTCAAAGCCCGCCCGGCACTCGGGACAGGTGCCGTCCGAGTCGACCATGCAGCCAACGGCAGCGAGGTCGCCGGGCTTGAATTTGGTAACAGCTGAGCCGACTTTGGTCACGCGGCCGACGATCTCGTGGCCCGGAACAATCGGGTAGACAGTGGGCATGAATTCGCTCCACTCGTTACGCACTGAGTGAAGATCAGAATGGCAGATCCCGCAGAAAAGAATTTCGATCTGAACATCGTTTTCGCTCGGATCGCGTCTCGGGATCGTGGTGTGGGCCAGCGGCGATGTTGCACTGGCAGCGGAATAAGCTTTCGCTTTGTACATTGACTTTCCTTTCAGCGGCCGGTCATCTGCCGCTTTATGGCTTCCGGGTACCGAGCCCCTTCCGCCTTGATGTTCGGGGCAGCGCTTTCGATTCCGTCTGCCTCAAGGGCATCGTTAGGCTAAGCATAGTTTCCTGAACTTTCGGCCGCTTGCCTATTTCGATGAAGTTCTCGCCAGATTCCCCGAAGCTCAATAGCTAGGTCATCCCGTTCTAGATGCGGCGCAGCCTGGGGAAGCACACAGCGGAAGATGATTTTTTGGGGTGCAATTTCCGTGGGATGGCGATAGCCTCGACCTATTGCACTGGTAGGTGTCGATAAAGATAAAAAGATAAATAGGAGTTCGGCATAACCGCTGAGCAGGGCGTTGTTGAGATTGCTTCGCGAATCTATCATTTAGCAACGGAAAAGGCACGCGACGGTTGCGCCCGGATTACCGTTATGGTACCTTTTAGAATTGTCCCGGACATCTGGAAGGGATCAGAGGGATATATGCGCCCGCGAGGGCTGCGTTGTCCCCGACTGCTGGCGTAGCTCAGTTGGTAGAGCATCTGATTTGTAATCAGAGGGTCGGGGGTTCAAATCCCTTCGCCAGCTCCAGCTTTGATGGATCAGGATTGACCGGCGTTTGAGTCCAAGGATCGATTCCGGAATAAAGGATATTTTGCGCGGCGCGGCGGCGTAATAAATTTTTCCCAACAGCACTCCATAAGGAATTGTTCCAAGTGTGGTGTTTGCGTGCGAGAGGATTTTCGTGCGCACTCGGTTCTTCTATTGGGTCATTGCCCGCTAGAGCATCATCCTCCGCGCATGCGCCCAAGGCGGTTGGCTGCGATTTGTGGCCGGGAAGTTTGCACAGGTGGGTGAGTGGTTAAAGCCAACAGACTGTAAATCTGTCCCTCCAAGCGAGGTACGAAGGTTCGAATCCTTCCCTGTGCACCAGGAATTTGAGCTGATTGGCGGGTGTGAGCGGAGCGGGAGCCCGCAGCCGAAATCCCGAGCGGCGCGAGGGTTGTGGTGAGGCGTTTAATGATCGCGCTAGCCGCGTACGTTGCCTTGGGAATTTTGTCCTGGACAACGATCAGCGACCAGCGAATTCGCTTGGCGACGCTGGCAATACTGGCAATGTTCGCGCTGAGAACGTGGGTGCGCCGCAAAGATGTGCTGCACTCGGATAGCGATGCGAAGTAAGTTTGGCGACAGTCTGATGAAAAGGTTTTGCTGACGGCTGATTGCTGCGTGCTGATTTTCGCCGATGTAGCTCAGTTGGTAGAGCACTCCCTTGGTAAGGGAGAGGTCATCAGTTCAATCCTGATCATCGGCTCCAGGTTGAGGTGTTTTGCGGGCGTGAGCGAAGCGGGAGCCCGCAGCCGAAATCCCGAACGTTGTTTGCGAGGGATCTCATAGTTTGAGGCTGAGCGGGAGTAACTCAGTGGTAGAGTCACAGCCTTCCAAGCTGTTGGTCGCGGGTTCGATTCCCGTCTCCCGCTCCAGAGTTTGGTAAGCGAGACGTAGCAAGCTACGTCTCCCAGAGAACACGGAGAGAGCTAGGCAATGGCGAAAGAGAAATTTGATCGCAATAAGCCGCACTGCAATGTGGGGACGATTGGTCACATCGACCATGGCAAGACCACGCTGACGGCGGCTATCACCAAGGTGTTGCAAAAGCACAACCCGAAGATCGTGTTCCGGTCGTTTGACTCGATCGACAATGCGCCAGAAGAAAAAGCGCGCGGCATCACCATTGCCACGGCGCACGTCGAGTATGAAACCGCGAACCGTCATTACGCGCACGTCGATTGCCCGGGCCACGCGGATTACATCAAGAACATGATCACGGGCGCGGCGCAGATGGATGGCGCGATTTTGGTGGTCGCGGCGACCGATGGTCCGATGCCGCAGACCCGCGAGCACGTGCTGCTGGCGCGGCAGGTGGGCGTGCCGTACATTGTCGTCGCGCTGAATAAGTGCGACGCGGTGGACGATCCCGAGTTGCTGGATCTGGTCGAACTCGAAGTGCGCGAGTTGTTGAAGAGCTACAAGTTTCCGGGCGACGATGTGCCGGTGGTGCGGCTGTCGGCGCTGGGCGCGCTGAATGGCGAAGCGAAGTGGGAGGCGCAGGTGGACGCGCTGATGGAGGCGGTGGACAAGAGCATTCCGCAGCCGGCGCGCGAGCTGGACAAGCCGTTCCTGATGCCGATTGAAGATATTTTTTCGATCTCGGGTCGGGGCACGGTGGTGACGGGACGGATCGAGCGCGGCAAGGTGAAGGTGGGCGAGGAAGTGGAAATTGTGGGCTTCCGCGACACCCGCAAGACGGTGGTGACGGGCGTCGAAATGTTCAAGAAGCAATTGGACGAAGGCCTGGCGGGAGACAACGCGGGCCTGTTGCTGCGCGGCATTGGCAAGGACGATGTCGAGCGCGGCATGGTGCTGGCGAAGCCGGGATCGATTACGCCGCACACCAAGTTCAAAGCCGAAGTTTACATTCTGACGAAAGAAGAAGGCGGACGGCACACGCCATTCTTCAAGGGATACCGTCCGCAGTTTTACTTGCGCACGACGGACGTGACGGGCGTAGCAGAGCTTCCGGCGGCGACCGAGATGGTGATGCCGGGCGATAACGTCAGCCTGGTGATTGAGTTAATCACGCCGGTGGCGATGGAAAAAGGTTTACGCTTCGCCATCCGCGAAGGCGGCCACACGGTAGGCGCCGGAACCATCAGCGAGATTGTGCAGTAGGGAAGACGTCGTTGGTCCTTTCGTCGTAGGTCGTTGGCCAGGCAGGATGCATAGATCCTTCGGCGACAAAAAGCGTCGCCTTCAGGATGACAACGGCTTTTAGAGCTAGAAGCTAAGAGCCAGAAGCTAGGAGCTGTTTTCATGCCCCGAGAAATTATTACGATGCAATGCGGTGACTGCAAAGAGCGGAACTATTCGACCACGAAGAATCGGAAGACGACTCCGGACCGGTTGGAGATGAAGAAATTCTGCAAGCGTTGCCGGAAGCATACGCCGCACAAAGAAGTAAAATAATTAAGGAAGCGAGCCAAACGCGCGATTATTCCGCGCGGCTCGCCCAGATCCTTCGCGAGGCAAAAAACGCCCCGCTCAGGATGACAGAGTAAGTAGGGGCGTAAGCTCAACGGTTAAACTGTCGGTCTCCAAAACCGAACTTGGGGGTTCGAATCCCTCCGCCCCTGCCAGAGATCGAAGCACGAGAACGGAAGTTGGGGTGGAGTGATGGGAGTCGAGACAAAGAGAATGGCAAAATCAATCGCAGCCGCCGCGGACGACAACAGCTTTGGAGGCCGGCTGAAATCTTGGCCCGAGCGAGTCAAGACTTTCTACAACGACGTGCGCTCCGAAATGAAGAAGGTCACCGCGCCTTCTTTCAAGGATGTGCAGGCCACGACTGCGGTGGTCATTATCACGGTCTTTCTGTTCGGCTTGTATTTTTGGATCGTGGACAACACCATCGGCAGCGGCATCAACTACCTGTTCAAATATTTGACTCATCGTTGATGCCAAGGAAGGAAGCTGGAATCTTACAGCACGCTATGCAGGAAGAAAAAAACGAAACGGAGCAGGCGGCGGAGCAATCGGTGCAGCGACCGGTGGCTGACGGCGCCTGGCGCCTGAGGCTCCCCGCAATCCCAACATGAAGTGGTACATCATCCACTCCTATTCGGGATTCGAGCGCAAGGTGAAGGAGTCGCTGGAGTCGCGCATCCAGGCATTCGGGCTGCAGGAAAGAATCGGCAAGGTGCTCATTCCCACCGAGTCGGTCACCGAAGTGCGCGGCGGCAAGAAGTACACCAGCGAGCGCATGTTCTATCCCGGCTACGTGCTGGTCGAAATGGATATGGACGATCACGTCTGGCACGTGGTGAAGTCCACGCCGCGCGTGACCGGGTTTGTCGGCACCGGCCAGCAGCCTACGCCGCTTTCGGAAGAGGAAGTTCAGCACATTGTGTATCGCGTGGGAGAGTCGAGAGACAAGCCCAAGCTCAAGGTCAAGTTCGAGAAGAATGAATCGGTGCGCATCACCGAGGGACCATTCGCGAGCTTCACCGGCATTGTGGATGAGGTCAACGAAGACCGGGAGACGCTGAAAGTGATGGTCACGATCTTCGGACGGTCGACGCCGGTGGAGTTGGAATTTAATCAGGTCGAGAAAGTAGCTTAGACACGGTTTAGTATGGGCACATTCACCACCAAATTACGCGTTTGGAACCCAGAGACTCCTTCGCGCGTTGAGGAACTTGAAGTAATTGTAGATACGGGCGCAGAGTACGGTTGGGTTTTGCGATCCCGTCTCGAGGGTTTGGGTGTGCGTGCCGTTCGCCGAATGAAGTTCCGCACGATCGAGGGTCGTACGATCGAGCGCGAGTTGGCTCCGGTATTTGTGGCCACTGATGGCTTCACCGGTGGAGACAACGTAGTCGTAGCAGAAGCCGGCGACATGGAAGTGCTCGGCTCTCACACGTTGGAGAGCCTTGGAGTCACTGTCGATCCAGTTGGTAAGAAGCTAGTCCCAACGGTGGGATTGGCGCTGACCGCCGTGACAGTCGGGAAGGTTCGAGGTTCGTAAAAACGCGAGCTGCGGCTCGCTTGAAGAGAGATTATGGCAAAAAAGGCAACAGGTTCGGTAAAGCTTCAAATTGCGGCAGGCAAAGCTACGCCCGCGCCCCCGGTGGGTCCGGCTCTAGGCCAGGCGCAGATCAACATCATGGAGTTCTGCAAGCAGTTCAATGCGCGCACCAGCGCGAAGGAACTGGAAGGACTCATCATCCCGGTGGTAGTGACGGTTTATAGCGACCGCACCTTCACCTTTATTACCAAGACGCCGCCGGCTGCGATTCTGCTCAAGCGGGCTGCTGGGATCGCCAAGGGATCGGGCACTCCGAACAAGGACAAAGTGGGCAAGGTCACGGCGCGGCAGGTGGAAGACATCGCGAAACAGAAGATGCCGGACTTGAATGCGGCTTCGGTGGAAACCGCGATCAAGAGCATTCGCGGAACGGCGCGCTCGATGGGCATTGAAGTAGTTGGATAACTGCGGAGCTTTCGCTCCGCTGGACGGCCGAGGGCGGCCGTCCCCACGCAAGTTTGAGTCAACAATCACTACGGCTCGTCAGAACAGACGACGAGCGGTGGGAGACGAGGAAGCAGAATGAAAAAATCGGGAAAGAACATCACCAAGGCGCGGCAGGCGGTAGAGAAGCGTCCCTACCTGATGAAGGACGCGGTCACGCTGCTGCAGAAAGTCAAGTACGCGAAGTTTGACGAGACGGTCGAAATCACCATGCGTCTCGGAGTCGATCCCAAGCACGCCGACCAGATGGTTCGCGGCACGGTCGTCCTGCCGCACGGTCTGGGCAAGTCGAAACGGGTGCTGGTCATCGCCAGCGGCGACAAGATCAAGGAAGCGGAAGCGGCGGGCGCCGATTTCGTTGGCGGCGAGGAAATGGTCGAGAAGATCAATAAAGAGAATTGGACCGACTTCGACGCGCTGATCGCCACTCCGGACGTCATGAAATCCGTCGGCCGGCTGGGTAAAGTTCTTGGTCCCAAGGGTCTCATGCCCAATCCGAAAACCGGAACTGTCACCTTCGATGTCGGCAAAGCGGTGCAGGAAGTTAAGGCCGGCAAAGTCGAATTCCGCACCGACAAGACGGCGCTGGTTCACGTGCCCGTGGGCAAGATTTCGTTTCCGCCCGAAAAGTTGGTCGACAACGCCACGACTGTCATTACCAGCGTGGTGAAGGCCAAGCCGACTGTGGCCAAGGGAAAATACGTGAAGGGCTGCTATCTCAGCTCCAGCATGGGCCCGGGAATTTCGATTGACACCAGCGCAGTTGAAGCCGCGGCGAAAGCTTAGTTGAGCTGCGTTTGGTACTGACAGGCGAGTCGCCCGTCACCACACTGGCATTAGGAATTAAGAGGATTCAAACATGGCTGTTACTCGAGCAAAGAAAACCGAGCAGGTTGAGAAGCTGGGCAAGGAGCTGCAAAACGTCTCCAGCTTGATCGTCACGACATACAGCAAGCTCACCGTGGCCCAGGATTACGAGCTTCGCAAGACTCTCCGGTCTTCAGGCGCGAAGTACCTGGTAGTGAAAAACACTTTGGCGGAGCGCGCAGCCAAGGGCACAAAGGTCGAAGAGGTCCTGAAGAACCTCTCCGGCGTGACCTCGATCGCGTACACGTCGGGCGATCCGGTGGCATTGGCGAAGGCTCTTTCGAAATACGCCAAGGATAATCCGGAGTTCACCTTCAAGTCCGGCATAGTCGAAGGCCGCGTGATCTCGATCAATCAGATCCAGGCGCTGGCCACCATGCCGTCGAAGGAAGAAATCTACGCCAAGCTTCTCTTCCTGATGAACGCACCTGCGCAACGTCTGGTGACGGTGATGAATGCCGTCGGACGCGACATCGCGGTGGTGATCAATCAGGGCGTAGAGAAGGGCAAGTTCAAGGCCGACGCTCCCGCGGGAGCCTAGGGCTACAAGGGTTTCGGGGCGGTGAGAGCCGTCCGAAAGGGTTTAGTTATCAGCGGTCGAGGGTTGCGCGGTTTCGGTTCTGCTGCGTGTCTGGCGCGGTGGTTCAGAAGCCTGGTCGCACTGGAAACTTTGACCGCGGATAACGAAATCAGCAATCGATACTGTAGAGACATAGCTTGCTATGTCTCACCATAAAATTGGAGAAATGACATGGCGGATCTGCAGCAGTTAGAAGATCAAATAGTCGGACTGTCGCTGCTCGACGCAGCGGCCCTGGTAAAGCGGCTCGAAGAAAAGCTCGGCGTCTCGGCGGCAGCCGCGGCCCCGGTGATGATGGCCGGCGGTGGCGGCGCGGCAGCGGGTGCGGCTCCGGCAGAAGAAAAGACTGAATTCAGCGTCGTGCTGAAGGAAGTGGGCGCCAATAAGATCAATGTAATCAAGGCCGTCCGAGAAGTCACGAGCCTGGGCTTGAAAGAAGCCAAGGACCTGGTTGACGGCGCCCCGAAAGAGATTAAGGGCGGCGTGACCAAGGAAGAGGCAGAAACCATCAAGAAGAAGTTCACCGACGCAGGAGCCACCGTCGAGGTTAAGTAAAGTTTTGAATGATGGAGGACGGGCGTTTCGCCCGTTCCACCGGGCGGAAAGCCCGGGCTCCATTATTGTCTCTGGTGAAGCTTTTGGAACGGTGGTATCATCTATATCAATAACACCGCTTCCTGCTTCATAGAGTGACGGCGACCATCCGTTATTACGAGTCCAGGAAGCGGGGGCGTGGTCGCTGACACGGGTTGGCAGACTGTTTCGCGGGCAGGGCGAAACGGGAACAGGCCTTTAGATACTGGCGCGGAAACGACACATTTCAACAGAGGCTAAGCGCTGCAAACGGCGCCTGCGGGGAGTCATGTCCCTGCGGGTGCATACCTGTCTTTGCCATTTTATTGGTTCTTAACAGAGTACCCCGGCGCGGCTGACGCGCCCTCACATCTGCGGTTTTTGTCGCAGCCCAATTGCTGCGCATGAAAGTTTGGAGTATCTGAATGTCAAAGAGCAATGGATTCCGTACCCGATTTGATTTTTCCAAGATTCCCGCAACCATCCAGATTCCGAATCTGATCGAAGTGCAGAAGCGTTCCTACGACCGCTTCCTGCAAATGGATCGTTTGCCCAGCGAGCGCGACGACGGCGGCTTGCAGGCCGTGTTTCAGTCCGTGTTTCCGATCACGGATTTCCGCAACGTCTCGCAGCTCGAGTTCGTCGACTACGCCATCGGCAACTGGGAGTGCAAGTGCGGCCACTTGAAGGGCCTGCATCACCTGCGCTCCACTTGTAAAAACTGCGGCAACACTATTGTCACCGATCCGTTCCACCCCGGCGACGTGCTTTGCGGCAAGTGCGGCACATACAATGCCAACACGCCTGACTTCTGCAACAAGTGCGGCGACCCGGTTGGCCTGCAACTGAAATACGACGTGAGCGAATGCGAAGAGCGCGGCATGACCTACTCCGCCCCGCTCAAGGTCACCATGCGTCTCACCATCTTCGATAAAGACGCGGAGACCGGCAACCGTTCCATTCGCGACATTAAAGAGCAGGAAGTTTTCTTCGGCGACGTTCCGCTGATGACGCAGAACGGCACCTTCATTATTAATGGCACCGAACGTGTCATCGTCAGCCAGTTGCACCGTTCGCCGGGCGTTTTCTTCGAGACCGCGAACAATCGTACTTACTTCCTCGGCAAGATCATTCCCTATCGTGGTTCTTGGGTCGAGTTCGAATACGACCAGAAGAACGTGCTCTACGTTCGCATTGACCGCAAGCGCAAGTTCCTGGGAACGATTTTCCTTCGTGCCCTCGGCCTGCGTTCCGGCGAAGACATTCTGCGCACCTTCTACACCGTCGACCGCCTGGTAATTCGCGACAAGAAGCTGTTCTGGACGCTCGATCCCAACAGCGAAAAAGCAACCAATCTTTTGGGCATGAAGCTGGCGCACAGCATCAAGAACAAATCAGGCGAAGAGATCGCGCACTCCGGACGCAAACTGAATGCCGCCACGCTAAAGGAAATTCACAAGGCGAAGATCAGCGAAATTGAAGTCGATGTTACCGACCTCGAAGGCGCATGGGTCGCCGCTGACGTGGTTGATACGACGACTGGTGAAGTCCTGCTCGAGGCCAATTCGGAGCTGACCGCCGACAAGGTCGCGAAGATTCTCGATTCCGGCGTAGTCGAACTCAGCCTGTTCTTCCCTGAACGCGACGATGTGGGCACGGTGATCAGCCAGACCCTGAAGCGTGACTCAGTCAAGACGCCGCAGGAAGCGCTGATCGAAATCTACCGCAAGCTGCGTCCCGGCGATCCCCCGACGCTCGATACGGCGACCGCATTGTTCCACGGGATGTTTTTCGATCCGCGTAAATACGACTTCTCGCGCGTAGGCCGTCTGAAGTTCAACATCAAGCTGTTCGAAAACCAGGATGCCACGAAGCTCGAGAACCGCACCCTGGAACCGCAAGACTTCTACGCCACTATTAGTTATCTGCTCAAGCTGCGCAAGAACATTGGCTCGGTCGATGACATCGATCACCTCGGCAACCGCCGCGTGCGCGCTGTCGGCGAGTTGATGGAAAACCAGTTCCGTATCGGCCTGGTCCGCATGGAACGCGCCATCAAGGAAAAGATGAGTGTGTACCAGGAAATGTCCACGGCCATGCCGCACGACTTGGTCAACGCCAAGCCGGTAATGGCGGCCATCCGCGAATTCTTTGGCTCCTCGCAGCTTTCGCAGTTCATGGACCAGACCAACCCGCTTTCGGAAATCACCCACAAGCGGCGTCTCTCGGCTCTTGGGCCGGGCGGTCTGTCGCGCGAACGCGCGGGATTCGAGGTCCGCGACGTTCACCCCACGCACTACGGACGCATCTGCCCGATTGAAACGCCGGAAGGCCCGAACATCGGACTGATCTCGTCGCTGAGTTGCTACGCCCGCATCAATGACTACGGCTTCATCGAGTCGCCCTACCGCCGCGTGAAAAACGGCCGCGTGGTCGACTACGTCAGCGTGGTCAACGCGGGCGACAGCGACCACAAGGTCGGCGATCACATCGAGAAGCATGAGATCGAGAAGATCAATGCCGAAATCAAAGATCGCCGTAAAAAGCCGGCCGAGATCGAACCATTCTCCTTCTACCTTTCCGCTTGGGAAGAAGACCGCCATGTAATCGCGCAGGCCAACGTTGAACTCGATGACAAGGGCAAAATCGTCGGCGATCTGGTCAATGCGCGCAAGGCCGGCAACTTCGTGCTGGTCAGCCGCGATGACGTGGACTACATCGACGTCAGCCCGAAGCAGTTGGTCTCGGTAGCCGCGTCGCTCGTGCCCTTCCTTGAGCACGACGACGCCAACCGCGCGCTGATGGGCGCCAACATGCAACGCCAGTCTGTGCCTCTGCTCCGCGCCGAAGCTCCAATTGTCGGCACTGGAATGGAAGGGGTCACGGCGCGCGATTCCGGCGCTGTCATTCTGGCAAAACGTAACGGCATTATCGATTCGGTCGACTCGGAGCGCATCATCGTCCGCGTCGAGGGCGAGCATCATCCCGGACAGCTCTCCCGCGAAGTTGGTAGCGACATTTACCAGCTCATGAAGTTCAAGCGCTCCAACCAGAACACCTGCATCAACCAGAAGCCGATCGTGATCAAAGGTCAGCGAGTCACGAAGGGCCAGGTGATCGCTGATGGTCCTTGCACCGATCACGGGGAGTTGGCGCTCGGCCGAAATGTCCTCGTCGCTTTCATGGCGTGGCGCGGATACAACTTCGAAGACGCAATCCTGGTCTCCGAAAAACTGGTCAAAGACGATTACTACACCTCGGTTCACATCGAGGAGTACGAGCTCGAATCGCGAGACACCAAGCTCGGACCGGAAGAAGTCACGCGTGACATTCCCAACGTCAGCGAGTCCATGCTGCGCAATCTGGACGAAGCGGGCGTGATTCGCATCGGCGCCACCGTCAAGCAAGGCGACATTCTCGTGGGTAAGGTTACGCCCAAAGGTGAAACTCAGCTCACCCCGGAAGAGAAGCTGCTGCGCGCCATCTTCGGTGAAAAAGCCGGCGACGTGCGCGATGCATCGTTGTACTGTCCGCCCGGAATCGAGGGCGTAATCGTCGACGTGAAAATCTTCTCCCGCAAGGGTCAGGAGAAAGACGAACGCGCCAAGGCAATCGAGGCCGCGCAGATTGGCAAGCTCGAACGAAACCTTTCGGACGAAATCCGAATTCTCACCGACGAACGCCTCAAACGTCTGGACAACATCCTGGGCGGCAAAGTGGTGCAGGCTGATCTGCACGACGAGCGCACCAACAAACGCCTGCTGACCAAGGATACGGTTCTTGATCGCGACACCATCGAGCGCATCTCGACCCGCAACCTCAAGCGCATCAAGTATGCGGACAAAGACCCGCGGGTCAACGAGCAGATCGACGAGATCGAAGAGATGACTTCGCGTCAGATCGACGTGCTCAAGAAGATCGTCAACGAGAGAAAAGACAAGCTCACCAAGGGCGACGAACTGCCGCCGGGCGTGATCAAGCTGGTCAAAGTCTACATCGCGATGAAGCGCAAGCTGAGCGTGGGAGACAAAATGGCCGGCCGTCACGGAAATAAAGGCGTGATTGCCCGCATCTTACCTGAAGAGGATATGCCTTACCTCGATAATGGCACGCCGGTCGAGATCGTGCTCAATCCGCTGGGCGTTCCTTCCCGTATGAACGTGGGACAGATTCTCGAAACCCACCTCGGATGGGCAGGACACGAACTGGGCGGCAAGATCGCGAAAATGCTGGCCGAGAACACTCGCGAAGATGCAATCCGTCGCGAGCTCAAGGCCCTGTTCAAGGACACGGTGTTGGCCGATACAGTCACCGATCTCAGCGATGAGGAACTGATGGCAATCGCACCCACCCTGACTCGCGGAGTCTTCACAGGTTCGCCCGTGTTCGACGGCTCCAAAGAGAGCGAGATCAAGGCGTTGCTCAACCACGCGGGTCTGCCGGAGTCCGGCAAAACCTACTTGTACGACGGCATGACCGGAAACAAGTTCGAGCAGCCGATTACGGTTGGCTACATTTACATGCTCAAACTTTCGCACTTGGTCGACGACAAGATCCACGCGCGTTCGATTGGTCCGTACTCGTTGATTACACAACAGCCGTTGGGAGGAAAAGCCCAGTTCGGCGGCCAGCGCTTCGGAGAAATGGAAGTTTGGGCGCTAGAAGCGTACGGAGCGGCGTTCATCCTGCAGGAGCTGCTGACGGCGAAGTCTGACGACGTTTATGGCCGCACCAAGATTTACGAGGCCATCGTCAAGGGCGAAGCCGCCATGGAGCCGGGCGTGCCCGAATCGTTCAACGTGCTGATTCGCGAATTGCAGTCGCTGTGCCTGGATGTGGAACTCATCAAGGCCACAGAAAAGAAGCCGGCCTTGGCCGCAGCGGATTAAGGCATTAGTCGTTGGCTGTTGGCCGTCCGTCGTCGGCGGCCAACGGCCAACCAACACAAGATTCTAGAACCAGATCCATAGTGATTGCTCTTGGAGCTGTGGATCAAGAAATGTTGCTGGCGACGAACGACGAACGACCAACGACTGATTTCAAGAGCCGCTCGCGGTTGCGTACTTCCGCAGGAAGCCGAGGATTACCTTGTTTCGTTCGAGCCCCTTTGACCTGGCAAACCCTATCGCCGATTTCGATGCCATCCGCATCAGCCTCGCTTCTCCGGAAAAAATCCGGAGCTGGTCGCACGGCGAAGTCACTAAACCGGAGACCATCAACTATCGCACCTTCAAGCCGGAGCGCGACGGCCTGTTCTGCGCCCGCATCTTCGGCCCGGTAACCGATTGGGAGTGTCTCTGCGGCAAGTACAAGCGCATGAAGCACCGTGGCGTCATTTGCGACAAGTGCGGTGTCGAAGTCACGTTGTCCAAGGTGCGCCGTGAGCGCCTGGGACACATCGAGCTGGCATCGCCCTGCTCGCACGTCTGGTTTTTCAAAGGACTGCCTAGCCGTATCGGCCACCTTCTCGATATCTCTCTGCGCGATCTCGAGTCCGTGCTCTACTTCGAAGCCTACGTTGTAGTCGAGGCCGGTGAAGCTCCCGTAAAAGACCACGAAGTCATCAAGGACGAAACCAAGTACCGCGAACTCGACCAGCAGTTCCGCCCCACCGGCTTCAAGGCCATGATGGGCGCGGAAGCCATCAAAGAACTTCTCAAGCGCGTGGACATCGAAGGCTTGTCCACCGAACTGCGCGAGAAGATGAAGCACGAGAACTCGCTGCAGAAGCGCCTCAAGTATGCCAAGCGCCTGAAAGTTGTCGAAGCCTTCCGCAAGAGCGGCAACAAACCGAACTGGATGATCCTGGACGTGATCCCGGTCATTCCACCGGAGCTTCGTCCGCTGGTTCCATTGGATGGCGGCCGCTTTGCCACGTCCGATCTGAACGATCTCTATCGCCGCGTCATCAACCGCAACAACCGGCTGAAGAAGCTGATGGACCTGCACGCGCCCGAAGTCATCGTACGCAACGAAAAGCGCATGCTGCAGGAAGCCGTCGACGCCCTGTTCGACAACGGACGCCGCGGACGCGTACTGCGCGGCGCCAACAACCGCCCGCTGAAGTCGCTCTCCGACACGCTGAAAGGCAAGCAAGGCCGCTTCCGTCAGAACCTGCTGGGCAAGCGCGTCGACTACTCAGGCCGCTCCGTCATCGTTGTGGGACCAGAGCTCAAGCTGCACCAGTGCGGTCTGCCCAAGAAGATGGCGCTCGAACTCTTCAAGCCATTCATCTACCACCGTCTCGAGCAAACCGGACATTGCACCACCATCAAGCAAGCCAAGGAAATGGTGGAGCAGCAGGAACCGATTGTTTGGGACATCCTCGAAGAAGTCATCAAAGACCACCCGGTGCTTCTGAACCGCGCCCCAACCCTTCACCGCCTCGGCATTCAGGCGTTCGAGCCGGTGCTGGTCGAAGGCAAGGCTATCAAGATTCACCCGCTGGTCTGCACCGCGTTCAACGCCGACTTCGACGGCGACCAGATGGCCGTGCACATTCCGCTGTCCCCGGAAGCGCAAGTAGAAGCCAGCGTGCTCATGCTGTCTTCGCATAATATTCTTTCGCCCGCGTCGGGACATCCGATCACCGTCCCAACGCAGGACATGGTGCTCGGCCTCTATTACCTCACAAAAGCCAAGCCCGGTGCCAAGGGTGAAGGCCGCGCCTTCGCCAACATCGAGGAAGTGTTGATGGCTCTCGAATCCGGCGAAGTCGAAACTCTGACTCCGATTCGCTTACGCTATACCGGCGAAGTAATCGACCTGACCGCGACCTACGACGATCAGGAAATCACGCACACCGAACCTGTGCAGTACGAACGCAGCTTCCTGAACACAACGGTAGGCCGCGCCATCCTGAACGATCACCTTCCCGCCGGCATGCCCTTCATCAACGGCTTGCTGAAGAAGAAGGGCATTGGTCAATTGGTCAGCTACGGCTATCTCCGCTTCGGCCTTGAAGTCACGGTCAAGATGCTAGACGAGGTGAAGGACCTGGGATTCCGCTTTGCGACCCGCGCTGGCCTGTCGATCGGCATCGACGACATGGTCATCCCGGACAACAAGAAGAGCCTGGTGAAAGACGGCGAGAAGCAAGCTGTGCAAGTCCAGCAGCAGTATCTCGACGGCGCCATCACCAACGGCGAGCGTTACAACAAAGTCATTGAAATCTGGTCCGGCATCACCGAGAAAGTCGCGGACGAAATGTTCGGCCAGATGCAGCAGCGCGACAAGGAAGGTTTCATCAACCCGATTTACGTCATGGCCGACTCCGGCGCCCGCGGATCGAAACAGCAGATCCGCCAGCTCTCCGGCATGCGTGGATTGATGGCAAAACCGTCCGGCGAAATCATCGAGTCTCCAATCACGGCGAACTTCCGCGAAGGCTTGACCGTGTTGGAGTACTTCATCTCGACCCACGGCGCGCGAAAAGGCTTGGCTGATACGGCTCTCAAGACGGCCGATTCAGGCTACCTGACCCGTCGTCTAGTCGACGTGGCGCAAGACGTAATCATCAGCGAATACGATTGCGGCACGGTAGACGGCATCTACGTCGCCGGTATCGTCGAAGCTGGCGAAGTCATCGAGCCCTTGCGCGACCGCATTGTGGGCCGCGTGTCGCTCGAAAAACTGAAAGACTACGACGGCAACGTGGTCGTCGACATCAACCAGGAGATCACGGAAGAACTCGCCGGCACGGTGCAAGCTGCCGGCATCGAGCGGGTGAAAATCCGTTCCGTGCTCACCTGCGAATCCAAACGCGGCGTCTGCGTGATGTGCTACGGCCGCAACCTGGCTTCGGGCCGCCTCGTCGAACTCGGCGAAGCCACCGGAGTCATCGCTGCCCAATCCATCGGCGAACCCGGAACTCAGCTCACTATGCGTACCTTCCACATCGGTGGTACGGCATCGCGAGTTTCCGAGCAATCGCGTTTGGAAGCCAAGACCAACGGCATCGTCCGCTTCGTCGGCCTGCAGACCGTCCGAGCCAAGTCCGGCGATCTGGTAGTCATGAATCGCCAAGGCTCGATCGCAGTAGTCGACGAAAAAGGCCGCGAGCGCGAGCGCTACGCCGTCGTCTACGGCGCCAAGGTCAAGGTCAACGAAGGCGATCCGGTCCAACTCGGCAAAGTCATGGTCGAGTGGGATCCGTACACCTTCTCGGTCCTGACCGAAATCGGCGGTACCATCCAGTTCAAGGACCTGCAGGAAGGTGTCACGCTTCACGAAGAAGTGGACGAGGTCACCGGACTGTCGCGACACGTCGTCGCCGATTCGCCCGACGAGAAGCGCCAGCCCGCGATCGTGATCAAGGGCAAAACCAGCAAGCGTTACCTCATGCCCTCACGCGCCCACCTCATGGTGCAGGACGGCGATACGGCTCATCCCGGCGACGTGCTGGCCAAGATCCCGCGCGAGACTACCAAAACCAAAGACATCACCGGTGGTCTGCCACGCGTGGTCGAGCTGTTCGAAGCTCGCAAGCCGCACGAAACCGCGGTCATCAGCGAAATCGATGGCACGGTCAAATTCGGCGAGGTCTCGAAGGGCCAGCGCAAGATGTACGTCATCGCCGACAACGGCACCGAAAAAGAATACTCGGTTCCGCGCGGCGTCCACATCAACGTGCAGGAAGGCGAGCGCGTCAAGGCAGGCGAACCGCTGATGGACGGCCCGCTCAACCCGCACGACATCCTGGCCGTGCTTGGCGAAAAGGAACTGCAGTCGTACCTGGTAAACGAAATCCAGGAAGTCTACCGGCTGCAGGGCGTGAATATCAGCGACAAGCATATCGAAGTCATCGTTCGTCAGATGATGCGTTGGCGCAAGGTGGAAGACGTCGGCGACACTCAGTTCCTGCTGGAACAGCAAGTCGACAAATTCCGCTTCGCCGAAGAGAACGAGCGCGTGATCGCACAGGGTGGACGCCCGGCCACAGGCCGGCCGCTCCTCCTCGGCATCACCAAAGCCTCGCTCTCGACCGACTCATTTATCTCCGCAGCCTCGTTCCAGGAGACCACCCGGGTGCTCACCGAAGCATCTATACAGGGCGCCGTGGATCACCTCCGTGGCCTAAAGGAGAACGTCATCGTCGGACGCCTAATTCCTGCGGGCACCGGCATGGAGTACTACCGCAACGTTCGCCTCTCGCCAGAAATGGAAGAAGCGGCCGCGAAGGTGCAGGAGGAAGTTTCGCAAGCGTACGAGGAAGCCGAGCGAGCGCTCGAGCTGATGCGGCACGAAGGCGAGACCGAGGAACTGACGGCAGAGTAATCGCAAGGACCGAAGGGGCGGGGTTTTATCCACACCGCCCCTTGTTTTTTGCCTCCTTAATCCATGGCCGCGAATCCACAACCGTTGCAAGATCAACAGGGGAACATCACTTCCCAGTTGCACACCATGCCCCGGCGCAATACTCTGGGACCGGTGATTCTCCGCTTTTTAAACCTGTTGCGGCTGGCATTCTGGCGCGCGTTTCAGCACGACGCGTTCGCCATCGCTAAAGCGTCCGCCTATTCCTCGATCATCACGTTTTTTCCGCTGCTGCTGGTCGTAGGATCGATGCTGGCCAACCACCGCAAGACCGCCGCCTACCTGCGCGAGATTACCTACGCTCTCGACCGAATCCTTCCCGCTGGTAGCCCCACAGCTATCTCCTACCTGCAGGGAAATTCCCCGCGCTCCGTCGGCCTCCTGATCAGCGCTTCCCTCATCACTCTGTGGACCGCCTCCGGCGTAATGATTTCCTGGATGGAAGGTTTCCGCCGCTGCTACGAGCTCCCGAAAATCTGGGGCCTGGTGAAAGAGCGCATGGTCGCATTCTCCCTGGTTATTCTCGCCGGCGCGCCGCTGACCTTTTCCACCATCCTCGTGGCCTCGGGCAGCCGCATCGAACGCAACATCCTCTTCCACCTGAACCACGAATTCGGCCTCTACGTCCTCCTGATGTGGACCGCCATCCGCTGGCTCATCGCCACGCTCACCAGCATCGCCGTAATCGCTCTCATCTATCACAACGCTGTCCCCCGCACTCAACCCTGGCACAGCGTCTTGCCCGGCGCCACTCTGGCCACGGTACTGTGGTTCCTCTCGACAGCATTATTCGGGTGGTATCTGCAGAATTACGCGGATTACAGCATCATCTACGGCTCGCTCGGCGCCGCCATCGCCCTGCTGGTATGGATGTACATCATCTCACTCGTAATCCTGATCGGAGCCGAGTTCAACGCCATGCTCTTCCCCCGCGCCTTCCTCGGCAAAGAACTAAAAGAAATGCCAGCCCCGCAAACCGCAACCAAGTAATCGGAAGCTATCTCCAAAATAGTTTTGGGGAGGGCGCGGCCTGCGGAAAAACTCGAGGTTGCACCCGATTTTGGGTGGAGCAGCGTTTTAGCGCTGCATTAAGGCTCTGGACAATGATCCACGCCCCGCATGGGCGCCATCAGGCAACGAAAAAGCCCACTTTTCCCAAAGAATGCGAAAAGTGGGCACTCCTGCGGTTTGAAAAAGAGGATTACATACCGCTCTGCTGAAACACCAAGGCTTCTTTGTCACGACGGAAGTCGATCTCGTTGAGCGTGTTGTTCGCCGTGTTAGTCACGATCTCGTCTTGAGTCACTTGGTTATCGTTCGTCTTCAGCGTCGCCGGGACCGTCGCCACAGTCTTCCCATCCTGCAGGAAAGTCACCTGTATGTCGGGGCCGGTTCCTTGCCATTCCACCTTGTAGTTGCCGGGTTTCAGTTGCGTGTCCCCGACTTGTACGGTGGCAGGAATATCTACCGAATGTTGATTCTTATCCCGTGCGAACACGCTAAGCGGGGACAGCACGGCGAGAATCGACAAAAGTGTCACGTACCTCAGATGTTTCATTTCGCAAATCTCCTTATGATAGAAGTCGAAGAAGGAGCTTCAACCTTCCTCGGATTATGAGACGGTCAGTTCAGAAACTAAACGCTCTTCTCCACTAGAGATGCTCGTCTACAGCCCGAGGATTCGCCGCGCACCGAGGCACGATGTAATGTTAAGCAAATCCTTGTAAAGTTATCCAAGCTGAAGGCAGATGGGAGGTGGACCCTAATAGGCGGCGTCCCATTCAACCGACTACAATGTTCCCTCTGTCAAACACCGAGGGCGAACAATTGGGAAACCTAACCAACGCGCTTCAGCAACCCGGCGGCCCAGGCAGCATTTTTCGGAGGTAGTGGCTGAAGTTCCGCTTGCGCGTAAGAGCGAGTGGAGATTATTATTTCACCCAATGCGGGGGGTGGCTCAGTCTGAGTCCTACACCGCCAATCGATCCAGCAGCCGCCTCATACCGTCGCCGGCTGTCGGAGGGGTGGCCTAGCCTTTCGCGCTGTTTGCGAAGGTTGGGCCAAGTTCGGTCGAGAGCAAGAGGCGGAGCCATTTCCCATTGCTACTTAGCGGCAGTCTTCTTCTTTTGCCCTCGCTTGCTGACTGAATCCCTCCCATTAGTTTGCCCGTGCGGCTTCCCCTGCCATTCGGCTGGCAGCTCATCGCCTTTCATCGGGGGATTTCCCTTTCCTGCGCGTTCGAGAATCCGCAGGGTCTCGGCTCGATCAGCGCGACGGACTCTTTCCCGAAAATAATCTTCGGTGCGCAAGGCAGAAACTTTTTCCGCCACCGCGACGTTAATCAACTGGTTGAGAGCTACGCCTTCCGCTTCGGCAACCTTGCGCAACTCGTCGAGCAAGGAGGGCTGCAGCCGCAATGCGAAATTACTTCGTCTCATGGGTTCGAACTCCTGATTTGTTGTAGCGCCGTTGCTGGCGAAATCACCGCGCACCGAAAGCCTATCGTTCCAGACACAAAATCGCGCTGATTGAAAGTCACAATTGCGCTGGCGCGCCCGTTGATTGCCGTCTCCAGAACCATGTCGTCATCCGGATCGGATAGCCTCGGCCGCCAGCGGAAAGCAAGGCGAACCGCCCTCGCCACCGTTGCCAGGTCATCAAGAACACGTCCGACGTCGCTACTGCTCAGCCCACAAGCAGCCAGATGTTCCGGGCGCGTAAGAACCGCTTCGTACTCAAGCATAAGTGGAACTGACAGCAGCAGTTCAAATTGCCGGTGTAAGGCGGCCAGCAATAGCTGGCGGGAAGCACCCTGGTCACTGCGCAATGCCGCGACCATCACGTCGGTGTCGACAACGAAGCAAGCCGCCACCCTCAGATGATATTGCATGCAATATCGCAAGTCAAATTGTGAGAGCTTTTTGCGCTTCAAGGCCCACATTACGTTTAATTCCGGCGGGTGGCCTGGGCCTTGGCAAAATGGAAAATTAGGTTTCGGGTGCCCATCTCCTTGCGCTTCTTTCGCAAGGGGCGGGCGTTTGGATCACGCGCCCGCCCTTGGGCTTCAAAGCCCGTCCCTCTTTTTCAATCTCGCATTGACCCTGGCCTTGCCAATAGGATATTATTTCTCAACGCAACATTAGCTCATTGACAACTGAATAGCTTCAAATCCGTGGCCGCCCTAAAGGACCATTTCAGGAATCGCACCAGCTAAGTCTTTATTACGGAATATTTTACGTGTAAGCCCTTATTTCTCAAAGATCTTGCTGGCAGTCGCGCCCTAACCCCATGATTCCAAAAGATCAGGAGGGGGAGGGGTATCAGTACTAACTGGTAATATTCCCAAATCGGCACCCTCCGGCCAAGAAACGCAAAGGCAACCGCGGTGAACTGGAGTGCCCCTCCCGCACGCGCCGTATACAATAATGAAATCCATCACCACTCGATCGGAAACGATTTTGAAATCTGGCAAGTCTTCTAAGCGGCTCAGCAGAGCCCACGTAGATCGATCGCCTGCCGCTTCGAGCGTCCGCCGCGCGGATCGTCGGGCAAAGATCATCTGCACCGTTGGTCCGGCCTGTAACTCTGAAGCCATGCTGCGCGACCTCATGCGCCTCGGCATGGACGTCGCCCGTCTGAACTTCTCCCACGGAACGCACGAAGAACACGCCCGCCACATCGAGCGCCTGCGCCGCGCCGCTGAGCAGGAGAACCGCACCATCTGCATCCTGCAGGACCTGCAAGGTCCCAAGATTCGCACCGGCCGCCTGAAGGACGGAACTCCGGTCACGCTCAAGCCCGGATCTCACGTCACCATCACGCCGCGCGATATCGAAGGTACCGCGACCCTGATCTCAACTACGTTTCAAGGGCTGGCAAAAGAAGTGAAACCGGGCGCCCGCATTCTGCTCACTGACGGACTGATTGAGCTGCGTGTGATTCGCATCCACGGCGAAGATGTCGAATGCGAAGTCATCAACGGCGGCCAACTCGGCCAGCATCAGGGCATCAATCTTCCCGGGATCGCGCTCTCCATTCCCGCCCTTACCGACAAGGATCGCGCCGACCTGGAGTTTGGCCTGAAGCACGGCGTCGACATGCTGGCGATTTCATTCGTGCGCTCCGCCGCCGATGTGCGCGAGGTAAAGGAAATCATCGCCAGCCACGGCGCCGATCTTCCGGTGATCGCCAAACTGGAAAAACCGCAAGCCCTCGAACGCCTGGAAGAAATTTTCGAGGCGGCCGACGGCATCATGGTGGCCCGCGGCGATCTCGGCGTGGAAATGCCGCCCGAGAAAGTTCCGGTGATCCAGAAATACGTGATCCGCAGATCAGCCGAATGGCGCAAGCCGGTAATCACCGCAACGCAAATGCTGGAGTCGATGATCGAAAACCCGCGCCCCACGCGGGCTGAGGCCAGCGACGTAGCCAATGCCATTTTCGACGGCAGCGACGCGGTGATGCTCTCCGCCGAAACTGCAAACGGACTCTACCCTCGCGAAGCCGTGGCGATGATGGCGAGAATCGTCGTCGAAGCGGAGGGAAATACGGGCGATTTTACCCAGCTTCGGCGCCGTCGCGACCGGCACTCAATCACCGTCGCCGAAGCCATTTGCGAATCCGTCTCCCACGCCGCCGAAGACCTGCCCATGGGAGCCATCGCCGTATTCACCGAAACCGGAAATACCGCGCGCATGATTTCCAAATACCGCCCCAAAGCCGCGATTTTTGCCTTCAGCCAGGTCTTGCCCGTGTGCAACCGGATGAATCTTTTCTGGGGCGTGCGTCCGGTGCACACAGCGCCAGCGCGCAGCGCCGAAGATATGGTGAGGACCGCCGAGCGCGAACTGCTGCGGCAGGATCGCATAAAGGCTGGCGATGTATTGGCCGTGGTGGCAGGAACGCAGATGGCTTCCGGCTCGACCAATCTCATGCGCCTTCACACCGTCAGGGCGGAAAAGTAAAATGTGGGCTCGCGCGTCCTCGCGCGTGCGACCGCCCAGAAACTCGACCGCACTTGACGCGCCGGAGACAATAGTCCTCATGTCGCAGGAAATACTTTCGATCGCCATCTTCCAGCCCTTGGAGGGCCAGGAACAAGCGTCATTGGACACCATGCGCGCCCTGATTGCGGCGCTCTCGGCCGGCGGATACAGCCGCGACCTGTTCTATCGCGACGCCAAGTCACGCACAGAATACATTTTGCTGCGCTATTGGAAATCCGAAGTCGGCTCGCCGCGCCGCCCTCGAAGATCCCGAAGTATTGCGCTGCTGGGCCAAACTCGCCCAGGAAATTCGCACGGTAAAGATTTACGAAACTTTGGAAGAAGCGTTAGCCCCGTGAGGGACGGCATTGTAATTCCGTTCAGGAGCAGTCATAGCGTTTCTGTATCTCCGTCAAGGTGCGCACCGATGACGTCGCCTAGCTCCGAGCCCTTCGTCGATACATCGCTCGACCCGCCACGTCCGCGGATTCATTCATCGTCCCGCCGCGCCAGCCAGAGACGGCCTTGGTGCTCACTCATGGCGCCGGATCGAATTCACGGGCACCACTGTTGGTAGCTCTAGCGGAAGTCTTCACCGAAGCGGGTTTCACCGTCCTGCGTTGCGATTTACCGTATCGCCAAAACCGGCCCTACGGACCACCTCGGCCCGGAGACGCCGCTCACGATCGTGAGGGCCTGAAGAATGCCGTCACCGCTCTGCGCAAGCTGGCGACGGGGCGCATGTTCCTCGGCGGGCACTCGTACGGAGGACGCCAAGCGACGATGCTCTGTGCCGATCAGCCCAGCCTGGTTGAGGGAATGCTGCTGCTCTCCTACCCCCTGCACCCGCCCCGCAAGCCGGACCAGCTTCGCATCCAGCACCTGCCCAGGTTGCAGACGCCTGCGCTCTTTGTGCAGGGAACGCGCGATCCGTTCGGGACACCGGAGGAACTGAAATCAGCCCTTAGTCTGATTCCAGCAAAGACTCGTCTGCAACTGGTCGAGGGTGCCGGCCATGATCTCGGATTCAAGGGAACAGGAAAAAGAGAGGACCTGCCAAAAGAAGTGTTCAGAGAGTTTCAAACGATCTTCGGTGAAGAAAAAGATAATCCGTGAAATCCGTGGCGTCTTTAATTCACCCAGCCGGATTTCGAGCCGCCATTTTTCTTATCCACGTCATCCGGCGGGATGTAATTACCGTTTTCGTCAAAGGTTCCACTCACCGTGCGATTCTGCTTGCGCATGAATACTTCGAACTTGCGAGCGGCCCGGCGGCGCTTCCAGCGGTAATATGAATTTCGCACGCTGAAGTAGCGTTCCGACGCGCCGAACGAGAGACCACGCTTGGGCAGAAATTTAATGTACAGGAATCCGAACAGCAGTCCACCAAGATGCGCGAAGTAGGCGACGGCTTCTCCGCGGCCAGGCGCGGCCGCGCCGATCGCACCTATCAATGCCACGAATGCGATGGCCGCAACAAAATATTTGGCGCGAATGGAAAAAGGCAGCGGAAACAGCATGATCTCGCGATCGCCATAGATCATCGCAAATGCCATCAGGATGCCGTAAATTCCTCCCGATGCGCCCACCGTGGTAGTTGTGGGCGTCACTCCGCCGAAGTGAGAGTAGGAAACCGCCACCGTGGTGAGCGCCGCGCCCACCACACAAAAGAAGTAGAACTCCAGAAACCGCTTTTGGCCCCAGTCCGATTCAAACTGCGCGCCGAACATCCAGAGCGCGAGCATGTTGAACAAAAGGTGAAAGAGTCCAGCGTGAACGAAAGAATACGTAACCAACTGCCAGAGCGCGCCATGCGCGACCATGTACGGGACCAGGCCCAGCAAGTGGACAGCGTCGAAGGCCCCCTCAGGATTGAAAACTTGCAGCACGGTGATGAGCAGATAAACCGCGGCATTGATGATGATGAGCCACTTCACGGCCTTGGTGAAGGGAGGCAAACTCAGCGAGAAAGTTCGTCCGCGATACATAAAAGCAGTTGCCAGTTCTTAGTAGCCAGTTGCCAGTTGGGGGCTGACAACGTATGCCTCAAAGCGAAGCAAGCTATCCCGACATTCTAACAGGTTAGCGTTTACCGCTCGGGCAGCGGGGTTACCGCCAGACTTCTGTGGCCTTGATTATCTAGCGCCCGCACGGCAAAGATCACATTATCTTTTGATAAGGGAAGCGTAGTGTGAGTGGCAGTTCCCACGGTTCGCGCGTGTTCCCACTCGGGACTCGTTGTCGCACGCCACAGCACTTCATAACTTGCAGCACGGCTGGGGGATGGTTCCCAAGTCAAGGTGGAGTCGTTCTCGAGCTTCGTGGTCAACAGACGGACCTTGGCCGGCGGCGCGGGCGCCGAAGCTAGCGATGCCAGAGTAGCCGCATTCAAGCGGCCGACGGCGGCCACGTAGTCATAGTTGACAAATTTAGGCAGGTCGCCAAATTCGATTTCATTCTCGGTGCGGACATTCTGATGCTGATGGTTGTAGTCTTCGCGAAATTCGGTGAAGCGCACTGCGGCGAATCCTTGCTCATTGAACGAGCTGTGATCGCCTCCGCGCAGGTAGCGGTCGAGGCGAAAGATCAGCGTTGGTTTGACCCCAGCGTCATAAGTGCGACCGACTTCGGCGATGTAGCGGGCCAGTTGCCGGGAGGTGGAATCGCTCTCGCCGCCGAGACTGCGGATCTGGCGCAGTTCGGTATCGGTAGCAGACATCGGCACGCCCTCCGAAAAGACTCGCACTACGCCGTTGTTCTGCTGCGGGCTGCGATCCCCGCCCACGATGTCATTGTTCAACACCGCTTCAATGTCCCAGCTTGCGGCCTTAGCCATTTGGGCGAAGTGGCGGCTGCCGTTCAGGCCTTGCTCCTCGCCGGCCACAGTCAGAAAAATGATGGTCGCAGGAAACTTCAGCTGGCTGAGAACGCGGGCACACTCCAAACTTACAGCGGTACCGCTGCCGTCGTCGTTGGCTCCTGGCGCGGGGTCAGTAAAATTGAGGTTGTCGCTGTTCCGCGAATCGTAATGGCCGGTGACCACGACGATGCGCTTGGCGCTCTCCGGGTCAGTACCCTTCATGACCGCATAAACATTGGTGATTTCTGTGGGCTTGGGGATCCGGCCGCCCGGCACTTCGGTGAAACTGTCAAGCTTGACTTCCAGGCAACCGCCGCAGTCACGCGCATAGCGCTCGAATTCCGACTTGATCCACTCCCGTGCCGCGCCGATGCCATGTCCGGACGCGATCGAGGCCGGATCCTGCGCGGAAAGCGTGGAGCGAGTCTGGAAGCTGACCAGCTTCTCGATCGTGGACTGGATCCGTTCCGCGGAAATCTGCCGCAAGGCGGCGGCAATCTGCGGGTCTGCTGAGAAGACAGGTGAGGTGTCCTGCGCGACGGCGTCGGCCGGCATCATGATCAGCATCGTTGTCGCAATTAAAGCCAGAGCGGCGCAGCAGCCGACGCAGACGAGCACACGTAATCGTCCCCGCTCAAAACGATTTCCACCACCATAGCGTGAGAGTTTCATAGGTGTTCTTAGAATAGCCGCCAGCCAAGGATTGCCGAGCGCTTGGCCAGTTTTTCGCAACCGAGCACTTGACCTTCGGCTCAAGAGACACTAAATATTATCAAGGAGTCCTAATCGAATGGAGGCCTTTGTGGTTCATTGTCCGGAATGCGAAACCGATCTCGACATCGAAGAAGATGAGGTCGATGAGGGAGAAATCGTCTCCTGCCCTGAATGCGGCACTGACTTCGAGATCATCACGGTCAGTCCCATTGAGTTGAAGCCGGTGGATGAGGAGGTCTACGAGGAGGACGACGAAGAGGAAGTCGAAGACGGTGATCTCTAAGTCCCGTAAGCCTCTCACCCCGCCCGTCAGAGTTCCACTCCCGCGCAGCCTCTCGCATCGCGTTTCTTGGGCTGTGTGTCTCTGCCATCCTTGGCCTCGGCAGGTCGGTTACGGCTGCGGACGCCTTCTTGCCAGCAGACAACAAGCACGAAAAACCCTATGCCGTGATCTTCGGCACGGTCTGGGGCCCGGACGACCATCCTGTGTATGGAGTGAAAATCAAGATTCGTCGCGAGAATGAGAAGAAGCCCCGCTGGGAACTGTACTCTGACCACAATGGCGAGTTCGCCCAGCGCGTTCCAGCGGGCAAGCAGGACTATGTGATCTGGGCAGATTTAAAGGGCCACAAATCTTCGAATGGCGATCAGTTGCAAGGGGAAGAGGTCAAGGTGCACATAGACTCCGATGAACGGGTCGACACTGGTTTGCATCTGAAATAACAAAGCGTCCGCAGCCATTTGCCAGTAGCTTAGAGGGAGGAACCCATGAGAAAGCACCAATTCATAGCCTTGGTGGTACTTCTCGGCTTCGCTGCGGTTACGACTTCCTACGCGAAAGACAAGGACAAGGAAACTGTCGGCCGCATGCTGACCGGCAAGGTACTTGATCGACACGACAATCCACTGCCAGATGCTGTCGTCTACCTTGCTAATACGCGCACTCGAGCGGTGAAGAGTTATATCGTCGGCGCCGACGGCTCGTACCACTTTCCTGAGCTTTCCCCGAACATCGACTATGAGGTCTATGCCCAGTACAAGGGCCAAAAGAGTGAGACCAAGACAGCGAGCCAATTCGATGACCGAAAGACTGTGAACATCATTCTGCGGATTGATGTGAAGTGAGCTATTTACGAGTTGTCATCCCGGGCGAAGCGAGGGATCTGGGTGTCTGCCTGGGACGGCATCACAGACGTGCAGGCAAGTACCTAGATCCGTGGCTTTGTTCGGGATAACAAATGTGTTTTGATCCACGCTATATCTGAAGACGGTCTAATCAGAAGGAACAAATTCAGCCGCCAGTTCTTCCGGACAGGCAAAGAGGTCTTGCAGCGGGGATACTTGCGGGGTGGCCCACCTCGGCGCACCTGCCTTAAGTTCCATCACCCGATAACCTACTCGGGAAAAAAGTTCCATCGTTTCCACCAGATTTGTTCGCTGCAGATATTCGAACATCACTAATCTTGGACGATGGGTTTCCAGCATACCCAACATCCCGCGCAGCACGCTGTTCTCGTGTCCTTCTACGTCGATCTTGACCGCTGAAATAGGAGCGGGCAGAGCGCCACACTCGTCGAGAAAGCTGTCGAGGGTGTTGCGGGCCACTGAGATGGTGGGTACAGACGCGGTAAAACCGACCACGGTGCGGTTGCACGAATCCACGCCTCCAGCATTCTCGAGTTCCACGGTTCCAGCCTGGTCCGACAATGCGAGTTCATGCACTTCAAAACCGAGATGATTAAGCGCCACGTTCTCGCGGGCACGCGCCGCCGCCGCGGGGTTCGGTTCGAACAGGATCGCATGTTGGATCTTGTCCGCTAGCAACAGGCTGATCAGCCCGACATTGGCCCCAACATCGATGAGGGTTCCCTTGTCGATATGTTTTCTCAGGAACGACAGGCTTTGAAAATTGGGGATTCGCGAGTAAAGCGCAGCCGACGAGGCATCACAATCGGGATACGCGCGAAAGACGGTATCCGTTAAAAAGCGGAAAAACCACTGGCGTTCGGACCAGTCGCTTCCAGACTTGCCATCCCCCGGCCATCAGAAGGCGACGGAGGCGCACTGCGCGGTTGGACTCATCGTGCCAGACTGATCCAACCACGTAGTTCAAGTCCCGTATTGCGGGGAAAACGTCCAGTGGTTTCTCCTTGAATTAGCAATAATCATAGCCTTCGTCGGAGGTACGGGATAACGCTGCGATCACTCTCGAGGGTTTACCATTAGAGTTCGCGGTGCGCATTTGCGTGGACCATGATTGTGAAGCGACATCAAGCACCGCTCAAAAGAGCGGCACGGAAATTCGGGTTGGTTGCCATCAGTCTTTTCGGAGTAGTTCTCTTGATTGCGCTCCTAAGCCTGCATCTGAGCTGCAATGGCGGCTCGCCAGTAAAGCAGTCGACAACTCCACCACCGCCGCCCACCACGGCCGGAACCAACGTGACGACCTATCACAACGACAACGCTCGCACCGGACAGAATCTTAGCGAAACGATTCTCACCCCCAGTAACGTGAACTCTTCCAGTTTCGGAAAGCTCTTTGTCATCAGTGTGGACGGGAAAGTCGATGCCCAGCCACTCTATCTAACGCAGCTAAGCATTCCCAACCAAGCAACGCACAATGTCTTATATGTGGCAACGGAACACGGCAGCGTTTATGCCTTCGATGCCGACAGCGGCACACTTCTTTGGCAAGTCTCGACGCTAGCCGCTGGCGAAACCACCAGCGACGATCACGGCTGCGGCCAGATAACGCCCGAAATCGGAGTTACTTCGACCCCGGTCATCGACCCCAAAGCGGGCCCGCATGGCGCGATCTACGTAGTCGCGATGTCGAAGGACGGAGCCGGAAATTATCACCAGCGCCTCCACGCCCTGGACGTGACAACCGGCGCCGAACAATTTGGCGGCCCGCAGAATATTCAGGCATCTTTTCCCGGAACTGGCGACAACAGCTCGGGAGGCAAAGTTGTGTTCGCCCCGGGGCAGTACGCAGAGCGCGCAGGCCTGCTCTTGCTGAATGGCGTGATCTACACCGGATGGACATCCCATTGCGACTTTCGCCCATACACCGGCTGGATCATGGGCTTCGATCAAACAACTTTGTCGCAGGTCAGCGTGCTGAACGTTACTCCAAATGGCAATGAAGGTTCTGTCTGGATGAGCGGCTCGGGCCTTGCTGCCGACACTTCCGGCAACATCTTTCTGCTCGATGCGAACGGCACGTTCGATTCCACGCTCGACGCCAATGGGTTTCCCAGTCAGGGGGATTTCGGAAATGCTTTCCTCAAGATCTCGACCGCTAACCGTCAACTATCGGTGGCGGACTATTTTGAAATGTTCAATCAGGGAGCAGAAAACGGTTCTGATGAGGACCTTGGCTCTGGGGGAGCGCTGGTGCTGCCCGATCTAACCGACAGCTCGGGCCAAACACGGCATCTCGCGGTGGGCGCGGGTAAAGACTCAAATATCTATGTAGTCGATCGCGACGCGATGGGGAAATTTAATCCCAACAAGAACAATATCTATCAAAAAATCCAAGGTGCTTTGTCGAGCGGGGTGTTTTCCATGCCCGCTTACTTTAACAACACGGTTTACTACGGAGCCGTGGGGGACAACATCAAGGCTCTTGCCGTCAGCAACGCGCAGATCGCGGCCACTCCCGCGTCGCAAACCGCCCATGCCTTTGCCTACCCTGGCGCGACTCCGAGCATCTCCGCCAATGGAACGAGCAACGCGATCCTGTGGGCCGCGGAAAATAGCAGCGCCGCAGTTCTGCATGCATACGACGCAACTAATCTTTCGCATGAGTTATACAACAGCAACCAGGGGTCAGGCGGAAGAGATCAGTTCGGCACAGGAAACAAGTTCATCACGCCCATGATCACAAATGGCAAGGTATACGTGGGGACGACCAACGGCATCGGGGTGTTTGGCCTGCTGCAGTAGCAGTCTTCTCTTAGTGTTTGTCTTCTACTTTTAACGTTGGTCATCCCGAGCAAAGCGAGGGATCGGGGTTTCTGGCGGCGGATGCGGAACCCAGATCCCTCGCTTTGCGAGGGATGACAGGGAGTCTCGGGATGACAGGAGGTAGTGAGGCTTAGTTATTCTCGCTCCCGGCGCGCTTCCACGAGATTAAATCGCCTATGGTAGAACCGCCAGTGCTCGACACAGGATGCTTATAGGCCTCGACTTCAGTGCGCGAAGCTTCCTCACCCACAGCCTTGATGCTGAGCCCGACTTTCTTTTCTTCCTGATTCATCTTGATGACCTTGAAGTCGTGCTCCTGTCCGGGCTCAAGGGTCAAGGGCTGGCCATTGCCGTCGACCGCTTCAGAGTTGTGACACAAGCCCTCGATGCCCTCGGCGATCTCCACAAACGCGCCGAAGCTGGCCACGCGCAGGACTTTTCCATGCAGCACGTCGCCGACTTTATGCTGCGAGAAAAAGCTTTCCCACACGTCCGGCTGTAGCTGCTTCACTCCCAACGACAGCCGCCGCTTGTCCGGCTCGATCGCCAACACGACCGCCTTCAGCCGATCGCCCTTCTTCAAAATCTCCGAAGGATGCTTCACCCGCTTCGTCCAGCTCAAATTACTGACATGAACCAAGCCGTCGATCCCATCTTCGATTTCGATAAACGCGCCGAAGTCCGTCAAGTTCCGCACCCGGCCTTCGACTGTCGCACCGACTGGATATTTCTCATGCAAAGCGTCCCACGGATTAGACGCGAGCTGCCGCATGCCCAGCGATATCCGCCGCTCCTGCGGGTGCACGTTCAGCACCACGCACTCGACATGGTCGCCGACGTTCACCAGCTTCGAAGGATGCTTCATGCGTTTGGACCACGTCATCTCGCTAACGTGTACCAATCCCTCAATGCCCTGCTCCAACTCGACAAACGCGCCGTAATCGGTGACGCTGATCACGCGTCCGCCCACGTGCGCGCCCACGGGATAGCGATGCTCCGCATCCAGCCACGGGTCGGGTGTCAGCTGCTTGAAGCCCAGCGATACGCGCTGCTTATCCTTATCGAATTTCAGCACCTTCACCTGAATCTGATCGCCCACGTTGACCAGATCGCGCGGATGAGTGAGACGTCCCCACGACATATCGGTAATATGCAGCAACCCGTCGATGCCGCCCAGATCGACAAAGGCGCCGTAATCGGTAAGGTTCTTGACTACGCCGGTCAGAATCGAACCCTCCTCTAAATGCTCCAGCGTCTTGCTTCGCTTTTCACTCTGCTCGCCTTCGAGCACCTGCTTGCGCGAGACCACAATGTTGCCGCGCTTCTTGTTCAGCTTGATGATGGCAACTTCGAGTGTCTTGCCCTTCACCGCATCGAGATTTCGCGCCGGACGCAGATCGGCCTGCGAGCCAGGAAGAAACGCACTCGCGCCCATGATGTCCACGGTGAGCCCGCCCTTGATGCGCTCCACAACAGTCGCCTGAATCGGTTTCTTCTCGTTGTAGGCCTTCTCAATCTCATCCCACGCGCGCAGCTTCTGCGCTTTCTGGTGCGAGAGGTTGATGTACCCTTCCTCAGTTTCGCCCTTGTCGCGCATGACGTCGATTTCGTCGCCGGGCTGAAACTTCGGTTTGCCCTCGAAATCCAGCACCTCGGACAAGGGCAGCATGCCCTCCGATTTCGCGCCGATGTCCACCACAACATGCGTGCCCGTGAGCTTCAGCACGGTCCCCTTGAGGACCTTGTCTTCGCGGACGGCTTCTTCACTTTCAGTGGTGAAGTTTTCCAGCGCCGACGCAAAGTCCTCCGCGCCCGTGGCAGTTGGTTTTTCCTCTTGCGGCTCGACCGGTTGTGGCGTCTCCGCAGAAGCCTCTTGCATCGAAACTTCCGGAGTGCTCTCAGGGTTCTCAGTCAAAGTTGTGGTGGTTGAATTTTGGTTAGGGGGAGTGTTGTCGTCGAGCAAGGTTTATCGCCTCTCTGGTGTACTCGCGCGTACGCGAAGGATGCGGGACTGGTTCAGCGGACAGCTGGCGTGAGTCTTAGGTTGTGTGGAGCCCGCCCTGGCGGACGGACCTGAACAATCCCAGCGGTCGGACGTTTCCAAACAGCGAACCCGCGTCCAAAAGGGAACCCTTCGACTATAGCAACCGCTCGCAAACAGTGTCAAACCCCAAAGTGAGAATAATTGAGTCTGATTACAGCAATGTTAAAAAAGGGATTTCGCCTGGTCTGATTTTGAGACAAGTTTCGCGGCAGCATTTTCAATTCTTCGCCAACCCCGTAGCCCACAAAGTGCAACCCCTTTCGTTACTGATGCTTTCGTGACGAAGTACATATACTGCGATTACCCGATCCTCCCCAACAGCATCAAAACACCTGCACTTGTGTTTACACATAGGGACTATGACGACGCGGCTGAAATTGGCATCGCTATTCTTCTGGTTGCTGGTTGCGACATCGCAGCTCCATGCCGGCGTCACACTATTGCTGGAAGAGCCCTACAGCTACGATGGCGCCTTTGCCGGAACCGGTCACGCTGCCGTGTACCTCTCGCATGTTTGTGCGGAGTCGCCGCTGGTCCTGCGCCGCTGTGCCCCAGGAGAACTCGGTGCTGTGATCAGCCGTTACGATGGCATCTCCGGACACGACTGGATCGCGATTCCGCTGATTCCTTACTTGTACGCGGTCGAAAAGCCGGAGAATGTGCCGCTGTCCGCGGATGAGAAGTTAGTCGACTTTCTCCGCGATCAATATCGCCGCAATCACCTCGAGTCTGTTGCACCAGATGGTCCCGAGGGCCGGCCTCCCAGCGGACGCTGGGACGAACTGGTCGGCATGGCCTATCGCCGCACCATCTACGCTTTCGAGATCGAGACTACGGAAGAACAAGACGATGCTCTAATTCGCAAGTACAACGCGGATCCCAACCAGGACCACTTCAATCTGGTAACCCACAACTGTGCGGATTTCGCCCGTAACCTGGTCAACTTTTACTACCCGAAGACGCTCCATCGCAGCCTGGTGGGTGATCTTGGAGTCACCACACCCAAGCATATTGCAAAGTTATTCGTCCACTATGGCGAGCGCCATCCTGAGCTGCATTTGTCGACGTTTGTAATTCCCCAGGTCCCGGGCAACATCCGGCGAAGCAAACCCGTGCACGGCGTCGCCGAATCCGTATTCAAGGCCAAGAAGTATACCGTGCCGCTGTTCGTCCTGCACCCGGTCCTGACTACTTGCTTTGTAGTCGCTGCCGTGGGCACTGAGCGTTTCAATCCAGCACGAGACGCGATGATCTTTGACCCAAGCCGGGAGCTGGAACCGCCCCTCGCAGCCGCGCAGCGACGCGTATATCAGAATTGGCTCGACCAGCTAAAACGTCCTCTCGCCGAAGGCAATTCGTGGAGTGGAAACACCTGGCGGCAGTTGCAGGCAGATTCCACGCCCCAACTGGACAGCTCCGGAAATCCAATGCTGCAGGTTAAGCTGGGCAACGAAACCGTCGACCTCGGACTCTCACGAAACAATATCCTGCGAACCTCAGCCCCACCCGAGTTGACAGAGCAGATTCTGATACTCCGCCTCCGCGAAGAGCTGCGCAACAGCAAATCCCCGAAAGCCTCAGAACAGGACGTTGCCAACGACTGGCAATTGCTGCAACAAATCCTCCTGGCCCGCCGCCGAAAAACATTAGCAACGGACGCCAGCCTGACCGCAACGCGCTCCAACGCCCCATAGTCCAATGTAGGCGCGGGCGTCCTCGCTCGTGTGTAAACCTGGCTGGATAAACACTTCGTAGCCGACCTTCCCAACCCGCCAACGTAGCGGTTCTCGCGGGCAACGGTTAACAGGAAAAGCGCAATGGAAAACTTCGCCACGCCTAATCGCGCGACGCGGGCGAACCTAACACTCAACATTCGATCTAACTTCATAAAGTCTTCTCCTTGATGTTTGTCACATCGGATAATGTCGGTTGGGGTTTGAGGGCGGAAAACAACAAAGCTCCGCCCGCTTACTCAGGCATTCCCCCTCATTTGGTTTACCGAAGACTAGGACCGTGCGGCGTACCAGTCAGACATTTGTTTTATTGATTTTTGGGGCCGCGTCAGTTCAAAGATTGAAGAGTGGGTGAATCGCAAAACACGACATACACCCCGGAGAATCGAGCAAGGGGCCCATGTCAGAAAGCAAAAGGCAATGGGAGAAGTGCGAACTGCAAAACTACGCCCTGCATTCTGGCCTCAACACCCTATCATGATTGTCAAGCCTACTTTTCCACAAGAATGGATCGCCGTAAGAGAGCGCCGCTGAGTGAGATTCCTCCAGTTCCGAAACTCGCCGCTATCTGCTACTCTGCCCTGCGATGGATTATCTCTGGACGCCCTGGCGCTACGCCTATGTCTCTGCAGCCCCGAAAACTACCAGCTGCATCTTCTGCGATCTCCCGAAGTTGGGCGACGACGTCCAAGCCCGCATCGTGCATCGCGGCCAACACTGTTACATCGTCCTGAACACATTTCCGTACACGCCCGGGCACGTCATGGTCGTGCCGTTCGCGCATCTCGATGAACTACAAAAACTGCCAGTCGAGGCCGCGCACGAAATGATGGCGTTGTCACAGACAATGGAACGGGTACTGCGGCAGCTCTACGCTCCCGACGGCATCAACCTGGGCATGAACATCGGCAAAGCCGCCGGAGCCGGCGTTGCCGGCCACATCCACATGCACGTGCTGCCACGCTGGGTCGCGGACGCAAATTTCGTTTCGGTCGTTGGGGAAACGCGAATCTTGCCGGAAAGCCTGGATATCACCTACAAGAGGATTCGAACAGCGCTCGATTTGACGGCGCCATCCTGAGCGAAAGTTCGAAGGGCAGAAAACCTCGCTCAGGATGAACGCCGCAAACGCAAAAAGCGCACAATCGCGACACTGAAGCCACGATGCTCCCTATGCGCCCATGCGCATCTCTACGAAACCATGTTGCAGCAGAGGAGGGCTCACTTCTCGGGAAGGTTAGACCGAGACGACTTTGTGATTGTCATCAGAATGTAAAGAGTTTGTAAGTTTTTGCAAAGGCAATTTTCTTCTGAGAGTTCGATCAGGTGAACTGCGGTTCAGAGCAATTTTTCCAATTCCCCTTCGCCAATCACGCTGACTCCTAATTCCTTCGCTTTGTCGAGTTTGGAACCGGCGTCACTCCCGGCGACCACATAATCAGTTTTCTTGCTGACCGAGCCCGATACGCGCCCGCCGGCATCCTCGATCATCTTCTTAAAATAGTCGCGAGGGCGAGTCAGCGTGCCGGTCAGGACAAAAGTTTTGTCCGCCAGTTTGGTGCCGCGTACTTTCTTGGTCCCCGCAAAGGTCAATCCTGTTTTGCGCAGCCGCTCCACCAGTTCCCGGTTTCTCGGTTCCTGAAAAAACTCCGCGATGCTCTGCGCAATTCGCGGCCCCACTTCGTTCGCCTGCTGCAGTTCGTCTTCGCTGGCATCCATCAGCGCCTGCATCGATCCGAAATGCTCAGCCAGGAACTGCGCCGTACGCTCGCCCACAAAGCGAATCCCCAGCCCATAAATCACCCGTTCCAGCGGCAACTTCTTCGACGCCTCAATCTCCCGCAACACATTCTGTGCCGACTTCTCGCCCATACGCTCCAGCGACAAAAGATCAGCCTCGCTGAGCTTGTAAATGTCGGCGACATTCTTCACCAACCCGCGATCGGTGAGCTGGTTCACCAGCGCCTCTCCCATGCCGTCAATGTTCATCACACCTCGTGAAGCAAAATGCAAAATGGTTTCGCGCAATTTTGCCGGACAGTTCGCGTTGACGCAAAAATAGTCGACCTCGCCTTCCGTTCGAACCACCTTCGTGCCGCACACGGGGCACTTCTCCGGCACGTGGACCAACTTGTGGCCACGCGGGTGATCCTTATCGTCCACGACGCGCGTGACCTTGGGGATCACGTCGCCACCACGCTCAACCTCCACCCAGTCGTCAACTCTCACGCCCAACCGTTCGATTTCATCCGGATTGTGCAGCGTGGCGCGACTGACAGTCGTGCCGCCAATAGGCACAGGCTTCAGCATCGCCACAGGAGTTAATTTCCCCGTGCGTCCGACCTGCCATTGAACGCCTTCAATCTGCGTGATGCCCGCGCGCGCCGCGTACTTGTAAGCGATGGCCCAACGCGGCGCTTTCCCGGTGTAACCAAGTTCCTCCTGCAGCGCCGTTCGATCTACTTTCACCACGATGCCGTCGATTTCGTAAGGAAGTTTTTCGCGCCCGACTTCTTCTTGTTCGATGAATTCCCATACTTCTTCAAAACTCTTAGCCAGCTTTCGGCTGGGATTCACCTTGAATCCAACCGCATCCAGCGCGTTCAACGACTCCCAATGCCGCTCGAAAAATGTTCGCCCGTCGCGCAGCAACATGTAGGCAAAATAATCCAGCCGCCGTTGCGCCACGATGCTGGGCTCAAGTTGCCGCACCGTCCCCGCAGTAGCATTGCGCGGATTCGCAAACAGCGACAACCCTTTCTCCTCGCGCTGCTGATTCATTTTCCTGAAAGCCGCCAGCGGCATCAGCATTTCCCCGCGCACCTCGAAGTCCGCAGGAATGCCAGCCGCCTTCAATTTTTCTTTCGGAATCGAAAGCGGAATCGACCGCACCGTGCGCACATTCAACGTCACATCTTCGCCCACCGTGCCATCCCCGCGCGTAATCCCACGCACCAGCCGGCCATCCTCATAAAGCAGTGCCAGCGACATCCCATCCAGCTTCAACTCGCACACGTAGTCGATATCCTTGCGCCCGCTGAGTTCGTGAACCCGCCGCTCCCAGTTGCGCAAATCTTCTACGTTGTAAGTATTGTCCAGCGAGAGCATAGGCGAAGAATGCGCCGCCTTGACCACGCCCTCGCGCGGTTTGCCGCCAACCCGTTGCGTCGGAGAATCGGCCGTGATCAGTTCCGGATGCTCGGCCTCAAGCTTTTTCAACTGAATCATCAGCTGATCGAACTCGGCATCGCTGATCTCCGGATCATCAAGCACGAAATACCGGTATTCATGATGCCGAATGTTCTCGCGCAGCCCCTCAATCTTCTTTTCAACGTCTCTTGTGGCGGTAGCCATAAAAAAAGATTATAGGCGAGGAACATGTGGGGACTGCCGCTAGTCGAGCAAAGCTCGACAAGCTCGTGTGGGGACGATGTGTGTGAAGACTCGGCAGTCTGCCCCGCAACGCAGCTCTCCCTACACCGCGCGACGTCTTCCGGTAGAATCCCCGTGACCAATGCGCAAAGCCATGCTCCTCTACAATCCGCTCTCCGGACGACGCCGCAAACGCCGCGTGGCCGATATAGAAACCGCACTCTCAGTCCTACGCAGCGCCGGGGTCGAAGCCACATCCGCACCCACCCGCGCCGCCTCTGACGCCACCGATCAAACCGGGCAAGCCATTCGCGAAGGCTGCGACACCATATTCGCCTGCGGCGGCGACGGCACAATCCACGACGTCCTGCAGGGATTGGTAGGCACCCACACCGCGCTGGCCATCATCCCCCTGGGCACCGCCAATTCGCTTGCGAACGACCTCCAACTTCCATTTTCTCCAACCTCCGCAACCCGCGCCGCTCTAACCGCAAACCCCCGCCGTATCGCCGTCGGCCGAGTCGAATACCAGGATTTCGCCGGCAATCGTGCCCAACGATATTTCACCGTGCTCGTCGGCATCGGAGTCGATGCGCACGTGTTTTACAAACTGGATCCCCTGGCCAAACGACGTCTGGGCGTGGCTGCCTATTCCGCCAAAGCAACCCACCTATGGCTCACCCACAAGATGGAAAATTTTGTCGTAGAGATGAAAGAAGAAAACCGGCCCCGTCAAGCAGAAGTTTCGCAGTTGCTGGCAGTTCGCATCGCCAATTTCGGCGGAGTCCTACGCCAACTCGCCCCCGGCGCCTCGCTCGAACGCGACGATCTTCGCCTCGTGCTCTTCCACACCCGCAGCCGCTTGGCATATCTGCGCTACGTCCTGCGCGGACTATTCGCCACCAACTGGGAAGTCCCAGGAATCGAACTCCTCCACAGCACACGCGCAATCTGCCGCGATGTGTCCTCGTCCACCACGTCAGGAAAGAATCCCCGCATCTTCGTCGAAGCCGACGGAGAACTACTAGGCACCTTACCCGCAGAAATATCCGTCGTGCCAGATGCAGTAACGTTGCTCGCGCCTGCGCACTAGGATGGTGGCAACAGCGTCTCAAAAGGCCGCGGAAAAACTCTCGATTCGTCTCAGGGTATGCCTTCAGGCATACCATAGGGCGCCGAAAATAGTTCCGGCTTTAGCCGCTGAGGTTCGATGTTACTTGCGAAAACTCATTTTTCCGCAGCCTGTTAAAAAGCAAATTAAGACACAACCAAAAGCATAAGCCCCGCTCCACTGTCCTTGACGTCTCCAATTTTCAATGGGATATTATGGTTTTGGTCTATATTAGCTCATTGACAACTGAGCGCTTTGAATTGGGCCGTCCGAGGTCGACGGACCGAAAGGAAGCGAGCTAACTCCTTATTCCAGAATATTTTACGTGTAAGTCCTTATTCCTCAAAGATTTTGATGGTGGTCTAGCCCTAACCCCATCATTCCAAAAGATCACAGGGGGGAGGGGGATACCCTGTCGCGCGATTGAATAAAGCGAACCACCCGGTGAATGCTATGATGACCGAATCCTCGGCAGTTCGGCGTCTTGAGCAAGGGTCTTTCGCCGGACCAGCCGCGCATACATGCGAATACGCCGCCGCCTCCCCATCATCTTGGCCGTCCTGCTGGTTGCAGCGGCGGTTGCTCTGGCCGTCGTGCTGCGCAAACATGCTCCTCCCGAGCCGGCGCGCCTGCTTCCCGGCGGAGACGGCTTCGTGTACGTAAACCTGGCATGGATGCGTCGCGCCAACCTCACGGGCGAGCTGCCACCCGTGCCTCACGATCCCGATTATGAGCAGTTTATCCAGGCCACCGGCTTCCAGTTCGAGCGCGACCTGGAGGAGGCCGCGCTCGCCATTCACTATCCCGCAAGTTCAGCTGGCATCAAACCGGACACTGCGCAACAGCCCCGCTTCTCAGAAATCTTTGTGGGGAAATTCGACGGCGAAAGGTTGCGAGGGTATCTGCGCCAGATCTCCAGTACGGTGGAAAGCTATCAGACCCGTGACGTCTATAATATCCCGCTCGAGGGACGCACAGTACGAGTCGCCATTCTGGGCGTGGACACGGTAGCAGCTTCGAATCTCGATGACCCGCTCGTCATCCGCGGAATCATTGACCGTTCCCGCAAACTTGCGTCCCCGTTCGGCGGGCCAGCCCTGCTGCGCCAATACTATAAGGAAGTTCCTTTCGCAAGCCTTGCCTGGGCGGCGTTCAAGATTCAACCTTCAGGCGACATCTCCGCCGGCCCGATCGGGTGGTCGTTTCTGTTTCCAAAACCGGCGACCATCGTGGCCTCGGTGCGCTACCTCGGAGTGGTCCATTTCAAAGCCCAGGCATTCACCGCAAGTGACGAGGACGCCAGCCAGCTCGCCGGACGCATCGACACCTACCTGAATATTTTCCGCACCGCCGAAAGCACCGTCTCCACCCCCGGACCCGACCCTGACGTCAAAGCATTCTTCGACAGCCTGAAGGTGCAACCAGAAAAGACTCGCGCCGTTCTAACTGCGACCGTGCCCCTGGGCCTGATTCGCAAGGCCCTCGCCGAGGCTCCCACATCCGTGACCCCGGAAACCCCACCACCGCAAAATCCTCCACCTTCAGCGAACAACGACAAAACGAAGAAAAAGAGAGCGAATTAAGAGGACTCTGACAGTGCCCGCTCTCGCCGTGACCGAAGTTTTACATATGCGTCCGCAACTTTTTGGCCAAGCGAGAGTCCAATCATCAAGCACATGGAAAAGCCACTGTCGCACATATTCGCGAGCGAAAATGCTTCCCGCAGGTAGAATGATTCTGGAATGAATAACCTCCCTCTTCCAATTGCAGCCTTTCTCGCCGGCTTGGTGTCGTTCCTCTCACCGTGCGTGCTGCCGCTGGTTCCGGGATATGTGTCGCTGATCTCGGGCGTAGGGGTCGAGCAACTCAAGGCGCAAGAATCCCAGCTGCTCCGCAAGGTCATGCTGAATTCGATCGCATTCATTCTTGGATTCAGCGTGGTGTTCATCACTCTGGGAGCGGTCGCGTCTGAAGTCAGCCAGATGCTGGCGCGTTACCGATCGACTCTCGCGCAGGTCGCAGGCGTAGTCATTATTCTGTTTGGCTTGCACCTGACCGGAGTATTCAAGATCAAAGCTCTCTACACCGATGCGCGCCTGCACAGCGTGAAAGGCGGCAGTACCGCCTGGGGCGCGTTCGTGATCGGCTTCGCATTCGCTTTTGGCTGGACGCCGTGCGTAGGACCGGTTCTGACCGTCATTCTAACCTTCGCCGCGGCCCAGGACTCGATCACGAAAGGAATCATGCTGCTGGCGATTTATTCCATGGGGCTAGCCGTGCCCTTCCTGCTAACCGCTCTCGGCGTCGAGCGCTTTCTCAAGTTTTATAGCCGGTTCCGCGCCCACATGCATGCCATAGAAGTAGCCAGCGGCGCACTGCTGATCGCTTTGGGTGTACTGTTAGTAATAGGGCGCTTCACCATCATTTCGAACTATTTGTCGTTTCTGAATCGATTTGCGCTCTGATCGGAGTTTGTCGTGAAACGTGATCCGTTTGTGATCGTCGTGGTGGCTGTCGTGGTCGCTGTGATGTTAGTGTTCGGCCTCAAACTAGCGCACCGCTCCTCGCAGCCTACCGGCACGCAAATGCAAAATGGCGCCGCCCCGGATTTCACGCTGCAGTCCCTCGAAGGCAAAACCGTCCGGCTTTCCGACTTCCGCGGCAAACCGGTAGTTCTGAACTTCTGGGCAACCTGGTGCGGGCCTTGCAAGATCGAGATGCCTTGGTTTGTCGATTTTCAGAAGCAGTATGGGCCCGCAGGAGTGCAATTTCTCGGCGTGGCCATGGATGACGCCAGCACCAAGGATATTGCCGAATTCGCGCAGAGCATGAAGGTGAATTATCCCATCCTGATTGGTAAGGAATCAGTAGGGGATGCCTACGGCGGAGTACAGTTTCTGCCCGAAACGTTTTATATTGACCGCAACGGAAACATGGTGGACAAGGCATTCGGTTTGAAAGGCCGGGGAGAGATCGAGGACGACATCAAGAAAATTCTCGGCCAAGCCGCCGTTGCCAACAAGTAGTGTAGCGCGGACACTCCTGTCCGCGGCTGTTGACGTTGTCTTGGACGCGGATCGAGCAAGCGTCAAGATGTCTAGTCTGAAATCTGAATAGGAACCGTGACCGAAACAAAGTCAAACGCGAACCACATTCTCAAGGCGGTTTTCCTTTTGTTGTCGTCCGCCGCAGCTCTCGTGGCACAGGATTCACCGGCAAGGAAAGCGCCCTCCGTCACTCTGTCGCCTCCGCCCGTCACTACCGTGATCCGCGGCAAGGCCACTGACGTCGAGCTGCGATTCCACGTAGGTTCGGGCTTCCATATCAACTCCAACAAGCCCGCAGCGGAATACCTTATTCCTACCGTCCTCAAACTAGATGTACCTACCGACATCGTAGTCGGGAAAATTACGTATCCGCCGGGCGATGAGATGAGCTTCGCCTTCGCGCCCGAGGAGAAGCTCAGCGTCTATAGCGGAGAGTTCAACCTGTCGGTGGAGGTGCGTCCGTTGGCCAGCATGCTACCCGGCAAGTACGAGATTCGCGGCCGATTAAGATATCAGGCTTGCGACAATGCTGCCTGTTTTCCGCCGAAACAATTGCCAGTGGATTTCGAAGTCAAGGTAATAAAAGCCCCGCTGCCGCCGAAGAAGAACCCTCCCCAGAGTCCGCACGCGCACACTTAAGATCCAAGTGACAAATTCTCTTCAGTGAGCAATCCCCACTGGAGAAGGGAAAATCAAAGCCCTCTCCCACCCATCTGCATTTTCCGCGCAGGACGCGATCGTTAGCGGCGTCAGGACCGTCTCGGACGCCCACGATTAACGATCTTGATTCGTAACCAGTCGGTGTCATCGCGAAGAAGCGGCCACCTTGGCAAGGCGAAGCCGGCACAAGCTACTTACCACAGCGTCACAAAGAACCTTTCTTGCGCTCTCTCTTCTCTGACTCTGTGGTGAGACTTCATCGCCCATACTCCGTAATCTCTCCGTCCACTGCCACGGCCACATACTTATGCGTCGCCACGTCGCGAAACTGCACCACCTGATGTTTGTCGCGCGCCAACTGTCCCCATCGGCTCGGCTTCTCACGATTCTGCTCGATGGCCTCAAACATCCGCGCATTCAGTTTGAACTGCACCATGCGCAAACGTCCGCTGCCCACGCGCTTTACCCGCAGCTTTTGACCATCCTCATCCAGCGCGACGACATCTCCGTTCATAAGCTGCATGGCCACCGACTGCAGCACCTTCTGCTCAGCCGTCACAAACATTTCCCACTTCCCGCAATAAAATCAGCACTAGCACTGCCGCCGTCGTTCGTACGCTTGGGCTAATATGAACAGGTAATTCCACAGTTTACAACTCAGATTCCTATCAATCCGAATTCTGCCTGTGGACTTTTCTGCGCATTCGTCTCGAACATTTCCCACTTTGCCAATGCATCCATTCCTGAAGACGAAGTATGACGACCACAATCCGGGCCGCTGTCCCGCGGTTGACTACTCAGATTCTTGCCAATCTGAATTCCACCATCTCCGCGGAAACAAAAGGCGGCCAAAACCGCCGCAGACCAACGACTAGCTTTTGCCCTTCAACATTCCTACCACGCGATCAAAATCCTCCAAGTTCGCATACTCAATCTCAATCCTCCCCTTGCCCTTGCGATCCCGAATCCGCACCCGCACGCCCAGCGTCCGCTCGAGCTCGGTCTGCATCTGCCGCACATTCGGATCCACCCAGCGCGCCGCTCCCGGCTGCTTCTCCTTTTGCAAAGGCACATTAGTGTGGAATACCAGGTCTTCGAGTTGCTGAACCGACAAATGCTTGCGCACCGCTTCATCGGCGATCTTCGGAACCAAATTCGGATCAAGCAATGTCAGCAGCACCCGCGCCTCGCTGAATCCAAGTTTCCCCTCCTGCAAATATTGCGTCACCGACGCCGGCAGCCGCAGCAACCGCATGTAATTCGAAACCGACTCTCGCGAAATCCCTACCCGCTGCCCGATCTGCTCCTGCGTCAGCTTGAAATCTTGGCTCAACTTCGAGAATGCAATCGCCTGCTCCATGCAATTCAAATCCTGCCGCTGCAGGTTCTCGACCACCGTCATCTCCGCCGCCTGCTGGTCGGAGACTTTGCGCACAATCGCAGGAATGGTCGTGCGCCCCGCTATTTTGGAAGCCCGGCAGCGACGTTCCCCGAGAATCAAAACATAGCGCCCGTTCGCTCCCGGCCGGAGCGAGATCGGCTGGATCACACCGTTTGCCCGGATCGAATCCGCTAATTCGCGCAGGGTAGTCGCGACGGAATCATCCGACTCCCGTTCCTCTTTGGTGAAATACCGCGTCTGATAGGGATTCTCATCAATCAACTCCAGTGGTATCTCCACCACCGAATCCCCCCGCGCGGCTTGGGCCTGGACCTCAGTCGCACCCGCCAAACGTGGCAAGGGTGGCCCACCCCCAGACTCCACCACCCGTGGTCCCGAGGGCAGTAACGAATCCAACCCCCGCCCCAAAGCGCGCCGCTTCTCCACCACCTTATCCGCACTTGCGACAGTCGTAGTCATTGCTCCTCCAAACCCACCAGGTGACAGCCGCCCTCGGCTATCGAAGCTCCAGCTTCCCGAAACTCTCCAATCCGCCGTCATCCTGAGGGGACGACGTCCTCGAAGGATCTCGCGCGGTACGCCAAAATCTGTGCTTGGCAACACATCGACGCTCATCGATCTAATAAATTGATGGTTGTCAATTTATTCCGCTCCTTGATCCACCGCTTCCAACGTGGCGCATTCACGACTTGCTTCTCCTCAGCATCGGCGGGACGCTCAGCCTCTTGCGCTGGCATCTCCTGGACCGGCGTGCTGTGCCCGATGATCTCCCTTGCCAGCCGAATGTAGCTCTCCGCCCCCCGCGAGCGGGCATCGTAGAGCAGCGCCGGCTTGCCATGACTCGGCGCCTCGGCCAGGCGAACGTTGCGCGGGATCGTGGTCTTGCACAGCTTGTCGCCAAAGTATCGGTTCAGCTCCGCCGTTACCTGCTGAGCCAGATTGGTTCGATCATCGAACATGGTAAGCACGACGCCCTCGATGGTGAGATCGGGATTCAGCGAGGCCCGAATGCGTTCAATGGTGTCGAGCAACTCGGAGACGCCTTCAAGGGCAAAATACTCAGCCTGCATTGGAATCAGAATCGAATCCGCGGCGACTAATGCATTGAGGGTAAGCAGATCGAGCGCGGGGGGACAATCCAGGATAATGTACTTGAACCTATCCCGCAGAGGCGCAAGCGCATCACGCAAGCGGAATTCCCGGCGCTCACCCTCGACCAGCTCAAGATTGGCGCCAATCATGTTCTTGTGGGCCGGAATGAGCCATAACTGGTCAAGGTCGGTCTTCTGCACGGCCTCATGCGCAGCGGCCTCGCCCATGAGCAGATGATAGGTACTGATTCGCTGAGGATCCTTGACCAAGCCAAGTCCACTCGTAGCGTTTGACTGCGGATCGCAATCCACGAGCAGCGTGTCGACGTGTGCTGTGGCAATGGATGAGGCCAGATTAATGGCAGTCGTAGTCTTACCTACGCCGCCCTTCTGGTTGGCAACCGCGATGACGCGTCCCATTTAGTTTTTGGAGAATCGGAGAGACGCTTGCAGAATAGGCTGGTTTGTTGTGCATTTGCAATGACAGATTTCAGGGCAGCGAACCAGCGAAGACATTTGTCGCGTCCTTATCAACTTACAGAAGCCAGAGATACATCTTTTCCACAGAATTGTTCCACGTGGAACACTAGATAAGCGTTCCCGGCAAAGAATATCTCACGTGGAACACTCGCGGGTCGTTTCAGTTCGACCTGTGTTCCACGTGGAACACTCCGCAAGTACAATTTAGAGAAGTCACGCGAGGCGGTTGCCAGAATTCCTTATTGACTCGAGCAGAACGGGGGTGATCGTTATCGGGGTAAGGTTCCAGATCTCATTTCGGCTGGGCGCGAATGACAGTCACAACCTCGAACAGCACCACCGCTTTGGCCAGCCGTGGCCGACCGTCTTTCACCCCAACGTTGACCGGCTATGCTTACGAGACGATCACGGGCAAGGGAATCGCAGGCAACCCTAAGGGTTCTGACGAGATCGACAATACTGTCGAACAGCCGAATTCTGCAGCTCCAAATTCAGTTCGTCCCCGAGCCCGCTATGCAGGGCGTACTGGTAGAAGGAGCGCCTAGACTGTCGGGCGGGGTGTCCGCGCAGTCCCACTTTTGAGCCTGAACTCCTTCAAACTGTGCACGCCCGAAATCAGACAGAGAGGCATTCGCTGGCTTCCAGCCCACTTTTCATCTTTCTTGTTCGCTCTTTTTAGAAATTGTTATCTAGCTTGGCACGTAAGGTTCATGATTCCCGGACACCGATAGCGAGTACCCGGCTCGACGAAAGTGGCACGGGGACCGGGGACGGCCAAGCGAATGCTGGGGTCGTGAGTTCTTTGGCGAGTGCGAGTTGGGGCTCACTGATCAAAAGGGCGAGGCGACCTTTGGGTGCAACCAGCCTCGCGGCGATTGAGCACGGCGGTCTCGAAATGCTCGACTGCGCGGAGGGTCACTACTTCGGCGGGAAGGTTTGGATAGTTCTCGGCGCGTCCGGAGAATACATTGACGTTCATCAATGTAAGCGCTCGACTGACTTCGCGCAGGAAAGTGGCCTTTCTTGTGGTTCGACTCGATCAGGGTTAGATCGAGTTGAGGTGCCCAGATTTTTATGGGCAGGCCGGGGAATCCTGCGCCTGACCCGACATCGATCAGACGAATGCAAGCGTCTTTGATTTCGCTCAGCGCTGGCTGTGGCGGCTGTCCCCATGTGAGCTTTGCCGGGAAGAGATGACGGGCGGCGAAGAGGGACTCGCCGAAGTGACGGGTTACGATTTCCTCGGGTTGGCGGATAGCAGTGAGGTTGATGCGGGCGTTCCAGCGAAGCAACATATCGATGTACATCGATATGTATTTTAGTTGATCTGGAGTGAGAACTGCGGATTCTTCTCTTTGCTCGGAATGACCCGAATTAAGGGGAGCTGTGAGGAATGGCTCAAGTAGTTCGGCGATGCGGGCGGGTTCCATGCGAATTGAGATTGTAATGGCAGGGAACAAATCTTGAATCGCAGAATACGCGGAGGGTTCGCGAAGAACATGGTTGGGCGAACTTGCGTTTTCGCTGTGCGTGCGGAGTCCTCGGCCTTGATCCGAGGACTCCGCATCCATGACGGGCAAGACGCCCGTCCTCCATTAATCAGGGGACAAGCTTGAAGATGATTCCGTCGTCGGAGCTGCGAGGGCCTCCGAAGTAAGTCGTACCGTAGAGGCTTCCGGTTTTGTCGAGGAACAAACCGGCCTCGGGCAGCATGCCTTGTCTGGCTGCGGTGAAGCTGTGCAGGACGGTTTCTTTGTTGGCGGCATCCACTTTAAAAACGGTTCCCATGTTTGAGGAAGAACCGCCTTGAGCCGTAGTGCCGTACAAATTGCCGGCGGCGTCGCGAACCAAGCCTGCCGGCGGATAGGCGCCGTCGGTATTGCCGGTGAAGTTGTGCAGTACGGTGACCTTGCCGGAGTTGCTCAACTTGAAGACAGTTCCGACCTTGCTACTGCCACCTTGGTAGGTGGCACCGTAGAGATTGCCTTTGGCGTCGCGGATCACCGGTCCGTAAGGATAGGCTCCGTCGCTTCCGGCGAAACTATGCAGGAGGGTAAGAGTGCCAGCCGTGTCCAGCTTAAAAATGGTTCCCAAACCAGCGGTGCCGCCCTCAACTGTCGTGCCGTAAAAGTTTCCTCTGGAATCACGGATCAAGCCTGCCCAGGGAATGGCGCCATCGCCCTCTCCGTTAAAAGTGTGGAGGATGGTCTCGTGGCCCGCGGCGTCGATTTCGAAGACGATGCCGCAGCCGTAGATGTAGCCTCCGCAGCCAGCGCCATCGCCGCCCCCTTCCGTCGTGCCGAACAAATTCCCGGCCGGGTCGCTGATTACGCCGCCTTCGGGATTGGATCCGTCGGCGGTATAGCCGGCAAAACTGTAGAGCACGGTTTCGTCGCCGGTTGAACTCAGCTTGAACACTGCGCCCTGGTTCGAGGCGCCACCCCAGACCGTGGTTCCGTAGAGGTTTCCGGCCTTATCCACGAGCAAAGGTCCAGACGGATTGGCCGCGTCGGGTGGGCCAGCAAAACTGTAAAGCACGGTCACTTTGCGATTGGGGGATATCTTGAAGACGGTTCCGTAGCCGGATTTCCCGTCGTAGTAGGTAGTGCCGTACAGGTTGCCGGCACCGTCGGCGATCAAGGTGGATTGCGGATTGGCTCCGTCGGCGCCAGTGAAAGAGTGGAGCATGGTAAAAGTCTGAGCTTGCGACAGGGACAGCGTGGCGAGAATGATGGTTACCCACAGAGCGGCTTTCGTCTTGTTGGTCACGTTATTTCTCCTAATTGCCAGAGGGCTTGAGTCGCGGTTCAACGGCTGAAGCCGAGTATTTCCGGTGCACGTTTGATACGGCTGAAGCCATATCCTGATACGAATTGCGATGGCAGAAAACTGACCCTGCCTGACGGTCGAAACCTAAGGCGTAAGTTTGAACACCACCCCGCCGTCGCCGCCGTAAAAATTGCCCTGACCATCCAAGATCAGGTCGGTCGGAGCTCCAAAATCGCCAGGGGCAAAGGAATACACGACCGAGAATTGTCCCGAAGAATCTACCTTAAAGACATATCCCAAGGAATCTTCGGGGCCGTAGGCGCTGCCGTAAACGTTACCCTCGGCATCGATAACTAAGCCTCCGGGAGATCCGGGAACGTTCTGACCTTTGAAGGTATGGAGGATGGTCTCTTTTCCTGTTGGGTCCAACTTAAAGACAATGCCGCAGTCGCAGCTGGCGTCGCCTCCATACTGAGTCGTGCCATAGAGATTGCCAGCAGCATCACGAACTACATTGGCCTCAGGCACCTGTCCATCGGGTGGACCTTGGAAGTTGTAAAGAACAGTTTCTTTCTTGCCTTCGAGCTTGAAGACGACGCCGCATCCGACGGCCGGCGCAACAAATGTGCACGGGCCGGTGCCACCAGCGGCAGTGGTTCCGTAGAGAGCACCGTCGGCCAGAAGCAGGTCGCCATAGGGATAAGCGCCGTCTTTACCGTCGGTGAAATGGTGGAGCACGGTTTCCTTACCCGTAGGATCGATCTTGTAGACCGTCCCACAGCCAAACGTGTCGCAGTTTGGGTTTCCACCTTGAAAGGTTGTGCCGTAAAGATTTCCCTCGGCATCTCGGATCAGACCCGCGGGCCATGAACCGTCCGCGACTCCCTTGAAGCTGTGCAGCACCGTTTCCTCCCCGGCTGCGGTTAGCCGGAAGACAGTTCCGCAACCAGCGAACGGGCCGTTATTGCAGGTTCCGGTGCCCCCATAATGCGTCGTCCCATAGAGATTTCCTTCGGGGTCACGAACTACCTGCAGAGGCCACCACCCGTCGGGAGCTCCTTTGAGGTTGTACAGCGTCGTCACTTTGCCGGTGGGATCAATCTTGAGAACCGCGGTGTAGCCTCCCACACCATAAAGATTGCCTACAGCGTCGCGAGCGAGCGGATTCGTGTCGGGGCCTCCACCGCCTGTGAATGTAGCCACAATGGTGTAGACCTGGGCTTGCGCCAGGGGCAGCGCGGCGAGGATCACGATTGTCCACAAAGTGGTTCTAATCTTGGTTGTCACATTCACTCTCCTAATCTTCATCTTCTTCAAGGGTCGATTCGTCCGCGAATCCTGCCGAGCTTTGCTTGGCCCCGGACGAGGCGTCCGGGGCTGCGTGGTCGCTGCCAAACCTCACGGGGTGATCTTGAACACTGCCCAACTGATGCTGCCGTAGAGATTGTCCTGGTCGTCGAGGATCAGGTCTCCCGGCTCCGTCGCACCCTGACCCTGAAATGCATGCAGTATGGTGAACTGACCCGAGGCATTCACTTCGAAGACGGTCCCGTAAACTGTTCCCGTGCCTCCCGCGCTGCCGTAGAGGTTGCCCTTTGAGTCCATCACCAAGCCTGTAGGAGATTCGCCGTCGTTCTGATTTTCGAAGACATGCAGAACGGTTTCTGTCCCACTGGGTTCCAGCTTGACGACGGTGCCGCAGCCGAAGTAGCAATTGGTGGAAAGAAGCCCTCCTTGCTCAGCCGTCGCGTAGAAATTGCCCGCGGAATCACGAACTACGTTGGACTCGGGCCAGGATCCGTCGGGACCCTGGAAGCTGTGTAGGACGGTTTCCTTTTGACCTGAGAGTTTAAAGATGGTGCCGCATCCGACGATGGGGTTATAGGAATTCTTGCAGGGGCCGGTGCCGCCAGCGGCGGTAGTGCCGTAGAGAACCCCATCCGCTAGAAGCAAATTCGCTAAGGGAAGTCCGCCGTCTGCCTTATCGTCGAAACGGTGGAGGACGGTTTCCTTGCCGGTCGAATCAATTTTGTAGACGGTGCCGCAACCAGTGCCGAAGCAAGTTCCGCTTGCGCTTCCGCCCAGATAGGTTGTGCCGTAAAGATTTCCTTTGGCGTCGCGGATCAGGCCATTAGGCCAGGAGCCATCCGGCGATCCAGTAAAGCTGTGCAGAATAGTTTCCTCGCCGGTGGCGGCCAATTTGAAGACGGTGCCACAGCCAGCGTAGGCACCGTTCGAGCAGGTTCCGGTGCCACCGTAAAGGGTCGTGCCGTAAAAGTTTCCTTCTGGATCCAGAACCACCTGCAGAGGCCAGTAGCCGTCGGGAGCGCCTTTAAAGGTGTAAAGCGTTGTTACCTTGCCGGTGGGATCGATCTTGAAGATTGAACCCGAGCCGGCCGCGTAAAGATTGCCTGCAGCGTCGCGAGCAAGAGGAGCCTGCCCGGGGCCGTTGCCCGCAAAAAAAGTAGCCACGATGGTGAACACTTGGGCTTGCGCCAGGGGCAAAGCTACCAGCATGATGACCGCTGCCCACAAGAAGCGAGGGAGTTTGTTAGCCACTTGGTTCTCCTGACTTGTTCTCAGAGGTGGGACCGAACTGAGCAGAGTGGCGTTCACGGGGCGAGTTTTCCATTGCGACCCCACAGTCGTGCCTTGAGCTGCGACCGATTCCTTGCGGCCTGCTGCCGAGTTGTTGCAACCACGTCCAGCGAGTGCTTGCTGACGTTTCACATCGAAATTTTTTTCATCCGGGGCCGGTCCAGAGGCGGCGGGTTAGATAGCAGGACAGGCTGATGAGTTGCCTTGGGGTCAGGTAATAGCGATTGCCGGTAGCTCGGATGAAAATCACAGCCTATAATCTTCGTGTTCGGATTCTTCCCCGAGGCCTGGTCGGACTTGCACCGGGTAGCCGTAGAACGGTGCCGATCGGTCTATGTAACCGAGCAAAGCGATCTGGGTTCCTTCTATGCTTGGCGAAAACCCGGGTTCCTCGGCGCTCCTCGGAATGAGAGTGGGTGGGATTGTTGTAGTCTGGCCATTCATTAATGGCTGCGTCGCGTGTTCCCCAATCAATGCGGCTCGAGCCGCTGAGGTTACCTGATGACGTCCGACTTTTCAAAGAAGCGCGTGGCCGTTCTGGGGGCAGGAAAGATGGGCGGAATACTGCTCAAAGCGCTTCTGGAAAAACGGTTGTTGTCCACGAAGACGACAGTCGCCACGGTACAGCACGAAGAGAAAGCTCGCAGCCTCAGTAAGAAGCTGGGAATTCCAGTAAGCACCGACAACCGGGCTGCGGCACGCAACGCGGACATCATTCTAGTCTGCGTGAAGCCGCAGATTGTCGACCAGGTGATCGAACAAATCCGTCCGGGCATCACCAAGAACCAGATCGTCATTTCGGTAGCGGCCTCGGTTCCCACCAGCCAGATCGAGCGGACTCTGAAGCGTGCTGTGCCAGTGGTGCGGGCCATGCCCAACACGCCTTGCATTGTCGGCTGTGGCATGACTGCCTTATGCAAGGGAAAGTTCGCAACCGCGCAGCATCTGGAGATCGCAAGCGCGCTATTCGGCGTGGTAGGCAGAACGGTCGTCGTTGACGAGAAGCTCATGGATGCCGTGACGGGGTTGTCGGCAAGCGGGCCGGCTTACATTTACATCATTCTGGAATCTCTGGCCGAGGCGGGCGTGAAAGTCGGATTGCCACGCGACGTTGCCACGCTCCTGGCCGCGCAAACAACCATGGGTGCAGCTACTGTGGTGCTCGAAACCGGCGACCATCCGGCGCTGCTTAAAGATGCAGTCACTACACCGGCTGGGTGCACCGTTGACGGTCTTCTCGAGCTCGAAGAGGGTAAGCTGCGGGTTACGTTGATCAAAGCCGTGGTGAAGGCCACGCAGCGAGCCAAAGAACTTGCGAATGGGTGAGCTTGCGAAGAAAGGGAGGCCGGACGTCCTCGCCCGGCTGGACGGGCAAGAGGCTCGTCCTCCATTTAGAATCGGCGTCATCTCTGACACTCATGGCCTGCTTCGGTCTGAGGCTGTCGAAGCGCTGCACGGATCCGACTACATCATTCATGCCGGGGATGTGGGCGATCCGCAAATCCTTGACGCATTGGCTGCCATCGCCCCGCTCACAGCCGTGCGAGGGAACGTTGATCACGGCGCGTGGGCGCAAAAGCTTCCGCGTACGAATGCTCTCGAAATAGGAGACTTGTCTATTTACGTGCTGCACAGTATTCAAGAACTCGACTTAAAGCCGGAAGCAACGAATTTCGCAGCCGTTATCTATGGGCACAGTCATATCCCCAAGCAGGAGTTGAAGAATGGCGTGCTTTATTTCAATCCCGGCAGCGCGGGGCCGCGGCGTTTCAAGCTGCCGGTGAGCGTGGGACGGCTGCTTCTGACGAACGGGAAAGTGGAATCCGAAATTGTGCTTCTGGAAGTGTGAGGCAATCAGCACTCGTCGTGCGGTCGACCCGGCGCTTCTGCAAAGTAACGTAGTACGCCGATTCTAGTACGTGAAGGACTGAAGCTCGAGAGCTTCGTTTTCCGGCTCCACGATCGCCTGGATAAAGCCAATACGCTTGCCGGGGTTTAGCGCGATAAGCGCGGGGCTAATTGGAATTCGTAGCTGGAGGGCGATCGTCTCCTTCAGATTTCCCTTCTCGTCGTAGACGTAGATGCGAGGTTCGGGGTCGTTTAGGTTTCCACCGTTGGAACTCCATTGCGCGACCAAGAACACCTGATGGATGGGATCGAACTCGACATCCAAACCGGCGTCGGGCCCCCCACCGGTGGGAATTTGTACCTCAAACCCAGTTCGCTTAGCCAAATCGTAGAACTCCACACCTCCGTCGACTAACGTGGCAGTAACAGCGATGCCCCGGGCTGAATCGACTGCCAGACCATTGACGGTTCCGACTCCTAAGCCGGCACTGAATTTGCTGATGCTACCGGTATTAAGATCGACTAAAGCTATGCTGGACACACACGATTCGGAGCAGCCCTGTGAATCCGCGAGAATCGCCTGATTGGTCTCGCTGTCCAGCGCAATCTGGGGCTGAAAGAATTCGTCAACGTCGATGATGGGCTTAAGCGAGATTTGCCGCCCGAAGGTGTTCTCCGCAATATTCGAGCTGAATACGTAGGTCAGGCCGGTAACGAAAGATAGCTGGTAGGCGGCGACGCTGGGCGTTCCCTGGCTGACGCTGATTGCCCCAAGCTGGTAGTTCTTCTTGATCGGAGGCGTCCATTTACCGGTGAATTTGCCGTCATTCAAGGGACTGACGGTAAGGAAACGGTTCTGGCCCGCATGTTGAAAAAGATCGAGCCCGATGTTGCCGAAGATCCCCTGGGTGTCGTAGTCGTCCAGCGTTCTGTTCTCTTTTGCGACGACCTTAAGGATGGCGCCGGTCTTTTGGCTGAAGGTCTCGGTAGCGACAAGGGATTCGCCGCCCGACAAAGTTACAAACTCACTCAAGAGACCTTCGCTACCGTTTCGATCGATGTCGTAGCCCAGGATTTCGCCACCAAACTTAGGGTGGACAATCACACTGCCAGCGCCGGCGGCAGGGTTTGGTTGGAATTCATCCGCTTGTATGGCCAAGGAAATGTTTTGAGCTCGCGGAGCCGCCGTAGCTGCGAAGACAAGCGCGAACAGTAAGGCCACTACCAAACGAGGCGAGATTTTCTTGTTTTCGATGTTCTTCATAAACGTGTCCTGTCGCTGCACTTTCTCACAGGGAAGTACACAGTTTGTCAGAGATTTGTTAGAGGTTTGTAAGAACTTTGTAAGAACTTTGCTCGCAAATCGAGAACGTGCCGGCAATTACAAGTTCGGGCAACGCCGTTGCTTGTCGAGTGCAATCGCTAAATGACTTTTCAGCATTGCTACAATCGGCACAGTGTCCAAGTTCTTCCAGGTCGAGGCTCAATCCGGCGCGGGTCGTGCTGGCCGCTTGATCACGCCTCACGGTGAAGTCGAAACTCCCGTCTTCATGCCGGTGGGAACCCTGGCTTCGGTCAAGGGGGTTTCGCAGGACATTCTGGAAGAACTCGGAGTCCAGATTCTTCTGGGAAACACTTATCACCTTTATCTCAGGCCGGGAGTCGCGCAAGTCCGGAACTTAGGCGGACTGCATCGCTTCATGGCGTGGCCGCGGGCAATTCTCACCGACTCCGGCGGCTTTCAGGTATTCAGCCTGAATGATCTGCGCAAAGTTACCGAGGATGGTGTGACGTTCCGTTCGCATCTGGATGGGTCTTCGCATTTCTTTAGCCCGGAGAGCGCCATGGGGGCGCAGATCGGCTTGGGCGCCGACATCATCATGGCGTTTGACGAATGCACTGAGTACCCGGCGGATCGGGAACGCATGCGGGCGTCCATGGAACTGACGCTCCGCTGGGCGGAGCGAAGCAAGAAGTATTTCGAGGAGCACAAAGACGAAGTCCCGTGGAAAAATTACGTGGAGGCGGCTGTCTCCACTCAGGCTCTGTTTGGCATCGTGCAGGGCGGGATGGGTCGTCAGCTGCGAAAAGAATCGGCGGACCGGACGATTGCAATTGGCTTTCCCGGTTATGCCATCGGTGGCCTCAGCGTGGGGGAGCCGCGGGCGCTGACGCGGGAAGTCGTCGAGTCGACGCTGGAACACCTGCCTGCCGACAAGCCGCGCTACCTAATGGGAGTCGGCACGCCCGAGGAAATCGTCGAATACGCCAATCTCGGCGTCGACATGATGGATTGCGTCCTGCCCACCCGAGCCGCGCGGCATGGATTGTTGTTTACATCCGAAGGAAAAGTCTCGATCAAACAAGCTCGCTACGCAGGCGACGAGGCTCCGCTTGATCCAAATTGCGGTTGCCGAGTGTGCCAGCGCTATTCCCGAGCCTACTTGCGTCACCTTTATTCTTCGAATGAGGTCCTGGCCCAAGTCTTGAATACCGTCCACAATCTAAGCTTCTACCTTGACACTATGCGGGCGGTGCGTCATTCTATTTTACTTGGGAAAGAGACCGGTTCTCCGTGTGTCCGGTCTCGACCGAAACCATAGCTCGGCATCCCCGGTTCGTGTCCGAAGCTGAAGGAATCTCCGGCCTCATAGCGCGAGAACTCCAGCGGTAAAATTGTACAGAGCCAGCGCGCCAGCGGGCGCTGCTCCGAGATTATTTCGCGGGTTTGGATTTCTAATCTTCTTATGAGTGTTCAGCACTTATTGGCAATGCAACTAGGCGGTGGCTCCGCGGGATGGCTGGGGTTTGCCCCGCTGATTTTTATCTTTGGCATCTTCTATTTTCTGCTGATCATGCCGCAGCAGCGACGCCAGAAAAAGTGGCAAGCCATGCTGAACGAGTTGAAAACGGGCGACAAGATTGTGACCACCGGAGGCCTGCGAGGGACTATAGTTGCCATCAAGGATGATTATCTTCACCTGCGGGTTCCTCCTGATAATTTGCGGATCGAAGTAAGCCGGGGCTCGGTAGCCTCGGTGACCACGCCGGAGGAGACAGCGAAGTGAATCTCGTGATTTTCAATTTCCAATTGTCAATTGCCGGTCTATCCCCGCGTCAATTGGTAATTGGAAATCATCAATTGGCAATCGCAAATTGGCGATCGGAAATCGTTCATGAATAAAAATCTGGGCTGGAAAGTTATTGTTATCGCGGGCACGTTGCTTTTTTTTCTGTTCGGTATCTTCGGCATGCCCGACAAATGGTCAGGCAGCGGATTGCTGGCAGCACTGCAGAACCGCATTCACCTTGGACTCGACTTGAAAGGCGGCACTCACCTGATTCTGCAAGTGCAGGTGAACGATGCGGTTAATGTCGACTCCGACAACGCGGTTGAACGCCTCAAAGCCGATTTGCGGGCGCGGAAGATCAACTATGCCGAGATCAGCAAACCCGATCCGGTCAACAATCCCGACAAGATTGTGCTGAAAGGCGTGCCGCCGGAAAATAGGTCCGACCTGCTCTCGATCATTCAAGATCGTCTACCCGAATACGATCTGACCTCGGGTGCGGATAACAATTGGACGGTCTCGATGAAACCGCAGGCCCTCGCCGACCTGAAGAACCGAGCCGTGACCCAGGCGATTGAAACCATCCGCAACCGTATTGACCAGTTGGGTGTGAGCGAACCCATCATCGAAGAGCATGGGCTCGGGCAATATCAGATTCTGGTGCAACTGCCTGGCGTGGACGATCCCGCGCGGGTAAAAGAAATCATGCAGTCCACTGCCATGCTCGAAATCCGCCAATCGTTCGGCGGGCCTTACCCCAGTGAGCAGCAAGCCTTGCAGGATAAAGGCGGAGTCTTACCGCCCGATCAGGTGTTGATGCCCGGCCGCAGCGTTGGTACCAACGCCGGCGAAGGCGCACAGGCCTGGTACCTCATTTCTCGCGCATCGGCAGTTACTGGTCGCGACCTGCGCGCCGCCGACCAGTCCCGGGACGAAAATGGACAGCCGTCGGTTAGTTTTACGTTGACCGGCGAGGGCGGCCGACGTTTTGCCAGCTTCACCGGCGCCCACGTCGGCGATAATCTCGCCGTCGTACTCGATAACAAGGTGCAGGAAGTTGCCGTCATCAAAGATCAGATCCACGATCAGGGCGTAATCAATGGACGCTTCACGGAACAGCAAGCCAAAGACCTCGCCATGATTCTGCGCTCGGGCGCCTTACCAGCAGGCATCAAGTATCTCGAGGAGCGTACGGTGGGTCCGTCCTTGGGCAGCGATTCGATCCGCGCCGGAGTAACCGCCGCTGTAATCGGCATGTTGGCCGTGCTGGTATTCATGCTGGTGTACTATCACGCTGCCGGAATCAATGCCGACGTTGCTCTCATTCTGAACTTGATCATCCTGCTCGGTTTCCTGGGCTACAGCGGAGCGACGCTCACTCTGCCGGGGATCGCCGGAGTCATATTAACCGTCGGTATGGGTGTGGATTCGAACGTGCTGATTTTTGAACGCATCCGCGAGGAATTGCGCAATGGGAAAACACCGCCGTCGGCCGTGGAACAGGGTTTCGGCCATGCCTGGATCACCATCGTGGATACGCACGTCACCACGATCGTCTCAGCGGTCATTCTGTTCATCTTCGGTACGGGCCCGGTGCGCGGCTTTGCGGTCACGCTCAGTTTCGGTTTGTTCGCAAATTTGTTCACGGCTGTGTTTGTGTCGCGTGTGATCTTCGACTGGTTGCTGAGCCGCAAGCAGCGCGGCGAGGCGTTGAGCATCGGGTAGTGCCAGCGCGTACGTAGCCCCGGACGGCTCGTCTTCATTTGAGAACCGGGGCCAAAGAAAAGGAGTTCTAAGCGGCGTGGAATTTTTTCGCAATCCCAACATAGATTTCCTCGGCAAGAAGTGGTACTTCCTCGCATTCTCGCTGGTCTTCAGCGTGGCGGGTGTGTTTTCCATGCTGTTCTGGCACCACATCCCATACGGCGTAGACTTTCGCGGCGGCACGCTCGTCTACGTGAAGTTTGCCGAGACGCCAGACAACAATGCCATCCGCGCCTCGCTGGACCGAGTCGGGCTCCACAATGCCCGAATCCAGAGCTATGGTGCGGCCGGGAGCAACGAAGTACTGATTGATGTCTCCGAACAGGAGACCAGCGAACAGGCGCTCGACCGCAGCAAGACCCAAATCATCAATGCACTCGAGACCAATGCCCCTCCCGATAGGCAGGATCTGAACAACTCAAGTTTCCTGACGATCAAGAACTATCTCATGGAGAAGGATCCGCTCCACACCGGCACTGATGCGGACCAGCGCTACACAGCTCAGGCTCAGACAATCGTCAATTACCGCGACAAGGTGAAGGGTGGCGTGCTGCATTCCATGGACGAACTAAAGGCCGCAGCCGATCCCGCCGTGGTCGCCTCCCTGTCGGACGGCTTCTACCTTTCTAATTTCGCTGTGCGCAACGTGGAAATCGTCGGACCGCAGGTGGGAGCGCAGTTGCGCAAGCAGGCATTGCTCGCGACGGTATACTCGCTCGCCGGCATGCTGGTGTACCTCGCCTTCCGCTTTGAATGGATTTACGGGGTGGCTGCCGTAATCACGGTGTTCCACGATACGCTGATCACGGTGGGCGCGTTTTCTCTGATGAACAAAGAGATTTCGTTAACCGTAATCGCCGCCATTCTGACCCTGATCGGTTATTCCAACAACGACACCATCGTGGTCTTTGACCGCATCCGTGAAAACCTGAAGCTGATGCGGCGGGAAAAGCTCTCGGACATCGTGAACCGCAGCATTAACCAAACTCTGAGTCGGACTATCTTGACAGCGGGTTTAACATTCCTGACAGTCTTGGCCCTGTACTTGTTCGGCGGCGAAGTGCTAAAGGGATTTTCGCTGGCCTTGGTCATCGGCATTTTAATCGGAACCTATTCGTCGATCGCCATTGCTGCGCCGATTCTGGTGGCTTATCAGGATTGGAAGTCGGGCCGGGGGAAGCCAGCTGTGATGGTTCCAGCCGCCAAGGAATCAAGCCGCCGAGAAAAAATGAAGGCTAAGGCCTAATTCCGCCACGGGCGCAGGTCGACGACCATAAGTTTGTGAATATTCGAGATTTGAGGTAGTATCGTCCGGTTTTCGATTTGTTCGTATGCGATACATAAATGCTGGGAGCAAACAGGGGGCAGTTGGTGTCTAAACAACAGTGGGGCTAGTGTAGGAGGAATCTTATGTTTGAAGACAGCCTGATCGAGTCCGGTGGGAGGCTCAAAACCAAGCGAGGTGTTTGGACTTTCCTCTCGTTTATTCTTGAGGCTATCCTGGTCGGCGTATTAGTACTGATCCCTCTGCTGTTCACCGAAGCTTTACCCAAGACACAGTTAATGACCTTTCTAGTCGCGCCGCCTCCTCCTCCACCTCCGCCACCACCCCCTGCGGCTGCGGTGAAGATTGTTAAGCAAGTGCAGACGAATATCATTAACAACCAACTGCGAACGCCGACCAAGATTCCCGAGAAAGTCCAGATGATCAAGGAAGATGAAGCGCCGCCGCCAGCCATGTCGGCCGGTGTAGTTGGTGGTGTTCCTGGCGGAATCCCAGGCGGACAAATGGGTGGTGTCATCGGCGGCATCATCAGTTCCACGCCCGTCGCCGTGCCCAAGGTGGCTACGCCGCAGCGCGTCCGCGTGTCGCAAGGTGTTACGCAAGGACTCTTGATCCGCAAAATACAGCCGAATTATCCACCCCTTGCACGCCAAGCGCGCATCCAAGGGAGTGTGCTGTTGCAAGCGGAGATCAGCAAAGACGGCACCATTGAGAATCTGCATCTGATCAGTGGGCATCCCATGCTGGCGCCGGCAGCCATCGAAGCGGTGAAGCAGTGGAAGTACAAACCGTACATTCTGAATGGCGAACCGGTCGAAGTGGAGACGCAGATTACGGTGAATTTTACGCTGTCCGGGGGTTAAACCCGACGCGGCGAAATGCTTGAATATGTGGTCGAGGAAGTTTGCAGGAGAGCTGTCTTCCCCCAATCCTTTCTTACGCTGACTCCGGGAGCGGGGTGTCCGAGAAATTCAGAGCCTGTAGCCTCGGCCTGCGAGTCTGACAGCTTTTGCACGACAGATCAGCAAGCGACTACCAGATAGAAAAAGTTCTGAGGAGGAAAAGCAACTCATGTTCGCAGCTCATGTAGCAACCCATACCTTAAGTCACATATCCACCATGGCGGTTTGGTTATTTCAGGAACAACCGGTGGCTTGGGACCCGATCTCGCTCTGGAAACAGATGGGATTCATCGCGAGAGCCGTGGTCGTTATTTTATTCGTCATGTCCGGTTGGTCGATCGGCGTAATGATTGACCGTGCCATGGCTTTCAGCGCCGCACGCAAGCAGTCGCGGGCATTCGCTCCCGCGGTGGCGGGCGCTCTGCGCGACGGTAAGATCGACGAAGCCATCAAAGTTGCCGAGCGCAACAAGAAGAGCCATCTGGCGAAGGTCGTCACCGCTGGCTTGATGGAATTCCGGGCCCACCAGGAAAGCGGTGAAATTCCCGGCGAGACCATTGAAGCCTCGAAGCGCGCCTTGGAGCGCACCGAGGCTATCGTCCACGCCGAGCTTAAGCGCGGCTTAGGCGGCTTGGCCACGATTGGCTCAACTGCTCCCTTCGTCGGCCTGTTCGGCACTGTGATGGGCATTCTGAACGCCTTCAAAGGCATTTCAGAACAGAAGGCCACCGGTCTGGGTGCAGTCGCGGGGGGTATTGCAGAAGCGCTGGTGACGACCGCCGTCGGATTATTCGTCGCCATCCCGGCCGTGATGATGTTCAACTACCTTACCGGGCGCGTGGAAGCTTTCGACGTGGAGATGGACAACTCCTCGAGCGAATTGATCGATTACTTCCTCAAGCGGCGGGGAATGCGCCGGCCGTCCTAGCTACTGAGCAGGATTGGTTTTCGACCTTGAGTTGCTGACCGGCGCCGGAGCATCGCTTCGGCGCCGCGTCCTCACCTCCGCAGGGCCGAGAATCGGTCATCTGGTGGATCCGAGCGCGCAGGAGAGCAGATTATGGCAATCAGCAAGAGAAACGAAGGAGCCAAGGTCAACTCCGACATCAACGTCACACCCATGGTGGACGTGATGCTGGTGTTGCTCATCATCTTCATGGTTATCACGCCCATGCTGCAGAAGGGTGTCAGCGTGGACTTGGCGAAAGTCAATAGCCCGACTGCAATGCCTGACGCCGACAAGGAAGACGCGCTGATCGTAGCCGTGATGCGAGATGGCCAGGTGTTCTTCGGCAACGACAAGACTCCACCCGACCAGTTGACCCAGAAGGTGAAAGACCGTCTGGCCAATCGCGTCGACAAGCGGGTGTTCGTCCGCGCCGATGCCCGAGCCAAGTTTGGCTCCGTGGTCGAAGTAGTGGACAACGTCCGCGCCGCCGGCGTGGACCAGCTCGGCCTGCTGACCGATCAGAAAAAGAACACGGGAACTCCGCCACCGCCGGCTACTGGCGGGCAATAATAGGAGCTTGATATGGGAATGACAGCTGGAGGAAGCGGCGGAGGGCAAAGCGCCGTTATTAACGTTACGCCGCTCATCGATGTGTTGCTGGTGTTGCTGATCATCTTCATGGTGATTACGCCGTTGACCCCAAAAGGGCTCGATGCCCTGGTACCGCAGCCACCGCCGCCCAATGCGCCCAAGAACAATACGCCGGATCGCACCATCGTGGTGCAGTTGATCGATCGCGGAGCGGGCCAGGAGCCGGGGGTAAAGATCAACAACGAAGACACAACCTGGGATGGCTTGCAGGGACGCCTGACCGATATTTTCAAGACCCGCGCCGAGAAGGTAATGTTCGTCAAGGGTGACGACAATGTTCCCTTCGCTGATGTCGCGAATGTCATTGACATTGCGCATGCCGCAGGCGTAGACAAGGTGGGTCTGATCACCGCCAAGATTGAAGCTGGCGGCTAGGCGCGCGGGCGAAGATTTCTTTTATTGAACAGAGATATTAAAGCGTAGCGCCGCCCTTCCGGCGGCTGTCGTGGGGCATCCTGCTCTACCCGTAGGGCAAGACGTAATTGCGACAGCCATCGAGATTCCGGCGCTACCGTAACGTCAACCGGTATTGTCGAAAGAGTCGGGCCGGTTGGGGTGGTGCGCTTTGCTCGCGTCATAGTTTTTCAGATCTCCAGTGGAAATCCTAGCTAGGGAGACTTATAAGGCAATGAAGAAAAGCGTGCGGGTGCTGGCACTCATGGCGGTTGGTTTGACCTTGCTGTCTGCTGCTGGCTGCAACAAGCTGAGGGCGCGGGATCAGCTCAACAAGGGAGTAGCCTCGTACAAGAATGCCCGGTACGAAGAAGCTATCGATCATTTTCAGCAGGCGGTGACGCTCGATCCCAGTTTGCTGAACGCCCGTCTCTATCTGGCTACGGCCTATGCGCAACAGTACATCCCGGGAGTGGACGCCGAAGACAACAACCGCTTGGGACAACAGGCCATTGATCAATATAAGGCGGTGCTGGAGCGTGATCCCAAGAGCATCAACAGCGTTAAGGGAATCGCGTACATCTACTTGCAGATGAAGAAATTCGAAGACGCCAAAACCTATTATCGCAAGGCGCTTGAGATTGATCCCAATGACCCCGAGCCCTACTACTCGATTGGTGTAATCGACTGGACGCAGACTTATCAGCCGCGCATGGAAGAACGCGCCAAACTGGGCATGAAGCCGGATGAGCAACTGAGCGCGAAGGACAAGAATCAGAAGAAAGCTTGCCAGGATCTCAAGCAAAAAAACTCGGCCAATATTCAGGATGGCATTGACGCGCTCAATAAAGCGCTGCAGTTGCGCCCCGATTATGACGATGCCATGGCCTACATGAATCTGATGTATCGCGAGAAGGCGGACGTGGAATGCGACGATCCCGCTACGCGCACGGCCGATCTGAAAACCGCCGATGAATGGGTCGATAAGACCATGGCGACGAAAAAGGCAAAAGCCGAAAAGCAGCCCGGAGCCCAGGGCATCACCATGGACCAACCCAAGTAAGATCAGCCCAGTGCTTTTGACTTGGCAATCCCCCGATCCCTTTTCTTCCGCAGGGGTTTTGCCTGATTTGATTTTCTGCTTGCTGTCCATTTAATCTGTGGTCTGGGTTGAACATATCCTTTGACGCCACCATCTCTGAAATAGATTGACAGCTGAGGAACGAGCAACTAAGCTGTGCGATCCCTCATCCATAAGTTGGGTTCGTATGTATATTTTGACTCTCAATCCGGGCGAGTCTGCTTTCGTGCGCTGCACTCGTTGCGAAAATCTGAACCTGATGGTGACCAACGAGAAAGAGAACGATGTATCCCTGCAGTTCAATACGAAGGACGATCAACTGGATGCGGAGTGTGTTCTCTGCAAGCGCCATTACTTCTGGACTCCCGGATCCGTCGCCATCGTCAAACCCACTCAAAGCGCAAACTAAGCGCGAAACGCAAAAAACTTAAAATCATAGAACCCCGATGCTCTGCGATCGGGCTTGTGTATCTTTGCCAAAGTCACCTCGGGAGCTGTGCCTTCGGTTACATGATTTGGGCGTCCCTCCCCCGGTAACATAGCGTCTGACGTTGCCAAGGGAGATGAGAGCATGAGATGGAAGCTTGACCGCATTATTAGTGTGGCCACTCTGGCCGCGTCGCTGATCGCCATATTCCTCGTGCTGAAGAAGCCACAGCCGGTGGCGCCTGTGCAGTCGCCCGCGGCCGCGGCTGCGAATGTCCAGTCTCTGGAGCACAAACTGGAGCAGTTGGAGCAGCCCAAGGAGCCCGGCCAAGCTCCCGCCCAAGTTCACTTCAGCTCCGACGAAATCACTGCGGCGCTGGCGCAGGCAGCGGCTGCGCTTCCCGCGAACATTCCCGCGTCAGACACAACGAGTGGCAGGAGCAATCCGGCCTCGGCGGTCCAGAGCAGCCCTGGCTTGCCCACGACTGTTCCCTCTTCGCCGGATGTGGCCATCGGAGAGGGCGAGCCTGAGGTCAAGGACTACAAGGTCACTTTCGAGGGCGACGTCGCCCGCGGCCAGTTTGTCACCCAGATTGGCGGCAAGGATGTTTACGTCACCCTCGCTGGCCACATCGGCTCCAAGGATGGCTACGCGACCTTCGATCCCACCGAATTCAAGGTGGGCGACCTGAGCATTCCCGTGTCGCTGGTCAGCGGTGCGCTGGAGAAGAAACTTACCGAGCAGCGCGACCGTTTGAAGCTGCCCAACGATGTCGGCGACATTAAGGTTGAGAACGGCCAGTTGGTCGCCACGCAGAAGTAGTTGGGGCTGGCTTCGATGGCTCAACGGGCGAGTCGCCCGTCTCCACACGACTCTCAGGTTCTTCCCAGATTGGAATGGAGTTTACCATTTAATACCGGGTACACCCCCCTCCCCGTGCTACGTTGCAAAATCTTGAAAACAAATGAGTTAATTTACGACTATGTGCTAGATCTTTGAGTTTTAAGGACTTACACGCAAAATCTAGACAACATGAGAGTTACGTCGCGTGCGTCGAAGCCTGCAGTTCCAATTTGGGACAGGAGAGCAACCCGCGCGCCTTTGCCTGCCACCTGCTGTTTAGCCCCGCCGCGGTCTTTTGGTTTTCCGCCTTTTCCCGGGCTTTGCGCCAGCTGCATTCTTACGCCGCTTTGCGGCTAAGATTCCGCCCCCGGCAGTTACAGACCGTCCCGAGCGCCTGCAGGGCTTGGCTGGATACAGATTGTCCAAGACCCAAGCGTTATCTTGTAGATAACGTGATACACCATATATTATCCGAGCGGAGTCGGGACGACAAGGAGAAAAGACGGACGTGCGGGGCTTGGGCTTCGGAGCAGTACCTATGCTTCCAAGGCTTTGCGCAAGTCTTTCATGAGCAGCATCAGTTGCAGTTCGTGGATTGGCGAAGGCTCAAAACCAAAATGCAGATAGAACTTCCGGGCTGATTCGTCGATGGCGTGAACCAGAACTGCGCGTGCACCGACGATGTCCGCAGCTTGAGCGATTCGGAGCAACGCGTCTTTCAATAGCGCTTTACCCAACCCTGTACCTTTTTCTTCCTTGTCAACCGCAAGCCTTGCCAGCAGGATGACCGGAATGGGATGCCGTGCCAGGCCCTTGGAAATACGGGCGGGCGCTTCCTCGACACGGACGCTGCCGGCGGAGATTGAATAGTATCCGGCCACTGACCCGTTACGGTGGACGACGTAGGTACGGGCTGATTCGTTTTTCTGGTTGCTGAGGGCAAAACGCCGCAGCCAGTCATTGAGGGATTGATGCCCGCCGCAATCGAACCGGCTCACGTCGTGGAGTTCGGAGATCGGTTCCACGTTCGATAGCTGGAGTTTTGGGTGCGGCATTAACCGGGATCAAGCACCGTGGATTCGGAAAAGAGCTTCTTCAGCCTGGGCTTGGCCCGCACGGGGCGGTCGAGGGCCTGGCTGAATTTTTGCCAGTCTCGGGAATTTAGTTCGAATTGGCGAGCGTCGGTAATCTCCTGTTCAGCGCGGAAGCATGCACTTTCCAGAATGAAGTTGGTGATATTCACACCCCGATGGTGGGCACCCAGGCGAATGAGTCTGGCTTCGCGATCGCTGAGACGGACATTGAGTCTCTCAGTGCGTTTCTTGCGGGATGGAGTTGCAGGCATGATAGCTCCCATGTACGTACATCGCACTCGTTAGGTACATACAATGTACGCGCATGTTTAAGGACGTGTCAAGGGGCAAAACGAAGGAGGACTCTCGCGCTCACCCCTTTCGGAAAGTGCGCGAAAAGCGGCGACCGCATTGGGGCTGTGTAACAGTAGCGCTGAAGATCATTGTGTCACTGTGAAAACTGCGGCACTCGTCGCAGTCCCACCCGGGGTCGTGATCGCGATCTTTCCCGTCTTCGCGCCCGTGGTGGGCACAGTCGCGGTCACGCTGGGTGTGATTTTGAACACGGCGCCGTCGTTGTTCGCTCCCCCGGCAGAGGTCGTACAAGCAGTGCTAGCGCAAAGCGACGACTCGATGTTTGCATACGAATTCCTTAAGGTATGAGGTTCACGCGCTGTGTTTGCGCAAATTGACGGAAACGGGCATTTGATCCGGAGGGAGACGCTGGGGAAGCGATACGAACCGAGGAGGCAAGTATCATCCCCGGGATATTGAATGTCAACACGAAAGACTGTGGCACTTTGCCGTCGCTGCTCACTGCCTCGCGCACTGGGGACCTCTCGATTGTTGGCGTAAAATCTCCATATCACTCATTGACCGTTGATCGGGTTTTGAGCGCTATGGCCTGTTCACAACAGTTACGCTAGAGATGGAGAAGACGAAGATGGATAGCCATGATCCTAATGATCCAGTAGCAGTGTATGTCCTCGAAGTAAGCCAAGCTGAGCCGCTGACTAAGATGGAAGAGACGAAGCTATTTCGAGAACTCGGCCATCCAGGCGGTTGGGACCAACAGAAGGAAAATGCCGAGAGGAGATTGATTGAAAGTCAGCTCATGTTGGTCGTGAACATCGCTCAAAAACACTCTGCCTCCAGTGTTCTCATGCTGGATTTAATTCAGGAGGGCAATATCAGTCTGATGAATGCCATCAGGAGTTTCGCCGAGAGGCCGATTGGAGACTTTACTGCCCACGTTGCCGCGTGCATTGAGGACGCCATCATGAAGGCTTTGGGCAAATCCACATAGCAAGTCTGTTAGTGGGCGGTTTGGGTTGGCGTAGCATCTCGATTTCGCTCAATGGTATTCGCGGGAGCCAAAGCGTGGCCACTGTCATCAAATCCTGGCAGGAGGATGACGAAAGATGTATCACGTGCGCCAGGAGAACTTGCCTTTTGTTGGTAGTTCGCATGAGTTTATCGGAGCTGAGCAGGGCAACACGAATGTTTCGGTGTTCCTATTCCATGGGAAGCCCGGATCGGGGCCGGGTCCGCACCGGCATCCTTATGACGAGATCCAGTTCATTCGTGAAGGCCGGGGGGTGTGGACAGTCAGCGGCAAGACCTTCGAGGGCGGTGCTGGAGACATCTTTGTCATTAAGGCCGGCGAGATCCACAGCTTTAAGGTGGTTGGTGATTCACCACTGGTACAATTCGACGTTCACCTCAGCCCCCGCTTCATCCAAGAGAACCTATAGAGCAGTGGCGCTCTTCGTCGGTTGGCGAGATAGTGGGTCGTTACACTGATTGGCTCCTGGCAGGGATTTCGAGTGCTATGCCTGTAACGTCCGCGAACAATGACTCTGTGCGGTTGGAAATATTCCTTCGATCAGAATGCGTGTAGAGGATTGCTGTGTAGGATCTGAACGACCTCTCGAAATCCTGGCTCCTTTTCATCCACTTTATAGTAGAAGCGTGGAGGCACGACGAACACGTACCTTTTGTTACGCCCAAGTTCGCCCGGCCCTTCGGATGAGGCACTGAGGGCGAGTGTGCCTTTCTCAATGGAATCCCACTCAGCATGAGTCAATACCACAACGATGATTTCCTTAAGCGGACGCGCTGCCGTCGATCGCGGATTTTTGATTGTTATTTGGGGGAAGTGCTGCCACTGACCATTGTTGAGAGCGTCGTATGTGCTCTCACTCGTCGAATAATCCGCCCAGGTTTGTGGAAGTGAAAATGTGAAGCCGTACTTCTTATTGACATATTTGATCACCTGGTGCTGGACTTGACCCTGCCCCAGAGTCACCGATGACACACAGAGCACCAAGGCGGCAACAAACCATCTCATCAGAAAATCATATAGCGTGCGGCCTGATAGAACGCCCAGCATTACGAAAGCCAAATTACTGTTGTAACACCTCGATTTACTCATCCGATGAAAGAGCTTCGCGAAGGGCGAAAGGTTACGACACAGGCGCTATTGTCCTAGAGCGCCTTGAAAGAGCGGGTACAGACGGTCTCCGATGACGCGATAGACGACGAAGGCGCTGCCGGTGTCGGAGACCTGGCGGAAAAGGAGCTCGCCGCGGCCGTCTCCATCGACGTCGACGGCGTCGATTAGCTCGAGTTGCGGAATTACATCCAGGTGCTGGGTGTCGGTTATGTTTGCCAGGGACTTGTGCAGTTCGCCGTTCACGTCTTCGCGAACTACCAATGTGACCATGTATTGCAGGTCTGCATTCTCCGTTTCGCGGGGGCGTTGAGGCATACGGGCTTTCGCCGTCAGAACCAGTTCGGGTTCGTTGATATTTGCCAGATCAAAAACACGAAGCTGAACGTCTTCAAAGATGGGTTGCACGGGCTTTGCGGCTGGGGCTTTGCCATGCGCGAAGTGGCATGAGCGGATTGCGCGGCTGATGCACTCGGTGACCCTGGTTGGCGGGCACGGGCGCGGACTTCGTCGGCCGCCATGGCCAGCATCTTTTTGCGGAATTGTTGCTCCTCGTCCGGCTTCACGTTGTAGGTGTAGGGGAGCGGGTCGGGTCCGTTCGAGTCTGAGATTGCGGGGATCAGCTGAATCTGGTTTGCGGCCTGAGCCGGGGGCTGGGCCGGGGATGACGCTCCCGACGTTGCCGCCGCGCTGGACGGAGCCGGTGTTGTAGCATGCCCGCCTGGCTTTGCTGAGGTGGCTGCCATCGCCTTCTTTTGAGCTTCTGCGGCCGACTCGGCGCCTGCCTTGCCTCGTTTCAGGGCCGGGCGGTCTTTGTCCTCGGGAGGCTTGTCTTCTTGCGCTTGGTCCTGCGGGGGTGGCGCGGCCGGCGAAGGAGTTGCCGATGCGGTCGGGGCTGGCGCGGCTTGCGGAGTCGCGGTCTGGGTTGGAGCAGACGACGCGGCGGGCGCGGGTTGCGGCTGAGGCGACGCAGTTGGGGATGCGGGAGGCTCCGGGGGCTTTGGCTTTTCGCTGCCTGCGCGGCGGAGTACGGGCGGGCCTTCGTCCTCGTTGATACCGCGAGGCACCGATGATATTGGCTTCTTCGCTGCCTTTGCTTTAATTGAACTCGCGGTTTGCCAGGTGCCTTCGGCCATCCACTCGGTGCCTTCGTTCGCTTCTTTTCGTTGCAGCGCTCCGGTCACCGTAAACAGTCCCATGGAGACTCCGCTGAGCACGGCTTCATAGACGGTGTCGCTCCACAGCGCCATGGGCACGGGAGCGGCTTTGTAGGCGCTGGCGTCGTAGTATTTGCCGTCGATCAGGATGGCGATTGGGATCAAATGGGCTTTACCGTTGGGCGCGAGTTCGAGCAGACCGAGGGCTCGCGGCCCTTTGCTGGTCTTGGCGGGATGGTCGACCTGTGCGGGTGCGGGTGGCGTTAGTGTACTTTGGAGAAAAATAGTCGCAACGAAAATAGTGCAGATGACGCGCCACCTTGCGGTACGGTATAACGTTGATCGAGAGGTTGGTCGAAAAGGAGAAACAGTCATGGATATCAATATCAATGATAAAGCCCCGGAGTTCACTTTGCCTGACCAGAATGGCGAGCCGGTTTCCTTGAAGGATTTTCGGGGGAAGTGGGTGGTGCTGTATTTCTATCCCCGGGCCGATACGCCGGGATGCACCATCGAGGCGTGCGAGTTCCGCGATTCGCACAAAAAAACGGAGAAGAGCGGAGCGGTGGTTTTGGGGGTTTCGCCGGATGAACCGAAGGCGCTCAAAAAGTTTGAGGATAAATTCGATCTGCCGTTTACGCTTTTGGGCGATGCCGACAAGAAAGTTGGCAATGCCTATGGAGTGATCCAGGAAAAGAACATGTATGGCAAGAAGGTGATGGGAGTGGCGCGGACCACGTTCATCATTGGCCCGGACGGCAAGATCAAACACATATTTAACAAAGTGAAGCCCGAAGGCCACGCCGAAGAGGTGCTGGCGTTTTTGAAAACGGCAGCGAAAGGCGCAGCGTAGTTCGGCGACGGAAGACGATCGTGTTGACCACTCGCATCAGTCAGCTTCGAAAGCCGCTGTCGCGTGCGTTCTACGATCGCGATCCGCGACAGGTTAGCCGGGAATTGCTGGGCAAGGTGTTGGTGCGGAAGGAACGAGGCCAGTTTCTCACGGCTCGCATTGTGGAAGTCGAAGCTTACCTCGGAGTCGATGATCCCGCCGCGCACTCGTTTGCCGGGCGCACGTTGCGGAATGCTGTGCTGTTCGGGCCTCCGGGTTACGCTTACGTTTATTTTATTTATGGGAATCACTATTGCCTGAATGTGTCTTGTTTGCCGGATGGAGTGGCGGGAGGGATTCTGTTTCGCGCAGTCGAGCCTCTGATGGGGATTAAGCAGATGGCTTTGTCACGAAACGTGTCTTTTAACTCAACTCGCGATTCAGCGCGCGATCTGAGGAAGCTGACTAGCGGGCCGGGACGGTTGGCGGAGGCGTTTGGCATCACGCGGGAACGGGACAACGGGAAAGACCTGACCAGCGCGCGATCGGACCTCTTCATTGCGGATGATGGATATCGGGTTGGTCGGGTTCTGACAACGCCGCGGATCGGGATTACCAAGGCGGCTGGGTTGCCGCTGCGATACATTGTCGCGGGGAATGAGTTCGTCTCGGGGCCGAGGAAGGGGAACGGGATCGACGGCAGGTAGTGGGTCGGTTCGAAATGCTTGGCTGCGAGTGCCGGGGTGCGCCCACGGGTTACTTCAGCAGGATGTTGTCGATCAGGCGGGTGTTTCCAACGACGGCGGCGACGGCGACGAGCGCGCTGCTTGTGAGCTGTTGCATCGGATCGAGGGTGTTGGGATCCACGATCTCGAGGTAGTCGAGACGAACAGCGGGTTCCTGCGCCAGCACTTGTTTCCCAGCTTCAATGAGGTTGGCTGCGTTGCGCTCGCCTTGGTCGAATCGGCTCTTCACCTCAGTTAGCGAGCGTTGTAGGACCAGCGCGGACTTGCGCCCCTGCGGGCTGAGGTACGCGTTGCGCGAGCTCATCGCCAGGCCGTCGGGTTCGCGGACGATGGGGCAGACGACGATTTCGACTGGCAGATTCAAGTCTTGCACCATGCGGCGGATGATCGTAGCTTGCGCCGCATCTTTCTGGCCGAAGAAGGCCAGGTCCGGTTCCACGATGTGGAAGAGCTTGGCGACCACCGTGGTTACGCCACGGAAGTGGCCGGGACGCGATCGGCCGCACAGCTTCTCGCTCAGGCCCTCGACTGTGACGTAGGTGACGGCTCCCGCGGGATACATTTCTTCCGGCGCGGGTGCGAAGAGGATGTCGACAGCTGCTCCTTCCAGCAACGCACGATCACGCTCAAAGGTGCGCGGGTACTTGGCCAAGTCCTCAGTCGGCCCGAATTGCAGGGGATTCACGAAAATGGAGACTGCAACCACATCGCATTTCGCCTTCGCGGCCCGCACCAGTGATAGATGGCCTTCGTGCAACGCGCCCATCGTGGGGACGAAGCCCAAACGCTTCGCTTCGCGGTGCGCCGCGCGCGAAGCGGCGCGCATCTCGTCGATGGTCTTACAGATTTTCATCTCGCGGTGAACTTTCGGCTTTCAGGTGGATGGGACCCAGTTTATGAGCACCTGCATGCTTTCCAACGTTCCGGCCACCAACGCCCGGTTTTTTCGAAGCCTGGCCTTGTCTTCATCTGAGCTAGCTGCAGCAATTTCTTGAATTGCAACCACGCGCCCGTAGGGCCATGCCGACACCGGCAACCTGGCAAGCGCTGCGGACAATTTGTCTGGATCCACAATCTGCTGTTCGTTGTTGCTGACGTCCAGCAGGCCAACGCCGTCGACTCGGACGATTAAGTATGGATTTCGCCAGGCTTTCATGTCCCGCACTCCAGCATATTTTTGTGGATCGGCGGGCGCGATTTCTTGGATTCGAAGCTCCGGGCTGGCCGCCGCTTCCGCTGGCGCTCTGGGCGGCTTGGCGCAGGAAGCAAGCAGAGCGAGGCTTACGGCCACAGCGCTTAAACGCAGATATTTCATGCCAACCGTATTATCTTCTATCGGCGCATCTCCCGTTTGCGTTCCAGTACCGTTTCCAGTGCCTGCTGCGTTTCCTTCGACAAATGGTAGGACTCATGATCCGACGGATACTGATGCGAGATGACGTCCTCGCGGAAGGATTGTACGGCGTCCGAGATAAGCTTGCCGGCGTCGCCGTAGCGGCGGACGAATTTGGCTGGCGAGGTGAAAGTCAGATTCAGAATGTCGTGGAAGACGAGCACCTGGCCATCGCAGTCCGGACCCGCGCCGATGCCGACGGTGGGAGTCTCGATTTCCGCGGTGATCATGGCGGCGACTTCGCGCGGAATGCCTTCGAGAACCAGGAAGGCTATGCCTGCCCGCTCGAGGGCCACGGCATCGCGCATGAGTTGTTCGACTGCCGCCAGCGACTTGCCCTGAACCTTGTAGCCGCCCATGACGTTGACCGACTGCGGCGTCAGGCCGATGTGGCCAGCGACGGGAATTTCGGCGTCGATCACGCGGCGAATCAGGTCGGCGCGTTTCTCGCCGCCTTCAATCTTCACCACTTCGGCACCAGCTTCTTTCATGAAGCGGGCGGCGTTGCGCACCGCGTCGTCGGCGCCGACGTGGTAGGAACCGTAGGGCATGTCGGCCACGAGCAGCGCGTGTTTCACGCCCCGCCGCACGGCACGGGTGTGATGAAGCATTTCGTCGACCGTGACCGAGAGCGTGTCCGGGTAGCCGAGCATGGTCATGGCCAGAGAATCGCCGACCAGAACAATGTCGATGGAAGCCTCGTCTACCAGACGCGCGCTGGCGTAGTCGTAGGCGGTGAGGCAGGTGATGGGTTGATGTTGGAGTTTCTTTTCCTGCAGGGAAGCGACAGTAATCTTGCGGCGAGATTCGCCAATTGACGTGACACTCACGATGTCCTCCAGTGCCCCTCCGCCTGGGCGGATAGAGCCCGTACGCATCTTGGATACTGCTGGGCTTATTGTAGATGTGTGGCCGCTGGTTTGTCGATGACCGTTTTATGGTAGAAATTCGGAGACGGGGCGTCCGGTAAGAAACTTGTAGTACGTCTTACTCAGTGGTAAGATGGGCTTACTTATGCGAGCCTATCGCACTGTCATCAGTTCCAAGGGGCAGGTGGTGATTCCGGCTGAGCTGCGGGAGCAGTTCGGGCTGAAAAAGGGTACACGCGCCACCTGGAGCGAAGAAAAAGGCCGGTTGGTGCTGACGCCCATTACGGAGCGGCGACTGGATGAAATCATGGGATTTCTCAAGCCCGGGCCGGGCGAGCCCTCTATGTTTGAGGAGTTGTTTGCCGAGCGGGAGCGCGAGCGCAAGCGAGAGAAGCGTTGACGTCTGCGTCTTTTCGTGGGACGGTGCGGCGCTATGTCCTCGATGCCAATGCACTAATTGGTTTCTTGGAAGGCCGTGACGGCACCGCGCAAAAAGTTCGAAACTTGCTGAGCGAGGCCGCGCGTCAGGACGTGCCTTTACTGATGTCGGCCGTGAATTGGGGCGAAGTCTTCTACATCGCATGGAGACGGCACGGCGAAGCAAAAGCCCGGGAAGCCGAAGCGCGGTTGCAGGAGATGCCCGTGGCGGTCATCAGTGTGGATCGGGAACGAGCCTCTCGTGCTGGCGCGCTGAAGCAGAAACACGGCTTGGGTTATGCCGACGCCTTTGCCGCCGAACTTGCCATCGAACGCGGCGCCTGGCTGGTCACGGCCGATCCCGAGTTTTCGAAAGTCGGGAAGGGGTTGGCGGTTTATCCGCTGCCGCGGCATGAGAAGTAAGAGTAGTCCTATTCGAGCCCCACATAACGACCGAGCGGCGGGCCTCGACGCCCGAGATCCCTAGCGTGCCAAAGAGCGCAGCGTATTGCGATAGCGAGCCAGGACCTGCTCCACCTTCGTCATTTTCTTTCTGAACGCGGGATCGGACGGCGTGAGCCAGTACTCGCAGTCCGCCGCCTCAATCAGAATAAGCCGTTCTCCCTCTTCCGTCGGCAGATGGCGAATCACCTCCCGGGGCAAAATCACACCGAGCGAATTGCCAAACCGGCAGACTTTGAGCTTCAACACAGGTTTCCTGTCCTCTAACAACTTCCGGGACGCCCTGCAAGTACCCCTGTCGGCAATTGAGCCCATTTCGGCCAAGTCCCGGCCATTAAGAACGCCGTAAATCCATGTAGCTAGGTAATTTACGCGACTCTAGATCGCGCCGACGATTTTTCATTGAAAAGTGGCGGAACTGAGTATTAAGCATTGTGAACAAGAAAATTCGTTTTCTTCTGTGCCAGATTTATGTCTTGGATTGTTGCATCGTCGTCCTGTTCTTGTGTAATTGGATTCGCCGCCGCTTCCGCACTAATCGTCGTCCTCGATAAGAAAGCGGGAGTCCTACGCGCTGGCGGCGTCCTGATTGCCCAGCGGCAGGAAATATTGGGTGCCCTTAATCGGTGCGGAAACCTTGCGCAGCAGCTCCTGCAAGTCTTCATTGCGTTCTACGAAATCAATTTCTGAAGTGTTCACGATCAGCAGGTCGGATGAGGTGTAGTGAAAAAAGAAGTGTTCATAGGCTTTGATCACTTCTTCGAGATATTCTTCGTTGATCGCCTTCTCGCCGGGTGAGTTCTTTTTCTTCAGACGTTTTTTCAGCACCTCGGGAGTGGCTTGCAAATAAATCACGAGATCGGGCGTGGGGAGCTGCTCGCGAAAATAGTTGTAATAGCGATTGTAGGTTTCGAGTTCCTGGTCATTGAGGTTGAGGCAGGCGAAGAGTTTGTCTTTTTCAAAGACGAAATCCGTGACTACGGATTTCTGGGAGCGTGGACCCAGGTCCAGCGCCCGCAGTTGTTCGAAGCGACGGATGAGGAACGCGAATTGTGCCTGGAATCCGGCGCCACGCTGGCCCTCGTAAAAGGCGCGCAGGAAGGGGTTGTCCTCCGCTTCCATGACGCGTTGGGCGTTGAGACGCTCGGCTAGAATCCGCGTCAGTGTGCTCTTTCCGACGCGTATGGGACCTTCCACGGCGATGTAGCGGGGCAGTTCGAAAAGATTGGCCATGGGCTAGAGGACTCGGGCTTCGAATGTGCAGGATATCCCGGTTGAGCGTCGAGCGCAATTGAGGGAAGAGTAACCCCTATTCACCACAGAGACACAGGGAAACAATTTACAATCGCGGCATTATGGGTACGTTCGCCGTCGGGGCTGGTGTTGCTGTGGCGGCTGTTGCCGTGGGCTATCAGTCGATGGCTCCGCGGGGGCAGTGGTATGGGCGGACGTTTACCGGAGTGAAGGCTGGGATCCGGCTACTGGCGCTGACTTATGACGATGGGCCCAACGATCCCCATACGCTTCGTTTGCTGGAAGTGCTGGCCAAGCACGATGTGAAGGCGACGTTTTTTCTTATCGGACGTTACGTGAAACAAAGGCCGGATATTGCGCGCGAGTTAGTGCGGGCTGGACATGTTGTCGGCAATCATACCTTCAGCCATCCCAATCTGATCTTTGCTTCCGCGCGGCAAACTAGAACGCAATTGCTGGATTGCCAGCAGGCCTTGGCGGACGCGGTGGGAGAGCATTCGCAGTTGTTTCGTCCTCCGTTTGGTGGACGGCGACCGAGTACTCTGCGCATCGTGCGAGAGCTGGGGTTGGAGCCGGTGATGTGGAGCGTTACGGGCTGGGACTGGAAAGGAAAACCGGCCGAGTACGTTGAGCGCAGAGTTCGGCAGCAGGTTCGCGGCGGGGATGTGATTCTGTTGCACGATGGCGGGCATTCGACGTTTGGGGCGGACCGTTCGCAAAGTGTAATTGCGACGGATCGACTGATTGACCGGTATAAGTCCGATCGATATGAGTTCGTGACGGTTCCGGAGATGATGCAGCGAGCTGTCAGCTCTCAGCTATCGGTTCTCAGCTAAAACTGCAGTGCTGCGCACCTGACCAACGTCCGTTCGACTCCGCTCAGGGCAGGCTCCGACCCGGTCCGACCTATGGTTCCACACAGCTACTCGAACTGTTTTCGGAAATCGGCGAATTGTTGTTTGAGGTCGGCGACTTCTTTTCTTAGATTTGTTAGTTCATCCGACACGCGGGCTATGCGGTCAGCATCGGCTGGGTTGCTGCGGACGGTCGCGGGCGAGGGCGCCGGCGCCACATCTTGCGTATCTTCCGTGTCTCCTCCGAGGAGGTGCTTGTAGCGGGCTTCTTTGGTGCCGGGTTGTCTTGCGAGAACTCTGACCAGCGGCGGATCGCGCTGCATCAGGCGCTGCAGGGTGGACTGCACTTCGGTAAGATCTTCGAAGCGATGCATGCGCTCGGTGCGGCCGCGAAGTTCGCCGGGGGTCTGGGGGCCGCGCAAAAGCAAGACACAGAGGATGGCGGTCTCGCCGCGAGTAAAGTTGAAGGCTTCCTGCAGACGATGTTCGTACTTGGTGACGCGGCTGTCGGCGCTGCTGGTGGGGCCGGCGAGACGTTTGTCCTGCAGCGTTGCCAGCGCTTGCCGCACGGTCTCATCGTCGAGATTCATTACCGGATCGCGATTGTTTTTCTGGTTGCATGCGTTGACCAGGGCGTTCAGCGATAGTGGATAGTAGTCCGGAGTGGTGACGTCTTTTTCTACCAGCGAGCCGAGCACTCTGGTTTCGACTTCGTTCAGTATGATGTCCATTGCGCGAATCCTTCACGATTGTACAGATGTGCAGGCATTGCAAGTGCGGGTTGAGGTTTGGTCGACCGGACAGCCGAGAGCCTGCCCTGAGCGAAGTCGAACGGGCCGCTGTCCCCACACAAGCAAGGCAGAATAGATTCCTTTAATCCGGCGCATAAGCTTTTTTGATTGGCAGGCGGTGCGACTCCGCGATACCCTAGCTAGTTCTGATCATCCCCCGAAACACACCTGAGTTTGGTTGCAAAACTTATAAGGAGATCCATGCCCACTGAACTGCGAAATTTCCTGGCTATCCCATACGACGAACTGGAAGAGATGAATTTGAACGCGAAGGAGCAGCGCCAGAGTCGCGTTGCGACTCATAAAATTCAAGAGGAGCGGCTCGAATACTTAAGCAGCGAAAAGCGGATCAAGGCGGTGACCGTGTTGTTCAGCGACCTGGAAGGCCGCCTGCACATGCTGGATTACGATAAGAAGTTTCTGATCAAGAGCTGGGACAATCTGACTTTTGATGGGTCGTCGATTCGCGGATTTACGGCGCAGCGGGAGAGCGACCTTCGTCTGGGAATTGACTGGGGGGCGTTTTACTGGGGGCCAGCCGATGTGTTCGGGCCGGGCAAGGTACTGGTCTTTGGGGATGTGATCGATAAGGGTGGCACACCCTATAGCGCGGATATTCGCGGCATCCTCAAGACATACGCCGAGGGGCTATACAAGAAGAATGGCTACACGCTGAACGCAGCCAACGAAATCGAAGGCTTCCTGTTCCAGGGGCCGGACGCAGAGCGTCGTTACCATGAAACCGGTAAGTTCGATTACGTAAACACCGGCGGCTACTACCATTCGCTGCCCGGCGATGTGTTGCGCACATTCATCGATACCACGGCAGAAGTGCAGCGCAGCATGGGTTTTCAGAACGAGAAGGATCACCCGGAAGTTGCGCCCTCGCAGTTCGAGATTAACTACGGATACGGGGAAGTGGTGGCTGCGGCCGACCAGATTCAACTCTACAAGCTGATCTGCCGTCAGGTCGCGACCAAGATGGGTTGCACTGCGTCGTTCCTGCCCAAGCCGGTGGTGGGCGTGAATGGCAGTGGGATGCACACCAATGTTTCGATCAGCAAGGGCGGGAAGAATTTGTTCTGGGACGCAAAGGGCGAAGAGAAGCTCAGCAAAACGGGTTGGGAGTTTATCGATCGCATTCTCACTCACGGCAATGATCTTTGCCTGCTGCTGAATGCGAGCGTCAATGCGTATCGCCGGCTGGATCCGCACTTTGAGGCGCCCAATCAAATCAAAGCTTCGCCCACGGATCGCGGCTCCATGATTCGCATTCCGATTGGCAATGAGAAGAGTATGCGCGTGGAGGTTCGTTCGGTCTCGCCAGACGCGAATCCTTATTTGGTCATGTTGTCCATCTTCAAGACTGGGCTCGATGGCGATACCGCGAAGATTAAGAACCTGCGCCAGGCGCAGCGCTACTTGCCGGATAACATTTATGACGCCCTGGCGAACTTCCGCAACGCGGAGTGGACGACGAAACTGCTGGGCGAGGATGTGAAGGCTCGCTATGCAGACTTAAAACAAGCCTCAGCTGATCGCTGTCCGCGGCTGCTGGGAACGTTCGTGAAGGCTCCGGAAGTGCAGTATCACCACGATGTGTATAACCAGTTCTTGTGGAATCTGTTCTAGAGCTCAGCGAGGAGTGAGGACTCGGGGCGACAGGGTTGCACGGCAGCGAAGTATGTGAGAAACTAAATTTAGAGCGAAGGCCGGATTGAGCTATCAGTCCGGCCTTCAGCTTTTGTCACGAAATTCGGCTCGCGCCCGACGCGCGAGCCATTTCTTTTGGAGGAAACCATGGCAGAATTTCAAGGAAAGCGCGTCACTCACGAATACACGCAGAACAATGTGGCTCCGGGGGAGAAAGTTTTCCCGCTGCTATGTCCGGTGCGCGAGGCGCATTGGGTACCGGGATGGCAGTATCGGTTGATCTACTCCGAATCGGGCTACGCCGAGTGCGGTTGCGTCTTTATTACGCCGAACGAAGACGGCACTGAGACCACTTGGGTTGTCACGGATCACGATCCTGCATCTTTCCGCATTGCGTTTGCCTGGGTGAAACCGGGATTGGTGTCGGCCCAGATCAGAATCCATCTCAGCACAGGCGCTGGAGAATCGACCTCACACAGCAACGCATTCATTCAATATACCTACACCGGGCTGTCGGCTGAGGGAAATCGGGAGGTCGAACGTTACGATCAGAAATGGTTTCGGCACAAGATGCAAAGCTGGGAGACGGCGATCAATCATTATTTACAGACAGGAAAGCGGATTGATGCGGGAGGATGGGAGTGAGAGATGGCCAGCCCGTGCCATGGGATCGATACCACCAAAGCAGAATCGTCCTAGCACCTCCGTGCAGCGCAATTCATTGAAGGTTGGGGTGTCGGCTGTCATAATCAAGCGTTGATGGAGCGTGCACTCTGGCCACTACCTCATTGATTGAAAACTTAGAAGAGCGCTGGCTCCCGGCGTCTATTCTTTGCCTGCGCGATTACAGCCCGAATAAATTTCTGCGTGATCTGATCGCGGGCGTGACCGTCGGATTGGTGGCGTTGCCGCTGGCTATGGCGTTTGCCATTGCGTCCGGGCTGACGCCGCAGGCGGGAATTTATTGTGCGGTAGTGACTGGGTTTCTGATTTCCGCGTTGGGGGGATCGAAGACGCAGATCGGCGGTCCAACCGGCGCATTTGTGGTGGTGGTGGCGGGAATTGTCGCGGTGCACGGGGTGGACGGACTGTTCATGTGCACGATGATGGCTGGTGTCCTGCTCATCATTCTCGGGGTGACGGGTATGGGCACAGCGGTGAAGTTTATCCCACGGCCCATCGTGATCGGTTTCACCAACGGAATTGCGGTTCTGATTGCCAGCACGCAGATCAAAGATCTCTTTGGATTGAAGATCGACAAAGTTCCGGGAGTGTTCTGGCTGCGCATGGAAAGCATCGCGGCCAATTTTCACACTTTGTCTTACGCGGCGACGGTTCTCGGCGTCGGTACGCTGGTGATGCTGCTGGCATGCCGTGCGGTCTCGAATCGCATTCCAGGACCCATCGTGGCGATGCTCGCAGGCACTGCTGCGGTGGTCGTGCTCAAACTTCCGGTCGAAACGATTGGTACGCGCTTCGGCGGGATTCCGAGCGGGCTGCCTCACTTCGCGATTCCGCACTTTCGTACCGATCTGATTCACGGTCTGCTCGGTCCTGCGTTCACGGTTGCGATGCTGGGAGCGATTGAGTCTTTGATGTCGGCGGTGGTGGCGGACCGCATGAGTAATGACCATCACAATCCCAACGTCGAACTGATGGCGCAGGGCGTGGCCAATGTCGTTGCACCGATGTTTGGCGGACTGCCGGCCACGGGCGCGATTGCGCGCACCGCGACCAATATCCGTGCCGGCGCGCAGACGCCAGTTGCGGGAATGATTCACGCGCTGACGCTGGTATGCGTGCTTTTGTTTGCCGCGCCTCTCACCAGTTATATCCCAATGGCCGCGCTGGCTGCGATTTTGCTGGTGGTCGCCTACAACATGGGCGAATGGCGGGAGATTCCGCAACTGCTCAAGCTGACCAAGACCGACATCAGCATTTGGCTGGTTACCTTCGCGCTCACTGTATTTGCCGACCTCACCGTGGCAGTCGAGGCCGGGATGATTCTGGCGGCCTTGCTGTTCATTGGGCGCGTGGCGAACACTACGACCGTATCGCAGGTCACCGACGACTACGTCGAAGACGGGCGTGTACATATTTTGCAGGACAAAGACATCCCATACTACGCGACCATTTTCCGCATTCACGGACCATTCCTGTTTGGAGCGACGGATAAAATCTCGACGATCATCGAGAAAATCCATGAACTGCCGCCGGTAGTCATTCTGCGTCTGCGCAATATGACTGCGATCGATGCGACGGGATTGTTCGCGCTGGAGGAAGTAGCGCGAGAACTGCACGCGACCAAGCGGACGTTGATCCTCTGCGGAGCGCGGGAGCAGCCCGCGAAGCTTATTCGGCAAGCCGAATTTGAAGACGTGATCGGACACGAAAACATTTGCGACAACGTGCAGGAGGCGCTGCGGCGGGCGGAAGATGTTTTTGAACGGATGGAGAGTAAGGCCGCGGCGGGCGCGCAGTAAGATCGGTCCTCCCCCGAAGACCGAACTCATCCGCTAATTGCACGCCCGCCAAGACCCCTGCGGAACTGAGAACTACTTATTGCTCGAGGTGATCATTGGCGGTGGTACGTGGGCTACCCCCAAGTAGCCATTCACCGCCTGCATAGACAAGTCCGTGAGAACGGCGATTTGTGAGACTGAGTGGCCCTGTGAGTTCAAGAGCCGGACTTGCGCGTCATCGGAAAGCTTGACCGTAGCTGCGGGCTCAATTTTGATTGGCTGTTTGACCGGTGCCGTTGTTGTGGTTGTCACCTGTGGTTGCACAGCAGCAGCTTGCGCCGCGGCGCCAAAGTCGAAAGCGGTTCCCCCAGAGATCGGAGTCGCCATGGTGTTTCCTCCTTCAACCTACCCTTATCTGGGATTATCGGCCGCTCGGCAGATAACTTTAGGGCGGCCAGCATCTGCCGGTAACCATTCCTATGGCACTGTTTGTAAAGCGCTTAGATGGCTCAAGCGCAGCGCAGTCGCTTCATTGGCCTACTTCTTACGCGGGGCGAGCGCTGCGAGAGTGGCCTTGGTTACGTTGAGGTAGTCGTGCGGGGCGATCAGGATTTGCATGCCGCGAAGGCCGGCGGAGATTGAAATTGTGTCGAACGATTCGATGCTCTCGTCTGCGTAGACTGGGAAGTCCTTTTTAGCTGCAAGGGCGGTGACTCCGCCCCGAATATAGCCAGTGAGCGCCTGCAGCTCTTTTACCGGAACCAGTTGAACCTTGCGATCTCCGGATGCTGCGGCCAGGGCTTTCAGGTCGAGTTCCGCATCCCCCGGGATCACAGCCATGCAGATTCCGTTGCGATCGCCACGCGCCACCAGCGTCTTGAAGACCTGTTGTGCGGGCAATCCAATCTTGGCCGCGACTGTCTGAGCGGCGAGATTTTCGGGATCCACTTCGTACTCGCGCAATTCATAGCGGATAGCAAGCTGGTCGAGCAAGCGCACAGCATTGGTCTTGTGAGCCACGCTTCAATTTTATGCCGCGCGCGTTCCTGCTCCAAAGACCAGCAGGCGAGCGCTTGCCGGAGCAGGCTTTGCAGTTTATAGTCTGTTTGCAGTCGAGAGGCTCTCTCTATGCTCCGAATGCTCTTGCACTGGATCGTCAGCGCGCTGGCCGTCTGGATCACGTCGCGCGTGGTCCCCGGCTTCTATGTCGACGGCGCGGCGGCCGCGCTTATTGCTGCTATTGTCATCGGCCTGGTTAATGCGACCCTGGGGCTGATTCTGAAAATCCTCACCTTCCCGCTCACCATCCTCACCCTGGGACTATTCTGGTTTGTGATCAATGCCATCATGCTGGAACTCGCCTCCGCATTCGTGCCCGGATTTCATATTCGAACCTTCGGAGCAGCATTCGGGGGCGGGATCGTGCTCTCGGTGGTGAACATGCTGTTGAAGTGGCTGGTGCTGCCAGCGCGGCATGGGTAGTAAACCGCGCCGTCCGGTCTATTCTTCGTCACTGCCAAGAATAGCTCTGTTGGCGCTTCCTCTGCTTTTCTGCTTGGGATGTTACTCCCCCGTTCAACGGACTACTGTACAGCTTGTGTCAACCACCGACGCATTTACCGTGACGGACGTTCGGTTCCGCAGCACGAGCATAGACAGGGTGCTCTGGTATCGCGCAATCGTTCCGAGGGTGAGCGCGAATCAAGTGCTTCCAGTTTTGTACCTGCTTCACGGCGTGAATAGCAGTCCGGCGCAAATGATGGAGCTCTCAGATGTCGTGAAGCTCGCCACCGCCGAGCGGCTGATCGTGGTGATGCCAGAGGCAGACTTATCGTATTACACAAATGCCAAACACAAGAGGCGTTCGCGCTGGGAAGACGCAATTGTGCTGGAACTCCCGCATGACGTCGAGGCCAGATTCCCGGTGGCGAAGGGCCCCGAGCACACGGGAATTGCGGGGATTTCAATGGGAGGGTATGGCGCGGTCAAGTTGACCTTGAAGTACCCGGAGCGGTATGGATTTGCCGCAAGCATGAGCGGCGCGCTGGACATTACGCGACGCCCAGTGAGCTTGCGCCGCTGCGGCCAGACATGGAGAATTTGGACCATCTTCGGTGTCAGGCCGAGCGCCAAGCAAGACGAAGATGTATTTGAACTGCTTGATCGTGCAGCAAGGATTCCTAACACCCAATGGTTCTTGTCATGCGGGCAAAACGATCCGCTACACGCAGTAAACGAACGATTCGCGCGGCGGATGCGCGAGCGTGGGGTGAATCTGGACTTGGTTAACACGCCGGGAGGCCATGACTGGCAGAGCTGGAATACGGCGATGCCTGCCATGTTTAAGGCGGCGGGGAAAAGCTTGCATTAGCAAGGCGCTTGTGAAATTAATATGGGCTCTACTCTCGTGACGGCTTGCGCGGCTTCAGCGATTTCCAATCATCCTCGGTCAGCAGTTTTCCCAACGCGCTGAATTCGCCTGCGCCTTGCAGTTGTTCACCGCCGTCCATCAGAATCACCTCACCGTTGATGTAGCTCGAGCCGTCGCTCACCAGGAATGCGGCGAGATTCGCGAACTCCTCGACCGTACCGAAGCGGCGCAGGGGATTTCGCTCGCGGGCGAACTGTTCGAGTTCTGGACGTGGAAGCAAGCGGGAGAATGCGCCTTCCGTGGGAATGGGTCCAGGTGCGATCGCATTCATGCGAATGCCGCGGTCTCCCCATTCCACAGCGAGACTGCGCGTCAGGGCTACGACCCCAGCCTTCGCCATGGCGGAGGGCACAACATAAGCTGAACCGCTCGAGGTGTAGGTTGCGGCAATGTTTAGCACGACTCCCGGGTGGGACGCTTTCAACCATCTGCGGCCACATGCCATGGTGACGTTGATCGTTCCCATCAGTACGATTCCCAGGATGGCTTCAAACGCGCCCGCAGACAACTCTTCGGTGCGAGCCAGGAAGTTGCCCGCGGCGTTGTTCACCACGATGTCGAGCGGGCCGTCTTTCCAAATGGACTCGATCATATCTTCCACGCGCGCCAGGTCACGAACGTCGCAGGGGAGAGAGTGAATCTTGTTCGGCGTCACGCGGCTCAGTTCGGCTTCCGCTTCAGCGAGCACGTGCTGCCGGCGGCCACAGATGTAAACCGTGGCTCCCAGTTCGAGAAATCGGTGGGCCATACCTTTCCCTAAACCCGTGCCGCCGCCGGTAATGAGAATGCGTTTGTGGTGCAGCAGATCAGGTTGAAACACGCGGGCTCCTCGGCCGTCGACTCAACAGACTGCGAGCGATTGTAATTCAGGAAGCCAGATGCTATGGACTAACTTCGGAGGGCGCAGCTTTTTTCTTGCTAATCTTGCGGCGAATATCCGGCCAGAATTCTTTGACTACGATCGTGATCGTGTCATACCCAACCTGCGTCCCCCAGACGCTGGCAGTGTTCGGCAGGGTGCGGTCGCCTTTGGGATGGTAGCTATAGGTGGAAATAGCCGCCGACACAGCGCTGCCAACGATCTCAGAGTAGTTAAACTGCTCACCGCCGGCATCGGTGCGGGTAACGAAGATGCGACTAACTGCGTATTCGGTGCGATGCCAAAATCCCCCTTTTCCCAACTGGAAAAACCGAGGATCCTGGCGGAGAATAGACGGAAAAATAGCGCCGGTAAAGTAGTTCTCGATGGTACCGTCGGCAAAATCTGCTCCGAACCGCTTGCCATAGCCCTGGGCGCCCTGGCCATAGCCGGGTTCGCTGTTCTCAGCCTGGCTGATGCCCGCGAGAAATCCGTACCATGGGATCAGAATGTAGTCGAATGAGCCGCGAGTCACTACCTTGAACTTTTGCCCGACTGTGAGCGGTGGAACCTGTCCGGTATTTTCCAGCGTCAAAAAATTTGGCAGGGTGTAGAAAAGTCGATCGTTCGAAGTGCCCTGGTTCTTGTCGGGAGTCTTGGGATCCTGCGTTTTCTGACTCGTGTCCGCCGGTTGCGGCTGCTGAGATGCAGGCGCACTGGCAGGCGGCGCAGGCGCACTAGCAGGTGGCGCTTGCTGGGCCGCCGAGGTGAGAACAAGCAAATTGGCAAGAACAAAGTACACAACAAAGCGGGCGAGAAAACTCTTCAAATGAATACGTCTCCTGTAGTTCAGTCCCGCTCATGGCAGAAGCCGGGAATCGATTTCGTGAAGCACACAAAACTTTTGTATTCGCGGTCAGTGAAATGGATTCTCTTTAGACTACCAAAGGTCGAACAGGAACGGAAAACGCGATGCGACTAACATCGGCGAATCGGTTCGAATCTTTTCACCTTTGCTATAAAGGTAACCCCGGCAGAGTGCAATTCGCTCGGGTTTTACATTACTTTACAGAACCAAGGGTTTAGGTCTTTCGGCGCTGATCAAGACGTTTCGGGGTCCTGGTATTGGGGAAATTAGAAGCCCAGCGCGGGTAAGCGCGGGCTATTTCAGTCTAATCTGCCAGCTTGGAGTCGACAGCATTCTTTTCTCACGGGAAGGCTTTGAACATGTCGCTCAGGTCTTTCTCGCGGCTCGCATCGTCGAGGAACGGCTGCAGGCCGAAAATTTCCTGCACGGTTCGCAGCGTGGATCCGTGGGTGTAGGGCACTTGATTCGAGTAGCCGTGGCCCTTGGCGAAGGGCGACAGCACAATCATGCCGATGGGGCCGTCGCCGCTGTTGGCTTCGTCCCAGGTGATGAAGATTGCGCCGCCGCGCTGGTACGCGGACGACTTGAGGATGGTAGGAAGATTCTTTGCCAGCCACTTGTCACCGTGCGCAATGGGATCTCCGGCGCAGTTGTCGTGCATATCATCACAGACATTGGGTGTTATGAAGTTGTAGCTGCCGACGGTGTTGGACTTTAAATCCCGAGCCAATTCTGTGAACGGCCGCACATGCTTGATGCAGTTGGCGGAGTGAGGGTCGAGATCGTTGGTAACGTCATTAAAATAGACAAAGGGATCGTGCCGCACGCCGTAATACGGATTGCCGTCTTGATCGATGCCGCCGCCATCCACCAGTGGGCATACCGTCCCACTGATATTCTCGTCGTAGGACTTCCACGAAATACCGGCTTTCTGCATCTGCGTGACCAGATGTTTGGTTGTGCTTTGATGATTCTGGCTGGGAGGATTGTCATTATAAATGCCAAAATTGGTGCCAGCCTCCAGCCATAAATAGTTGGGGAGGCTGGGATGGTTGCCGGGCGGGTTGTAATAATGCTCCGCGTGCGAAGCCATGGGGAGCAGGGTCTTATTGATGTACGGCGCCGCTGCGTTTCCCTTGATGTCCATGCTGCCGTCGCCGGTCCAGTTGTGATTCTCCATCAAAATAAGGAATACGGTTTTGATGTGATGCGTGGAGGGGTCGGAATTGCGGGCCGGGAGGGGCTTCTCAGCTGCGTACACTGTGACCGAGGAACCGAGAACCAGGCACGAAAAGATCGAAGCGATTAAGAGACTGGAAAGACGATAGCGAACCATTTGCTTCTCCTGAATCTGCAGTTGTCGCTTGTCTGCTTTGCAACCCAGCGGACCCTGACCGTGATTTCGAGCACGGACGCGCCCCAGCGTTAAAGAACCCGCAAGCTTACAAACGAACAATGGCGGCATAGTACAACGTTCGCAGCGACTATAGCCTGTGCGGATGTACTTCCGAGTAATTACCCATCAGAGCGGCCTCTGACCACAGAGGTTTCCAGTCTGCGATTAACGGGTTTCAAGTCTGAAAACTAGTGACGGTTCTTGGATTTCTTGGTTTTCAAGCTGATCGCTATTTTTATGACCGCGCCGTCCACGGGATCAATCTCGAACACCGCCTTGCTGGTGTACTGTCGATTGTCCAGTCGGTATTTGAAAACGCTATACCACTGAAAAATGTCGGTGTCATCCGGGGCGCCGTACTTGGCCTGCACCTGCGCAGCGCTGTAGCTGCGGTCAGCCAACGAAAGCATGAAATAGGCGTCTGGGTGCTTCTCACTTTTTACAGCTGTAATTTGGGAGAAAGGAAAAGGCTGGCGCGGCAGGGGGTAGTCCACGAATGCTGTCTTGTGCCGAACCAGAATCCCTTCCTGTACGATCTCGTCAATCCTTTTGCTTACTTCTTCCTCCGATAAAGAGCCGGAGCCCTTTGCGGTACACGGGCTCTTATCCGGCCGGCACTTCGACCGAACCTCGTTCCTGATGTAGGCACGAAGTACACTGGAGTTTTCCAGCACTGCCTTGATACCTTGCTCTCCTGGCAGACCGGCCGCCACGAAAAGATAGGGAACCATTTCGCGCCAGTCGAAATCGTCGGCAGAGAAGTCAGACTGAGCAGTGATGCCGGCGGGCTGCTTGCCGTCGTCCGATGCGCTCGACAGCGGCGGAGCAAGAACGGGCAGCGACAACGACAGCATCAGCAGGAGAGTTGCCGGTCTCGTGTCTGCAAGCAAGGCTGAGATCATAGCGGATGCGAACAAAAACAGCTAGCCACTCGCCAGCGACCTAAGCTCTGCGGGCAAACCACAGGATTAAGACGTAGCAGCCCACTAAGTGTCTGATGGGTCTCAACGGTACGAGATGGACATCGCCGCAGATCCCTGAGACCTTAGATCGATATTGTTGGTCGGGACGGGCAGATTTGAACTGCCGACCCCTCGCACCCCAAGTTGAGTCGGTTTGCGGGCGTGAGCGAAGCGGGAGCCCGCAGGCGAAATCCCGAGCGCATTAGTGCGAGGGACCTGAAGTTTAATTGGTCGGGACGGGCAGATTTGAACTGCCGACCCCTCGCACCCCAAGCGAGTGCTCTACCAGGCTGAGCCACGTCCCGACGGGTTGGAAACCCGCTGCATCAACCAGCAGCGGATGGGGTTGACTTAGCGAATTTTACACCACCGGAGCGAGTTTCGTTTCGTCAGCGGTATCTATCTGCGCGAAAAGCGCTGCGGAACTTTGCTCGCGCCTCGACGGGCGAAGACGCCTGTCCCTCCACTAATCTCGGACTACCTCCGTTTTCGTTTCGCAGGTCGCTGCGGTTTTTCTTCGTACACCGCGAATTGAATCTTCTTTTCGACGGGATCGATGCGGTCCACGAGTACCCGTATCTTCTGCCCCAGGCTGTAAATCTTGCGATTGCGCTGGCCGATAATCTCGCGAGTGTTTTCGTGGTAGGTGTAGCGGTCGTCGGTTAACGAGTCCAGCGGGACCAGGCCTTCGATGAACAGATCGGTGAGCTCGACGAAGAAGCCGAATTTGGTCACGCTGATGATCAGGCCGTCGAAATCTTCGCCGACCCGATCTTCCATGAACTTTACTTTTTTCCATTCCATCAGGTCGCGTTCGGCTTCGTCGGCGCGGCGCTCGGAGCGGCTGGATTCTTCGGCGATTTCGTGCAGTTCTTCCAGCGGGATCGGGCCGTCGACGGGTTCAAGCGACTCGCGATGCGCAGTATGGTCACGGCGCTTCGACCATGGAGACGGTGCGTCAGTGGCCGTAACTTTCGCGGGCGAGAGCCTGCCCCGAGCTTGTTGAAGGGGTGCCACATAATCATGTTCGGTCGACGCGCTGCGCAATACCTCTTTCAGAATGCGATGCACGATCAGGTCGGGATAGCGGCGGATGGGCGAGGTGAAGTGGGTATAGGTTGGCGCGGCCAGCGCGAAGTGTCCCAGGTTCTCTTCCGAATATCGGGCTTGCTTCAACGAGCGCAGCATCAGGTAAGAAAGAATTCGTTCCTCCGGCTTGCCTGCGATCTTCTCCGTCAACTTCTGATACATGCGCGGGGTGATATGAACTTCTTTAGGGATTTCGATTTCCCGCGGACGTTTGCCCGTGCCATAACTTGCGCGACGGTCGGACTTGAACTGCACCCGCTGAATGGGTAGCGCACCCACCCCCAGCGAATATCCGAACGCCGCGGCGATGACCTCGAAGTCGTAAACCCGCTTGGCGTCGGGCTTCTCGTGAATTCGGTAAAGCGACGCGACACGTTTGTTCTCAAGATATCCGGCCACGCATTCGTTGGCCGAGAGCATGAACTCTTCAATGAGGCGATGAGCGATGTTGCGTTCCGAACGGGTGATGCTTTTCATCAGTCCAAATTCGTCGAATTCGATCACCGGTTCGGGCAAATCGAAGTCGATGGAGCCGCGCCGCTCGCGCTTGCGATTCAGAATCAGCGCCAGATCGCGCATCATCTCGAAAGTGCTGACCAAACCGGAGTAGCGTTTTCGAGTGGCGGAATCGCCTTCGAGCACTGCATTCACGTCGGTGTAAGTCATGCGCTCGGCCGAGCGGATGATGCCTTCACTCAACTCATAATCCAGAATCTCGCCCCGATGGTCGATCTTCATGACGCAGGAAAGCACCAGCCGATCCACGTGCGGACGCAGGCTGCAGATATCGGTCGATAGCTCGAGCGGCAGCATGGGCACGGCGCGATCGGGGAAATAGACGCTGGTGCCGCGCAGCCGCGCCTCCTGATCGAGCGGCGAATCGGGAGTGACGTAGTGGGCCACGTCCGCGATGTGCACCTGGAGTTCGTAGTTGCCGCCGTCGATTTGCCGGACCGTGACCGCGTCGTCGAAGTCGCGGGCAGTTTCGCCGTCGATGGTGACGATAGGAACATCGCGAAAGTCGCGCCGCATCTTAACTTCGTGAGCTGCAATGATGGGTTCGATGCGTTGCGCTTCGTCGAGGACCTCCGGAGGAAAACGATGCGGCAGATGGAATTTGCGAATGATGATTTCCACGTCGACGCCGAAGTCGTCTTCATAGCCCAGGATCTCGACCACTCTTCCCCGCGGATTCTGCGTCGCCGACGGCCAATCGGTGATTTCAACGTCCACGACGACCCCTTCGAGATCGTCCCATTCGGCGCGACGGGCGGCTTCCTCGCCTAAGACGCGGTCGACGGATTTCCTTTTCTTTGAAATCGCGTCGCCGCCCTGCCCAGGGCGAGACGCCCTCGGGATAACCGGCGACACGCCGGCGCTACCAGGGGTTTCCATTCCAGGCGGGACTATGATTTCCTGCGAAATCTTCTGGTCGATCGGCGTGACATAGTTACCCCGATTGCCATGATGAAAAATTCCGACCACGGTGCTATGAGCGCGGACGACCGGCCGAACGATGCGGCCTTCGGCGCGGCCGTCGGGACGGATCGTGCCGACCTCGACCAGCACCCGGTCCCCGTGCATGGCTGAACCTACCGCTGGTGGCGGAATGAAGATGTCTCCGGAGAGTAGTGACTTCAGGTGTGGGTCGAGCGACGAGTCATCGGGAGTGACAAATCCGTAGCCGTCGCGATGCATGCTCAACCTTCCAACCAGAACGTTCTTGCCCGCGGCGGCCTTCGGAATCGCGTAGCGGCCGGAATCGACTTGCACCAATTGACCACGGCTAACCAAGCCCTGCAGGAGCTCAGAAAGTTCTTGGCGTGCCTCGCCATGAAGTCCCAACTCCCGCACCAGTTGCTTGAACCCAGCAGTGCCTTTGGGCTGCCGTTCGATCTTCTTGAGAATGGCGGAATCGGAGAGTCTGTCCAAGATCGTGGATCGCGTATGGCTCAAACCATAATACGCGACTGCCCATTGCCGTTGCCGCGAGCACTTTCAACTATGCCGCAACGCCTCTCCCAAAACGGATGTCTGGAGTTCCCGAGGCCCCAGCCGAAGAGAAAATAGTCCGACGGAATTCCTAGCGGGGGTGTACATTGTGGAATGTTTGATGCCAAAGTCGAAATTTCATCCTCGAATGAAGTCGAGGTGCATTGGCGCGACCCCTAATTACTGTTAACAACTAAACCAAATGCAATTGCATCCCACGATCACGGAACCATCCTACGGCGATCAAGAAAAAAGGGGTGTACGAATGTTGAGAAGCACTTTCCACAATTGGCGGAACCACGTCCCCGAGCTCGCAGTCGTTGGCCTCGTGGTTACATTAGCATCGTCTCTGATAGCTCAAACCGCCGGAACGGGTGCGCTTGCGGGCAAGGTTACCGATGCGTCCGGCGGGCGTGGTGGCAAATGCTACGGTCACGGCAACAAGCGCGGACACAGGCCAGGCACGAACGGTGACTACAGAGCCAGACGGTACCTACAAGTTTGACAACATGCCGCCGGGCGCCTACCGAGTGAAATTTGAAGCGACCGGTTTCAAGACAGTGGAGATTTCTTCAACCGTCAATAACGCCCAGACGGCCACTGTGGATGGCAAACTTGAGATGAGCGAACAAATCAACGGCAAACCGCCCGCGCAGCAGAATTTGCCCAACGCTCCCTCCACCAGCACGACAGCGCCCACGCTAGAGGATCTCGGCATTTCTCCGGCCCAGACTCAGGGAAGCGCCCAGGAACAGGCCAGGCTCGACAAGAGAACACACATGCTGAAGATCCATCAGCGCATGGGCCTGATCACGACCATTCCCTTGATTGCGACCATTGTCACGTCTCTGAATGCCGGGGGCAAGAGTGAAGGTACCGCCTCCCGCGATTTGCACGTTGCTCTGGGAGCGGTCACCGGCGACCTATATGGGATCACGGCCTATTATGCCATTCGCGCCCCCAGAATTCCCGGAACCAAAAAGCGCGGTCCGATAAAATTTCACGAGGCGATGGCTTGGATTCACGGACCGGGCATGATCCTCACTCCCATTCTTGGGGCGATGGCTTTCAGTCAGAAGAACAATGGAGAAAAAGTCCACGGGATCGCGCAAGCGCATGGCCCGGTGGCCATCGTTACGGCCGGGGCATTTGGCGCTGCTCTTCTGTCGGTTTCCCTGAAGTTCTAAGCACACTTTATGAACAGAAAAATACTGATCGCGTTCTTGTTCGCAGCCATTCCCGCGTTTGGAGCCGACAGCCAATGGGTGCTTCAAGAGAGCACTCTCACCTACCACGTCTCACATCCGCTGCATCAGTCCGAGGGCGTGAGCCATGCAGCGAAAGGCAAGGGCGTTTGCCACGCCGGACAATGCGATTTCTTGATCGCCGTGCCGGTCAAGTCATTTGATTCCGGGGACAGCAACCGCGACCTGCACATGATCCAGGTCACTCGTGGAGCCCAGTTTCCCTTGGTCACCGTGCGCACCCGCTTGCCCGAATCGTCCGCCACATCCGTGACCGTTAACGCCGATCTAGAAATCCAATTTGCCGGCCAGACCGCCCAGTATAAGCAGGTCCCATTCCAGTTGGTGACGCAAGAGAATGAGACGCGGATATCTGGAACCATTCCAGCCACACTCACCGATTTCAAGATCGAGCCACCGACGTTATTAGCCATGCCGGTAAAAAACGAAATTCCAGTGCGGGTGGAAATGACGTGGCATCCACAGTAAAAGACAACCTATCGCCCGGCGGCTACAGTATAAGAATCGCCAATGGGCGGGAAGAATTACCTTCCGGATATTCCCATCCTGGGTCTCGGCGTAGTTACGAAAGGGTTAAAACCTGCACAAACCACAGAATTTCCACAAGACTTGAAGCGGCAGCGAGAGTAGAATTTGTTTGGTCACCAAAGTGCGGGGCTTGACCCTTAATCTACAATCTACCCGTAACGAAAGGATTTTTTCGACATGTGGAAACCCACGAACCAACCTTCTACCACACCATCCCGACCAAGTGAACCGGAGCGTCCCTCGGTTCCAACGCCGATAACGTCTACGCCCAGCGAGCCGGCCAGTGCGGCGCCTCGTCCGGCGGTCGCGGCCAGCACGGCTGACCAGGCGACGATCGGGAAATCGCTGGTGATCAAAGGCGAAGTGACCGGTTCCGAATCGCTTTACATTGACGGTCGCGTGGAAGGTTCCATCAACCTCGCTGGCAACCGGGTCACGGTTGGCCGCAATGGTGTGGTGGCCGCGAATATTAACGCCCGCGAAATCGTGGTGCTGGGGAAAGTCCGTGGCAACCTGACGGCCAGCGATCGGGTCGACATTCGCAGCGACGGCTCGCTTACCGGGGACGTGGTCGCGGCTCGCATCTCGATTGAAGATGGCGCGTTCTTCAAGGGCGGCATCGATATTCGCAAGGGCGGCCAGAAGCCGAATGGCGAGGAAGTAAAGGCGCCTTCAACCGCGACCGAAGCGGTAGCAGCCCGAGCCTGAGCAGACTTCACCAGTCAGGTCTTGGGCGCAGGTTCGAGTGCTCGAGACCTGAAAGCAGAAATCTGTCTACGGCACAATTCCCTTGGTCAGCTCTTCTGCCTGCCTCTCGGTGATCTGCGGGATGGCTGCGCTTTTGCGACGGCGCAAGTCGCCCGGCAACCGAGATCGTGTCAGCCACAGTCCCGCCGCGACAGCCCCTACCCACGTGATGCCAATCAAACCCAGCGCCTCGATATCGGCCACGCGGTTGCCCGTGACCACGACTGCGCTGGCAACGCGGTGGCTCAAAAGTCCCGCCACGGCTGCCGTGATCGTGGCTTTTCCCAACTCTTTCCATTGCAATTCATTCCACCGAACCAGCTTGTGCTGGTGCAACAGAATCGCCATAGCCAGACAGTTCGCCGCGATTCCCAGGTCGGAGGCCAGCGCGAGACCAACCGACGAGAATGCATGGTAAAGCGCGCGGTAGATGGGCAGCGATGCCGCCGTGATGAGGCTGCTGGCGACCATGGGCGTAAGCGTGTTCCCGGCCGCGTAGAAAGCCCGCGCATACAGGCCTTGTGCCGACCAGAACACCAGCGATAGAGAAAACCAGAAAAAGTAGCTCGCTGTGGCTTGCGAGTCTGCGAAGGCGAAGTGCCCATGGGGCAACCGGTATACCAAGTCGATCACCGGGAGCGCGCCTGCCATCATCAAGCTCGAAGCGAGGAGCGCAGTAGCGGCGGTGCGGTAGACCGATCCGTTTACCGTGTCGGCAAACTCCTGCATGCGCTTTTCGCCAAACAGGCGGGCAAAAAACGGCAGTGAAGCTTGGCCAACAGCTTGTCCCAGGATCGCAATCGGCACTGCCAGCAACCGCTTGGCATAGTTAATGTGGCTAATGGCGCCGGCCGCGTCGGAGGCGAAGTAGCGCAGAATCCAGTCATCGGCGCTGACCAGCGAAACTCCGATCATCAGCGGAATCGACATGCGCACCCATTCGCGAAAAGCCGAATTGCGCACATCGAACGAGACGCGGTAACCCGTGCCCACGCGCGCTGCTCCGATTGCATTGATCAGGAATGGCCCGACGAACGTGCCAGCCAGCGCTCCGTAAGCCAGGGAAGCGATTCCGAGCGAATGAGAAAGCGTGACGCCACCAAGAATGATGAACGCGTTGTAAATTAACGGCCCCAAGGCCGGGAACAGAAAAAGCCGACGTGACGACAACACCGCGGAAACCACTCCACCGACGTAGAACAAAATCTGCGCCGGCAGCAGAATGCGGGTTAGATGCACGCACAGATCAACTTGCTCTGCCTTGAAGTGGTGGAACATCAGGCGCGTGAGTTGAGGCGCGAAGATTTCCGCCAGGATGACCCCGATGCCCAGCACCAGCGTCATCACCGTGATAATGACCGAAAAAGTTTTCTGTGCGTCGTCCTCTCGTTTTTCTGCCAGGAAGCGCGTGTATATAGAAACAAAAGTGATGGAAATCGTGCCGCCCGCGACCAGGTAGGCCAGGAAATCGGGAATCTGGAAGGCCGCGATGTAAGCGTCCGTCGTCGGCCCGGCGCCAAACGCCCAAGCGGTATAGGCCTCGCGTAGATATCCGACAATGCGCGAGAGCACCATCGTCGTCATCAGCAGCACGGTCGCCGAAAACGCCGTGTGCTGGTGAGACGGCCGGAAGAGCCGCAACCAGCGAGCCGAAACACTCATTTTGCCAGGCTGAGCACCGTGTGCGGAATTCGCCATCAAGTGGCGATTCTACACGCAGAAATAGGTTCGTCTCGTTAGGCGGGATGGTTCCTGCCGATCATCGTTCAAGGACGCGCCAAAATGGAAAAGTCGGCCCGACCAAGGCCAAGAGAGCCGGTCATGAATTTTGACACCTGGGTGCGAGCCGCCGCATAATCCGAAGCGTGCCGGAATCCACCGCAATCGGTCCGTCTTCTTACTCCGCCATTTTGCGGCGCTCGTTCCGCAAGGCCTTCCCACCCGCGGTCCGCGGCGAAGGAGTTTACCTGTGGGATTCTCGCGGCAAGCAGTATCTCGACTTCTCCGGTTCTGCGGCGGTGAATTTCATCGGGCACGGAGTGGCGGAGATCGCGGCAGCGATGGCCGGCGCAGGCGAAGCAATTAGAATTCGTCCACAGCAGCCAGTTCACCACTCCCGTAGCCGAGGAGTACGCCGCGGAGTTGCTCGAGTTCGCGGGCAAGAACTTTGAGGGCGGCTGCGTCTACTTCACCTGCGGCGGCTCCGAATCCGTCGAAACCGCTCTCAAGCTCGCGCGCCAGTACCAGGTCGAGATCGGGCAGACCAAGCGCCATCAGGTGATCAGCCGCGGGCAAAGCTATCACGGGTCGACGCTGGGCGCGTTATCGGTCTCGGGAAACAAGCGGCGCCGCGAAATGTATCTTCCGATGGTGCGGGAATTTGCCCACATCGCGTTCCCGTATTGCTATCGCTGTGCCTTCGACTGCACCGACGGCTGCCGCAATTGCGGCCAGGAATACGCCGCGGAATTGGAGATGGCCATCGAAGCCGCAAACGGCGAGGTCGCAGCCTTCATCCTCGAACCGGTCAGCGGTGCAACGCTTGGCGCAGTGACGCCGCCGCCCGGCTATCTGCAAAGCGTGGCCGAAATCTGCCGCCGCCACGGCGTTCTCTTCATCGCCGACGAAGTGATGACCGGCATGGGCCGCACCGGACAACATTTTGCAGTCGATCATTGGGATGTCGCGCCGGATCTTCTAGTCACCGCCAAAGGCTTGTCGAGTGGCTACGCACCGTTGGGCGCGGTGATTGTTTCGAAAAAAGTCGCCGACGCCATCGCCCACGGATCGGGAGCCTTTCTGCATGGTTTCACCTACAATTCGCATCCGATTTCTTTAGCGGCTGGCAGGGCTGTGCTGAGATTTGTGCAAGAGCGAAAACTGGTGCAGGCGGCAGACTCTGAGCGCCCAGGTTCGATCGCCGTTGCCTTGCGCCGCGCGCTCGAGAGTCTGCGTGAGGCAACACCCGTCGGCGACGTGCGCGGGATCGGGTTGTTGTGGGCAGTGGAGTTCGTCGCCGATAAAGCTACGAAGCGGCCATTTGTCGCGCAGCTAAATTTCGCTGGCCGCGTAGCGCAGGCCGCGGTGAAACGAGGGCTCCTGGTTTATCCCATGCAGGGATGTGTGGATGGATCCTCAGGAGATCATATCCTGATCGCGCCTCCAGCCGTGATTACGGCTGAGCAAATTGATTCGGCTGTGAAGGAGTTAAGGGAAGCGATTGAGGAGGCTACCCTGCAGTGAGCGCGCCCCGAGTGCACGCCTGCGGTTCCGCCTGGGCCTGAAAGCTCACACCGCGCTGGCTTTAGTCTTTTGGTCGACCCGTTTTCGCCAACCCTGCTTTTTTTCTCAACTTCGCATAAACATCAGGCAAATTTTTCCTAAGCCACTTGTAACACTCACGGCGCAGCAAGGTGTGCTTCCGGTTGTGCTCCCGCCGTCGCTCTGCGTAGCGTTTCTCCTCCGCAGTGAGTCGTTTTTTCATCTGCGATTTCTCTCTTTCTTAAGAGATCCACCGGGGTTAAAAGGATTCTATACGGCGGAACAATGCAGTGCCCGTCGATGCTGATCAGATCGATCATACCCTGTTCGTGGATTTTCGCGAGCGCTCGGGAGCAAAAAATGTGAAAGCGATTCAGCGCTTTGCCCCCACCCTGATTGGAAACTTCCACGATCGTCTCCGGCAATGCTGGGTTCCAGCGGACCGCAGGTCAGCTCAATTCAAAACTGCCTCGAATTCTTTCAGGAACGTTGCTGAAAGTCCGCGGCGAACGGTGACACAGCTTCCGAGACGCTTCGATCGGTTCGGCTTGGCGGCGCGACCGGCGGACGCTGCTCCAAGGTTCCGAGCAACGGAATATCCATCAGCCCATTGGGTTCGAGCACGGACACAAATCCGTGACGAGCACACATGGCTTCGATACGCCGTTGCTGTCGCGGGCTGAGCACCTTCACCGGCAAAGTTTCGAAGTTGCGGAAAATCCACAGCAGGTAGAGTCGCTGCGCGAACGAGGGATTGAGATACCGTGGTCCCAACGGCGTGAGCACCCTTAGCACACCGAAGGACAGTTTTTCCATCCACATGACCGGATCACCTGACATTTGCAATTTCTAATGACGATATCTTGGACCAGAGCAATCCAAGGGCCAGCATTATTGCACCAATTGCTATGCAAATAAAGCAGAATTCTTACTTTTCAACAACTTTTCACCGTTCCGCTGCGGTCAAATGACCAAAACACCCCCTCGTGATTACACGATCTGTTGAAATTCGCCCGGATCACCTCAGCCCCCAATCTCTGGCAAAGTCGCCATACTCCGTATGCTCGCCGCCACGCCGAAGCGCCCGTCTTCTCCGCCAGCCTCCACCCGGATGACCGAAGCCTGGCAGCACACCCAACGCTTTTCGCCGTCCGTGAGCTGGGTTGGCAGCATGAGCACCATCTCCAGTTCGCTTCCCACCCGAATCTCGGAATTCGCGTACAGAAAGATACCGCTGGTACTTAAATCGCGGGTATACCCCGTGTCCGGCTGGCTCTGCGGAGAGCGGATGGAGACGCCCAGGCGCACCGGCGTGCGCGGGCGGGAGCGGCGTTCAGGCTTGGGCTCAGGCATGAAACGCCGAGGTTATCACACCCTACCCACCGGGGAAAACCATCACTTCGAGTCTGAAACTGCCACAAATGCGCCCAACCCAATCAGCGTAAGCCCTGTGGCCGTTCGTTGCCTTCGGCGCAGAACCTCCGACGATCTCAATCGCGCACCGATCGGAGCCGCCGCAAAAGTCACGATCAGATCACAGGACGTATTCAATGCGACCGAGATCGTACCCAACAGCAGAAATTGCCAGAAAACTCCGCCGCTCGCCCGGCTCACAAATTGGGGAATAAACGCGAGAAAAAAGATGGCGGTCTTCGGGTTCAGCACTTCGGTCGCAATCCCCTGCCAAAAGGGATTCCTACGCACTTGCCCCGACGGAATTTGGACCTCGGCATCCTCATTTCCGTGAGCGCGGATGATCATGCGAACCCCGAGGTAAATCAGATACGCTGCGCCCGCATACTTTACAACCGCAAATGCCGTGGCCGAAGTAGCAAGCACAATCGACAACCCCGTCGCTGCCGCCACCACGTGCACGAGACCGCCAAGAAATGTTCCGACACAAGAAAGCACGCCTTCGCGACGGCCTCCCGCAAGCGTGCGCGCAAGCACATACAGCATGCCCGGGCCGGGCGCGATCGCCAAAAGAGTGGCAGCGCCAAGGAACAGCGAGAATCGATGGGGATCAATCATGCCAACGATTCTAAGCCATCAAGCCCCGCCCCTCATCGAGGCGGAGCTTGATGTGATCGGCTAAAGTGTCAAGTTATCAAGGGAAGCTCACCACAGTAACCGGAGTATCCGGGTTGGCGATGGTCGACGACCCCCCAGTGTTGTCGATCACGTTCAGGATGCCACCGAACCCCGACGTACTGAGGAAGATCGTAAGCAGATCGTTCATGCTGGCCGTAGGGAGGGTGGTCGGAACCTCAAACGCATTCGCCGCGTAAATGTTCACGCCCTGGTTGAAAAAGCTGTAGCTGCCCATCCCATATCCGTTGAAGGTTTTCACGTTGTCGGCGACCTTGAAGGCCGCCCAGCCGTCGACCCCGGAAGACTCCATCCACGCCGCCTGGTTGGGCGGATCATACGGCATTTCGTTTTGGAGGAAGATGTCCGTGCCGCCGTTGCCGTTCCAGATCACCTCGTATTGCTGGTAGTGCTCGACGAAAAGGCCGTACGCGGTCACGTTGTCACCGTTGACGATGAGGCCGGTGTTGGCGGTGTTGCTGGTCCACGCCACGCCGTTGCCGTGGTCGGCCCGCCAGGCCCAGATGTCATCGAGGATGGTATTGTCGCTATTGACCACCAGACTGGTGGTTGCGCTTCCCGCCTCGGCGCCGCCAATACGGAAGAACACATCGTAAAGACCCGACGGGTCGTCGTGTCCACGATGCCGATTGCCGTCGCAGTGGCGCCAATCGCAGCCGACCTGTAGTAACACCGCAGAGTTCGTTGGGCCCGCGTCAAAGATAATCCCCGAGATCAATACCCCGTTGTCGCCGCCGACGGTCATTGAGGCATTTCCGCTTTGTGGGATCAACGTCGGGAAACCGAGACCAAGTACCACCGTATCGGGCCACACCACCTCAATGCTCCGATCCAGGTTATAAACGCCCGGCGTCAGTATGAGGTTCATTCCGAAAAACAATGCGCGATTGATTGTCTCTGCGGAATCCGTCGGCTGGGCAATGAAAAACCTACGGATTGGGATGGACGAACCGGGCGTCGCGCCGCTGCCCCACGTCGTGCCCGAGGAGTTGCGCTGCACCGCGGGCACGAAAACGTTATAGTCCCCGTGAGAGTCCAGGTACAGATACGGCGCCTCGCGTGTCACCGGGCTAGTCGGGAGCGTAGTGTACGGACCCCCACATGACGATTGAGGGAAACACTGGGCCGGGGCACCCACGACGCCAGAGAACACCTGATTCCAGACGCCGTTGCTCCACTGATCGACGATGCTATTCCTGACCAGCCATTGCTGCTGCGAGCCGTTGGTCACGTGGCTGCCCTCGAACTCGGAATCGGCGATGAAGCCGCCGCTCGCAAACGATGGCCCGGTGCAATAATCCATCAGGGTGGTGAGCCCGTTGACAAGGACACGACGCATCGGCGCGGCTTGCGACACCGCCCAGAATTCGCCGGTATAGCAGCCGAAGGTCGGGTTGGTTACGTTGATGGTCAGGTTCGACAACGAGCGCCAGAAGTTAATGAGCGCGATGCAGCTGCCACTGATGCACTGGTTGTATACGTCGATGGACCCGTTGATGACGACGTCGCCCGGCGATTGCCCGAGGCCCGCCACCATCGTGTAGTAACCCACCTGAAAATTCAGGGGAGTGGTGCTGGATCCATAAGTCCCCGGCTCAAACAGCAAGGCGAAGCGCTGGGTTCCGAACTGGTTGGAGACTTGTTGGTTGGCAATACTGTTGACGGTCGTCTGGATCTGGCTGAGCGGCATGCTGGGATTGAATATATAAACGTTGGGGCCGAAAGCGGGTTGTTTGGGCTTCGTTGCAGCCTCGACGGCCGGAGCCAGCACCAACGATGCCGCCATAAGAGCGGCCAACGCTGCGACTCCCCATACGACATGCATCGATTTTCTTCGAGGATCACGGTTAGAGAGGAAATAGCAAGCAACCAACGAGCGGAACCAATCTCTGTACAACATGGTGTGTTTCTCCTTTCTTTATCCAGTTGGAAATACGGCCCAGCAGGGAGCCCACCGGAAACCGCCCTTTGTTTTAGTTAAGGACTAGTCTAAATCGCAAAGCAACCAGTTGCGAGGCACCCGACTGTCATAGTTCGCGCGTGGGTTAGCATGGAAGCGTGATACCCAGGGATTCATTCCGAAAAATCGGGTTGGCGCGCGCTCTCTCCAAGCTGGGCTATTGCTCGCGCTCGAATGCTTTCGATCTCATCCGCGCTGGGCGCGTGCGCTTGAATGGTGGGATCTGTCGTAATCCGCAAGCCCCAGTCTGCTCTGAACAAGATCGCATCGAAGTGGACAGCAAGGAACTCGCAGCCCAGGCCAAGGTTTACCTGATGTTCAATAAACCGCGTGGCGTGGTCACAACGGCTTCCGACGAAAAAGGACGCGAAACCGTGTACGCCTATTTGGACGAAGCGCTTCCGTGGGTGGCGCCAGTCGGACGTTTGGATAAAGCCAGCGAAGGCCTGCTGCTGTTGACCAATGATTCGGAGTGGGCGGCATCCGCGCTTGCGCCCGAAACTCATCTCGACAAGACTTATCACGTGCAGATTGACGCGCTCGCGGACTCAGCGACGCTGGAATCCATCACCAAAGGAGTCAGCACCGGCGATGACAGTTTTCTGCGCGTGAAGAGTGCAAAAGTTCTGCGAGTTGGAGAAAAAAAAAGCTGGCTTGAAATCGTGCTCGACGAAGGCAAGAATCGCCACATTCGCCGCATGCTGACCGCGCTCGGAATCAATGTTCTGAGACTGCTCCGCATCTCGATTGGATCTCTGCTGCTCGGCGATCTGCCGAAAGGCGCCTTGCGACCTCTGACTGCCGGTGAAAAACAAGCGCTCGATCGAGCCATGCGACAGAGCTTGGCGGCCGATGGTCGTCGCCGCCAGGCGATCGAGCGGATCAGCGCAGAAGCTCGCCGAGACGGCATCGCCAAAAAGCGTAATCGCTGAATTTGCTTTGAAGAAGTCGAAGATGAATGGAAACCGAGTAGGTTTACTTCACAAAGGGCAAGCCGGATAAAACTTTCGCGGCCAGTTCCAACTGTTGCAGATCATCCTGAGTGAAATCCGGTCCCGCGGTTGCTGCGTCAAATCCCTTGCGGCAGACTTGCACCACGCCTAGAACCTTGCGCTGCGCGTCAAGAATTGGTGCGGACATCAGCTTTTGAATCGCATTTTGCCCGGTTCGTTCAACATCCTCATCCGAGCTGTTCAGCTTCACACTCTCGAAAATGCTGGCGTGTTTCACTTTCACGAAAGCATTGAACAGTTCTGTCTTCTTGGTGGACGCGGTGTGAGCGGCGACTGCCGAAGAACTGGAAACCGGAATCGAGCCCGCCGTTTTCAATTGTTCCGGATACAAGAAATTGAGCAAGCCCCTGTCCAGCCGCATCAACGCGACTTCCGTGGGCCTCACTCCGAAAAGCTTAGCCAGCGCCGCGCAGAATTCCTGCGACGTCGCGGCCAGTCCCAGCACATGTTCGACAGAAGCATTCGAGGCCCGCGCCGGAGCCGCTGCCGTGCCGCCTTGCTCGGAATTTCGTTTGCCCTGCATTTCGTTTTGGATGAGCTCCGGATTTCGATTGCTCTAGCGTAACCATGGTGACGTATTGCAATGCCCGCATCAAGTTACCGAAGTACTTCCAGGCAGGACAGCTTTCCCGGCAGCCGCTCAATCTTTCGTCAGCGGAAAACCTTTTTCGCGCCAGCCGCGAATGCCGCCGTCCATCGAGAGCACGCGGGTGTAGCCCATCCTTTGCAGGTTGTCCGCGGCCAGGGCCGAGCGAAATCCGCCGCCACAATAGAGCACCATGGGCGTGTCTGCATCGGGCACGCGCTCCTCGACATCGCGCTCAATGATTCCTTTGCCCAGGTGAACCGCACCCGGCAAGTGATCCGCCGCGTATTCGCTCTCTTCGCGCACGTCGATGAGCAGAAACTTCTCCCTCCGGTCGAGCTTCGCCTTCACATCATCGATGGAGACTTCGTGAATGCGCTTCTTAGCATCCTCGACGACCTTCAGAAAACGAGGAGAGTGCTGATGAGCCATGGTTCCTCCGTCTGGCAAGGCGCATGAGCCCGCTGACACCGCCCTGACCACATGAGAAAGACAATATCAAAAATCAAGTCGATCCATCCTGTCGGAGAAATCTTCGGGCGGGTCGTTCCGACTTCAATTAGTCTAGTGTCCCCAGTCGGAACTTTATTGAGGTCGCGACGGTGAAAGGTATCGCCGCTTTTGAAAGGGCGCGGCTGGCATGAAACCAGTTCTACTGGCTCGTATCCGAGGAGGCCCCGCCGATTTCCTCTTGCGCCGGCACAATCGGGGCCGCGGAGCTGTCCAGCAACCGTTGCAAATCGACGCTCAAGTTGCAACGATCTTCTTCGTCCAAATCGGCAAATTCGAAAGGCTGCAGATACCCCTGGGTCGCCCACATCGGAAACAGCATGCGTGCCTGGGTGCGCACCGTGCTTTCGCCCACGTGAAAAATCACTTCCACCTTGATCCCCTCATCCAAAGGCGTCTCCAGGTGCAGCAAACCTCCGGTGATCGACAGCTGATGCAGCTTTCCCCGAGTCTGCCGCCCGTTCTCCAAACGCACCAGGGACAGGACCGTACCCGCGAGCTTCACCCGCGGAGCCCGCACCGCGGCTCTTCCTGACAAAGCTTTGACCATACGCTACGCTCAACTATTTCACCCCAACCGCTCCGCAAGGGAGATTACGAAAGGCTCAATCTATTTGCTGCCCTGCAAGAAACCGGCCATGCCCACCCGAGTCGTGCGCAACATTTACTGCGAGTTGAACCTCGCCGGGCGGACACTCGATCAAGCCGCCGGTGGCACCAACGTACACGAAGACGTAAGCTGCAGCGTTTTGTAAAAGGTTCGATACAGTGGACAATGCATCGCGTAAATGTTGTGTACGCGCTCGACGACGGGCCTCGCTTCCTCCGGCGCAATCAGGCGCATCTCGAGGTGGATTCGCCGGATAATCAGCACTCCGTCCTCAGTCTCGACCTCACCGGTAATCTCTCCCGTCAACCGCCCGTCGCTGGCATCGATGTGGCGCGCTTCCAGCGCACCTCCGAAGGTACCCAGCATTCAACCCGCAGTCGATGCGATGACATAATCGATGGTCGCGGCGTGGGATTCGGTCAGAGTCGCAGGGTCCACTTTATAGTGCTCCGCAATGGCCCCGTGCACGCTGAAAACCACCGGTCTCGGCTCGCCCGCAATATAAGCGATGCGCAACGGTCCCTTTTTGCGTTCAATCCGCGATTTCGACACATAAACCACATCGCCCATGAGTTCCTCCACCGCCAGTCTGAAAAAATCCTATTTAATAATCACCCTCATCCACTTCGATTCTCAGCGTAACACCCCACTCGCAACGGCGATTCAAGTAAACTGCTGCAAACGCGTTCGCTGGCAGGACTACGCCATGACCGATCTCAACCCCCAAGCGAAACAAATGGCCGACGAGTCGATGGTACGCGGCTTGGACGCCCAAGCGCGCGCGATTTGGCCGCAAGAGGTCCCGTTAATTCGTCGCTACGCGCTCCCCGCCGAGGCCCGCATACTCGACGCCGGATGCGGCACCGGCGAAGGCTCCTCGCGCCTCGCCGAATTTTTTCCCAGAGCCAGCGTGCTGGGAGTTGACATCGTCGACCATCACTTGGAGCTCGCGCGATCACGCTACGCAAACTTCGCACCTCGGCTGACTTTCGAGCACCAAAGCATTTTCGAGCTCCCCCACGCTGATCGCACTTTCGATCTCACGGTATGCCGCCATGTCCTCCATTCCATCCCGTACGCGGACCGCGTCATCGCCGAGTTCGCCCGCGTGACGCGCCGCGGCGGCTACCTGCACCTGATTCCCGAAGACTACGGCATGCTCCACTTTCAGCGCGGCGCACTCGATCCCCGGGATTTCTGGCATCAGGTCGCGCCCGCCTTCGAAGCCGCCACCGTAACCGACCTGTTCATTGGACGCAACATCTTTGGCATCCTCGCCGCCATGAACCTCGAGCAAATCACGGTAGATTACATCGTCGTCGACACCGTCCGCGTACCGCGTGACACCTTCGCCGCCATCATCGAAGCCTGGCGCGACGGATACGCCGAGCCCATCGGCCAACTGACGCCGGTCGCGCATCAATCCGCAGTAGCGTATTTCAACCAGATGATCGACAACATCCGCAATCCCCATGGTTACGCTGTATGGATGGTCCCTGTCGTGAGCGCGCGGGTGCCTTGATCCCGACTGAAATGATCTGATTGACAGTTTAGACTGCCATCCTCAATATTCAATGGCTGAGGATTCAGAAAGGAACCGACCGTGAAACTGCGCGCTTCGCAATTTGCATTCGGCCTGTTGCTTTGTAGTCTTTGCCTTCATCCCGCATCATTGCCGGCGCAAACCGCGGACACATGGTCCTTCGCAGTTTCCGGTGACTCCAGAAATTGTGGTGACATCGTGATGCCGGCCATCGCCGCCGGAGTCCGCAAAGACGGCGCCAAATTTTACTGGCATCTGGGCGATTTTCGCGCCACCTACGATTTCGATGAGGATCTCCTCGCCGCCGCTCGCGACAAACACCTGGCAATCGCGGACTACCACCGCATTGAGTGGCAAGATTTCATTGGCCAACAACTCGATCCCTTCGCCGACATTCCCGTATATCTGGCAATCGGCAACCACGAACTCATTTCCCCGAAAACCCGCGCCGAATATTCTGGAGCAATTCTCCGATTGGCTGGACTCGCCAACCATTCGCGCCCAGCGGCTTCGCGATGATCCCCATGATCACAAACTTCGAACCTATTATCACTGGATGCAAGCAGGCGTGGATTTCATCTCGCTCGACAACGCCTCCCCCGATCAATTCGATGACCCGCAAGTCAGCTGGATCGAGCGAACCATCGCGCGTGACGAAACCGATGCGAACGTGCACACCATCGTTATGGGGATGCACGACGCTTTGCCGGACAGCATCTCGGCGGGGCACAGCATGAACGAGTCGGCACAGATGGAAAGAAGCGGCCGTCGAATCTACCAGGATCTGCTGGCATTCCGCGCCAAGACCAACAAGCACGTTTACGTGCTTGCCAGCCATTCGCACTTTGTCATTGAAGATGCCTACAACGACGCCTGCCATCCGCGGCCCGAAACCCTGCTGCCAGGCTGGATCGTCGGAACTGCTGGAGCCGTCCGCTACCGTCTACCCGCCAATGTCGCCGGAGCCAAGCAGGCCAGAACCGACGTCTACGGATATCTGCTGGGGACCGTAAAACCCACCGGCGAAATTGATTTTGCCTTCAAGGAAGTACAGCCCGGCAATCTGCCTCCAGAGGTGACGCAAAGATACGGAAGCAAGCAGGTGCAAGCGTGCTTCGAGGAGAACAAGTCTACGCTCTCTCCAACGCCTCCGACCTGCCCAATCGCCCCTTCGGGCGCCAATTGACGAGCCAAGGTTCTCGTTCACGAAGATGAAACTCCAGGAAAGGAGTCTAAGAAACGCAGTGGGCTTGATGGTTGCCGAAAAATCGCCGGTACGCTCAAGGTGCAAGAATCGCGGCTGAGACGCCTGCGAGCTGGCATCCATCGGGGAAAGATGAGGCTCACACTCTGCTGGTCAAAATCACCGACAGCAGGCGTTCCGTGGTAGGATTGCGTCGGCGGGAGGTCTCCCGACCTCGCTTCACGCCTAGGGCGAACTTCCCGGTCATGGAGCTGCCTCATGCGCTCGAAACCATCCTTCCTTTTCTGGGCAATACTGGCCGTCATGTCCGCCATCGCGCCGACCACCACGGCAGTAGCTGCAAGCAAGTTCAAAGTGCTCTACAACTTCACCGGCGGCGCGGATGGAGGGCAGCCACAGGGTTTGGTGGAGGACACGGCGGGCAACCTATACGGCACCACGGGCTTAGGCGGAGATCCGAATTGCTACGGCGCCTGGGGCAGGTGCGGAGTAGTGTTCAAGCTGGACAAGGCGGGCAAACTGACCGTCCTGCACAAATTCACAAACGGTGCGGACGGAGCATTCCCCTACCCAACCCTGGCTCTTTCGGAGAACACCCTCTATGGCGCCGCGAGCCAGGGAGGCAACCTTCATTGCTTCTACGACTATGGGTGCGGAGTGCTGTTTGAGATAAATATTCAGACCCACGCCTTGAAGGTGCTCCACACCTTTAACGGAGCGGACGGACTGGGCCCGTCCGGGAGCCTGCTCCTGAGATCGGGCGTCCTTTACGGCACCACCATCCAAGGCGGCAGTTCGGGGAATTGCGGGTACTGGTACGGCTGTGGGGTGGTGTACAAGCTGGTTCTGAAGACCGGCGCGTACACCGTGCTGCACAACTTTGACCCTTCGGACGGGCTCTTCCCCTCCTCGAGTTTGACCCTGGACAAGACCGGAAAGGTCTTCTACGGCGCGACCCCGGACGGCGGGTCCTCCGGCGCGGGGGTGGTGTTCAGACTGACTCTTAAGACAAGCACGTATGAGGTGCTGTACAACTTCAGTAGGTCACCCGATGCGGAATACCCCTACGGACCTCTGACCTTGGACGCATCGGGCAACCTCTATGGCGACTCCCAACTTGGCGGCTCTTACCCATGCCGCGGCGACAGCGGCTGCGGAACGGTGTTCATGGTGTTTCCGAGCACCGGAACCGACACCGTGCTGTACAACTTCACCGGAGGCGCCGACGGAAACTACCCACTGGCAGGCGTGATTCGGAACGCGGGCACGCTTTACGGCACCACTGCGTGGGGAGGCTCGAATGACGACGGAACGGTGTTCGAGTTCGTCAAAAACACCGAGACCGTGCTGCACACCTTTCAGGGCTCGGACGGGTCAGGTCCCGCCGCCGATGTGATTATGGACTTGAAGGGCGACCTCTTCGGCACTGCCCAAGCCGGTGGCTCCCATCGCAGCGGGTGCGGCGGCTACGGCTGCGGAGTGATATGGGAGATCACCCCTTAGAAGCTATGGCCAAAGAAGTTGGGTGACCGCGAAATAGAGCGATTGCCCGCTGCAGGTGCGTGCCCGGTTTCGGGGCGCTAACTGGGCGAAGAAATATTTCGCTTCGCCTTAAAAACCGCGCCTGGCCTGCGGGTAACCTGCCCGAAGTACTTCCTTCGCCTGCCGTAAGTCAGTGGTCAGCAATTCTTAGATCGTCAACGGAGATCGCCGAAGCCTGCCTTTGAACCGGAATTCGAGGTCGTCGGCTAGATAAATTGCGCGAAGGTAGCCTGCCTTTCTATCCCAGGCGGCGTTTTGGCGTTGTGCGGGCCCGTAGTTCCAAGCCCCGGTTATCGCATATAATCATTCTTGAGTTTCCGACCGCCGCGGCCTGTGGGCATACCCTGGCCGCGGTGGCGAGGGAAAGAGTACGCGGGCGAGCGTGCCCGCGCCACACTTTTCCGAGGGTGCGGATGGAAACGCCCGCGCCTCCCGTGCTTCGTGAGGAGCACATTGGAAAGGAAGCGCCCGCTGGGATTATCCCGCCCTGCGTTCCCTTTCCAGAAACAGTCGTCGGTCGATGGTCGTTGGTCGTTTGCAAAAACTCCTCCGACAGACTGGCCGACGACGAACGACTATCGACCAACGACCGTGATTCTCTCCGACAAATTCGGCCGTCCCATCACCGATCTCCGAATCTCAATTACAGATCGCTGCAACTACAAGTGTGTCTATTGCCGGACTGGCAACGAAGGCGCGTTGTACGGTGAGTTGCCCTTTGCCGACTATCTGCGTATGGCGCGAATTTTCGCGGCACTGGGGATCAAGAAAATCCGCCTGACCGGCGGCGAGCCGTTACTGCGCAACCGTGTGATTGCATTCGTGCAGGGACTGTCGAAGCTGCGTTCCGCGGACGGCGAAGAACTCGATCTCGCCATGACCACCAACGGTCATTTGCTCACAGAGATGGCGCAACCCCTCAAAGATGCCGGCTTGCATCGCATCACTGTCAGCATGGATGCGGTTGATCCCGATCGTTTCGCCCGCATAACCCGCGTGCCCAACGGATATGACCACGTGCTCGCCGGAATCCGCGCAGCTCGGCACGCGGGGCTATGGCCGGTCAAGGTCAACTGCGTGCTGATGCGCGGCTTCAATGAAGACCAGATCATTCCTTTCGGCATGTTTGCCCGCGAAGAAGGCGTCATCGTACGCTTCATCGAATTCATGCCTTTGGAAGAAGACCGCACGTGGTCGCCAGCCACCGTGGTTACGCTGGATGAAATTATCCAGCGCATGGCCGAGTACCGCCCGCTGGTCGAAATCCCGCACGCGCGCAGCGAAACCGCGCGCCGCTATCATTTCGACGACGGCATCGGCGAAATTGGAATTATCGCTCCCGTCTCGCACCCCTTCTGCGGACACTGCAGCCGCATCCGCATCACCTCCGACGGCAAAATCCGTACCTGCCTCTTTTCGGTCTGGGATCATGACCTGCACGAGCTAATGCGCCGCGGCGCTTCAGACGAAGAGTTGGTCGAGTTCATCCGCGGCGTAGTGCAGAGAAAAGAAGAGCGCCACCACATCGGCGAGCCAGATTTCGTGCCCGCGTCGAGGACCATGGTGCACATCGGCGGGTGAGTCCGACTTCGGAAACGCGCTGAACTCCCGGCGTATTTGCGGGCACCGTAAATGATATAAGTTCAAAGTGAAACGAATTGTCTTGCTGTTAATGATGCTCACAACCATCAGGACGGATTTCGCGCAAACTGCGCGCCCTTTTCCCCCGTCCCAGGCGGCTGAAAACGTTGCCTACCTGGGTTTTGATCGCAACAATTATCCCGGCGACCAGAATTTAAAGATTCTCCGCCAAACATTTTCCTACACCGGTTTCTGGCTCAATCTTCCGCCCAGCGCGAAGACCAACACATGGCGTGGCAAACGGCGCACCCTGCAAGCGGCCGGATTCGGGTTTCTCGTGCTGTTCAACGGCCGGCTATTCAACGAGCTAAAGTCGGTTCCGTATGCCAGCAAGCTCGGCAAGTCCGATGCGCAGACGGCTGTGTCAGCCGCACGAAAAGAGAGTTTTCCCGCGGCAACAATCATCTTCCTCGATCAAGAACAAGGCGGACGCATGCTGCCCGAGCAAAAAGCTTACATCTATGCCTGGGTCGACGGAGTGACTGCAGGCCACTTCCGCGCCGGAATTTATTGCTCCGGAATTTCCGCCGAGAAGGAAGGCGGTGAGGACATCGTCACCGCAAACGATATCCGCCAGAACGCTGGCGCAAGAAAGATCGCGTACTGGATCACGAACGATGCCTGTCCGCCTTCGCCCGGATGCGTTTTCCCCAATCGAGCGCCGCATCCGGCTGACAGTGGCATTCCCTTTGCCGACGTTTGGCAGTTCGCGCAATCGCCGAAGCGACCCGATGTCGCCGCCAGTTGTGCGGCGTACAATCCCGACGGAAACTGCTATCCCCCAAAGATTGATACCGCGAAGCGTTTGCACATCGATGTGAACTCCGCAACCACAGCCGACCCATCGCACGGCCGAAGCCGCTGAATGCCTTTCTCGGGCATCAGCGCCCGCGCGACCGTTACCGACCGCCGCAAATTGATATAGTCACGATCAAGAACAATGTTCTTGAAACTCAACCCAACTACTTTGCCGCTCTGGCGCCGCGACTTTCGCCTGACTCTCCGCCTCGCCCTGCCGCTGATTTTTGCCGAGGTCGGCTGGATGAGCATGGGCATCGTCGACACCATCATGGTCGGACGCTTGCCCAACAGCGCCGTCGCCATCGGCGCCACCGGCCTGGGCCAGAGCCTCTATCACAGCGTAGCCATTTTTACTGGCGGCCTGCTGCTTGGCATGGACACCTTTGTCGCCCACGCCTATGGACGCGAGGACTTAGAAGATGCCCGTCACTCTATGGTCAACGGACTGTTCCTTGCCTTCGCCCTTACCCCACTTCTGATGCTGTCCGTCTCGTTCTGGCCGGCGCTGATGCAGCGCCTCGGAATCAGCGTGACATTAGTCGAACCAATGCGTCCGTACTTACGCGCTCTCAATTGGGGCTCATTGCCGCTGCTCGCGTACTTCGCGCTCCGGCGGTATCTGCAAGCGGTAAACGTGGCCCACCCTATCATGTTTGCTTTGGTCTCCGCGAACATCGTCAATGCATTTGGCAATTGGGTTCTGATCTACGGCCACCTCGGATTTCGCCCCATGGGCATTACCGGCTCAGGCTGGTCCACCTGCTGGGCTCGCATTTACATGGCGCTCTGCCTCGCCATCACGCTTCTCTGGGTGGAAGCCAAACGTGTGCAACCGGGCTGGATGCGCGCAGTTCGCATTGATGTCCGCAGAATGTTCGCACTGCTAAAGCTCGGAGCCCCAGCCGCAACCCAGATCCTTTTCGAGATCGGAGCGTTCTCCGCCGCAACCGCATTGTGCGCCAGACTCGGCCCCGTCCCCTTAGCTGGCCATCAGATCGCCCTGAACTGTGCCGCACTCACCTTCATGGTGCCGCTGGGAGTCAGTTCCGCCGCCGCCGTTAGGGTAGGACAGCAATTAGGCAGACGCGATCCCGATGGAGCCCGCCGCGCCGGATGGTCCGCAATCATCATCGGAGTCGGATTCATGGCCTGCGCCGGAGCAGTGTTCGTCTCCATTCCAAAACTGATCGCGCGCCTGTTCACTCCCGACCCAGCCGTAATCCAAGTGGGCGCGCAACTGCTCCTGGTCGCAGCCGCATTCCAATTGTTCGACGGCCTCCAAACCGTCGCCACCGGAGCATTGCGCGGCGCCGCCGACACCCGCACCCCTATGCTCGCCAACTTCGTCGCCTATTGGCTGATGGGCCTTCCCGCAGGCTACATCCTATGTTTCAAACTAGGATGGGGCGCAGTAGGCATTTGGATCGGCCTGTGCGGCGGCCTGATGATCATCGGATCAGCCCTCTTAGTCGCATGGCACAGAGAGGAATGCAATTCGCTCACTGACGTTGAGTCATTCCGAAGCCCCGCGCTTTTCAGCGGGCGAGAGCCCGCCCGAGCGAAGCCGAGGGATCTCGCGCGCAGTACTTAGAATCAACCGTCGCGATGCCGAACCACTTGCCAGCACTCCTCCGCCCTGCGTATCATGCAACCGTGATGACAACGAACAATGTGGTTCTACAAACCAGCCTTCGCCAGAAGGCCCAACTGATGTCGGCCTCCGATATGGACCGCACCATCGTTCGCCTCGCCTACCAGATTGTCGAAGAAAACGGGACCGATGATTTAGGGTTAATAGGCGTCCGCCGCCGCGGCGTACCGCTGGCGGAACGGCTAAGCAAGTCAATTGGACACATCGGCGGACAAGAAAACATTCGCGTTCCCGTGGGCACGTTGGATATCACTTTCTATCGCGACGACCTTTCCACCGTCGGACCGAAGCCGGTAGTGCAGGAATCGGAAATAGGCTTTTCTATTCAAGATAAAAATATCGTGCTGGTGGACGACGTGCTTTTTACCGGCCGTACCATCCGCGCCGCGTTAGACGCTCTCTTCTCGCAAGGCCGTCCCCGCCGCGTTCAGCTCTGCGTATTGATTGACCGCGGTCACCGCGAGTTGCCAATCGAGGCCGCATTCGTCGGCCGCACCGTGCAAACCACCATGAACGAAGTAATCGAAGTAAAGTTGAAAGAGATCGACGGCACAGAAAAAGTTCTGCTCATGGAGAAATAATTAAGGCCAAACTCACTTGAGGACAGCCGCACTCTGCAGTCCTCGTAGTAGTCCACAAAAATGCTCAAGATTCCGCCTTTGTGTACCTTCGTGCCCTTTGTGGTAATGAATTCCTCTAGCGGGTAGTGGGTGAGTTTGGCTCTTCTTTTGAGGGGCGTCATTCCGAAGCCCCGCGCGGGGCGAGGAATCTCGCGTGCACTATTCCAAACTGCACTGCTACCGAAAACCATAGCGCAAACGCAAATCGAGGTTTAGAATCAACCGCGATTCTTTAGCCCTGCGCGGACTCGATGAACTTCTCGAAAAAAGATGTTTCCAGCAAACAGAACCAGCGCCTGCTCAACGCCGCGCGAAAAGCCATGAAGCGCGCCTATGCCCCATACTCTCAATTCCGGGTAGGCGCCGCGCTGCTGACCTCCAAGGGCGAAGTCTTCACCGGATGCAATGTCGAAAACGCCTCCTACGGCTTATCGAATTGCGCCGAGCGTACCGCGATCTTCGCCGCCATGGCTCAGTCAGGCCCGAGCTTGAACGTTCGCGCCATCGCCGTAGTCAATGACCAGGGAGTTCCCTGCTCCCCCTGCGGAGCCTGCCGCCAGGTAATTTACGAGTTCGGCCCAGACGCGACGGTGTTCTTCCAAGCCGCGAAAGGCTGGAAGGAAAGCCACATCACAGAACTCTTACCGGAAGGGTTCCGCCTAAAGTGAACCCGCCGCAACGAAACCCAAACATTTCGGGCCGTCGACGTCATTCGCAAGAAGCGCGACGGGCAAGAGTTGTCACGAGCCGAAATCGAATATTTAGTTCGCGCATACACTAACGCAGAGATTCCCGACTATCAAGTTTCCGCCTGGCTCATGGCCGTAATTCTGCGCGGACTCACACGCTCTGAAACCTCCGTGTTGACCGACGCCATGTTGCGCTCCGGCGACGTGCTCGATCTCTCCGAGTTTCCCGCGAAAAAAGTAGACAAGCATTCTACCGGCGGAGTCGGCGACAAAACTTCACTCGTGCTGGCGCCGCTAGCCGCCGCAGGCGGACTCGTTGTCCCCATGATCAGCGGTCGAGGCCTCGGCCACACCGGCGGCACTCTCGACAAACTCGAATCCATCCCCGGCTTCAATGTGAACCTCTCTGTCCCAGAGTTTCGCAGCGTGCTCCAAGCCTGCGGCTGCGCCATGATCGGCCAAACTTCCGAGATCGCCCCCGCCGACCGCAAACTCTACGCCCTGCGCGACGTCACCGCCACGGTCGAGAGCCCCTATCTGATTTGCGCCTCTATCATGAGCAAGAAACTCGCCGAGGGCATCGACGCCCTGGTGCTCGACGTCAAAACCGGCTCCGGCGCGTTTATGAAGAAGGAAGAAGACGCCGCTTTCCTGGCTGAACTGATGGTCGAAACCGGGGAGCGCATGGGCAAGTCAGTCGTCGCATCTGATCACGAATATGGATCAGCCTCTCGGAACCCACGTCGGCAATTCGCTCGAAGTGCTCGAAGTGCTCGAAGTCTTGCGTGGACGCGGGCCGGGCGATCTCAGAGAACTTGTGTCTCGAACTTGCGGGCTGGATGTTTCACCTGGGAGGAACCGCAGATACGGTGGCCGATGGCAAAGTGGAAGCCGAACAACTGATAGCGTCGGGAAAAGCGCTCGAAAAGTTTCGCCAGATGGTTGCGCTGCAAGGTGGAGATGTAGGCGCGCTCGACGACCCGGACAAGCTTCCTCGCGCGAAATACAGGCAAGACGTCAAAAGCCCCAAGAACGGATATGTCGTCGCCATGGACTGTGAAGCCGTTGGCACAGCATGCGTAGTTCTCGGCGGCGGGCGCGAGAAGAAAGAAGACGCAGTCGATCCAGCGGTAGGTATTATTTTGCATCGCAAAGTTGGCGATCGCGTTGCAACCGGCGAAGCGCTTTGCACCGTGCATTCCAATTCAGAATCTCGAACTTCTCTTGCATCCAAGCTCCTGCTCGAGAGTTATCAGATCGCGGACGCTCCCGCAGCCGAGAAGAAGAACCTTGTCCATCGCGTAATTCGAGGGTCAAAAGCAAAATAGATCGAGAGGAAATAAATGGGACGATTCACCGGCATCCTGGGCCTGCTGACCATGCTGACTCTGGCGTTTATTTTCTCCACCAACCGCCGCGCCATCCGCGGCAAAACCGTTGCCTGGGGTCTGGGTCTGCAGTTCGCCTTCGCGGTATTCGTGTTGCGCGTTGACGTCGGCCGCCGCATCTTTCAGTATGCCGGAGACGGCGTGAACAAACTGCTCAGCTACGCTTTCGTCGGTTCCCAGTTTGTCTTCGGAGATCTAGGTAAGCAGGGCTCGCGTCTCGGTTTTTATTTCGCATTTCAAGTTCTACCGACCGTCATCTTCATCGCGGCTTTCTTCGCCATCCTTTATCACTACGGAATCATGCAATTCATCATCAAACTGGCCGCGCGGGTGATGACCCGCTTCATGGGAGCGAGCGGCGCCGAGTCGCTCAACGTGGCCGCCAGTATTTTCATGGGACAGACCGAAGCGCCCCTCACCATACGCCCTTTTTTGCCCGACCTCACCCGCTCCGAACTCATGACCGTCATGACCAGCGGGATGGCCCATGTTTCCGGCGGAATCATGGCTGCCTATATCGCCTTCGGAATCGAGCCCAAACATCTTCTAAGCGCCGTAATCATGACCGCCCCGGGCACAATTCTGATTTCGAAAATGCTTGTCCCCGAAACCGAAGAACCCAAAACCGCCGGCCGCGTAGTCATGAGCGAAGAGGAAGTAGAAACCGAAAAAAAAGAGAACGTCCTGGGAGCGGTGGCTCGCGGCACAACCGACGGCCTGAACCTCGCATTGAACATCGCAGCCATGCTGATTTCGTTTCTCGCGTTGATCGCCCTGATGGACGGAATCCTCTACGGAATCCACAACGGGCTGACCCACGTCGGCTTTCCCTGGTTTCCCGCGAGTCTCGAAATTATTTCTGGCAAACTCTTCGCTCCCGTGGCCTGGGTGATTGGAATCCCCTGGAAAGATTGCACTCTCGTTGGCAATCTTCTGGGCACGCGCATGGTGCTGAATGAACTGGTAGCGTTTTCCATGTTGGGGCCGCAGAAAGCGGTCCTTGATCCGCGCTCGTTCACCATTGCTACATTCGCTTTGTGCGGCTTTGCCAACTTGAGTTGCATTGGCATTCAAATCGGCGGTATCGGCGCGCTCGCCCCAAATAAAAAGGGAGAGTTGGCGCGCCTCGGAGTGCGCGCAATGTTGGCGGGCACCATGGCCAATCTGATGTCGGCGTCAATCGCCGGCATGCTTATCTAGCTCAGCAATGCACTACGAGCATTTTTCTCGTGCGTTTTTTCATTGACTACATTGGTTCAGTCGAGATAACATAATTATCAATATGTTATCTTGTGGATAATATAAGTTCTTTGACAATTTTGGGCGACGCACGGCGAGTCGGTGCGTTATGGAGTTCAAGGCCAGTCCCAAAATGGTCTTGGCCTATCGCTTTCCCCCTGCGTAACTCCCATGTTTTCTAGATTTTGCCCATAACTCCTTTAAACTCAAAGATCTAGCACATAGTCAAAATTTAAGTCCTTTGTTTCGAAGATTTTGCACATGAACGGGGGGGAGGGGGATACCTACTGAACGGTAAACTCCCTCCCAAAATGGAAATAGAGTGGAGCCGAGCAGCCCCGGAATTTTGCAATCATTGCTCGGAGTAAAGCGATCGCTTGACAAATTCTCCCGCGCCGGCGCGTCCCACGAACTTATCGGCTTCGACGATGACGCGCCCGCGCGAGAACACGACCTCCGGCATACCGGTTACTTGGATACCTTCGAACATAGAATAATCCACGCGCATGTGATGAGTTTTTGCGCTGATCGTGTGCTTGCGGGAGGGATCGAAAATTACCAGGTCGGCGTCGCTGCCCACGGCGATGGTGCCCTTGCGTGGATAGAGGCCGAAGAGTTTTGCCGGCATCGTAGAAACCAGTTCGACGAAGCGGTTCACGCTAAAGCGCCCCTGGGCGACGCCACCGGAGTAAATCAGGCTCATACGGTGCTCGATGCCGGGGCCGCCGTTAGGAATCTTGGTGAAGTCATCACGCCCCAATTCCTTTTGCTCCTTGAAACAGAATGGACAGTGGTCGGTTGAAACCACCTGCAGGTGATCCTGCTTCAGGCCATTCCAAAGTTTTTCCTGATGCCACTTCTCGCGCAACGGCGGAGTGAAAACATATTTCGCTCCCTCAAATCCCGGCACATCGAAATTCTCGATGGAGAGATACAAGTATTGCGGACAGGTCTCCGCGTAAACCGGAAGCCCGCGATCGCGGGCCTCGCGGACCTTTTCCAGTGCATCATTGCAACTAAGGTGCACGATGTAGACAGGAGCTCCAGCCATTTCGGCAAGAGCGATGGCGCGAGACGTGGCCTCCGCCTCCGCCGTGGTCGGTCGCGTCAGAGCGTGATACTTCGGGGCCTTTTTCCCTTCCGCCAAGGCCTGCTGCACGATCACGTCGATGGCGCTGCCGTTTTCCGCATGCATGCACACCAGGCCTCCATTCTTAGCGGTGGCGCGGAAGGCCTTGAAGATGCTGCCATCATCGAGCATGAAAACGCCGGGGTAGGCCATGAACAGCTTGAAGCTAGTAACGCCTTCGCGCACCAGGGCGTTCATCTCTTCGAGCTGCGCGTCGGCCAGCTCGGTAATGATGCAGTGAAATGAATAATCAGAGACGGCTTTGCCGGCGGCTTTTTTCATCCAGGTGTCGAATGCAGTACGCAAGGTTTGGCCCTTGTATTGAATGGCGAAGTCGATCAGCGTCGTGGTGCCGCCAAAGGCGGCGGCTCGAGTGCCAGTTTCGAAATCGTCGGCGCTGGTGGTGCCGCCGAAGGGCATATCGAGATGGGTGTGAACATCGATTCCGCCCGGCAATACATATTTTCCTCCGGCGTCGATGATCTTCGTGGCGTTGTCGCGAGGCAGGCTTTGTCCAATGGCTGTGATCTTGCCGTTGCTGATGGCGACGTCGCTGGCGTAGGTGTCGGTCGCGGTAACCACACGTCCGTTTACGATGATGGTGTCAAAGCTCATGCCTGTGCCTCCATCTGGCAGAGCAGGCATTTTATGCTAAACTGCGACACCTCGGGGCACAGATTCCGTTGGTGACGGTTTGTTGTCCCTTTGTGTACCTTTGTGTCCATTGTGGTTAGTGGGCTTGTTGTCGACGCAATACGAAGGACACGAAACCCAATTACGCCGCACACGATTGGCAGGAGATTTTCATGCACTTTGGCATCACGATAAAACCTGACATGCCGGTCGAGCGCATCATCGCGCTCACGCGGCAGGCGGAAGCTGCTGGTTTTGAGTACGGCTGGATCTTCGATTCTCATATTCTGTGGTTGGAACCTTATCCGCTGCTCACGCTGATGGCGAGCAACACTAAGAAGATGCGGCTTGGCACTTGCGTGACTAATCCGGCGACTCGCGATATCACTGTAACCTCCAGCCTGTTCGCGACCCTCAATCTGATTTCGGGTGGGCGCATGCAGCTGGGCATTGGCCGCGGGGATAGTTCGCGGCGGGTGTTGGGCAAGAAGCCGGTGGGCGCGGGCGATCTGGAGCGGGCGGTGAAAACCTTTCGCGAGCTTACGGCGGCGCGTGAGATCGAATATGACGGACAGCCCACGCGCATTTCGTGGGCGACGGGATCTCCTCCGGTATGGATCGCGGGATATGGGCCGAAGGTGCTGGATTTAGCGGGTAGAGTTGGCGACGGAGTAATTTTGCAGTTTGCTGATCCTGACTTGATCGCATGGTGCCTTGGTTTTGTGAAGAAGGGCGCAGAGGCCGCTGGCCGCGACTTTCGCAAGATCGAAGTCATGGCAGCCGCTCCGGTTTGGGTGTCCGATGATTTGAAGGTGGCGCGGGAACGGGTTCGCTGGTTCCCGGCGTTGGTTTCGAATCACGTGGTTGATTTGATTTCCCGGTACAAGCCGGAGGATCTGCCGCCGGCGCTGACATCGTTTGTGCGTAATCGAGGAGGGTATGATTATCAGCAACATTGCGAAGTCGAGAGCAGCAATTCGAAATTCGTGTCGGATGAAGTCGTCGATCGCTTTTGTCTGGTGGGACCGGCCGTGGCCCACCGCGAGAAACTCCGCAAGCTAGCCAGCGTCGGCGTCACGCAGTTCAACATCTACCTGATGTGCGGCGACGAGGAAGACACTTTGGAAACCTACCGAACGAAGATATTGTCCGCGAGTTGAGGAACCGGGACAGCTCCCGGTAAAGCGGTTCTGCCACTGTTTCGTGCTCATCAAGCGGTGGGAGGTCATGGCTTTCGGCTGTGACATTTGAGTCCCATAGATTTGCGGGCTTCAACCTTCCCAGCCTCACCAAACCGGATCCAGCCGAGCGAAGCTCGGCAGCGGCCCACTCGCCAGACACCCTTCCCAAGCCGCGGAACGACGATTGAGAAATCTGTCCCGATTCGGAACCAGGTTTCACTTTTGCCATTACCTGGGTATCCCCCCCTCCCCCCTCGATCTTTTGGAATCATGGGGTTAGGGCGAGACCAGCCCCAAAATCTTTGAGGAATAAGGACTTACGCGTAAAATATTCCGAAATAAAGACTTAGCTCGGGCAATTCCTCAAATAGTCCTTCTGGACGTTCCCGGAATGAAAACTATTCAGTTGTCAAGGAGCTAATGTTGCTTTGAGAAATAATATCCTTTTGGCAACGACCGGCGTCAATGCGAGATTGGGAGGAGGTGCGGGCTTGGAGGAGTCGATGAACACCCCCGCCCAAGCGGAGCTTGGACGGGGCACCCTCCGGAGTGAAGTGAAGCGCGATTGTCTGGGCCACCCCGCCGCTATTTCCCTTAGCGCGAGTGGCCTGTTGATGGGTCGGTTTGTCGATGATCGGTTATTAACTTATTGATAATATATCAATGACATAGGATATCTAGCTTGGAAGCCGTAAGTCAAGGGGAAAACAGGGCCAACTCTGGAGCCTCGAAGCCCACCCTTCCGCAAAAAGCGCGGAAAGGGTGGGGCACCCGGCGAATCGCCGCGTTCCGCTGAGGAGTCCTTGTATCTCGGTACCCGCACGGCGGTGGAAGGTTCCCCTAGCGTTCGGCAAAGCGCGGCTCACTGATAGGCGCACCGGCCGGTGATGCTTGTTTTGCCGGGAGGAGTGCAAGCAGCGCGACTCCAATCGCGACAAAGATCACAATGTCCTGGGGGCTATCCTTCCTGTGCATCCCGTGCGCCGCGGCCTGCGCCGACATGATTGTCATCGTGAACCCATGGGCAAGGCTTGACCACGCCCCATAGGCGATCATCAAGCGATGCTTGGCCGGCTGCTTAACGGCCAGCAACAGACAGGGCCCGAGCGCCGCGTTAAGGCTCAGGAACATCGGCATGACGTCGGTATGCCCGCTAAGCCAGCTAGGGTGCCACAGAGCGTCGAACAGGAGATAGCCCCAAAAGCAATAAAACAAGCCCACCAACACCAACACGACCTGTAAGGCGCGCTCACGTTTCATACCGTCCTCCGTTTTGTGCGATGCAAGGTTATTACTGCCTTTTTACTTCAGATGGTGCGAGTGTCAGCTGCGACGCGTCCGATACTGGAACCCTGCGAGCATCCGCAGTGTGAGCAGAATGCTTCTCCCCCTCGAATCGGCTTGCGACAGGAACTGCAAGGCCCAAGGAGAGGCCCTCGGAACAGAAAATAAAGGATGAATCCAATGAAATTGGGTATGAGGAAAGCAGCAATCACCCAGGCCCAAGCGGGCATTTGACGCCTTTTTGCGTCCCCATAGACATATCCGAGGGCAAGGAAAAAAGCCGCGGTGAAGACGCCAAACGTTAAGCCAAACCAAAGCGCGTCCGGCATGGCGCTGAGAAATCCTTCGGAAGCAAGTAGGGAACGGCCCTGGCTGGAAGCGAAATAGACTACCCAACTCGGGATCGCCAGTGCTGCGATGGCCATTGCAAACCTGGGTAGAACATTCCGTCTTGCGGTTCCCAGCAAGACAGCCGCAACTACAAGCCCGGCCAAGAACGCTATCAAAAGCACCGCCGATTGCTCTGTCATGCAATACCTCTATTCTCACCAGGGGCCGCGAGCAGACATAAGGCCGAGCAAAGAGATGGCAGCAGCCAAAAGATGAGCACGCCTGGCTGGACTTGGGAAGTGTCGAAATGCATTGGGACCGCCAGGCGCTTGGCCATCTGGTACACGAGTGCCGATCCGACAAATGACATCGAGAGTGCTACAGCGAATGCAGCCCAGATCTTGGATTGCACGTTGTGCTGTCGCATTATCCCGGCGTGATGCGCAAGAATCTCACGGACCTGGGCATTCGAATCTGGTTCACTAGTAAAGGCGAATTCCCGCAACCCCCGAATCGTACGCGCAGTTAGCTCGACGTAGCGCTTGCAGCCATCACAGTCGCGGATGTGGTCACGGATGAGCTGTCTTTCGCCCTCTGAAATCTCTTCTGCGAAAGACCTGTCAATAAGCTCGCGAAATCTCTTGTCACCCTCCATGCGAATCACCCTCCTCAAACGCGGATCTCAGTGTTGCAAGACCGCGATAGATTCTGGACGACACCGTTGTAACAGGGGCACCCACGACCTGAGCGATCTCCGGAAGAGACATGTCTTCTTGAAACCTCAGCAGCAAAGCCTCGCGATACAGGGGTGCCAGAATCTGCAGCCGGCCGGCCAGACGCATTGCGTCTTGGCTTCGAGCCGCGGCTTCGAATGGGGAAGGACCGGAGGAGGGTACCAGCAGGATTGCATCGCGATCATTTGGCAAGGAGGCTGTCTCTACCGCTTTTCGTTTTTTCCGGAGGTCATCTATCGCCAAATTGCGGGCGATCGCGAATAGCCATGGATCAAACCGCTGCCGCCCGTTGTACTGGCTGCCCCGTTGCAGCACGCGAATCCAGGTCTCCTGCGCGAGGTCCTCAGCATAGTCTCGCCTCCCGATGAGGTATAGCAGGTAGCGCACCAGTCGATGCTGATAGCGCTCCGCCAGGTCCGCAAGAAGCTCCATATCCCGCTCACGTAAGCCTCGCGCAATCTTTGCCGTTTCGGTTTCGGCTGTCGTATTCAATGTCATGGGCAGAGCCGACATATATCCTGTATACGATTAAACTGCAGCGGATTACTCAACTTTTGACCGAAAAATCACGCTAAGATTTGCCTCTGACGGATATCGGATCAATGGACGGCAAGGGCCTGACGTGTACAACTCGTTGATTGGCAGACCCCAAATAGGATAGATAGTTGTCGAAACCAGGCGATCACAACTCACGATTCGGGTCTGGGGGGGCCAGCCCCCGGGGTCCCCTTCGACTTCCTCCTCGACTTCGCTCGGAGCTTCGGCAAAAGAGGGCAGACGCGACGCTCCACAGTACACCGCTGTCGCGGTGATCTGTTGCGGTGGGGATGACAGACCCTGAGGAGATCTGAACATCCCCACACAACTCCAACTTCCCCACTCTAAATTTCGCAAAGAACGCGAAATTTAGAATGGGCCACCTGCCGCACTCGCGGATGATCCTATTGCGCTCGAAATGACAATAGGTTAGTAAAGTCTATTTGCTTGCGGGCGGGTTTACCGTGACTGCGCTTGCGGCGTAGCGGGTGCCGTCGAAGTTGGCGGTGACTGTGACCGGTGTGCCTTCGTGGACGTCGCGGCTGATGGTGAATCGGTCGGGATCGAAAGAGATTTCATAGCGCTTGTCGTCGCGGGGATCGACCAGGGCCAACAGGCCGCGGTGCAGGTCGAGAAAGACTACGTTCCCACTGAATACGAATGCGCTGCCGGGAGTGGCGAGCACGGCGATTTTGCTGGCGACGTTTTGTCCCGTGCTATCGGCTTGGAAGTGAATGGAGATGAGCGTTCCCGCGATCAGGTCACCGGTGGAAACTGCCTGACCCTGGCCGACGATCGTGGTTGCGGAAGAGACGTGCAGTTTAATGGGCGCGGGCGAGAGCAAATCGCGCACCATGAGTTCACCTTTGCCGCGATCGTAGCTGACTACCTGGCCCTGGCATTCTCCTTCGGGCAGATTGGACAACATGTGAATGCTGCGGGCGAAGACTGTGGTTCCGTCCAGCATGGTCTCGACTGAGACGTGGTCGCCTTCACGAAGATCGCGCAGCGAGGTTTTCTGACCATCGCGATAGACCTGGGTACGTTCGTCGAATAGAACCTTCATCCGGTGCCCGCCGAAGATGTTCAGGGTGAGTTGGTCGCGGACGCCGTCGACCTGGCGAATCGATCCGCCGATCACGGTGCTTTTGCCGCGAGGCATGGCGGGCAGGTCAGGCAGAAAGCCCGTCGGGCCTCCTAGTTTCGAGACCAATTCGTCGCCGGGAATCTGGGCTGACTTTACGTCTGCGGGGTTCGGCAGTTGGGCAAATGCTGCGCTGCTGAGGATGGCAACTATTAGAAAGCGAACCATGAGGACACCTGTATCCGTCGTTGGATTTCTATCGGTACTCTTGGATGGTGCGAGGGGGGAAACGGTGGCCTGGGAAGATCGGCTTCTAGCTCCTAGCTTCTAGCCTTAGACTTCGCTAGAAGCTAGGAGCTTCATTCCCTATAAGAATCTCTCGTTTAGCGGGCAACGCGGTCGGGGCCGGCGCATCCAAATTCAAGCTTGGAAGAGCGGTCCCCGGACTCTAAACGAAGCTAGAGGTAAAGCATGTTTGCGAAACGACTTAGCTGGCTGGCAATAATTGGCGCCATGGTCATGGCGGGATTGGCGGCTCAGGCACGGGCTGGGGACCTGAAGATCACTCTTCCGAAACGCAGCCATCTTACGCCGGTGCAGCGTCTTAATCGGGAAGGGGTGGAGGCGATCCAGAAACAGCAGTATGAGAAGGCGGAAACGCTTTTTTATCAGGCATATCTTTTTGATCCCGCCGACCCTTTTACCCTGTACAACCTCGGGTACGTTTCTGAATTGAAGGGTCAATTGGAGCGGGCGCAGAAACTTTATGGGTTGGCGTCGGAGCAGGCCACGGATGCGGTGATTGATCGCACCAGCGTACAGCAGTTGGAAGGCAAACCGATGCGGGATGCATTTGGCAGCCTGAAGGACGTGCCGATGCGGGTTAATCGCATGAACGTCGAGGCGATTCGGCTGTTGTCGCAAGGGCGGGCGCCAGAGGCGATCATGGTGCTGGAAAAAGCGTTGACGCTGGATCCGCGGAATGCATATACGTTGAACAATTTGGGAGTTGCCAAAGAGGCGCGGGGAGATTACGACGAGGCGCTGAAGTATTACACGGCAGTGGCGGATTCGCATTCTGCGGAGCCGGTGATCGTTACGCTGAATCGGGCGTGGAGAGGGAAGCCTGTCAGCGAAATGGCGCAGGACAGTGCGAAGAAATTGCGTGAGCGTATGCAAAATGCGGCTACTGCACAGGCGCAGGCTGTTTTGCTGAACGTGCGTGGAGTTTCGGCGACGAATCACAATGATTGGTCTGCAGCGCGGCAGGATTTCCTGAAGGCTTACTCGCTGAATCCAAACAGCGCATTTTCACTGAACAACATTGGTTATCTCGCTGAGAGAGATGGCGACCTTGAGACGGCCGAGTTCTTTTACGAAAGAGCGCGTAGGGCCGAAGACGCTAAAGACAAAGTTGGGCTTGCGACGCGGCAGTCGGCGGAGGGGATGCGGCTGTTTGCGGTCGCGAGCGATAGCGATCAGAAGGTGGACGGCGAGATTACACAGGAAAATGAGGCTAGGCGGCGGAATCCGGGGCCGGTCGGATTGAAACACCGTGACAATACTCCGGTTGTGGAGCCCGTGCCGCAGCCTGCGGCGGCGGAACCGTCGGCTGCGCCGCCGGGTGGTTCGCAGCCGCATCCATAGAGGTGAGTTTTGCGACTGCAGCGCCTGAAGGCGCGAGTGATTTTGCGGCAGTTACGTTCTGATCCTGTGTAGTTATGGACTCTGGCCAAAATATGACGCCTAAGACAATTTTTCCCTTCGGTGCGAGTAAGTCTCTGAGCATCCTTTCGCGGCTTTTGCTGGGTGGAGGCGAGGCATCGTTTGCGGCGCCGGACGCGATCGCAGAAGTCAGCCGGGAGGAATTTGACGATTTGGCGGGCCTAGCGAATTCCAATCACGTGGTCGTGCGCGGGTTGGAAGTTTTTCGACAGATTGCGGACAGTTGTGGCGACCGCGACCGCGCGGAGTGGGCAACAACTGCGATCGCGGCTGAAAAGGCGCGCATCGACAACGCGGTTTCGTTTCTGCGAGCGATTTGTGACGGCTTCGAAGCAGTGGGTTATGACATCACAGTGATTAAGTCGCTGGATCACTGGCCGGACCTGGGCAGCGATTTGGATCTGTACACCAATACGGACCCGGACGACGTAATCCGCCTGATGACGCAGCGTTTCCACGCTGAGGTTGCGCCGCGCAGTTGGGGAGACCGTTTGGCGAACAAATGGAATTTTGTTATCCCAGGATTGCCGGAGGCGGTTGAGATTCACATGGGCCGGCTGGGTCAAACGGGAGAACAGACTGCAATCGCGGCCTCGCTCGCTCGGCGGGCGCGCGTAGTTCAAGTTGGAGACCACACTTTTCGGGTGCCTGCGGTGTCGGACCGGCTGATGATCTCCACCTTGCAACGGATGTACCGGCATTTTTATTTCCGGTTGTGCGACATTGTCGACAGTGCGAGCCTTGCTGACGGTGGCGCTATTGATTACGAGGATTTGCGTTCTTCTGCAACAGCGGCTGGCATCTGGGAAGGGGCTGCGACTTATCTTGCGATTGTGTCGGATTACGTAGAATCCTACCGGGGGGAAGGTCTGGATCTTCCGTCATTCGTGAGGGCGTCGGCGCAGTTCGGTGGCGATAAGCTCCACTTCCGCAAAGATTTTTTACGAGTGCCGATTTTGCCGGAATCGGCTGCGCTGTACGCGGCACAACTCACAACTTTGCTGCGTAATCGAGAGTTAGTGAGCAGCGCCCGGCTCAGCTTGTTGCCATATCTGGCTACGGCTGCGGCCGTAGGGATGAAGATTACGGGAAGCGATAAGGGAATCTGGTAGCCCGGCCCGACGAATCTAATTCCTCAACCGTCTAACGACCTGACGATCCAAGCATCGGAACGAAAGCTGCAAACTCCCTCGCCAGAAACTACTTCTTGGATAGGACGACTATATTCTGCGGTTTCGTTATGCTGTGCGGTGACCCAGGAGCCTGGCTTACGCTGGTCGGCGTGACTGTATATACGAACAGTTTTCCTGCGGGCCGGCTGGTGGCATAGAGGTGATTGTCATTGTCCCAATAGATCTGATCGACCTCATCCTTGGTTAGCAGTCCGGTATAGTGCGTGATTGGCTTGCTCCCATTGAAGTGGAACACCTGTAATCCATTCAGTCCCGCAACCGCAAGAAGTTTGCCCGATGGGGACATCGCAATGTCGGTGATGACCGGAATTGCGGTCTTCGGCATGTTGAAACGGGTGCTTTTGGTGGTGATGTTTCCCGAGCTATCGGCTGTGTAAGTCGCAAGCTGGGGCGGAGGGGCGGTTTCTGACGATTTGTATCCGTCGGTTGGCGTGAGGGCCATCGCGATGTCGTTCGCGGAATCGGCGACCGCCTGGTTGGGACAGTAGAAATATCCTTTCGGCGCAGTTGGAACCCAGGGATTAATGTTCAACGCGGTGAGCGTTCCATCGTTATTTCGCTGGAACCCGTAGATAGCCCAATACTCGCTGCATTCGGAGGCGTATCCATAGACATTGTTCCCAATGAAGCTCAGCGGTTCGAAGTATGACCACGTCGCAGCCGTAACCCCGATGTAACTCAACTCGCCGGTAGAATCATCGAGGCCGAAAAATTGTAAGGCGTCGCTGTCTCCACAGCAATAAAAGTCCGTGTCATACACGTTTGCGCCGGAGCGATCGAGGAACAGGATGCCGGGACCGCCGTAACTGCCCGGGTTGTACTGTTGCGCGTTTATCGAGGCGACCTGCTTGATGGCGCCATCCGGAGCAATAGAAAACGAGTAAATGTAAAGCGTGTCTGTAACAAAAAGATACTTTGCATTCACCGCCATGCTCGCTACATAGGGAGTGCGGAAAGGCGAACCAAGCACGGGGGTAAGCGCGCCATTCGGGGCTGCGGCAAATGCCCTCGTGGTTTGGCCTTTATTACTGGATACGTAGACAAAAGCAACGGGCGACGTACTGTTTTGAACGTTTGCGTCGGTTGGTGCGGGGGCAGCCTGAGCAAATGCCACGGCCGTGCATAGCGTGGCGGCGAAGCAAACGATGAGTTTGACCTGGCACGACATGTTTTTTCTCCTGAGTCCACTTGCGGATGTAGAGTGGCACGCTTCGGATGCCGGAAGGAAGTCGAAGGTTGGCTAAGGGATTCGAGTGCGCAGAAATCACAGAACCCGAAACACAATTCCAAATAGACCTGCTGAGGGGATCAAGAAATCTGACCTGTCAGCGGACCGCTTCGCCCGGATAGTATCCACTTCGAGTGCGGACGGTTAGTTTGCGATAGCCTGGGGCCTGGGCGGTGACCAGAATTTTGCGGTAATTGGAATTTTGCCTTGGATTGGTTGGCTTGTAACCGATCGTGTATTGACTGCGAATGTCGCGGGCCACGGTTCGGGTGATTTCGTCTACCTCATCCAGGCCTTTGGGGAAAAAGGCGACTCCGCCGGTGCTGTCGGCGAGGCTCTGCAGGGCGCCGGTGCCCGATGGTTGAAGCTCGTCGCTGAGCAGGCCAACGGCATAGAGCGTCGGACCATTCTCCTGCTGCAATCGGCGCGTAGCCTGCTGCAGGGTTTCCTGGCTGGCGTTGTCGCGGCCATCGGTGATCACCAGCAAAACTTTTCGGTCCACGCGGGTGTTGTTCTTCAAATGGACAGCGGAAGCGACGATGGCGTCATAAAGAGCGGTGCTGCCTTGCGAGGTGACCTTCTGCAGAGCTTGCTGAAGAAGATTGATATCGGAGGTGAAGTCCTGGTCAAGATAGGAATCCTGGCTGAAGTTGACCACGAAGATTTCATCGTTGGGATTGCTGGCTCGAATCAGATTGAGGACGGCCTGATTCACCTTTTCGCGCTTCTCGCGCATGGAGCCAGAGTTGTCGATGACGATGCCCATTGCCACGGGGACATCGTCGCGGTGAAATGACGTAGTCTTCTGTGCTACTCCGTCCTCGTAGACCGTAAATGCCGGGCGGTCGAGATTGGTAACCAGGCGTCGCTGATCGTCGACGACCGTGGCGTGCAACATTACTTCTTGAACTTCCTTCTTGAATACGAAAATGGTGTCGTCGCCTCCCGAAGGAGCCTGTTGCTCAGCCTGCGGCGGTGGTGCTGTGGTTGATTCGTTGCTTTGAGGAGCAGGTGCAGCGCTGGGAGCCGGGGCCGCCTCGGCAACGCCAGTTGCGCCGGGGGGAGCCGGAATCGAAGAAGGTGTTTGAGCCTGGACCGCAACGGTTAACAGGAGAAGGCACGTGACAATAACCGTCACGCTGCTGCGCCATTGCCGGCATGCAACAAGAACTTTGTTGCTGCTATATTTCGCTTTAAAGCTCATAGGTGCCAATGTTCAGAGGGCAAACCAGGGAAAAGGGTTGCTCCAGGTATTTGTTGAGTGGGCTGAGGGTGGGGCTTTTGCGTGTGGTGAGAACTAATCTTTCGCCCCGCTGGGGCTGATATTGGCTTCCCACTTTTACCCACGGCTTTCGCCGTGGGCTCCACTCTTACGCCGCTTCGCGGCTACAGATTCGCCGTTTTGTTCCACCATCTCGTCGAAATTCTAGTTCTCACGCACACACTTTCGCGCCCCACCCAACTAAGGCAATTTGTCCAGATAGCAGGCATTGCTGGTGTTTTGTTGTGGTGGGGTTGGGGGAGTTAGCCACGCCGGGTTACTAAAATCAAAGAACTCAGTCATGTCCATCTGCGCGGCATCCCGCTTGGTCAGAGATGGCAGGTTGAAACGTGTTTCAATGAACTTCAGAATTGCAGTGGTATCGGCTATGGTGTGCGAAACGTAGTTCTTTTGCGCATACGGGGAAATTACGACCAGGGGTACCCGGTAACCGGTGTATACGAAGTCGCAAGTAGGCCCACCGCCTTGCGTGCAAATATCGCCCGGCAGAAAATCAACTGGAGGAATGCCATCCGGACTAACGGTGGGTTGCGGCGAAACGTGGTCGTAGAGGCCTCCATTTTCATCCCAGGTCAGAATAAACGCCGAATCCTTCCAGGAACTGCTGGCCATGAGGGGATTGATGATGTGATTCGCGACATAGTATGCGCCCTCTTGAATACGATTCGGGGCGGAGTCCGAGACTGATGGATGCTCATCGAAACCGGCGTCGGTAGCAGGCTCGATGAGGGCAACATTCGGCAAGGTTCCGTTCTGCAGGTCATTGTCGTAGTCAGAGCCGGTGATGCCAATTGTGCCTATGTTATTCGGATATAGATTCGGGATCTGCTGGCCCCACTGAAAGAATTGCATATAGCTGTAGTTGATCAGACAGTGTGGATCGTAGTTAGGTCCGCTGCAACTGGTATTCGTGGGGTTGACATAAATTTTCCAACTGATACCCGCGGCCTGAAGCTCCTGAAAGATGGTGGGGGCTGTTAGCAGCGCCTTGTCTTTACTGTCTGTACCTACCGGATAGATGTATCCTTGCGATGTTGATGCGACCAGATACTCGCGGTTCGGATGGGTACGCGTCATTGCGGGGTGGAACCATCGGTCCGAGGTGGCGAAGTTCGAGGCCATGAAATAGTAGTAGTTCAGGTCGCCGCCATCGTAATAGCCCATGGCGCGAATGCCGTTGACGTCATAGAACTTGTCGACTCTGGCGTCGCCGGCTGCCATGTTGACGAACCCGTTCAAGGTAGCAGGGTTGTTGCCAACGTGATCGTTGTAGTCCCAATCCACGTGAGCCTCGTTCCAGGAAGGGCTCGGGTTTTCTATGCACTGCGTAATCAGATGATACGAAGTAATCGGGTTAGTCGGGTCGAACACGCAACCGTCTGGCGGAGGGTCGGCGGGATTGCAGCCCGGGTTGGTCGGCGCCTGTCCACCGGGATTGAACTGGGGCAGACCGTCAAATGCTTGGTCGGGGTAGCCGTTCTGGGCCCAGTATTCTCGCATTGCGCCGAAGTAATGATCGAACGAGCGATTCTCCTGTGCCAGGAAAATGATGTGATTGATAACGTTAATACCTTGGGCAAGGGTGAAGTTCGCCCCGACTTGCTGGTTTCCCGTCATCGTCACAGTGCAAGAGGAATTGGCGCCAGTGCAGGCTCCAGTCCATCCCGCGAAATTCGAGCCCGCTGCCGCTGCCGCAGTAAGCTGCACCTGACTGTTCAAGGGAAAGGCCGAACTGCAGGTGGGTTGACAACTAATTCCGGCGGGACTACTTGAGACTGTACCCGCGCCAGTTCCTGCAAGAGTCACGGTTAACGTAGGTGGCGGGGGCGCTTGATTGGTAAAGGTCGCGGTGACGGACACGTTGGAGGTTAGCGTGAGCTGGCAAGTGGAATTGGCGCCACTGCAGGCTCCGCCCCATCCAGCGAAAAGTGAGCCGGCGGCCGCGGTCGCGGTGAGCGTTACCTGAGTTCCAGAGCTAAAGCTAGCGCTGCAGGTTGTGCCGCAATTAATGCCCGAAGGGCTGCTGGTGACCGTACCCGTGCCGGTTCCCGAAAGAGCCACGCTTAGCGAAGGCTCGCTTGCGACAACGTTAAAGGTTGCAGTTACCTTCTCGCTCGCGCTGAGGGTCACCGCGCAAGTGGGGCCGCTACTACAGTTAGTCCGCTGCTCCATCCCGCGAACGTTGAGTTCGCAGCGGCGGTCGCGGTGAGAGTTATCACGGTTCCCGAGGCAAAGCTCGCGCTGCAAGTTTGTCCACAATTAATGCCGGAGGGGTTGCTCGTGACCGTGCCTTGTCCGGTGCCGTTCAGGGCCACAGTCAGTACCGGTGAAGTGCTGAAGTTGGCCATCACGGAGGCGTTTTGCATCAGAGTCACCTGGCAATTGCCGGTGCCGCTGCAGGCGCCTGACCATCCCGCAAAAAAGGAGTTCGCTGCCGGGGACGCAGTCAGTGTCACCTGAGTCCCGCTAGAAAAACTGGCGGTGCAGGTTTGACCGCAATTGATGCCTGCAGGATTGCTGCTGACAGTTCCTCCGCCACCACCGGCGGATTGGACAACAAGTTGGACGGAACCCGTGGGGAAACTGGAACTGCTTGCCCCTCCGCCGCAACCGCAAAGAATGGTCAGGAATGTTGCAGTGAGACAGAAAATAACGGCACGATACTTCAAGCCAGATCCAGACATACGGTGGCACGCTCTTTCTTCTACTACTAGCGCGATTTTGGATGGGAATGGAGCAAGGCGGGTTGCCTTGCTCCGCAAGGGTTCTGGAGGACTGAGACGCGTGCTGCCGACCCGCTAACCTGCCTTCCCTATGGCAAATGATCCAGGTAGCAAGGATTACTGACGTTTTGGGCCGGCGGGCTTGGAGGAGTCAGCCAAACCGGGTTAGTGAAATCAAAGAACTCGGTCATGTCCATTTGCGCCGCGTCGCGCTTAGTAAGTGGAGCCAAGTTGAAACGAGTTTCTATGAACTTCAGAATCGCAGTTGTATCGGCCGGGGTGTGCGAGACGTAGTTCTGCCTTGTATAGGGCGAGACTACGAGCAGAGGCACACGGTAACCGGTGTAGACGAAGTCACAGGTCGGCCCCGTAGTCGTCGCACAAATATCGAATGGGCGCAGATCCACTGGCTTGATGCCATCCGGACTGACAGTGTTGTAGGGTGGAACGTGGTCGTAGAGACCTCCGAATTCGTCGAAGGTCAGAATGAAGGCCGAATCTTTCCAGGAACTGCTTGCCATCAGCTCGTTGATCAGCCCGGAGACATAGTTGGCGCCGTGTTGCATGTAATTCGGCACCGCGTCAAAGTCTGATGGATGCTCATCGTAACCCGCGTCGGTTGCGGGCTCAATCTGGCCGACTGCCGGCAAGGTTCCATTCTTCACGTCGTTGTCGTAATCAGAGCCTTCAAAGCCTATGGTGCCGATGTTGTTGGGATATAGAGTCGGAATGGATTCGCTCCATTTGAAATTCTGTATGTAGCTCAAGGTTACCAGGCAGGCTTTATCGCTATAGGGGGGCGGGCATTTGCTGTTGATGGGATCCACATAAATCTTCCAACTGATGCCCGCGGCTTGGAGTTCTTGAAAGATTGTCGTCGCCGTCAGCAGCTTACTGTCTTGCGCATCTGTGCCTACGGGATACGCATATCCCTGTGAAGTAGCGGCGACAAGATATTCGCGATTCGGAGATGTGCGTGTCATTAACGGGCTGAACCATCGATCCGAGGTGGCGAAGTTTGAGGCCATGAAATAGTAGTAGTTGAGGTCGCCGCCGTCGTAGTAACCCATGGCGCGGATACCATCGACGTCATAGAACGGCTGCCCTGATTTTGTCCGGGCGTAGAATCCTGCACTCCAGACGAAACCGTTCATGGTGGCGGGGTCCTTACCGACGCGATCGTACCAGTCCCAATCCACGTGACTCTCATTCCACATAGGGGCCGGGGTTTCTATGCGGGTCTCGGTGACGACCGAAATCACGCCGGACGAGGCTGTGTGGCACCCGACGACATCGGTGACGCGATCGTCAAAGGCAAGTGCTTCTGTGCTCGGGTCAACCAAGACGCGTGTGCTACCGGAGTACTTAGCTCTATTCCTGTCGTCCCCCTTCGGGTGCCGACGCACTGACGATCGAGGCGCGTGGTGCGACCCGACAGATGATCAATTTGGACATCATCAAGTCCATTCGTGTACCGATTTCTCTCTCTCGGACCAAGAGGAGCTAGTTCGCCGCACCAATCGATCGTGGGCTGAAGTTCGATCTTTGCAGTCGGAAGTCGGGCGTCAGATTGAGCTACTGCTTGAGCACCGTCAGGCGTTGATCACTGCCGCGGTCACCGGTGGCGTCGTAGCTGCGAGAGCAGCCTGATGCCCTCGCACGTCAAGGAAGCCAAGTTCGAGGAAGACGTCGTTGCATCCTTGGTTGCTCACGGTGGATATACGGAAGGCAACCGAAGTGATTTTGATCCAGCGACAGGTCTTGATACGGCGACGCTGTTCGAGTTCATCACGGAGACGCAGCCGGCGGAGTGGGACCGACTTGTCTCCCGCTACGGACGCGACGAAGCGACGGCAAGGACGAAACTCGTCGCGCGCCTCGTTTCGCTCCTCGACAAGCGCGGCACGATCACCGTGCTGCGAAAGGGTGCCGACGACCAGGGCGTGACCTTCAAGCTCGCCCATTTCCGACCTGCGTCGGGATTGAATCCGACTCTGTTGGAGCTGTATGGAAAGAACCGGCTCTCGGTCACACGGCAACTCCGATACAGCGCAGACCATACAAACACCCTGGACCTGACGCTCTTTGTCAACGGTCTGCCGGTCGCGACGGCCGAGCTGAAGAGCCCACTGAATGGGCAGACCGTCGACGATGGAATCAAGCAGTACATGGACGATCGTGATCCCCGCGATGTGTTGCTCTCCAACCGGGCCGTTGTCCACTTCGCGGTCGATCCATCTCTCGTCTCATGACGACGAAACTCGATCGGTCAAACACCGAGTTCCTGCCATTCAACCGAGGGAGTGATCCTGGCAAGCTCTCCTGCGGCAAGGGCAATCCACCCAACCCGGACGGCTACGCGACTGCGTACCTCTGGGAGAACGTCTGGTCATACGACGCGTGGCTCGACATTCTCGGCCGGTTCGTTGACTCTTTCGACGAGTCTGGCCCCGAAGGGATCGACACCCACCCGCCGGGTCATCTTCCCCCGATACCACCAATGGGATGCGGTGACCCGGCTCGCTGATGACGCCCGCGAAGGCGGCGCGGGAGCGACGTATCTCATCCAACATTCTGCGGGCTCTGGGAAGTCGTCGCCTCCCGGGTCGCCGCCGAGATCGCCCCTCTGGTCGGGTTGCAGCCCGGGACGGGCCGGACCTATGCGGGCGAGGAGCTGAACCGGCTGGAAGCCGCCGCGTCCCGCCGGGAACTCGCGAACGGAGCGGCGTCATGACGCACATGATCCTCACGCTGCTAGCGCTCATCCTGCTGCTGGCGCTGTTCATCAGGGGCACGGTGTTCAGTAAGCTCCAGGTCCGGCGGATGAAATGGCGGACCCGCCTGCGCATGAAGCCGGGTCCCGGCTTCGCCAGCCATATGGAGATCCTGATCCGCTGGTCCCGGTGGGCTGCGGTCTACTCGGGCCGGAGGTCCCGCCCGGACATGGGGCTCTGGTGGCGGATGTTCTCTCCGGCTACCCGGTACGCCGTGCGCCTGGGCCGCGCCCAGTGGTTCCGCCGGATCTGGGCTCGCGGCGAGGACCAGGTCGGCATTATCGCGCCGCAGCGCACCGGCAAGACCGGGGTCCTGGCAGACCGGATCTACTCCCACCCCGGCGCGGTGGTGTCGGTAACCACCCGCGCCGACGTGTACCGGCTGACCGCGGGCAAGCGGGCGCAGCTCGGTCCGGTCGAGGTGTTCAACCCCGAGGGCATCGGCGGCATCGACAGCACGCTCCGGCCCGACATCGTGCGAGACTGCATCGCCCCGGACATCGCGCTGCGGACCGCATCAGCGCTGGTCGGTCCCACCGGGGACCAGGGCGACATGGAATTCTGGCTGGGCAAGAGCCGCGTGGCACTCGGCGCGCTGCTGCACGCGGCTGCCGTCCTGGGCCTCGGGATTGACGCGGTGTGGCAGTGGGCGAACCGGATAGGTGACAGCCAGGTCCGGGAGGCTGCCCTCCGCAGCGAAGCCTCACCGGATCTCCTGGCCGCCGCCATCGAGATCCAGCGCGAGGGCAAGTCGGCAGACTCCATCCGCATGACGCTGTGCAAGAGCCTCGGCTGGGTCGCCGTCCCGCGCCTGCGCGACATGGTGGCGGGTCCGGGCGTCCGGAACCTCGACGCAGGCGCCTGGGCCGAGCGGTGCGGCACGGCGTATTTCATCACCTCGGGGAGGACTCCGAGTCGGCTCCGCTGTTCCGCGCCGTGATCGAGAAACTCTACCGGGACAGTGTGCTCGCGGGCAGCCTGACCAGGTACGGCAAGCTCCAGGTCCCGGTCCTGTTCGCCTGCGATGAGGTCACCCAGACCTGCTCTGTCCCCCTGGACCAGTGGCTCGCCACGGCCGCGGGCTCGGGCATCCAGATCTGCTACGTGGTGCACTCCCCGCACCAGCTGCGGGCGCGCTACGGGCATGCGGTCGCCGAGGCTATCTGGGCGCTCACCTCAGTCAAGGTGATCCTGCCGGGCAACTCCGACGCCCAGATGGCTGAGGATGTCAGCAAGGTCTGCGGGCACTACGGAGACGAAAAGAGCGAGATGGTGGTGCCGCCCGCCTACATCAGGCAGCTGCCCGAGTCCCGCGCCCTGGTGATCGCCATGAACCGCGCTCCCATCGCGGTCAAGGTGCGCCCGATCTGGCGCCGGTTCAGCTTCCGCCTCGGTATGAACCCCAAGATCCGGGCGGCGCTGGACTGGCTGCCAGATGTCCCCGCGATCGAGTACGAAGGGAACGTCGAAAGGTTCCCTGAGCTACCCGAGACCGGCGAGGCTGCCGCGTGACCAACCCTGCCGAGGGAGAAGCCCTCGCAGCGCTAGCCATCCAGGTGGCCGCGCTGCGAGGCAACCTCGCGCTCACCCGCCAGGAGCTCGGGGACCGGCTGGACAAGATCTCCGAAGCCCTGAACGACGCGATAGCCGCCAGCCCGAAGGGCCCTCCCGCTACCTGGTGGCCAGGCCTGTCGGAAGCCGAACGGGAAGCGGCCCGCGGCCAGCTCGCGGATTGGCTGGCGGGCTTCCTCCGGCAGTGGTATCCGGGGTACCTCACCGAGATCCCGGAATGCGTTCTCGACCACCCTGAGGGGCTTGTCGAGCTATCCAACCTCCTCGGGGAATTCCGCAGGATCTACAGCGCCAAGCACCCGCCGCTAGCCGACGCGCTCACATTGCATGACCGGTACTTCCCCGGGATGCTCCGCAGGCTGGCCACCATTACCCGGGGATGCGGCCCGGGAATGTGCTCAGTGAAGAGCCGCCGCTCCGGGGGATGATGCTCGCGCACTCATGCGGGGTCCTTTCCATGCCGGTCCCTCATGTGCGATACCCATGTGCGATACCCTTGTGCAATACCTCCGTGTGAGAACTTTCTGTACGGTTTCAAGGCGGCCCCACGGGGCCGCTCGCGCCGCCGACTCGGCGCCCTGGCCGTCGCTCTCGCTGGCGCTCCGCTCCGGCCGGGCCAACGCCGGTCGGCTGGCGCGAAAGGGCATAGGCTTCTGGGCCGCTGAAGACCAGGCAGTCACCAGGGCCGCGGCGGATTTGACAAGGGAACCCTCGCGGCGGCCCTCATCGGGCTCATGCGGGCAGGCCAGAAGCCAGCCCGATCCGCCAGCAAGCGTACGGGCCGCCGCCCCTTGTCAAATCCGCCGCTCCGTCCATGCGGAGCCCACGCACGTCGCCCATCCCTTGTGTACACCGCAAGGCGCCGATACTAGCCGGAGATAAAAGCAAATCTATCACTAACGTACGTGCCGGGCTGCGGAAGCGCTCTAAACGGGCCTCAGTTGCGCCAGGACCATGCGCTTCGTCGCGTCCTCGTCTATGTCATTCTTCAACCACTTGTCCATCGGATGGGCCGAGTTCGGACGCCGATAGCTTCGGCCTCGCATCTACGGTTTTATAGAGCAAGTACTTTCCCGTCATTTCGGCCATGAACGTGACTTCGTGCGGCAAGCGACGCAGTTCATCCAGCGAGGTGCCCTTCTCGCGGTACCGGATCGAAAGAAACCAGCCGAAGTCGCACTCGTCGCTCCTCATATAAGACGGCAGCTGTGCCCTCAGCCCGTTCCAGAATTTACCGTTGTGGAGTTTCTTAATCTCGAGCAGGGCACGTCTGGCATACCCGTTGGAAAACTTAAAGTCGACCGGGCCGCGGCCCAGCTCAACCTCCCGGTCCACGACGATGTTGTTGGCACGGCAGTAGCTGCGGGCGATCCCGAGGAAAACAAGCTGCGCCGCTTCCTCGGGTTTCTCTGTGCCGTCGTCGTTCCACAACAGCTTCCAGCCGCGCTGCTCCTCGATATACAGCCGAAACTCGGCCATGACGCGTTCGATGACCTCGAAGAACGCGTCATCGTCTGGCGGCGGTTCAAGCACCAGCGGGTGCTGGGTGGTGTAGCGCCGCGTCGCCCGATCCCACTGGTACACACCGTTACTGTCGGCGGGCAGATCGTAAGGATCTGGTGGCCGAGACTCCTGAGCACGTGCCCACCCAGCGACGTGGCCGATATGCCGACGGGCCGTCTCAACGATGTGCTTCTTGTTGACCTTGCCCATGACTACGTAGTTGATGTCATCCCGCAACTGCTCGGCCTCGTAGTTCTCCCACCAGTCTTCGGGATTGATGGTTGGCAGAGCACGCAGGAAGCGTTCGGGTACCAGGAGCACCGCCCGCTCGTTGTATGGGTTCCACGGCAGCTCGTGCGTTTCAGTAACCCACGCCACCCGCTGCGGATCGTACGCGGCGCCAGCGATCTTTACCGACCGCGTCTCCAGGCGATGCCTCAGCACGACGCGCTGGGTGTACGCGATCAGCTGGGCGCGTAGCACGTTGCAGGTAAAGTCGGAGATGCGGTCCGGCCCGATGCCTTCATTGAGGATGCCCAGCTCCTCGAAGTGCTTGAGGTCGGCCAGGCCGCGGTCGATGGCCGCCTGCATCGCCTCGGCACTGAACTTGGCGATCTTCCCTGCCGCCGCCAGCGCCACCAGTTCCAGACTTCGTATACCCAGGCAGACTTCCTTGGGTTCTGGAGGAAGGCGGCCTGAACAACGTCGAGGAATCCTTGCCCAGCAGCCGCTGAAGTTCCTCTACCCGCGCGGCCAGCGCCTCGATCTGCGCGTCCCGCGCTGCCAGCTGCGCCGCGGCCAGCTCATCGCGATCCGCGGCCGCCTGCCGCAGCCGGGCATTGCCGGCCTCCAGCTCCGCTACCCGCGCACGCAGCCATCCGGCCGGGTCAGACGGGGATACAGGCGGCGTACCGGGCACAAGCCGCAGTTCATCAGAGCCGGCGATCGGTGACCAGCACGACACGCCGGGCCGGGGGACAAAGATCAGGAACCAGGCCCTCGCCGCGGCCACCGCCAGCCCCGGCCCCCAGCTCACGCACCCCCAGCCACCCAGGCTGAATAGCTACGGGGGGTCGGCCGGGAAACTGACCCGTTGGCCGGGAAAAGGACCTAAACCGGGGCTCCTCCATAATGAGTAGGGCCACCGGCAGCGCGTCGCGTGGCCGGGGCAGGATACTGGCGCCGGCCGTATTGGTCGAATGCCGCCGATGCACCGAACATGATCGTGTTGTCGGCGCTGCACAGCATGGCGGCGGTGGCGGTGAGCACCTCGCCCCGGGCGGCAGCACATGGTCCCCCACCTTGCAGCGGACCTGAGTGCGGCACTCGACACGATCGTACCGTTCGAGCGGCATAATGACCTTGCGCTCAAGGCTCCGGTTCTGCTGCATGACGGCATGTTCAGCCTTGGTACAAGCCCGGCCCCAACCGATCATCTCAGCTCCGATGAGAGTCTCCGGGTGAGCCGCAGCGTGGAGTTGAGCCGTTCAGGCTGGAAGAGATAGACGCAGACCGTGCCACGGTCGACGCGCCCTCTCCATGAGCAATGCCCGCAGATCGGCCTCCCACGTGCGCCATGATGCGCAGCCGTCCTTGGCGCTGATGGCTTTGGGCGCGATAGAACTATTCACCTGGATAGTGCGTCGTTGATGCGAGCGCCACCACTGGTCTTGCCTTAGTTGGAAGAGACGTTAATATCGACACAGGTATTTACCAGAACCGGAACTGGCGGAGCAATGGGGTTTTGTCAGCTGCTGGCAGAGCAACCGAGGCGCCACGGGCCATGCCGGTGATCTTCGATCACCTTGAGCCCGCACGCATAATGCCCATTCTGTACCGCTGCTGTGACCGACTTACAGATCAGCACGAGCGAACCTAACGGCGGATCTCTTGGGTC